>NZ_CAMRAN010000009.1 GCF_947039875.1 uncultured Photobacterium sp.
CCTGAGTTTGACCTTGGATAGAGATATAACATGGAGTTGGCATTGTAATGTCCTTTATGCTTAAAAATTTAAGATGTGTGCGTACTGCAAGCAGGATACGTGCCAACTTGCATTGGTTTTGCATCTCTTTGTTTTTAAAGGGTTAAGTGAAGATTGCAATAAGATTGAATTAATCTTGGGCAAGTTATTGCTTGGGGCTGGGCAATAACTTGCTCGCTAGGCAAGTTATTGCTCAGTTCGAATATGCTAAATATTTGTAAGTAGCAAAAATTATTGATAGTGCTGATTTTAGCCGCTGGATTATATCGATATATACGTTAACCATTAATGTGAACGTTATTGCCGATGTTGATGTTGCTTCCCATATTTACCGTTTTCGCAGTGTTAGTGCTAAGACTGACAATATGTGAGCTTGGTGTCAGAAAACAGCTTCCACATCCAGTATTTACAAGATCACCTGCACGCGCAAAATTTACACCATTAACATTGGCTGCTCGTGGTGATTGAGGCACGATTGGACCTTGGCCATTGCAATTTTTGCTACCGCATATGCAAGTTGCAATATCGCCAATTAAGGCAACAGGCTGACCATTAATCATGACATTTGAGTTACCTGATATTACAGTACCTCCTGTCGATGTTTTACTACCTAATGTAATGACGTCATTCATCTTAATTATTGCTCCTGAGTAATAAAGATAATTAGCCTAGCATATTTTAAAGAAGTGAAATTAGCAGATATATTTTTCAATGTTGCAATTTGTTATATCTTGTGGGTATTAAATATTATTTTGATGTAAATTCATTTTTGTGATCTTGCTTCAGTAATTTTATTTTTTTATTTTTTTATCTTTTTAAAATCAATGTGTTGAGTAAATTTGATTGGGAATGGTGTTAATGAGGTAAGCCTACAGGGAATTTTACGTAACATTATGTAAAATAATGATATTTTTTCAAATGTATTTTTTGCTTATTTTTTTCATGTTTACATCTTGAATATACTTTTTAAGATTGATGCTTGAATCATTATGATATTAGATGTCTAATCCACTCATTCCTTATGCACATAAGGTTATTATCATGCAATTTCAAATGGCTAAGTTTGATTCAAAAAATAAATATAACAGGGAAAAGATATGTCGAAGAAAGGCAGCGTAGCACCGAAAGAACGTATTAATATTAAATATGTTCCCCATAGCGGTGATGTGCAATCGGAAGTTGAATTACCATTAAAAACATTAGTGATTGGTGAATTCAAAGGTCATGCTGAAGATACTGCGATTGAAGATCGTAAAGCTGTTTCAGTTGATAAAAATAATTTTGAATCAGTTATGCGTGAAAGCAATTTAATGCTGACAACAGCCGTTAAAAATAAATTATCTGATGATGATTCTGATTTACCTATTTCACTTTCTATTAAAGGGTTAGATGATTTTTCTCCTGACGCAATTAGTCAACAAGTCCCTGAATTAAAAAAGTTAATTGAATTAAGAGAAGCATTGGTTGCTTTAAAAGGTCCACTTGGAAATATTCCAGCATTTCGTTCTCGTCTTCAAGAACTTATTGAGTCTCAAGAGTCTCGTGAAAAGTTATTAGGTGAGTTGAAAATTGTCAGTGGCGAAGCAGAAAAGTAATCATTTCTGTGGTTAAAACCCTTTTAAGGAATCAATAAATGTCTGTACAAAAAACCGTTGAATCATCAAAAGCAACCCAAGGTAGCTTACTTGATGAAATTATGCTTCAAACTCGCATGGTACCGAGTGATGATGGCTATGATATTGCAAAGAAAGGCGTTGCTGCTTTTATCGAAAACCTATTAGATAGCGAGCATGGTGCTGATCAAGTTAATAAGGCACTTGTTGATCAAATGCTTGTTGAGCTTGATAGCAAAATTAGTGCTCAAATGGATGAAATTTTGCATGATGATTCAATTCAAAAGATTGAGTCAGCTTGGCGTGGCGTTAAGATGCTCGTTGATCGTACTGATTTCCGCGAAAATAATAAGATTGAATTATTAAATGTAACCAAAGAAGAATTGCTAGACGATTTTGAGTTTGCTCCAGAAACTTCTCAATCTGGCTTATACAAGCATGTATATTCTGCTGGCTATGGTCAATTTGGTGGTGAGCCTGTTGGTGCGATCATCGGTAACTATGCTTTTACTCCATCATCACCAGATATAAAATTATTACAATATGTGGGTGCTGTAGGTGCGATGGCTCATGCTCCCTTTATTTCAGGTGTTGCACCTGAGTTCTTTGGTATCGAGTCTTTCGAAGAATTACCAAATATTAAGGACCTAAAAGCGACATTTGATAGTCCTCGTTATATTCGTTGGCGTCAATTACGAGAGTCTGATGATGCTCGTTATTTAGCCTTAACTGCTCCTCGTTTCTTACTTCGTACACCATACGATCCTAATGAAAATCCAGTAAAAACATTTAACTATCGCGAAAATGTTAGTGATTCCCATAATAATTATTTATGGGGTAATACATCATTTGCATTAGCTTCACGCTTAACTGATAGCTTTGCCCAGTATCGTTGGTGTCCAAATATTATTGGTCCTCAAAGTGGTGGTGCAGTTGAAGATCTTCCTGTTCACTTATTTGAATCTTTAGGTGAATTACAAGCTAAGATCCCAACAGAAGTATTGATCAGTGATCGTAAAGAGTTTGAACTAGCAGAAGAAGGCTTTATTGCATTAACTATGCGTAAAGGTAGTGATAATGCTGCATTTTTCTCTGCTAATTCAATTCAAAAACCAAAAACGTTCCCAAATACGAAAGAGGGACGTGAAGCGGAAATGAACTTTAAATTAGGTACTCAGCTGCCTTATATGATGATCATTAACCGTTTAGCACATTATGTGAAAGTGTTGCAACGTGAACAAATCGGCTCTTGGAAAGAGCGTCAAGATCTAGAGCGTGAATTGAATACTTGGATCAAGCAATTTGTTGCTGATCAAGAAAACCCGCCTGCAGATGTTCGTAGCCGTCGCCCATTACGTGCTGCAAAAATTGAAGTACTCGATGTTGAAGGCGATCCAGGTTGGTATCAAGTTGCATTATCTGTACGACCTCATTTTAAATATATGGGAGCAAACTTTGAGTTATCGCTAGTTGGTCGTTTAGATCAGGCATAACTGAATGTCCTATATTGAGCTAGCAGATAGGGCTTATGGTGTCAGTCTCTTTGAACGATTAGAGACTGATGCACCTCAAATGACAATGACGAAAGCTCCTAATATTAATCAAATATTAGACTCAATTAAACGAAATGTGGCGCAATTGCTTAACAGCCGACTAGGTGAAGCAATGAGTGCGCCACAATTAGGTTTGATTGATTTTAATGATGCAGCATTGGGAACTCATGATTTGGCATTACAGATTAAATTAGCTATTCAGCATTGTCTTGAGTGTTATGAGCCGCGATTAAAACAGATTGATATTCGATATATGCCTGATAATGGAAGTCCGTTAAATATTTTTTTCCATATAACAGCATGCATCAATTCGAGTGCGCTACATGAATCAGTACGTATTGATTTGCTATTGGATAACAGTCGTAAATACCGAGTAATTTGACTTTGTCACAAGAAAAATACTTTAGAGATGAACTGGCTTTTTTAAAAGAGCAAGGCGTTGCTTTTACAGAAATTCATCCTCAGCTATCCCGTTTCTTGCAAGGGCGAAATACAGATCCTGATGTTGAACGGTTATTAGAAGGATTTGCTTTTTTAACTGCTCGCTTACGGGAAAAGGTCGAGGATGAATTTCCAGAGCTAACACACTCTATTATTAATATGCTATGGCCTAATTATTTACGGCCAGTGCCTAGTTTTAGTATTGTTCAGTTTTCACCGATCGAAAAAGCGATCAGTGTTCGTCAAATAATTAAAGCTAATACTGATGTTGATAGTGGCGCTGTGGCTGAAACTGTATGTCGATTTAAAACGTGTCGGGATATAGATATTTATCCATTAAAGCTTACTGATGTAACGACGACACATAGTCGTGAATCATCGATTATTGATTTGCAGTTAGATGTGTTAGGTGAGCAAAGTTTAGCTGATATTAATCTTAAAACATTACAGTTTTTTCTTGGTGGGCAGCATTACAGTGCACAAATGCTCTATTTATGGCTGAATCATTATTTATCGCATATTGAATTAATATGTGGTGATAAGCAGTTTTCTATTCCGGCATCAAACTTTAGAAGTCGTGGTTTTGATAGCGCTGATGCAGTGATGCCATATCCAAAGAATGTGTATGAAGGTTATCGAATTTTACAAGAATACTTGACTTTTCCTGATGCATTTTTATTTGGTGATGTAGAAAATTTAGATCAGTTTATTACTCCAGATATGGGCAAAGTGTTCCATATCCGATTTATATTTTCAAAGACATTGCCTGCAGATGTTCGTGTTCGTGATGAGTGCTTTAAATTATTTTGTACACCGGTTATTAATCTATTTGTGCATGATGCCGATCCTATCGATCTTACGGGAAAACGTTCTGAATATAAGATTATACCGTCGAGTCGTTTTCCCACACATTTTGAGATATTTAGTATTGATCATGTACAGGGTAGACAAGAGGCACATGAGTCTCGTGTACGAGGACAAAAACGGGTTTATACCGCCTTTGAAAGTTTTCAGCATGAAATTGAGCGTTCTCGTCATCGTTTAGCTCTTTATTATCGTGCCAGAGTTAAAGACAGTATACGTAGTGATGGTTTTGATCATTATATTTCGTTTGTGCGTGGTGATGAAACTCAAGGTATAGGATTTAGTGAAGCTATCTCATTACAATTAACGTGTACTAATAGACAGTTACCATTGGAATTAGGGTTGGGGGATATTTGTGTGCCGACTAATAGCTCACCGTCGTTTGCGACTTTTTCTAATATCACTGAGCCAACACAACCTTTAAGACCGACTTTAGATGGTAGCTTATTGTGGACGTTAATTTCTAATTTATCGCTTAATTATCTTTCATTATTATCGAAAGATGCATTGTGCTCTGTGTTACGCGCATATGACTTTAGGGCGCTTGTTGATCGACAGGCTGAGCGTGTAGCCAAACAACGTCTTGATGGGATTGTGAAAATAACCTCTAAACCAATAGAAAGAATTATCAAAGGGTTACCTGTCAGAGGTTTACAATCTAAGTTAGAGCTTAATCAAGAAGCTTTCAGTTCTGAAGGTGATTTGTATTTATTTGGTAGTGTATTGAGTCGATTTTTCTCTTTATATGCCAGCATAAATTCATTTCATGAGCTTATTGTGATTAATAGTGTAAATCAGGAACAGTATTCATGGGGAACACAGGTGGGCCTACAACCCTTGATTTAACGCTTGATGATATCGATTCTGAATCAGAAAAAGTGGCAATATTACAAGAACAAGCGCGCTCTTATGATTTTTATCAATTAGTTGAGTTATTACAACGTTTAGCCGATCAAGATCCTGATAGTGAAGACTGGGAAGCTAATTGTCGTTTATTGTTTAAGGCTAATCCGAGTTTAGGGTTTGCGGCTAGTGATATTTCAAAATTAGAATTATTAGAGCAAGGTGGTTTTTGTCTTGAAACAACTTTTTTTGGACTCAATGGTGCGCAATCGCCTTTGCCTGGGTTTTTACTTGAACAAATAGCGACAGAGAGTGAAACCGGTGTACGCCGGCATTTTCTTGACTTTTTTAATAATCGGTTATTGGCGCTGGTTTATCGTATTTGGCGTAAGTATCGTTATTACATTCGTTTTAAAGAAAATGCAAGTGACGGATTTTCATCACAATTATTTGCTTTTGTTGGCTTAGCTGATGCTGAACTTCGTGGTGAAACGGCTATAAATTGGGGGAAAATGTTGTCTTATGCCGGTACATTAGCCGGTAGAAGTCGATCTCCCCAAGTCGTTGCTGGAATAATTGCACACTGTTTTGATTTAGAGAATGTTTCTATTCGACAGTGGGTAGAGCGTAGCGTAGTTATCCCTACTCATCAGCGGATGTGTCTCGGTATGGCAAATAGTGTATTAGGTGAAAGTACGATCATTGGTTCAAAAGTCCGAGATTGTACGGGTAAATTTGTTATTGAAATTAAGGGATTGACTCAAGAGCGATTTAACGATTTTTTGCCTTCGGGTAAAGAATATCAATCATTTTGTAAGCTAGTTGAATTTATTCTTCGTGAACAGATGGCTTTTGATTTGGAGTTAGAAATCAAAGAAGACGAAGTGCCATTATTAAATTTAGGAAAAAACTCAAAAATGTCGTTGGGTTGGTCTTCTTTTTTAGGTCAAGTTGATAAAGATCGTAATGTTTGCATTCAAGTTCGTCAGTAAAAAAGGATAAACGCATGGCTGAACAAAAACTGCTGAAACTAAAAGTTACTAATACACAGTATTTAGAAGCAGGTTTATCTGCAACAAAAGAGTTTATTGCTGACGGTGGAACGATTGGTTCAAGTTCGTCAAGTGATTGGTGTCTTACAGATCGTCAAGGAAGGCTAGAGCCGACTCACTGTCGTATTTCATTAATTGATGGATATTTTTGCATCACTGATGTCTCTAATCAAACGTATATTAATGATGCTCAAATGGCTGTTGGTTGGGATAAACATGCTCGATTAAATGAAAATGATGTTATTGCTATTGGTCCTTATATGATTCGCGTCTCTATCGATAATACGTTTAGTGATAGAGATAAAGATATAGAACATATGATATCTGACTCAAAACATCTTGATTTGTTTGGTGAAGAGCTAGATTTAACGGCTGAAGAAGAAGAGTTAGCTATTGATGATCCTTTAACAGCATTAAATGTATCAAGACACAATCTAGATACCGAACCGGCGTTAAAGCATTTGCAATCGAAGACTGAATCATTACTCAATAGTCAGAATCAGTGGCTTGGTGATGATAGAACAATTCAAGCAGATACTGATCGTGATCCAACTTCAGCAATTTCGTTGGGGGGCTTTAAATCGAATCTAAGTGAGGGTTCAAAGTCATTCACCGCAGCAACATATATTAACAAGGATAAGATAATGGACGATAACACGCTGGATTTACTTGAAGAGGAAATGAGTCGAGATTTTTCTTACTCAAATAATCAATCTGCTGTAATGAATGATGAAAATCATTTATTAACAGGTCCATTATTTCGTGGATTAGGTGTACGTACAAGTAACAGCGATAATCTTGCTGAAATGCAAATGCTTTCTGAGGAAATGGGAGCGTCATTGCAGGCTGCGGTGAAAGGATTAATTGAACTTCATCAGCAGGTCAACACTAGTCGCTATGGTGTAATGAATAAAAATCTACAACCGATTGAAGATAACCCATTACGACTAGGCTTGAGTTATGACGAAACAGTACAGGTTATGTTTGATCATCATCGTAGCTTAGTACACCTATCCGCTCCAGCTGCGATTGAAGAAAGTTTACGTACTGTTAAAGATCATAACGAAGCTGTACATATTGCGATTAATGAAGCCTTAAATCAGATCATACAAGCTTTTTCACCTGAGGTTTTAATGCGTCGTTTTTTACGTTATCGCCGCCCAGGGCAAGTAAGTAATGAGTCACCTGAAGCATGGGCTTGGGATATGTATCAGAGTTACCACAAAGAACTAACATCAAATCGTCAACATGGTTTTGAAAAGTTATTTTGGGAAATTTTTGATCAGTCTTATGACAAGAACCTGCGTGAGAAACAGCAGGAGGTATAGACGATGAAAATATCTTATGTGATGCATGTTGCTGTCTATGCATGGTTATTTTTACTAGTGGGGTGTAGCTCTAAATACGATCCATCTGTAGCTGCTAGTACAATAACAATAAGTATGGTAACTACTGATTCAATAAATATAAATAATAATGAAGAAGCGTCGCCAGTTGAATTAAAGGTTTTTGAGCTTAAAGATGATTCAATGTTTAATTCAGCATCTTATGATCAATTAGCATTAGATTATAAAAAAGCATTAAAAAGCAATTATATCGGCGACAATGATTATGTTTTACTGCCTAATAAATTTAAATTTATTGAAAAAAAAGAATTAAATGAGAATACCCGATATATCGGTGTAGCAGTGTTTTTTTCGGATAGTGATAATAGTGATTGGAAAAAGTCGATAAAAGTAAAAACATTAGGTAGAGATTATCATCTACTTATTTATATAAAAGATAATCAAGTGATGTTGGCCAGGGTTGAGTAATATATGTCATCTAGAAGTCGAGTTATATGGAATGAGGGGCTATTTATAAAACCCCAACATTTTCAACAGCAGCAACGCTATTTTGAAGGTGTGATCGATGAAAGACTTAACTCTGTTAGTTTATATTTATATGGCATAACAGAATTAAGCTTAAATTTGGAATACTTAAGTTTTGGTCGTATTGCAATAGAGCGAGCCGCAGGAATTATGCCTGATGGTACGTCGTTTAATATTCCTCAGCAAGATTTATTACCAGATGCATTAGAAATTATTGATGGTTCTCTTGCAAATCAAATTATTTATTTAGCTATTCCGTTACGTAGTGATTCTCTGGCTGAAGTGAGTTGGAATGATTCTACTAATATGATGCGGTATAGATCTAAGCGTGAAGAAGTGAGAGATATTCAGTCAATACAAGGTGATAGTTGCTTGATTGATGTGAGTTCGGCAAGTATTAGGCTAATGTTAGGTAAAGATGATCGTAGTGCATATGCTTCTATTGCGATCGCTCGGATTTTAGAAAAGCGGCCAGATGGGAGTGTGATGTTAGATGATAATTTCATTCCTTGTCACCTTAATGTGAAAGCCGTACCTCGTTTGCAACGTTTCATTGGTGAAATTGCAGGATTAATGCGAGAGCGAGCGAAAAATATTGCATCACGTATTGGCTTGTCAAACCAAGGTGGGGTCGCGGATGTTGCTGACTTCATGTTATTACAAATGTTAAACCGTACTCAGCCCAAGTTACAGCATATTGCATACTTGCGTAATGTTCATCCGGAAGTGCTATATCAAGAACTGACGTCTATTTGTGGTGAGCTTGCAACATTTACTGATGAAAGCAGGATGGCAGCAGAGTTTAGTAGCTATGATCATGATATGCCTGAATATTCATTCATTCCTGTGATGTCAATGTTGCGCCAAGCGTTAAGTATTGTACTTGAGCCTCGTGCAGTATCGATTCAGTTACATAAGCGTAAATACGGTCTTATGGTGGCATCGATTCAAGATACTAACCTTGTTACGGATGCAGAGTTTATATTGGCTGTCCGTGCACGTATGCCTCAAGATGAATTACGTAAGCTATTTATGCAACAAACAAAAATAGCATCTGTTGAGAAAGTACGTGAACTTATTTCCTTGCAGCTACCGGGGGTTCCATTATCACCATTGCCTGTTGCGCCGCGTCAGTTGCCTTATCATGCTGGCTATACATATTTTCAGCTTGATAAGACCAGCGATGCATGGGAAATGTTTGTTAACTCAAGTGGTTTTGCGTTCCATGTCGCGGGTGATTTCCCTGATCTTGATCTTCAATTTTGGGCGATTAGGAGTTAATTACTATGGATAGTGTAATGAAGAAAGCTAACCATATTCGTGAAAGTAGCTACGATGATTTGTTGTTTGATAATGTAGACAATATCAATCAGGACCAAGATTTTTGGTTTCAGTTACGTGGTAATAGCATTAATTTATTTATTGATGCGGCTACACCATTATTAGGTATGGCTTTACGCATTCGCCATTTGGGAAGTTGCGATAATATTGAAGAAATTTATCATCAAGCCGTTGAAGAAATTAAAGCTATTGAAGTTGAGCTAACCGAAGTCGGCCATGAGCATGCTGTTATTCTAGCTTATCGTTATATTCTATGCTCATTTGTTGATGAAGCAGTAATGAGTACTTCTTGGGGAGCAGATAGTGCTTGGGCTGAACACTCATTGTTAACTCGATTTCATAATGAAACATGGGGCGGTGAAAAAGTTTTTTCTGTCCTTTCACGGTTAGAAGCTGAACCAGAACGATACCAAGAGTTACTTATGTTTATCTATCTTTGTTTAACTCTGGGATTTGAAGGTAGATATAAAGTAATGAATAACGGTAAAGAAGCTTTTGATAAAGTTATTGCCAATCTTTATGAAATTTTGCGTCGGTTACAAGATAAAGAGCCTCAAGCTTTAACATCAGCTACAGAACACGTGGCTGCGAAAAAATATAAGTTAACGAAGCAAATACCTCTTTGGACTATATTTGCTGGATTTTCTTTATCTTGGCTAGCTATTTTTATTGTGTATTCAGTTTTATTAAACAATAAATCAACCGATGTTTTAACTCAGCTTAATCATATTCTTCAATAGGGATTTTATAGTGATCAGAATTGAACTTCCTGTGCTAATTAATAAATTAAACGCACAAACTAAACTTGCATTGGAACAAGCGGCAGCATTGTGTATGAGCCGTGAAAGCAATGAAGTAACAATTGAACATTTTTTATTTTCTCTTTTAGAAAACCCATTATCTGATGTGCGAGTTTTAATAAACCATGCCGGCTTAAATAATGAAGTTATTAAGCAAATATGTGGTGAAGCAATGCCACATGAAATTGGTAACGATACTTATCCTTCTTTTTCACCTTTGTTGGTGGAGTTATTACAAGAAGCATGGTTACTTGCATCAACTGAAATGAATGAAATTGAATTACGCTCAGGCATTATATTTTTAACGGCATTAATTCGTCCTGATCGCTATTTGGCCTTTAATTTAATTAAAGCGTTTGAAAATATTAATCGTGAATCATTCCGTAAACAATTTTCATCTTTAGTGGTGGAGTCATCAGAGACCGCGGTGATTGATTCGACGTCAGAAAAAGCGACGGCAGCTTTAAGCAATGACAATAGTACGCTTGCTCGTTTTTGTTCAAATTTTACCGAACAAGCTCGTCAAGGTAAATTGGATCCTGTGCTTTGTCGTGATAACGAAATTAATTTAATGATTGATATTTTGTGTCGTCGTCGTAAAAACAATCCAATTGTTGTGGGTGATGCAGGTGTTGGTAAAAGTGCTGTTATTGAAGGGCTTGCTTCACGTATTGTTGCGGGAAAAGTACCTGAGTCCCTGCAGCAGGTAGAGCTATGGGCGCTTGATCTCGGTTTAATGCAGGCTGGTGCTTCGGTTAAAGGTGAATTCGAAAAGCGCTTGAAATCAGTATTAGATGAGGTTAAGCATTCAGCGACACCTATCATACTATTTATTGATGAGGCTCATACGATGATCGGGGCTGGTAATCAAGAAGGTGGTGGTGATGCTGCTAATTTACTAAAACCTGCTTTAGCTCGTGGTGAACTTTGTACTATTGCTGCGACGACATGGAAAGAGTACAAGAAGTACTTTGAAAAAGATCCAGCATTAACGCGTCGCTTTCAATTAGTAAAACTTGATGAGCCAACAACAGAGCAAGCTGTTGATATTATGCGTGGCCTTCATAGTGTTTATGAAAATGCACACAATGTGTTGATTAGTGATGATGCATTACGTGCAGCGGCAGAGTTGTCGGCTCGTTATGTTTCTGGGCGTCAACTACCCGATAAAGCGATTGATGTGCTAGATACCGCTTGTGCGCGTATAGCGATTAATTTGAGTGCGCCACCACGACGTATCGCTGAAATAGAGAGCCGTTATCATCAGCGTCAGTTAGAGATAAAGATGATTCACCGCCAGCAGCAATTAGGATTATCGATAGATGAAGATCGTTTAACCGTTTTGGTAGAGACAGAAAATGCAGAGCAGGTTGAATGTGAGTCTTTGCATCAAGCATGGCAGCAGCAAAAGGTGTTAGTGACCGATATCATTGAGACCCGCAGACAGATTCTTGCTCCAGAATCAATTGCATCAACGGACGAGCTTGAGTTATCTGCAGATGAGTTACGAAATAAGTTAGTGAATCTTTATGGTCAGCTTGAGCAAATTCCACATGATGAATTACTTATTTATCCAGAAGTAGGTGCAGCGCAAATTGCTCAAGTTATTGCTGATTGGACAGGAGTACCTGTTGATCAGATGAATACCGATGAATTAACTAAAATAACAGAATTACCTCGTATTTTAGGCGAAGCGATTAAAGGTCAAGATGTTGCCATTGCAGGGATCCATCGTCACTTATTAACTGCTCGTGCAGATCTGCGCCGTCCAGGCCGACCAAAAGGGGCTTTTTTATTGGTTGGACCGAGTGGGGTTGGTAAAACAGAAACTGTCATACAATTGGCAGAGCAGCTCTATGGTGGTCAACAATTCTTAACTACCATTAATATGTCTGAGTACCAAGAGAAGCATACTGTTTCGCGCTTAATTGGCTCTCCTCCTGGCTATGTTGGTTTTGGGGAAGGTGGCGTATTGACAGAAGCTATGCGTAAAATGCCTTATTCGATTGTGTTGCTTGATGAAGTTGAAAAAGCACACCCTGAAGTCTTGAACTTATTTTATCAAGCGTTTGATAAAGGTGAATTAGCGGATGGTGAAGGTCGTGTTATCGACTGCCAGAATATTGTATTTTTCTTAACCTCAAATCTTGGTTATCAAACCATCGTGGATTATGCCGAGCAGCCAGAATTGCTAGAAGAAAAAATGTACCCAGAATTGGCTGCGTTTTTTAAGCCAGCATTGTTAGCTCGTATGGAAGTTGTGCCATATTTACCGCTTGATAAAGAAGTGTTAGAGCAGATTGTTCGTAGTAAATTATCGCGATTAGAGAAATTATTAGCAACTCGATATAAAGCTGAAGTAGTAATTGATCATTGCCTAATTGAAGAAATTTTACGTCGAGCAACACGTGCTGAAAATGGTGCGCGCATGCTAGAAGCGATTATTGAAGGGCAAATGTTACCTCCGGTTTCTTTAGCCTTATTGAATCGACTTGCTCATCGTGAAGCGATCTCTCATATTCGTTTGACCGTAGAAGATGGACAGTTCTGTGGTGAAGTGGAGTAATTGTCATGCAACAATGGCTCCATTGTATATCTGCATTAATTAGTTATAGAGATAGAGTAAAGCTGGCTGACTTTTATAATAATACATTAAAAGATAAGTTAGTATTAACAGCTAGTTATGTTGTTTATCCAACAGAGGATGGCCGAGCTTTGCATGCTGCTGATAATAAAGATTGGACGTGGGATGTGAGTGATTTTGATCATCCTTTTTCTCACGTCTTACAGCAGGCGTCATTGATTTTGCTTGATCATGATCGTTTAGTTTATTGGCAGCAGAATCCGTCGTTTAAGCAATTCGCGGATCTGGTTGATGATCGTAGTAGTTTATTGATTGCACCATTACTTGATAGTCGTAAACAAGTTGTTGTGATTCAAGTTCTTATTGGTCGACAGGATGTGATTAATGGGCTGCTGACTGATGATAATTATCGCGAGTTTAGTGATGCTTTTGTCGCACAATGGATGTTACTCAAAGATATGGAAGTGCAGGATTCGCATAAACAACAATTGAGTGATTCTATTGTACGTCTGAAAGCTCAGCAACAGGCAAAAAATGCGTGGCTAGATATGACATGCAAGCTAATTGGCAGTAGTACTGTTATGGAGCAATTGCGTGAACAAATAGCAAGGGCTGCTAGTTCTAATCTTGCGGTGCTTATTCAAGGTGAAACTGGCTCAGGTAAAGAGTTGGTAGCGAAGGCCGTGCATAGTTTGTCATCTCGACGAAATAAGCCATTTGTGGCAATTAATTGTGCTGCGATACCTGAAAGTTTGCTGGAAAGCGAGTTGTTTGGCTATGAAAAAGGGGCATTTACAGGCGCACTGATAAGCCGTAAGGGTTTGATTGCTCAAGCTGATGGCGGCTCATTATTTTTAGATGAAATGGGTGAGTTACCCTTGGCTTTGCAAGCTAAATTATTACGAGTGTTGGAAACGTACCAGTATCGACCTTTGGGAGCGAATAAAGAGCAATCTTCAAACTTTCGTTTAATTGCAGCAACTCATGTCAATTTACGTCAAAGTGTGAATGATGGTGGTTTTAGGCAAGATCTTTATTATCGTATATACCAATATCCACTATTGGTACCAAATCTAAATAGTCGATTGGTTGATATTGATGAATTAGCAACTTATTTTATTCGCCAATATAACGAGCGTGAGCAACGTAATATTTTAGGCTTATCACTTGCGGCACTTAATAAACTTAAAAGCCTGGATTATCCGGGAAATGTACGTGAATTACGGTCATTAATTGAATTTGCTTGTGTACAAACTCAATGTGATGTTTTGATTGAAAAATCAGCTTTTACTACCAAGCAACCATTAGATATGAACATGGGTTTGGAGGAGTTTGTTACTAATGATAATGATTTTACTGTGATTGATGATTTACGTACAGCTTTAGAATCTTACGAAAAAGCTATTATTTGTAATCGATTAGAACAGTATAACGGTGATCGTGCTAAGGCTGCTCAAAGCTTAGGACTTCCTAAACGTACACTGGCACACAAATGCCAAAAGTTGGGGATTCAAAATAGATGATAGTGAAAAGAATAATATTATCGTTAAGCCTGACTTTGTTGCCAAGCTTAGTATTGGCACAACCCGATTTATCAGTTGCGTTAGATAAAGCTAATCAGTGTCGAGATATTGAATCAAAGCTTAAACGTTTGCAGTGTTTTGATGAGGTTTTTGATACGCCAATGGCCATTAAAACATTGGCAGGACTTAATTCTGTGCAATATCCGCCATCTTGGACACGTGCCGTTAATAATGAAAAAAGTCGTGGCTCAAAAAAAGGATTTATTTTAAATCAGCAAGATGAAAATGATAAATTATCAAGTGTGTGGTTAACAGCTGCGGCAACGAATGTGCCAGCACAAGATCAAACTCAGTTGGGACCAATTTTGATGCTGACTTGTTTCGAAAAAATTAGCCGTGTCCAATTAATATTACCACAGCCAATTAAAGCTGGGCGGGTCACTATATCAATTCCTGGCTCGCCAGTAGTGACGCAAAATTGGATCAGTGATGACAGTGGTTATTTATTGCGTTCAGGTCGTGGGATACCCGCTATTGATGCTATAAAGGCGATGATTTCTGCTCCACAGTTGATATTACGCTCAGATGTAGCAGGTATTGATAATGTAGAATTTGATAATAAAAATCTTGCTGAGGCTATTAAGCCAATGCGAGAAATTTGTCGTTGGTAGGAGTATTAAATGTCAATGACAAGCTTTAGAGAACAGCTGCTTACGCCAATAATGGTAGATAACCCTGTTGGTGAGCGCTTGAAAGATGATCCTCAACTGAACTTTATTGATAGCCAGATGATGAAGGTGGGTTCACTCGCTCATGGTGAAGTGGAATGGGACAAAGTTGAAAAGAGTGCCGTAAATTTACTCTCAACAAAATCGAAAGATATCAAGTTACTGACGGTGTTAATACAGTGCTTGCAACATAAACCTACGCCTGAACGCTTCACTTTATCTATTGGTGTATTGGTCGATTTTATCTCGTGTTTTTGGCTTGAATGTCAACCAATACCAGGTGAACGTGGGGCTGTTCACCGTAAAAAATTTTTTAATCAAATTTGTCAGCGAACATATGTTGCTACAGATAAATTAGACAGTACTTTGTTTGATTCTGATCTTAAGGCTGTCTTAGAAGCATTATTGCAAGAGCTTTATCAGCATGCTGAAAAGCAGATGTTACCAGTCGAGGTTATTGATGATATCAATGCACGCTTGCGCCATAAATTAGCGCAGGTTAATAGTACATATAAAGCTGACGTTCCTAAGGTAACAGCTCCTTCAACTATTGATTCGTGTAGCAATGTCACACCATCAGTGCCTAATCTAGACATCGATAATAGCAGTGAGCGTAATTTTAAAATCTCACTTCTGAAAGCTGTTGAGTGTCTTTCTGATCTTGGCAGCGATGGTGTGATGTTAAGTATCCGTATTCGTCGTTTTGCAATGTGGTATTCAATTCATAGTTTACCTGATGCCAATGTAGACGGAGAAACGCAGTTAATGCCCGTTTCATTGGATCGTATTAGTGATTACGAAGATGGCTTACAGCGTGGGGCTAATATTGAATTATGGCGTCGAGTAGAAGAAAGCCTAACTAAAGCGCCTTACTGGTTAGATGGGCATTTTTTAAGCTATCGCATTGCAATTGCATTGGGAGAAGATACATGGGCAGAAATTATTAAAGATGAATTACAACGCTTTATGCAACGATTACCAGCATTAAATGTTCACTATTTTAAAGGGTTAGTACCTTTTATTAGTGATACGACGTTAAAGTGGCTAGATAACTCTGCCGGTAATATCAACGCTGCAGAAGTTAGCCAAATGGGTAGTTGGAATGAGATGCGTAATGAAGCCCTTGCACTTGCACAAGAAGAGGGAATTGCGCCTTCTCTCAAAATGCTCAATGAAGGTTTATCACAAGCAACAGAGCCTCGAGATGCCTTTTATTGGCGTTTGCTTTCAGCCGATGTGATGAAGGCTAATTCATTGCCAGCAATGGCATCAGAGCAATATCAGACTTTATATCATCAAGTAAATGCAATGCAGGTTACAGAATGGGAACCCGCATTAATTAAACAAATTAAAAATAATATTGCAGCGGAATAACCACAGGGAAAATATAAAATGTGGAATTTAATAAGATCAATTGGCTTCAGGCTTGCTTCAAGTTTTAAAACATCATTACCTGTGATTATGTTAGCGACATTTATTCTAATTAATGTCGCTATTTGGTGGGCAGGGCCGTGGTTAGATATTGATGGTCAGCAACCTTTAACGACAGTCACATCTCGTGCTGTACTGAGCATTATTTTTTCGTTGTGTTGTTTTACTGTATGGGGGTTTATGCAATGGCGTAGCCTACAGCGAATCAATAAAGATAAAGCCCGCGAAGAGAGATTAATTGAAGATCCTATTAAACGTTTAGAAGACCGTCAGCAGGTTGAACTAAACCAAGTAATGGGAGAGCTAAAACAAAATTTAAATAAGCGTAATTATCTTTATAGTTTGCCTTGGTATTTGGTCTTAGGATTAGAAAATGCAGGTAAAACAAGCTTAATTAATCGTTCAAGTCAGAATTTTGTTTTTTCTAGTATGATGCGGGCATCAGGCAAGAAAAGTGAAAATCCTTATTCTTTTGATTGGTGGATAGGTGATGATGCCGTATTGATTGATCCTGATGGTGAATTACTGACACAACGACAAAATGAAGAGAATAATGATGGGGAGATGGAACGGCGTTTATGGCTTAACTTTGTTAATTGGCTAGATAAAACACGTTCACAGCGACCATTAAATGGCGTGGTTATTGCTCTTGATATTGAGCATCTGGCAAGTTCAACTGTTGCTGAACGCCGCGCATACGCTAATTTACTACGTGCTCGCTTACGTGAATTGATGGAGATATTATCAACACGCATGCCAGTATATATTGCATTGACTAAATTAGATCTTTTGCATGGTTTTGAACCGTACTTCCGTAGTTATACTCAAAGTCAGCGTGAAGAGGTAATGGGATTTACTTTTTCACTTAATACGGCAAAAGATTTTGATCATTGGTTAGCTGAATTTGACCAAGATTATATTCAATTTATTGAACGTATTAATGACTCTTTACCACTGGCATTGCGCCAT
This sequence comes from uncultured Photobacterium sp., assembly GCF_947039875.1. Taxonomy (GTDB): domain Bacteria; phylum Pseudomonadota; class Gammaproteobacteria; order Enterobacterales; family Vibrionaceae; genus Photobacterium. The sequence goes on from NZ_CAMRAN010000009.1 coordinate 17,653, forward strand.
GCTGTTGGTTCTGAAGATCGTACGGCTATTTATAGTTTTTCTCGTCAAGTTGCAGGATTGCATGATGTCTTAAAACAGGTATTAGAAGATGCTTTTGCTTCTGATCAGTTCTCAACACCTGCGTTAATTCGTGGTATTTACTTTATGTCTGTTTATCAGCAAGGAGTACCAACGGATGCATTTGTTGATGCCGCATCTCGTCGTTATGGTTTATCAAATACAATTAATAGTGCGCAACACTCTAAAAACTCAACCACTTTTTTTGTGAAAAAACTGTTTAATGAGATTATTTATCCAGAAGCGGGGATTGCATCTGATAGCTTGCGGGTTATTCATCATAAGACAAAAGTGTTATCGATGTCAGTATTAGCATGCAGTATTGCATCTGTATTGCTAATTGGTGGGTGGCAACGTTATTACAACTTAAATATTGATCATGAAAACGCAGTGCTTAATCAAGTAAGTCAATTTAAAAAGGAATATTCGAACTCTAAATTGATGCGTTCAGAGCAGGAATTATTAGCACCATTAAATTCAATTCGCCAAGCAACATTAGAGTTCGGTGTGTTTCAAGATAAGCCTAAATATGTCTCTGATATAGGGCTTTATCAAGGACATAAAATTGGACCTAAAGTTGAAGAAACCTATTTAGGGTTGCTGCAATTTCGATTCTTGCCTGCATTAATGAAACAGTTAGCGGTGGATATTAAGAGTGCTAATTCAGAGCAACAAGAGCTATCTGCATTACGCGCATTTAGAATGTTGACTGATCGAAGTGGACGACAAGATGATGTTGTAAGGACGTATTTTGCCCAAGTTTGGCAAAAAAACTTTCCTAATGACGCTCAAACGCAAGAACAATTACTTGCACATTTGGATTATTCGTTAGCTTATACTGATTTACAAGGCCTTCGTAATGATGGTAATAAAAATGCGATTTCAATAATGAGACCGTATGATAATTTAATAGAAGGCACTCAACAGGATCTCAGCTCAATAGGTTTAGCTGAACGTGTCTATAACAATTTAAAACGTACGGCAGAGCAAACATTAGGCGCTCCTCTTGATATTAAAAAAGCGGTTGGCCCTGTATTTGATGTAGTGTTTAGTCAGCGAGTGCAAGATGATGCTCTGAATATTCCACAATTATTGACTCTAAAAGGGTTTAATAGTTATTTTTTACCTAAAATTGAGTCATTGTCTGATATCGCTCTTGCTGATAGCTGGGTATTAGGTGAGTCAACAGTAGCAACGTTTAGCGCAGAAGATAAACAAGTATTACGCCAGAAAATTCGTAATTTGTATGTTGATGATTATGTCAATACATGGCAGTTAGCATTAAATAATATTGAGATTAAATACTTTTCTGATATTAATGAAGCGGTAACTGTTTTAGCTAATATTGTTGGACATAAACAGCCAATAGAACGTTTTATTAAAACGGTTGATACAAATACTCAGTTATTTCCGAAATTACCTGAAAATGATAAAGCACGCTTAGCATTAATGACGTCACCGCAATATAAAGTGGCATCAATGATAGCAACACCGTTTACTGATATCGATTCAATTTTGGACAGTAATGGCAAACAGCCTGCATATATACAAGAAGTGATGACGTCAGTGCAGCAACTTTACCATTATATGAAAGCGATCCAAGACGCATCAGACAAAGGTAAAGCTGCCTTAGAAGCAACGAAAGATAGATTAGCCTTAAAAGAAAACGACCCTATTTATACGTTGCAGCAAATGGCGACTAATTTACCTAAGCCACTTGATAGTTTAGTTAAAGAAATCACAGAAGAAAGTTGGTATGTGATTAAGCAAGAAGCGATTAAATATGTCGAAGTACGTTGGCAAAGTGATGTTTATAAAGAATATCAAGAAAAATTGGCCTCTCGTTACCCATTTAATAGCCGTGCATCGAAAGATGTATCGTTAAAGGATTTCGAAACTTTCTTTGCGCCTGATGGTACGATGGATAACTTTTATAATAATGACTTGAAACTATTTATTGATGATAATATTTCAATGGATATGAATAGTAGTAATGAACCGTCATTATTGCGTAGTGATGTACTAAAACAATTTGCGAATGCGAAAAAAATTCAACAAGCGTTTTTTAATCGTAAAGGTATATTAGATGTTGAGTTTACGCTTGAGCCCATTAACTTAAGTGCTAATCAACGCCGTAGTGTGATCAATATTGATGGTCAGTATATTGAGTATAGTCATGGTTCTCGTTATCCTGTAGAACTCATTTGGCCTAATACATTACGTGAAACGTCGATATCAAAATTATCATTAGTGCCAGCATCGGCGAATTTATCACCACGTGCTATTACTATTCAAGGACCGTGGGCATTTTTCCGTCTTCTTGAGCGAGGGAAGGTTGTAAGTGCTAGTGAAACGAGTGTTGATTATAAATTCACTATCGATAGTGGTGATGTTGTTTACCGATTAAATACGGAAGAGGATGCTAACCCATTTACATCATCATTATTTAGAAACTTTAAATTGAGTAAAACACTTTATTAATTAAATTCATGTTTTAGTTATTAAAATTACTGATTTATTAATGATAGAAAAAGCTGCCTTGTGCAGCTTTTTCTATATGTGTGCTCTATCAATATTATTGAAGAGCATCGTCGATACAACTGACATTATCTTAATCCAGATTAAAGATTTTTAGATGTAGTCACGGTATTATTCACGCCAGCTTAGCGTTTATGATAAAAATACATAAAAAAGAACAGCTCAATAATGCTGTTCTTTTTGTTTTTATGGCGTTGGTGAAAAATAAGACGACATGATATTTAAGAGGACGTGATTTGAGTACTTTATTTACAGAAGCCCGTATTGGCAACATGGCATTAAAAAACCGCTTTGTTCGTAGTGCAACATGGGAAAATATGGCGACAGAAGATGGCCATATGACCGATAAGCTTTATGCTATTTATGAAGAGCTTGCACAAGGGGAAGTGGGGCTGATCGTAACGGGTTATGCAAATATTGTCGAAGAAGAAAAACCCAATGCTGGCATGATGGGGATGTATAACGATTCGTTTATCGAAGAATATCAAAAACTGACAGATCTTGTTCATCAATACGATTCTAAAATCGTGATGCAACTGGCCTATGGCGGCACTAAAACCACTTACAACCTTGGCGAGCGGGTGATCTTTGCACCTAGTGCTGTGTGCGAGAAAGGCACTCAAACATTAGGTCAGGCTATGACTCAAGCTGACATTGATTATATTGTTGAAGCTTTTGCGTTAGCGACTAAACGTGCTCAAGATTCGGGTTTTGATGGTGTTGAAATTCATGCGGCACATACTTATCTAATTAACCAGTTTTTAAGCCCGTATTATAATCAACGTGATGATCAGTATGGCGGTAGCCTTGATAATCGTATGCGGTTTCTATTAGAAATTTACGCGAAAATTAGAACCTTAGTCGGTGATGATTTTCCGATTTTGGTGAAATTAACCGCCTCTGAATTCTTTGATGGTGGACTAACGTTTGCTGAGACGCGTCTTATTTGTAAAAAGCTAGCAGCGGTTGGCGTGGATGCGATTGTTATTTCAGGTAACGTGCATGGCAAGGCTGACACCATGGTGGGCGAGTCTTACGACGGTTATACCATTGAAGCTGAAGGTTACTTCCACCAATACGGTGATGTGATCAGCCAAGATGTTGACGTGCCAGTAATTACTGTTGGTGGCTTAAGTGAGTTTGATGCTATTGAAGCGATGGCGAATAATACAGGTATTGAATTTTTCGCATTATCACGCCCATTACTGTCTGAACCTAAGTTAATTAAACGTTGGTTAGAGGGGTATAAGGCTGACGTTGAATGTGAACGTTGTTCAAAGTGCCGTACTCGTCGTGGTAATTTCTGTGTGACAAATAAAACCCGCAAAGCAGAATTAGCCCGCTTATAACTAATGATTTCATTTGAATAACTAAAAAGAGCTAACCTATGTGTTAGCTTTTTTTTACTGGTATTATTGGATGCGTTTGGTTGAATAGATAACCTAAAATGAATATTTGTGAACGTTTGGTGTTATTTATCATTAACACAGATCCTCACAAATTATTTTCATTTTGTGCTGCTCAATCAGCAGAGATCAGTACTATTATCTTTGCATCATGTTGATTATTAATTTATAGTATGGCGTACTGTATTTTCACTACATGGATGCAAGGTGAAGCAATGAAAAGCAATATTTGGTTATTAATACTCGTTATTTTAGGTGTAGGTGGTTGTGCTAATAATCACCAAATAGTGAAACCAAAGACATTTACAACCTTTGAAGATTTTCGCCAAGGCCCAAAGGATGGGGTTGATTTAGTGTGGGCACAACGGGGTATATTTAATCAGCGTTCACTGCAACGTAAAATAGCGCAGTACGATAATATTATTTATGATCAGGTGTATATCGTGCTTGATAAAGAAAAAAGTGATCACTTATCAGAAGCTGACATTATTATGATAAAAGATTACTTTATCAATCAGTTAAAATCGCTAAATACAAAGCTAACCGTTGTTGAAAAGCCACAACCTAAAACATTACGGGTGACGATTGCGATCACCAATGTGCAAACACCTAATCCTATTTTAGCGATCACAAGTAGCGTATTACCTGTAGGGTTGGGGATCTCAACCATTTCAAAAGTGCTTACAGGTGAGCATACCAATGTTGGTTCAGCGTCAATGGAAATATTGATCAGTGATGCGACAACTGGTGAGCCAATTATGGCGGCGATTGATCGTAAAAGCGGCAATAAAGACTTGAGTACGATGATTGATTCTTCTGATGATATTAAAGATGCAATTAATTGGTGGGTAAAGCGATTATCTCTGACTCTGGCGCAATATAAACAGTAATTGTCTAATATAAAAATAATAAAAGAGCGGCGATTAACATTCATTAATAGCCGCTTTTTTAATTTAGTTATTCAACAGGGTACCAATAACCAATATTAATTAGCTGGGTTAACATGGCTAGAAATGCTGGGTTATCAAGTTGTTCACCTAATTGTGCATGAGTGATTTGTTCTTCATCACACAATAATTTAGCGGCATCAGCACACTCTGGCGGTAATTGATATTGCTCGCCATTAATATAGACAAGGTGAGCTTGGTCGGGATGATAAAACGCACGTAAACCACCAATACGTTTAAATGCTTCACCGTCTTCTAAGAACTGATAAGTCTCGTTATTTTGCCATGGCGGCTCAGATGGCATTACATCAAGTTCATGACGATTTTGTGTTAGATGCTCACCTAACCATTGTTTTAATAATTGTGGGTGATCCAGCACACTACGCATCATGTTTTCTAGATCTTTGGCTTCTTCTGCCAAAATAGCACCGTTGTTAGCACGAGCTGGTAATGCTGGATTATGGTAGTGCACATCACCAATATCATTCGCAATCACAAAGTCGGCATAACTGCTCAATAGTTCTTGTTTCTTTGGTGAACGGAAGCCTACGGAAAAACTCATTGATGTTTCAATTGCGTAGCCATCATGCGGGAAACCTGGCGGAATATATAAAATATCACCAGGTTCTAAAATATCGTCAATAATTGGCTCAAAACCTTTTATTTGACGTAATGCAGGATGATGACATTCTTCTTCGTAATCGTCTTTTTTAGGGCCCACGCGCCAATGACGCTTACCTGAACCTTGAGTAATGAATACATCATATTGATCGATATGAGGGCCAACACCACCGCCAGGGGTTGAGTAGCTGATCATTAGATCGTCTAGTAACCAACCGGGTAACTGACGAAATGGAGTGATCAGTTGCGCAGCACCTTCATGCCAATGGTTTGCCGCTTGAACAATGAATGACCAATTATCTGCGGGTGTATCATCAAAAGTCAGCGGTCCATGACGCACATCCCAAGTGTCGGCTAATTTAGCGATATAACGCGAATCAACTTCTTCTTCCATTGCCAGTCCAGCGAGTTCATCTGCTGAAATAGGATCGACAAAGTTTTTAAAACCGCCTTTGATAATGGTGGGTTTCTTTTGCCAAAACTCGGCAAGAAATTCTTCAAATGAAAACGTCAATTGGTACATATTATTCTATTTATTGTTGAGCTGGATGGTGATTATAACGTAATCCGTTTGTGGTAATATGATTTGTTTTTGGTGGGGACATTAATATCAAGGTTGAGATCTTGTTTAATGTAACCAAAAGCTAACTATAGCGCTTTTAAAGACTAAATAAGCACCAAGATAATAATACAAATTATAAAAGCCCGTAGGTGAGATAACACTTGCGAGTTTGAGGTTTTTCTTCATAGAATGGTCGTTTATGCTAATGAACTACTCATCATGCCTACTTTTTCTTTAAATAAAATCCCTCTTGGTATCAGATATATGCTGATGTCAGCGTTTGCCTTTGCATTGATGTCGAGTTGTGTGAAATTAGTCCACACTTATGGTATTCCCGTGTTTGAAATTGTAGCAGCGCGTGCATTGGTATCACTATTTATTAGCTATGCTGACGTCAAACGTAAGCGGATTAATATCTGGGGCACTAACCGCAAGTTATTATTAACCCGTGGTGTTACAGGTTCACTGTCATTAATTTGTGTTTATTATGCGGTTTCAACTTTACCTTTAGCTGAAGCGACCATTTTACAGTATCTTAATCCTGTTTTTACGGCAGTATTAGCGATCCTTTTCCTTAAAGAAAAAGTCCATATAAGTACTATTATTTGTATTGTATGTTCAATTATGGGGTTATTACTGATGGTAGGGCCTGGACTGACGTTAGATCATGTTCAGCAGTTACCATTATTTAGTATTGGTATTGCATTGTTAGGCGCATTTGGTAGTGGTGTGTCTTATATTATTGTGAAGCAGTTGAGTCGCACCGAGGATAGTTCGGTAATTATTCTTTATTTCCCATTGATTGCGTTGCCGTTATCAGTGTTATTACTGGGTGATGATTTTGTTATGCCAACCACGGAAGCCTTTTTCTTACTGCTATTTGTGGGTATTTTTACCCAGTTTGGTCAAGTGGGTTTAACCAAAGCGATGAAAGTGGAAGTGGCAAGTAAAGCAACCGCGTATTCTTATATTCAAGTGGTGTTCTCGATCATTTTAGGTTGGTTGGTCTTTAGTGAAGTGCCGTCAGCATGGACGTTAGCAGGAGGAACGATGATAGTCATAGGTGCATTAGTGAATGTTATTGGAAGCTTACGTGCTAATAAAGTAACGGCAGCCTAAGTTCCTGTTGTTCAAATAATCCTGTGATATGTAATTAATAACCATTAAATATCACAGGATGTGCTGACTATCAGTTCTTGCCTTTTTTCGATTTAATATGCACTACAGCGGTTGGATTATTAAAAATCTTACCGTGTTTAAAGCCTTTGCATGTCCCTAAAGCAGCGGTGACCCATGCTAAAATCAAGAAGGCGAACAGAATAATTGACACCCATTGAAAAGCGGGTAAACCAGTATGAAGTGCTAATTGTGTTGTGCCTGTTACACATGTACCCACGGGGAAGGTAAATGCCCACCATGTTAATGCAAACGGCATTTTACGGCGCATAGCGCGTAGGGTTAATAATGCCGCGACACAAAACCACAACATCGCAAAACCCCAAATCGGCACGCCATATAAAATCGACATCACATTCATTGCACTTGCAATAGGTTCATTGACAGTAAACATTGCCGCTGTACCTAAACAACCCGCCGCAGTAATTGATTGACCTAGCGGACCTAATACAATCCATAACGTTGGCACACGTGCACTACCTGATGTACCTGAATGTGCTAAACGACTCCATATCAATGTAATAATAATTACTGATGCCATTAAACTCATACCAAAACACGCATACATGCCATAGAGTAAGGTTTGTTGTGCTGCAGAATGCGCCATATGGGATAAGAACATTGAACCGATAGTTGCTGATACCATAGGAGGAACAACCGGCATTAACCAACCACCAAACGCTGCATCGTCGTGGACTTCATTATGAGTAAACAAACGATATGGGATAATGATGGCAGTAATTATACCGCTGATAGTACCAATCCAAAAGAGTGGCCAAGCAATATTTAGGGCTAGATGTTGTCCGAAAAGGTGAGGGCCTAATAATAACGTACCGCCAGCAACGGTGAGAAATGCCATCGGTGGTGCACCAAAGAATTGGGACATCACTGGATCATTAAATTGGCGCTTAATGATATGAGGTTTAGCAATTGTTTGGTAAGTTTTTACGATAGTCATAACGATCAGCATTGCAAAAGCAATTAACCAGACGACGGTTGCAAATCCTACTAAGTCTTTGCCTATAAAAGGTAAACCTACAGCTGCATTGGCAATAATACCTGTACCCATAACAGATGCAAACCAGTTAGGACCCATTTCTTTTTGTAATTCGATTTGTTGTTTATTTGTTGACATAAATATACTTTTCAATGAGAGAGTTTTTACAAATAGCGTGTAATATTTTTCTTTTTGATAGGGGATATAATACTATATCCTTAATTTTTATATTGTGCGTTTTAAATAATGTATTCACTATAGCGTTATTTTTTATTTTGTAAAATTGAATATTATTAATAACAGTTTAAGTGTTATTTAACATGTTTTTTAGTTATTATTTTTGCATAATTATAATCTCACGGATTGTACTTCATTATATTTTAATATGATTTATGTAACTAACTATTGTAGGATTAATTTTTGGTAATATAAGGTTTAAATAATGATTGAATTAAATAATAAAAATTATAGTGGCGTGATTAATATTAATTCAAAAATAACAGGTTATGGAGAAGTACAAGGCTATTCATGGTGTTTATCATCAACATCTACCACTATTATTGTCGAAATTGCTGAAGATCAGACGATTGACAGTAAGAGTTTACCTCTTGTAGGTTATGGCTGTGGTGGTTGGATTTATGAGCAACCATTAACTAAAAATGAAAATGATATCTTAACCATTATTAATACAGCAGTAGCGTTATTTAGTGAGAATAAAATGACTTATTTTCCAGCTGTAACATGTAGTTGTAGTGATTTATAAAAACGCGTTGGTAATCATAAAAATATGCTATTACAATTAATGAATAATCAATAAAAGTAGTGAATATGATCAGTCTAATTTTATTACAGCAAATGTTAATTTGTTTGTTAGTCGTTATAAAAAGCACTAACAAAATATAATATTCTATTTATAAGAAGAAAATGTGCGGCAATTGAGATTAATTGTTCATTTTATTAAGGTGTATTGAGTCAGTGATTTTAAGAGGATTCTCACAAAATGATTTTTTCAACAACAGAAACTGTCCCGGGGTATGAGATTACCGCTATACTGGGTATAGTTACGGGTAATGTTGTGCAATCAAAGCATATCGGACGTGACATTATGGCTGGTTTAAAAACGATTATTGGCGGTGAGCTGAAAGGATATACCGAGATGTTTAATGAAGCTCGTAGCCAAGCGATGGCACGGTTAGAGGCGGATGCCACAGCGTTAGGTGCTGATGCTGTTATTGGTCTTCGCTTTACGACCAGTGCAATTATGGACGGCTCGTGTGAATTATTAGCATTTGGTACAGCTATTACACTGCAACAACGATAATAATAAAACAACCATCGTAGACTAATTATTTAAGGATGAATAATGACTCGGAGGGATAATGAGTAATTTTAGTCGTAATATAGCGCCTTATATTAAAAGAGAAATGACGCGCTCGTATCGAGCTAAGAAAAGAGGTGATACAGTTGCTGAGTTTCGACATTTAGAAAATGCGCATGTGCTTGGGCAAGAATCCACATATTGGCATGTTAAGGTGCACTTTTTAATGTTGCGGTGGGCATTAAAACAGCGTGATTTTAAAGAAATTACTGGCCAGTTGGTGCGCATTATTGGCGCTGTATGTTTAACGGCCATTGATGGCGTACCAATAGGAAATACTGGTGGCAGCAATGTACATGCACTAAAAGTGATGCCAATATCAGCAGAACATGCTGAGATTATTCTTAAAACAAAGCGTTATAAAACTAACTAATCTTATTATAGTTGGAGCGGTGATAATTATTCATACGCTCCCTATCTATCAATAAAATCAGTTGATTAGGTAAGATATTACTTATTATTCGTTAATAATTACTTGATTGATAACGATAGCCTCACATGGAACATTCTCATGCCCCTGTATCGTTGCTGTTTTTACTTGCGCGATATAATTAACCACATCCATTCCTGCCGTTACATTACCAAAAACGGTATATCCCCAGCCATTATTGGTTGTTGCTGTATAATCAAGGAAATCGTTATCCGCGAGGTTAATAAAAAATTGTGCTGTTGCTGAATGCGGCGCATCGGTGCGTGCCATTGCAATGGTGCCTAGCGTATTTTTAAGGCCACGATTTGCTTCATTAACAATCGAATCACGAGTCGGTTTTTCAGTTAAATCTTCAGTATGGCCACCGCCTTGAATAATGAACTCATTAATAACACGATGAAAAATGGTGTCGTTATAAAAGCCATCACGACAATATTGGATAAAGTTACGTACAGTGACAGGGGCTTTTTGTTTATTAAGGCTGATGTCGATATTGCCGACATTGGTGATGAAAGTAATGGTTGTCATGGTGATGATCATTGTTTGGTGAGGTATGAATTGCAGAAGATGCAGCAAGTTATACCAATGGCATAACTTGCTGTTCAGCGTTATTAAGCGACTTTTTCTTCAAGGGCAAGGTTTGACATGTATTCGTCAAATGTACCGTGGAAGTTAACCACTTTTTTATCGCGAATATCAATAATACGTGTTGCTAGCGATGAGACGAATTCACGGTCATGGCTAACAAAGATTAACGTACCTTCGTACACTTTTAAGGCATTATTTAGCGCTTCAATTGCTTCCATATCCATGTGGTTTGTTGGTTCGTCCATAACCAGAACGTTAATATTTAGCATCATTAGTTTGCCAAATAATAGACGGTTTTTCTCACCACCAGAACAGTTTTTTACTTTCTTGTTAATATCATCAGCAGTAAACAATAAACGACCTAGAATGCTACGTACGGCGAGATCATCATGATCTTTTGTACGCCATTGCGAAATCCAATCAAAGATACCTAAATCATTGTCAAAGTCTGCTGAGCTATCTTGAGGGCAGTAGCCGATTGATGCGTTTTCAGACCACTTAATTACACCATGGTTGTGTTTTAGTTCATTGACTAAACAACGTAGCATGGTTGTTTTACCAACGCCGTTTTCACCGATGATAGCTAATTTAGAGCCCGCATCTAGGATTAAGTCGCCACCTTCAAATAAGGTTTCGCCATCAAAGCCATGAGCCAGTTCTTCTAAAATCAACGCCTGACGGTAAAGTGCTTTACCCGGCTTGAACTGTAATGATGGCTTTAAGCGGCTTGAAGACTTCACTTCATCAAGCTTGATTTTATCCATTTTCTTAGCGCGAGAGCTTGCTTGTTTTGCTTTTGAAGCATTGGCACCAAAACGGTTTACGAAATCTTGTAGCTCATTGATTTCAGCACTTTTCTTCGCATTTTCAGATAATAGTTGCTCTTGAATTAGCGTTGATGCTTCAATGAATTTCTCGTAGTTACCTGGGTAAATACGTAGCTCACCGTAGTCGATATCTGCCATGTGAGTACACACAGAGTTTAGGAAGTGACGGTCGTGAGAAATAATGATCATGGTACATTTACGCTGGTTTAACTCGCCTGCAAGCCAGTTAATAGTGTGAATGTCCAAGTTGTTTGTTGGTTCGTCAAGTAGCAAAATATCAGGGTTTGAGAACAATGCCTGTGCTAATAACACACGCAATTTCCAACCTGGCGCTACTTGTGACATTAAACCGTAATGCAGTTCTTCATCAATACCCGCATCAATAAGTAACTGTCCGGCACGACTTTCTGCCGTATAGCCATCCATTTCAGCAAATTCGCTTTCAAGTTCAGCCACAGCCATGCCGTCTTCTTCTGTCATTTCTGGCAGAGAATAAATACGGTCACGTTCTTGTTTTACTTTCCATAATGCAGCATCACCCATGATAACCGCGTCCACAACCGTGTATTGCTCAAATGCAAACTGGTCTTGGCTTAGGGTACCTAAACGTTGTCCTTGAGAGATAGACACGTTGCCCGCACTTGGTGTAAGCGCACCGCTAAGAATTTTCATAAAGGTTGATTTGCCGCAACCATTAGCACCGATAAGGCCATAGCGGTTACCGTTACCAAATTTAGCTGAAATATTTTCAAATAATGGTTCAGCACCAAATTGCATTGTAATGTTTGCGGTAGATATCAAGAGGTATTCCTAGCAGTTTTATTCGATGATTTTTTGGCAGTAACAGCCAAAAGAAGACGCACGAAAACAGAGATGATGTGTAAGGGGGCGCATTATACAGAAGTTTGTTTGTAAATGTCGAGGGCGAAAATGTAACCAATGTAAGATAACAGCCTTGTAAAAAGAAAGACTAAGGCTGTTATCAAGAGGAAGGGTGATGAATTTAAGTGGATTATTTTGCTAAGCTAGTAGTATCAAACAACAAGAAAGCATCATGTACGCCTTGAATTAACATTTGCATACCGATAACCGTTAAAATCAATCCCATTAGACGCGTGGTAATTGTGATCCCCGCTTCACCGACTTTATCGACCAATTTAGGACCATAAAGAAAGCACACAAGGGTAATTAAACATAAGGTCGCAAAAGCTACAATTGTAATGATCGTATGTAGAAATGAACCTGAAGCTGAGTAATTCATCGCTGTCGCAATAGTACCTGGGCCTGCAAGAATCGGTAATGCCAGTGGCGAAATAGAAATGTCTTTTTCGTCGTTAGTATCATCAGTTTTCGATTCAGAATGCATTTTTGAACTATCACCTTGTAACATATGATAGCCGACTAGAAAGACTAAAATACCGCCGGATAATCGTAGAGCTGGTAGGGTAATACTGAATAATTCAAAGATCCCTTTACCTAAAAGACAGAAGGTGGCGATGATAAAAAAAGCGGCGGTAAGGGCTTTGTAGGCAGTCTTTTTACGTTGCTCTGGCGTTTGACTTCCTGTCATGCCGACAAAAACAGCGGTATTGGCAATGGGATTCATCATGGCAAAGAAACCCATAAATACCGTGACTGTCATTGTAGTAATATCGTGCATAACCATCCTTTTGGTTAAAAATTTGTTATTGATTTTATTACAATAGCATGGATTTTTAGGTTATGAACGTAAATATATATAGGAAGTGAATAATATAAAAGTAATCACTAAAATAGGGGGGATATTTATTTTTATATTACATTTTGAATGAATAGCGATATTCGCCATTGCTACGATGTCCGTGTTTTTAATAGAGGTTTGCGTTACTATGCGCGCAAGAAAACATGGCGATGATAAATATGACCATAGATATAACCAATATAAGCACGGAACCGGATCCAACCATGACTTGCAGTACGTGCCAAGCATGCTGTTGTCGTTTGGAAGTAATGATCATTACAGACACAGGTGTACCTGAAGAATACATTGATATTGATGAGTGGGGCGGTGAAGTGATGCTACGCCTTGACGATGGCTGGTGTGCCGCTGTTGATCGCGATACTTTGCTTTGTACTATTTATGAAAATCGACCGTGGATTTGCCGTGAGTTTGAAATGGGCTCGTATGAGTGCAGTATAGAACGAGCAACAATGCCACCACGAGCACCACAGCAAGATTAAAAGTAAGTCGATCGCTATTTTATATAATCTTTCAAACAATAACCAAGGTATATTCAGCTACCTTGATTATTGTTTGTTATTTATATTTATTGTAGAAACTAACGTTATTCTATTTATTTTGATGTTGTTTATTCGTGCTTATGGCGGCTAATATTTCTATTGTCGCTTGGCAAGGATTGTCGGCATGACTTATTGCTGAAACAATCGCAACCCCATCAGCTCCTGCTGTCATCACTTCAGTTAAATTAGTGTGATTAATGCCACCAATCGCCACAATCGGAAATGGGCATATTGCTGCTGCACGTTGCAGACCTTCCAATCCCCAATGAGTGATCAGATTGGTTTTAGTCGCTGTTGCAAAAATAGCGCTAAGTCCAATGTAATCAATCGGTAGACTGGCGCAGTCGGTGAGTTGTTGCTCAGTTTCAATTGACAGTCCAAGCAGTTTATCTTTACCTAATAGTTGTCGCGCCAGTGCAACAGGCATATCCGTTTGGCCTAAATGTACCCCATCAGCATCCACCGCTAAGGCAACATCTACTCGATCATTAATGATTAAGGGGATATGACGACCTGTTGCCGTATAAGCCTGTTGCAGAATCGCTTTAACGGTTTGAGCGCGCTGAATAAATGCCCGTACATCACCGTGTTTTTCACGAATTTGTACCATTGTCACACCACCCGCAACGGCTTCACGGACAACATGTTCAAGGGTGGTCAGGTTTTGTTGATCATCAGTGACTAAATACAATAAGTAAGGATTGTGATTGCGGGTTATCATGACGCTACTACTGCCATATTTAGTCGCTGCTGAATTTGCTCGGCACTGATTTGATATAAAACATCAATAATATTGAGCTGTAATGATGCAGGACCTGCTGATTGTTCTGCTGCAATTTCACCTGCAATGGCATAGATTGCAGTAGCCGCCAGCCCTGAAGTTTCACCAATAGCCGCAAATGCACCTGTTAATGCGGTTAATGAACAGCCCATACCAGTGACATAAGGCATCATCTGATGACCATTACTAAGGCTGATGGTCTGTGACGCTGTCACTATATAATCAATTTCACCTGAGATAACCACATTGGCATGGTACTGCGCGACTAACGCTTGTGCGGCGGTTAATGCGGTATCACTGCTATCAAGCGCATCAACGCCTTTGGTTTGGCTGGTTTCACCTGCAAGGGCAATGATTTCAGATGCATTACCACGAATGATCAGATTATTGGCATTCGCTGCCAGAGTGCGGGCAGTTTGGGTGCGTAATACACTTGCGCCACAGCCGACAGGATCTAACACTATCGGCTTATTATTGGCATTAGCTTGTTCAACGGCAAATAGCATCCGTTCAATCCATTCATTATCAAGGGTGCCAATATTGATCACTAATGATCCTGCAATGTGCATCATCTCAGCCATTTCTTGACGTGAGTGCGCCATAATAGGTGACGCGCCAATGGCTAATAAAGCGTTAGCAGTATTGTTCATCACTACATAATTGGTGATATTAACCACTAATGGTTTTTGTTCTCTGACCAGCGCCAGTGCCGTGATAATGCTTTCAGTTAATGAAGCTGAAGTCGCTGTGTGTTGTGATGAGTTATGCATTATCGACAGCTCCTGATTTATGGTTAATAGCCCTTGTGTTGCTAGTTCCGGCATTGAGCCCTTGTTGCCAGAAGGCTATTTCCATTTCGGTTGCGACTTTAAAGGTTTGAACCAGTTGCTGACCTCGTTGACTGTGTAGCGAAATTTCTGCAAGGAGGTTATTAAGGTATATCGTCGCGGTGGCAACTCCTTGTTGATACTCTTCACCGCTATATAATGCAATCCAGCTATGGTAGGGATTATTGTCAAACACGGTTTTTGTATCATTAGCTAGTAAGTTGCCAATTTCCGCATAGCCAATCGCACACGGCGCAAGAGCGACATATAAATCAATGATATCCCCCTGCATACCTGCATCTAATACATAACGGGTGTAAGCCACTGTTGCGACATCTTCTGGCTCTTGTTCCATATCTTGTTCGGTTAAATGCCAAGCGCCACAGTAATCAATATGGTGCGCAATTTCATGATCCAATAAAGCGGCCACACTTGGTAGCGCTCGACGCATATCAGCTAAAGTACGAGCTTTGTAAATCGCTAACGCATAAGCGCGTGCATATTGTTTTAAGAATAAAAAATCTTGCTTTAAATAATGCATAAAACAATGGTGAGGCAGTGTACCTTGGCTAAGTTGCATCACAAATGGGTGCTGGGTATAAGTGGTCCATTGGGGTTGGCAAGCATCAATTAAATCTTGGTATGTCATGTGATCTCTCCTTAGAAGCTGCCAATATAATTTTTAGCTTGGGGCAGTTGCGTTATAACGTGGTGTTTAAATAGAAATTGGGCGTAATCATCGTAGCGTTTAAAATCAACAGCCGCAGGACGCAAAGCAAACCGCGTTAAAGTGTCGTTCCATGCATTATGGTTAAGCTTGTTATCTAACGTATCGGGTGCGTATTGAATAAACTGTTTCCACGCAGCATCTGGATGATTGATGATATAGGTGGTTGCTTGTGCGATAGCAGTATTAAAAGCGGTGATCGCTTGGCGGTTATAATGTTTGCTGTTGGCAACAAAGATCAATTCATCATAGCTAGGAATACCGTTCTCTTCAGGGAAAAATGATGTAGTTGGGTAGCCCTCTAACGCTAATTGATTGGTTTCAAAGTTACGTAATCCGCCCCAAATAGCATCAACTTTCCCTGATGCTAATGAAGATGATAGCGCCCAGCCGACATTAACGATATTGACATCGCTTAGTTTCACTCCGTGATCAGCAAGCATGGTGCCAATAGTTGCATCTTCATTACCTGCGACTGAAATACCAATGGTTTTACCTTTCAGTTGTGGTAAATCAGTGATGCCACTTTTCTTTAATACCATCAATGTATTAAGCGGTGTCGCAATCAGAGTGGCGGTTTTAATTAAAGGTAAGCCAGCAGCGACATCAATCGTTAAATTGGGTTGATAAGAAACGGCAAGATCGATTTTATTGGCGGCGACTAATTTCGGTGGTAATGATGGATCGGCAGGTTGCTGAATATCAACCTCGATTCCATGCTGTTTAAAATACCCCCGTTCTTGGGCAATAATAATCGGACCATGATTTGGGTTAACAAACCAATCAAGCATTAGGCTTACTTTGGTGAGCTTTTGGGAAGCGGTTGCAGCTTCTGCACTCACTGATAGGCCAAACAGCAATAACATTGTTGAAGTAATTAACAAAATACGTTTCACAATAGATCCTTTAAATATTAAGTATTAAATGAGTACTGGTTACAATTTTCTATTTAAGCGGGGTTTACGGTTACCACGGGATTAGGCGTTTTAATAATCTGTCCGTGATGAAATACAGCGATATTGATAACAGTGATAAAATAAATAGCGCGGCAAACATTTCATCAATCATCATCCGTGCATTGGCTTGCAACATTAAATAACCTAAGCCTTTGCTCGCGCCCACCCATTCGCCAGCGACTGCGCCAATCGGAGCAATAACCACCGCGACTCGAATGCCAGAAGCTAGTGCCGGTAAAGCAGCAGGAAAGCGAATATATTTAAGTTGTTGCCATTTAGTCGCGCCCATGGTGGCGGATAATTCAAGGTAACCGGTGGGGGTATTGCGTAAGCCGTCATAACAGCATGTGGTGACAGGGAAAAAGATAATTAACGCTGCCATTACTACTTTAGAACCAATGCCATAGCCTAACCACAGCATTAATACCGGAGCGATAGCAAACACAGGGATGGCTTGACTGGCAATCAGTAATGGTAATAACCATCGTTTAACGGGTTTAAACAGCAGCATTTGTAAGGCAAAAAATAGCCCTAATGATAAACCGAGTATCAGCCCTAGAATGATCTCTTGGCTGGTCACCCATGTATTGCTTAACAGAACGTCATAGCGGGAGACTAACCGCTGCGCTACAGCCAATGGCGGCGGTAAAATAAAGCTCGGTAAGTGAAACACCATTACGGTGAGTTGCCATAATCCAAGTAGCACGCTAATACTGACCAGTAATCGTATCGGTGTTGCAAGTTCACGCTGTGGGTGCCGTTGTTGATACGGCGATTTGGTAGCGATTAAACGGGTAATATCAGTCATGATCGTGTGCCAATATGTCAAAAATACGTTGCTGGTGGCTGGCTGATTCAGCATCAAAGCGCCGTGGTGGTAATGATGCGGGTAACGATAGCGCCGTTGCAAAAGCTGGCTCGCCTTGCAAAATATATAGCTGATCACTTAATCGAATTGCTTCTTGAGGATCATGAGTTATCAGCACCACGGTTTTGTGCTTGAGTAATTTCACAAACAGATCTTGGAGGCGATAACGGGTGACTGCATCGAGTGCTGAAAACGGCTCATCCATTAATACAATCGGTTGGTCTTGTAATAGTGTTCTTGCAAGAGCGACTCGTTGGCGCATACCGCCCGATAATTGTTGTGGTAGTAGTTGATGCTTATCCGCTAAACCAACATGTTCTAATAATGTCATAGCCCGTTGTTTTAGATTAGGTGTTGAGTTGTGATGACCAAATTTACTGCTAACACAGACATTGTCTAACACCGTTAACCAAGGCAATAACAGATCTTGTTGTGCCATATAAGCTACTCGCCCTGTTAAAGGCTGATTATCTGAAATAATCAGTTGACCTTGCCATTGTGTACTTTCGGTGAGTAATCCGGCTAAAAATTTGATCAACGTACTTTTACCACAGCCACTTTTACCGACCAGACAAGTCCATTTATTAGCGGCAATGGTTAAATTTAGGTTCTCAATCACCGCGTTATTTGTATTTGAACGGGGGCTTGAGTGATAGCGTAAACTGCCATTAGTAATAGCTATTTCCAGATCAGCGGACATGATGATGACCTGCAAAAAAGTGATTCACAGGGCCGTGACCATGACCAACATTGAGTTCATCGGCGGCGGTTATGGCAGCGGTAATGTAGCGTTTAGCCAAGGTAGTTGCCGTTGTAAGATCATTACCTTGGGCTAAATAAGACGCGATAGCCGCAGATAGGGTACAACCAGTGCCGTGGGTGTTGTTGGTATGAATACGAGGGGTTGTCAGTTCAATAACGTCAGTGGCAAGAATCAGTAAATCAGTGCTAGCACTACTTTGTTCTAAATGCCCACCTTTGAGTAACACTGCATGAGGATTAATCTCCCGCAATGCACTGATCATCGCTTGCATATCAGCCAGTGATTGTGGAATGTCTAAACCCGTTAATGCAGCAGCTTCTGGTAGATTAGGGGTAATAATATCAGCCAGTGGCAGTAATTCTGTTTTGAGGGTAGTAATGGCATGTTGTTGTAATAACACATCACCGCTGGTGGCAACCATCACCGGATCAATAACTAAAAACTTCGGTTGGTAATGACGAATTTTTGCAGCAACCAGCCGAATAATATCACTGTCGGCGAGCATGCCAATCTTAACGGCTTGAATATTTAAATCGCTGAATACGGCGTCCAGCTGTTGCTCAACCATATCAAGAGGAATGGCTAGTATGCCGCTAACGCCTTGCGTATTTTGGGCGGTAATCGCCGTAATAACCGAGCAAGCATAACTACCTGTTGCTGAAATGGCTTTAATATCGGCTTGAATACCCGCGCCGCCGCCACTGTCTGATCCTGCAATCGTCAATACAATAGGGGTAGTTGTGTGATGCGATGATGGGGTGTGTGACATACTTCATTCCTTACGCGCTAGCATCAGGAACAAGTTATCAAGCGGGAAGTGTAAACTGCGGCATGAGAGTGTGCAGTTGACTTAGCTTGCATCTATTAACGTTGATAATCCGTTGATAGTTAGTTCCCTCCGCCAGTGCTAACTGGTTCAGGTTCAACGGGTCCCACCATTACAGTGATCTCAGCTTAACGCCCCCCGACTAATGGCAATTATCCTAATTCAGAATAATTTAATTGTCACTCTATTTTATTAAGAAATAACACGTTACGAATACTACGCGAGATTGTTAATACATAATATATTAAATTGGTGAATGTTTTATTGTTGTGATGGGGTGTGGCTTTTTAATGGTTCAACGACTGTTATTTTTTCAAATGTTCCTCCACTATGCTCCTATGTTCATTCTTTCAGATAACCCATAGACCTAAACAACAGCCGTCACTCCCTACAGTGAATGCCCGCGAGGGCGATAGGGAATCTACTAACCGCGCGTTGAGTTTTTAAAGTAAAGATATGGCTGTCCTATGCTCCTCCATTTTATGATTACGATCGGAATTAATAACTAAAAATGTATCTGATTTATAATGATTTTCATATTATTGTGAGATAAATATGGGCGCATGTTCAAAGAACAAATTCGGCAAGTTGTTAATATAATAAGTTGTTAGCCATTCTCAATAAATTATGGAGAAAATTAGTGAGTTCAGTTTTTAAATATACCGAATACAGACCGGAGTTTTTTGATAATTTTTTCTTAAAAGTATCTCGCTTTGGTGAGTTTAATGACCCATTTGAAATGGTTATGGGCAATTACTTAAGTTCTCTTGATAAAGATGAACATGACCATATGATGTCTTTGTCTACCTCTCTATCAGATCCTGCCTCATACTATGATTATGCATGGGATGCTCAGTGTGGTGTTAGGGCTACTGTCGGTGTGTTGTGCTTTGCATCTATTGAAGACAACCTTTTGATGTGGGCTCATTATGCTAACAATCATGCCGGCATTTGCATTGAGTTCGAAAGAGACGCTGATTTTTTCAATGGTAAATATAAAAATGCTACGACTTTTCTTGGTGAGTACGTAGATGATCATTACCCAAATATTGGTGAACTGCGCGAAGTGAACTATACAATTGAACGCCCAACCTATATTGAGCCGAGTGAATTAGAGCATGATACAGAGTCTTGGTTTGTGAAGTCTCCTGAATGGAAGTATGAGCAAGAGCAAAGACTCCTGCTACCACTTGATCTTGCCGAATATATCCCTGAACTAAATATCCCATTTTTCTCTGTAGAGCCGACAATGATTAAGTCAATTATTCTTGGTTGTCAAATGCCAGTAAGTAAGAAAAAAGAAATCGTAGAACAATGTTCAAAGTTTGGTATTAAAGTTCGTGAAGCGTTTGTGCACTCTCATCAATTTAAATTGGATATAGTGGATTACGATAAATCAAATCAGAGTAAGTACCATAATATGTTCAACTTAAATCGTGTTACGTCATGGTGATAGCGAAAGGCTAACAGATAAGGATATGTGTCGCGCAGCCGACACCTATCCGAAGTGTTGGACAAGCCCGAGCAATCTTATATAAGTAAATATTGCGAATATCATGAAGTGGCAGAAAAATAGGACAGCCATAAAATATCTAAATATATGGCTGTCCTGTTTTTTGTAATTAGTGAAACATTTAAATTAGTCATTTACAGGATGTTTTGTGTGTAATCACAGAAATTTTTTTGATTTAAATTATAGATATATATGTGATTCTAGTCACATGGTGAGGATGTTTTATTAATTAAGATATTGTTACCAATTACGGTGATAAATATTAAGGAAACAATAATATGGCTGTAAAGCATTCTCCTTCAGGTATTGTTCATCAAGGAAATAAAGGTGGTCGAACGGGTTGTGGTTTTGATACAAAAAAAGAAGCCACCCACTGGACTGATTCACATAGTAAAATTACTTGTGACAGAAATGGTTGTAAGAATTAAATAAGCTTAATTTCATGGGCGTATTTAAATATGCCCATTAATATTGTTTCAGTAGCAAAACATAATACGAATAGGTGATATTTGACCTTTAATTATTTCTTTGTGTGTATATTATTTGACATAAACCTATAAAATGGTTTTCCATTCTTTTTTGTTATTACATTGGTTGTATATTCCTCGAAAAATAAACTATAAAATTTACTCTAAGGTAATGTAATGAAAAAGCTATCTATCTGTATTTTTATCTCTTTAATGTTGTCAGGTGTAGCAAATGCCCATTCAGGTGGAACTGACTCTAATGGTTGTCATACAAACCACAAAACTGGCGTATATCACTGCCATTAAATTTGTTTTTCTATCTGCACATATTGAACATGAAAGACAGGGTAGCCATAAAAATATAAAACATATGGCTGTCCTTTCTTTGTAAATAAAGGAAAGTATATGAGTCTTTTTCCACAAACAATTGAAAACTTAGCTCGTATGGGCGCGAATATCGAGATTACAGAAAGCACAACATTGTTCCCTCAAACTTTGGAAAACATCGTGCGAATTTGTGTAGCAGCGGGAGGTCACGTAACGATCAGCTCCCACGGAATTTTTCCGCAAACATTAGAACGTCTCGCTGAGATCGGTGGTAACAATATCACCATTCGTGTCTAAACATAACAGATAAGGATATGTGTCGCGCAGCCGACACCTATCCGAAGTGTTGGACAAGCCCGAGCGGCTTTATATAAGTAAATATTGGGAATGTCATGAAAGGTGATGCTGAAAAGAAGTCGAGCGTTATCCTTGGCGTGAACCAATCAATTTAATTCATTGATTTATAATTAGATCCTCTTTAATTATTATGCGTTAATGCCATTATCCTTATTATTTTACGTTTTTATCTGGATCGAAAAATCCCCGCCAATTGCATGACATGCTGACAGCATGGACAAAAGGGTTGTGCGAAAGATGTGCGAAAGACAGGACAGCCATAAAAGTGTTAATGGTTCAACAACCGCCACTTTTTTAAATGGGCATAGATGGGACACGATTGTTTTAATGCCCGTGAGGGCGATAGGGAATCTACTTGCCGCGCGTTGAGTTTTTAAAATAAAGCTATGGCTGTCCTATGTTCTTTTTTCTGATAATTTATAAGAAGGAAATAAGAATTGCCAAAGAAAGTCTTTTGGTGCTGAAGGATATTTTTTATTTAAAGCATGAGGTAACCATACACCACAATATTGTTTATTTAAAATATCTTGTTTAAAGTAATTATGAACTATTTGTTGTTGTGCTTTTAATGCGGGAATTAATTCAGGTGCTAATGTTACACGACGATTTTTATTTCCTTTTGATAACCAAATCATTATTGACTGATAATCATAGTCAATATCTTTTATTCTAAGATAAAGTAACTCACTAATACGAAGACCACTACCATACATAAGTTGAATTGGTAGTTTATAGTGGGGATCAATAAACTGAAAAAGATAAGCTATTTCTTTCTGTGTTAAAACAACGGGCAATTTTCGTGCATATTTAGCACGTGAAAACCTGAGTTTTTGAGATAATGGCCTTTTAATAATATGTAAATATAAAAAGACAAGTGCATTAAGGGCTGTAGCTTGTGTTTTTGCTGCAACATTTCTTTGATTGGCTAAATAAGACAGAAATTGTTCAACATCATCATTGTCTAATTTATCAGGATGTTTTTTATCATGGAATAAAATATAGTTTTTTATCCAATATAAGTAACTTTCAACAGTACGTTTTGCGTAGTTTTTTTGATACATGTATTCTTTTATGTAAGTTAGAAAGAGAGAAGCCATTGCGCACCTTTTATACTGTTAATACATACAGCAATTAGTATTAGTAAAAAAAGTGGAAACTAAAAGGCAGATGCCCGATTTTGTGACTTCTATCGGGCAGCCAATGTAATAATGTTTTTGATTTATAATGTTTTTTGTATAATGACGAATTAAATACGGGCGCAGGTTCAAAGAACAAATTCGGGCAAGTTGTTAATATAATAAGTTGTTAACAAGCAATAGTAGGGTATATTGATTATGGCTAGAAAAGATAAAAGAATACTTTTGCTCGACTTTTTTCGAGAACAAGAAGATAAAGCGCAAAGCTTTACATATCAAGATGCGGCAATAGCAACAGGTTACAACCCTAAAAGTGTTGGGAAATATATAAGTGAGAAATTAAAAGGTTCCTATATTTTTAAATCTGAACATGGAGGATGGGTATCAGAAGGACTTTCTAAAGTTTCTAATGATGAATTTATTCGCTTAATGTCACAAAGTACTTCTGCGCGTAAATTATCGCCAAATGAGAAAATGTATCAGAAGTTGATAAAAAGAAGTTTAGATGCATTTACATTAGCTTTAGAAATGTATAACCGACCTAGCCTATGTAATAGGGTTGAGGCATTTACTATTATGATGGTAAACGCTTGGGAGTTATTTTTGAAAGCTGAGATTTTGGAAGCTTTAGGTGAGGAGAAAGTATTTTATAAAAATGGGAAAAGTATTTCGATATCTGATTCTTTACCATTGAGGTTGCAAAATAATGATCCTGTAAAATTAAATATAGAGACACTAATACAGCTACGAGATCATGCGACACACCTTCTGATTCCAGAATTACAGCCTCAACTTTCAAGATTATTTCAAGCCAACGTTTTAAATTATCAAGAACGTTATCGAAATCAAATGGGGAATTCTCCTTTAGCTGGCCAGAGTGTTGGCATGTTAAGTTTGGTGTTAGATGGCCCTGATCCTGAAATCGGTATCATAAAAGAATCATATGGTGATATAACAGCTGTAGAGGTTACTAACTTTTTAAAGCAATTTGAAAGTACAAGTAAAGAGATTGGCTCAGATAAATACTCTATCTCAATTGACTATAAATTAGCTTTAACAAAAAATCCAAGTCAGGCCGATTTAACTCTGAGTGTTGGTGATAATGGTCAACAAGCAGTTATTATCACTCAAGCTAAAGATTTAAATACAACGCATCCTTTTACAACAAAGGCTGCTATTGAACAAATGAATAGAGAGCAATCAAAGGTAGTATTAAATCAACACTCTTTTCAAGCTATCTGTTATAAACATAAAATTAAAGCAAATAATAATTCTGAGTATCATAATTATACTGATATTCACAGGTATTCAGCTAAATTCATTAATTGGGTGATTAAAAATATCAAGGAACAAGATTCTTGGTTGCAGCAAGCTTTAATAGCTTATAAAGCTAGGTAGATAATTGCTTGTTAACAGATAAGGATATGTGTCGCGCAGCCGACACCTATCCGAAGTGTTGGACAAGCCCGAGCGGCTTTATATAAGTAAATATTGGGAATGTCATGAAAGGTGATGCTGAAAAGAAGTCGAGCGTTATCCTTGGCGTGAACCAATCAATTTAATTCATTGATTTATAATTAGATCCTCTTTAATTATTACGCGTTAATGCCATTATCCTTATTATTTTACGTTTTTATCTGGGTCGAAAAATCCCCGCCAATTGCATGACATGCTGACAGCATGGACAAAAAAAAAGATAGGACAGCCATAAAAGTGTTAATGGTTCAACGACTGTCATTTTTTAAATAGGGCATAGATGGGACATGATTGTTTTAATGCCGCGAGGGCGATAGGGAGTCTACTTGCCGCGTGTTGAGTTTTTAAAATAAAGGTATGGCTGTCCTATGCTCCTCCATTTTGTGATTACTATCGGGGTTAATAACTAAAAATGTATCTGATTTATAATGATTTTTATATTATTGCGAGATAAATACGGGCACGTGTTCAAAGAACAAATTCGGGCAAGTTGTTAAGCGCTAAGGCTCAAATTTATATTTATAGGTAATTCCCTTATGATACTGACATCTTTAATTGATAATACAAGATTGAATAATCGAACTGACCTAGCGATAGAAAGAGGGTTATCTATTCATGCAAGCACAATGGGAAAAAGTATATTATTTGACGCTGGAAGCAGCGAAGCTTTCTGTGATAATGCTACTTTATTGAATGTTGATATTAACAATGTAGACGCAGCTGTTATTTCACATCGTCATCATGATCATTGTAACGGGGTTACTTACTTTTTAGATCGTAACTTGAAAGCTCCAGTGTATTTTCGTGAATGCGAAGAAACCAATTATTTATTCAAAACATTTGGCTTTAAAAGCAATGTTGGCATAAATAAACAGTTATTGACCAAAGGTGCTAGTCGACTAATCTTTATTAATCAAATGACTGAAATATCTCCTAATATTTTCATCATTACTGATTTAAGTAATAAATATGCTAAACCAAAAGGTAATCAATATCTTTTTACTGAATCTGATGGTTGTTGCAAACCTGATAGCTTCGATCATGAATTATTACTCGTCGTAAAAGAAAATGACGGGCTTATCGTATTTACTGGCTGTGCTCATAGTGGTGTTCTGAATATGATAGATACTGCAATTAGTCACTTCCCAAAGACAAAAATCAAAGCGGTTGTTGGTGGTTTTCACTTGGTCGGATTACCATTATTTAATAGTATTGGTGGAACTAAAAAGCAGATCGAAGAAATTGGTGAATCTATCTTAAATTATCCAATAGATAAGTTGTATACAGGTCACTGCACAGGAATGAAAGCCTATCATATTCTAAAAGGCGTGCTTGGCGATCGCTTAGAATATTTCCCAACCGGTCGTAGTATTACGATCTAACGTTGGAAGCGCAGTTAACAAATAAGAATATGTGTCGCGCAGTCGACACCTATTCGAAGTGTTAGATAAGCCCAAGCCGCTTTATATAAGTAAATATTTCGAATGTCAGAACAAAAACATAGGACACCCATAACTTTCGTAATCCATTACGATCAATTCTGACTGTGCTCCATGAATGGGTTTTAATCAGTTGAGCAAAGTATCGTTTGAGATCATCAGTGGTTAACGTATCAGGTGATTTATCTAAATGGTGAGTAATGCGACGAAGTGCATGACTATAACCATCAATAGTAGCTGGACGTTTACCTTGTAAAGTTAGGTGGGTAACATGTTGTTCATAAAGATAATCTGAACGTTGCTGTTGTTCGTTATTCATCATAAATACTCCATTATAAGGAGTATTTAAGGTAGCTTAATCGCTGTTTGCTTTACTCTGCCGCGTAGCGGTTTCGTTCAACAAAGCAATCAACACGATGCTATTTACATTCGGCATTCGCGATTTAGAGTATAATTGGTTTGGAAAGTCGGTCTTTCGCACGTGTTATTGCGGCGTTAACTGCTTCTTTGTTAATTTAGCTTTCAAATATGGTAATCATTCCCTTTGAGTTGTAAACTAATATTATTTCCGCATAAATGTGCGAGTTAAGCATGAAATACGAATTATTAGTTTTAGCTGCAATGACACGATTAGAATCTCCAAATACTCAAGCTATCGTAGCTGCAACTGGTATTTCTGAACGTAAAGTACAATCCGTAGTTAATTCATTAATTGAAAATTTAGGCTTAAACATTCAAAGAGAGCGCCAGGGCCGAACCTTCCGTTTTTCTATTAATAGCTGGGGTGTTTTTGAATCAGGGAAAGCGATCCAGTCTCAACTTAATGATATTGATTTAGTTATGCCAAGTAATTCAATGCTTTCTTCTTACGAAGAAAAGCATGCCTATTTCGAGCAAGTTAAAATGGATAACTTTAAAGAAAGTATGCGTTTAGAAGGGCATGATGTTGCTAGTAATTTCGATTTATCACTCGACAGAGAGCAACAACGTCAAATTTTGTTAAACAAATACTCAAACGTAAATTCGTTAGAGGCGCTCAATGGCTGATAAATATGGCACAACACAAGATCCTTATACTTACGAAAATAGTACGGTTCTTGTTAATAAGCTAAATATCAACAATGAAGCGGTATTAGAGGCTGCAGAACGTGATTTAACAACGTTAGCTGCAATGTATATAGAATTTCAATTACCTCCTTACGATTTCAGCTATCTGCGTTCAATTCATCATATGTTATTCTCCGATCTATTTGAATGGGCTGGCGAGTTAAGAACGATTGATATTTCAAAGGGAAATACACGTTTCTGTAATGTAGCTAGGATTGAAAAAGAAGCAAATAATCTATTTTTAATGTTAGAAAAAGATAAGTATTTAGTAGATCTACCATACGATGAATTTCTTACTAAGTTAGCTGAGTATTATTGCGATATTAATGTTTTACATCCATTCCGTGAAGGAAATGGTCGTGCCCAACGTTTGTTGTTTGAGCATATTGCAATCAACTGTGGTTACAATATTAATTTTTCAGGCATTACTTCTGAGCAGTGGGTAGCCGCAAATATCCATGGTTATCATTGTAATTATGTGCCAATGAAAGAGCTGTTTTCTGTTTGTGTAATTAAAGCTGAAAAGCGCAGTTAACAAATAAGGATATGTGTCGCGTAGCCGACACCTATTCGAAGTGTTGGACAAGCCCAAGCAGCTTCATATAAGTAAATATTGCGAATGTCATGAAGGGTGGTGCTGAAAAGAAGTCGAGCGTTATCCTTGGCGTGAACCAATCAATTTAATTCATTGATTTATAATTAGATCCTCTTTAATTATTATGCGTTAATGCCATCGAAGAAATATAGGACAGCCATAAAAGTATGTAAACATATGGCTGTCCTGTCTTTGGCTTGATAGAGAAAATGGCGGTCTTAATTAACCACTATCACCATTTATCAATAGTAAGTGTCTTGCCTTGGCGGCTACTTTCCATTGCGAGTGCAATCAGCTTGATATTCCATAACGCGTCTGTTGCGGTTACTGGTGGCGCTGTATTGGTGTTAATCGCTAATGCAAGTTCTTGAAAATATTGTTGATAGCAACCAGACTCAGTTGTAATGGTTTCGCTACCATCTGCATTATAGAAACGACCATATTGCTCAGGTGTTTCGTCTGCCCATTGTGGTTTGTTAGGTAAAACGCCTGCAATTAAACACGCTTCTTGTGGATCTAAGCCGTATTTCTCATAGCTTCCTTGCGTGCCTTTTAGCGTAAAACGTTTGTTTGGGCCAGCACTGAATAAATCACCATGTAAGGTCGCTAAATGATTAGGGTAGTGCAGAACAATATTGAAGTAATCGACATTTGTTGAACCTTCACGCATGATTTCGCATTGTGCGGTAATCGCATCAGGAATACCAAATAGTACCAGTGCTTGATCGATAAGGTGCGAGCCTAAATCAAACAAAAGCCCACCGCCATTGGTGGCTTGTTCACGCCAACGTTGACGAACTTCTGGTCGAAAACGATCGAAATGAGATTCAAAATGCTTTAACTCACCACAACGTTTTTTTTCAATCATCTTTTTAATTGTTAAGAAGTCACCATCCCAACGGCGATTGTGATACACGCTCAAGATTCGGTCTTTCTCTGCGGCAAGGGCAATTAATGCTTCACCATCGGCAATATTGGTTACAAATGGTTTTTCTATGATGACGTGCTTACCGTTTTCAAGTGCTTGTTTAGCAAGTTCAAAATGCACGTCATTAGGGGCTGTGATAATGACAAGCTCAGCATCAGAGTGGTTCAATAAATCTTGCGCAGATTCATAGTGCTGCACATTGGGCCAATCATGATTGACTGCTTCTCGATTACGGGTGCTTACCGCTGTAAATTCAAATTCTGGTGAGGTGGTAATAAAGGGAATATGAAAGGTTTTTGCTGAAAAACCGTAGCCAATAATAGCGGTTTTGATGGAAGAAAAGGTCATAATAGTCACTCTCAGTTGTTGGATAAAAGCTGCTAGTTATTTAACCAACCATAATATCCGTTGTTTTAATTATGTTGACACCTAAAGCCATCATTTTTTCAACAAAAGCTTGTGCTTGTTGTTCAAAGCCAGCAACAGAGCTGGTGGTATCAATAAGGAGGGTTATTTTTTTAATGTCAGCAAGTGGTAGCTTATCGACCATTTGTTCAATGGTACTGGCGACGCAGTGAGATAGAGCTTGTCCTGAGATAAAGACGCGATCACTCTGTACGACTAATGCTGTTAGTTGGGGATCAAACTTGGTCTTTATATCATCGTGCAGTGGGTATTCAGCTTCACAACCACCATAGTGCTCAGTATGTGGGTTTTCACCTTTAGATATAGTGTGATGTAAAAGCGTGGTCTGTTTTTCCCAAGCATCAATAGCTGTCTGAATTGGGGCAACAATGGTATGTCCTACTGAATCGATAACACAGTGTGTTGGCCAAATAATCAGGCTATATTTACCTGTTTGCTCAAGGGATTGAGTATATTCAAGTACGTGATCAAGTAGCTCTAAATTGGTCGGTTGCCATAAGCCATCGACAATATTCTGATGACTAATAAGTGTAAATGGCACAGGATGTTGACCTTGTTTATTCTGCCAATAAATCGCGTGAGCAATATCGTATTCATGGTGGCTATCAAGGGTTACAACGATATTGTTGATTTTATTTTGTTGATTATTAATAAATGTAGCAAGTTGTTGAGCATCTTCCCATGAATGAGGAACAGGAAGAGAAGGAGAGATCGTATTTGGTGGTACACCTAAAGTGAGTTGCTCATATAATGGAACATCATAAAAGTCGTATTGAGGATCAATGATAAGTAATGATGTTATTGTTTGATGCATTGCATACTCCTTTATATTTTGGCTTTGAGGTATTTATATGAATCTAGTGACATTATGGTAAAAAGTTGAATAAATATACGTGGGTGAACGTTAATTGAAAAGAAATAAGATAACGATCTAAAACATCTTCAAGAACTAAAGAATTGGGACAGCCATAAAAGAAACATTGTATGGGACAGCCAAAACATTGCAGGCTTTCGATAAGGCACTACACTTAAGCTTCACGTTGCTTATGGTGAAATAAATGACAGTTTCAAGACGTAAATTGATCGAACCTCAAATTACTCCGTATTATCATATTATTAATCGCTGTGTTCGGCGGGCTTATTTGTGTGGTGATGACCCGTATAGTGGAAAGAATTACCAACATCGACGTGGCTGGATCGTGAATAAAATCAAGCAATTGTCTGAGGTGTTTTGTATTGATGTTTGCGCTTATGCTGTCATGAATAACCACTATCATTTAGTCTTAAAGATCGATATACAGCAACAGCAGGCGCTATTACCTCAAGAGATCATTTCCCGCTGGTTACAGTTATTTAATGGTCATCCTATTGCCGTTGATTTTGTTAATAATGGTGATGTTGGTGCAGATAAGAAACAAGCGTTATCAACATTGGTTGCAGAATGGCAGTCACGATTAGGTAGTATTAGCTGGTTTATGAGGTGTTTAAATGAAGAAATTGCACGTAAAGCTAATAAAGAAGATGATTGTACTGGTGCTTTTTGGGAAGGGCGTTTTAAATCTCAAGCGTTGTTAGATGAACAAGCATTACTCTCTTGCATGATGTATGTTGATTTAAATCCGATTCGAGCTGGGTTAACGACATCGTTGCAGGACTCTGATTTTACTTCAATTCAACAGCGAATAGCAGAGTGCCATCAAACGTCTATAGCAAAAAAATCAACCTTAAATTCATCATCAATTAAGTACTCTAAAATTGGATTATTGCCTTTTGTTGGTGCTGAGCATCAGGTTAAACAGGTAGGAATTCAGTTTGATTTTGCTGATTATTTAGATTTGATTGATTGGACTGGACGCAGTATTCGCGATGATAAAAAAGGTTTTATTCCAGCCACTCAACCTAAATTGTTACACCAAATGGGTGTTAATGCGGCAGCATGGTTAGATAATAGCAATGACTTTATGGAGCTCTATACTAATGTGAGTGGTGAATGGTCGCGAATGTGTTCGTTTCAACAACATTTTGGTGGTCGTTGGTGCAAAGGTAAGGTTGCGAGTCAAAGATTACACCCTCACTAAAAACCTATTTTTGATAAAAGAAGTTTATCACCACAATAATTATTCATTGTGGAATTTGGCGATCTTGCTATACAGGAAACCGTGTATTTTTATTGTCGTGTAGTAGATATTTTCATTTTTAAAGCTTTATCTAATACTCTTATCTTGTGATTACTTGGATTTATAGTGATTTAACTATTTAAAAGATATGGCTGTCCCGTTCTTTTTCTTCTTTTTCTTCTTTTTTTCTTTGTTTGGTATCTTTTTTAGTATTAGATATGAAAGCAGTTACACTTGTTAATAAATAACATAATTATTTTAATCATACACTTAACGCCATCAGTATGCTAAATGTTACATATAAATCTTAATCGACATAATCTATTACATATATAATATTTAACGTGATGCATATTAATATATGATGCCCCCGAATTTTATTTATATTTTTAAGGTCATTATGTTCCGCTTTAAAAACAAACATTTAGCATGTCTTTTATTAACATCAGTTTCATTCTCTACTTTTGCATCAGTTGATACGAGTAAGCCACAATTTGTTGTTATTAGTATTGATGACGGTGTGAATCAGGAGATGGAAAAAAGTGTTGCTCAATTGAATAGTTCTATTCCAGTAACATTTTATGTCAATGTTGTGCAGCAAGCTGGTGGGTGGATATATGATGAATCCATGCTTGATATCGTTTGTGTTAATGATGATGGGTTAACAACGGGTAATCCTCAATGCGTGAGTAATCCTAAATCTATCAATAATCTATACAAAAAAGGACATGAGTTTGCTTTACATACTTACTCTCATCCAGCTATTGCATCGGGAAATCAAGGTGAGCCGTTAACACAAGTTCAAATTGAAAATGAGCTAAAAAATAATTATAACTTCTTGGTGGCATCAGGGGTTCCTAGCGATAAAATCAAAGGCTTTAGAGCGCCATTTTTAGATACAAATAGCAGTGGTTGGGATCGCGAAAATAAGAATGTTTCATTAAGCCATTTACAAGGAATAATGAATCAACTAAATATTAACTATGATTCTTCACTGTCAGCGCCTCCGGAGAAAACGTTACCAAGAATGGGGGTTCGCCACTGTACATCAACAGCGGGTGGCTGGGATAACGTACATTGTGATTTTACTCAAAAAGAGCAGTTTAATTGGGAAGATGGTGGTTATCCTAAATATACCGTAGCGACACAGCCTAAAAGTAATCAATTATTTATGGGCTACAAATACATTAACGGTAAAATTGTAAATGTTATGGATACTGTATTTGGTGCTTGTAATCAAAGTTGTACTTCAGATGAAGCGAAAAATATTTGGATGGAAAACTTCTTAAATCATTATAATGATGCGTCACGACCACCTTTTGGCATCTATTTGCATCGTCAGTCGTTATCAATTCCTGCTGAAGTTGCAGGCTTAAATGCATTTATTGATGAAGTTAAATCAACATATCCAAACACTTATTTTGTAACGGCAAGTCAGATCAGTGATTATTATAAGATAGGTATTGATCTTACCCATGACCAAATTGAAATGTTTTTGAGTAAATAAGACCACTTCTTATTTTATGATCTTATGGTGTGTACATATTTGTACTCACCATTTTTTTGATACCTTCGATTAAAATATTGGCAACTCCTAGCATAATATTTATCCTCTTTACATGTTACTACTTAGCTGTATGTCAAATATCTAAAATTAATGTAATACTTAGCTTATTGTTATCACCATAAACCTTATAAGCCATTGAATCTATCAGTAATTAAGTCTGCAATTCTTGCGACGATGCCTTTTTTGTTGTTGTTTTTAGCGGGTATTGTTGATGCTATTGGTTTTATTCACCTTAAAAATGGTTTATTTGTCTCTTTTATGAGTGGCAATACAACGCATGTAGCGATGCTGCTTTCTAACCATCAATATAGTCAATCAATGGCTTATATAGGTGTGATTTTGCTGTTTGTTACAGGGATCACTGTTGGTGAAATGATTGCTGTACTGCAGAAAAAAAACTATCGTTGGTTGGTGATGAGTACTGTTTCTATATTGTTATGTAGCACTATTTTTATTGAAAAAATTACCATACCGATGGCAACTAACTTTGTGCTGGCTTTTGCGATGGGGTTACAAAATATCGCACTCAGGATCACAATCAGCAAAGCGATGCCATTAACCTTTGCAACAGCCTTTCTCGCTAATACTGGGCGAGAATTAGCAATGTTATTATTGGGACAAGGTGACAAAAACGTCTTTATAAAACAGCTTTGCTTATGGCTGTCCATTTTCATTGGTGCGATTGTTGGCAGTCAATTGATGGCTTTTTCACTAAGCTACGCATTAGTTGCACCAACCGTATTAAGTTTGTGCATTGCAGGACTACTTTTTTGGCTAAAAGAGTTAACCAATAAAGATTAGGTTTTTATGCACGCTAATGCTTATATATTTAATTCTATTATAGTTAACCTCTTTTTTATTTGTTTAACATTATGTTTTTAAAGTTAAAATTATTTTTTTTGTCTGTTAATTCTCCTTGTGACTATTACTGTTAATATTTTGCGAATAATTTAATTATTAAATTATTTTTGATTATATAAAAGAATAAAAATGATCTAATTATAATGTTTTCCTTATTATTAAAGCGTATTTTTTAGCTTTACGCTCATAATGTAAAATACGGAATTATTCGTGTATATATATTGCTTGCTAGATATTAAAGAAAGATGTAATTTATTTGCGAAAGGACAATTAAGCCTGATATTAAGTGTAATCAAAAACCCTCTAATTATTTAATATAGTTAAGTTTATAACTAGTTAATATATCTGTGGATGTAAAAATATGCGCGATTAATTATGTCATTATTATAAGTGTTGAATTAATACGTTTGTAAGTTTTGAGGGCATAGATTTCTGTTCTTGTTATTTGAAGTTCTGACGCGAGATATAAAATACTTAAGCAGTGATAATATTAAACAGGATTAGTATTAGTGCTTGATTTTAATTTTATAAACATAAAATAATTTTCATTATTAATAAAAATATTGAGACTATAAATCAATGAAGTTAACTCCAAGAGAAAAAGATAAGCTCATGTTATTTACAGCATTTTTGTTAGCTAAGATGCGTAAAGAGAATAATCTAAAATTAAATTATCCGGAAGCCGTTGCTTATATTTCAGGAATGATAGTTGAAGGAGCAAGGGAAGGTAAAACTGTAGCTGAATTAATGGATTATGGTACAACACTATTAAGTGCAGATGATATTCGTCCTGGAATTAAGAATCTTATTGTAAATGTTCAAGTTGAATGTACTTGTACTGATGGCACTAAATTAATCTCCATACATAATCCAATTAAATAAGAGATCGTAATGATTGCTGGTGAAATTGTTTGTAATGAACAAATAAAAGAAATTTGTATTAATGAAAATAGAAATACAATAACTATTTCAATTGAAAATTGTGGTGATAGAACTGTTCAGATTGGTTCACATTATCATTTCTATGAAACAAACTATGCGCTGAAATTCAACCGTGAAATTACAAAAGGCTACCACCTTAATATTGCAGCCGGAATGTCAATCCGAGTACTGGCAGGACAAAAAATGGATGTAGAGTTAGTCGAATTTTCTGGAACCAAAAACATCACAGGTTTTCAAGGGAAGTTTGTACAAAAAGCAGGACAAAAAAATGACTAATATTATTCAAAAAAATGATTATATTTCAATGTTTGGTCCAACCGTTGGTGACAGCATTCGATTAGCTGATACTGAGTTATGGGCGAAAATAGAGCAGGACTTCACGCAATATGGCGAAGAAATGAAGTTTGGTGGTGGTAAGGTTATTCGTGATGGCATGGGGCAGAGTCAACTCACTAGTGAGCATTGTGTTGATGTTGTCATTATCAATGTGGTTATTATTGATCACTGGGGAATTGTTAAAGCTGATATTGGTATTAAAGACGGTCGAATTGTCGGTATAGGAAAATCAGGTAATCCGGATATTCAGGCGAATATTGATATTGTTATTGGTCCTAATACTGAAGTTATTGCAGGTGAAGGGCAAATAATTACCGCCGGTGGCGTTGATACACATGTTCATTTTATTTGTCCGCAGCAGGTAGAAGAAGCATTATCCAGTGGCTTAACAACATTAATCGGTGG
The DNA here is from genome assembly GCF_947039875.1 of uncultured Photobacterium sp. Lineage (GTDB taxonomy): Bacteria > Pseudomonadota > Gammaproteobacteria > Enterobacterales > Vibrionaceae > Photobacterium. The sequence continues at coordinate 53,207 of NZ_CAMRAN010000009.1, forward strand.
CGGTACAGGCCCTGTTGCAGGTAGTCTTGCAACGAACATGACACCAGGTGTGTGGAACATGCATCGTATGCTTGAAGCTATTGATGAGCTTCCAATTAATGTGGGTTTATTAGGTAAGGGGAATAGCAGTGAGCCTGAAGCATTAAAAGAGCATATTTTAGCGGGTGCTGTTGGTTTGAAAATACACGAAGATTGGGGCTGTACACCCGCAACGATTGATACAAGTTTAAAACTAGCTGAAGAATATGATATTCAAATTGCGATACATACTGATAGCTTAAATGAAAGTGGCTTTTTTGAAGATACAGTAGATGTTCTAGAAGATCGCATTATACATGCCTATCATGCTGAAGGTGCTGGTGGTGGTCATGCGCCTGATATTTTAAAAGCGTGTGGCGTGAATAATATCATTCCGTCATCATCTACACCTACAATGCCTTATACGATCAATACCGTTGATGAACACTTAGATTTAATCATGGTTTGTCATCATTTAGACCCCAAAATACCTGAAGATTTAGATTTTGCATTATCGCGAATCAGAAAGGGTACTATGATGGCTGAAGATATTTTGCATGATATGGGGGCGATTCCATTAATGACCTCTGATTCTCAAGCTATGGGCCGAATTGCAGAAGTTATTAGCCGAACTTGGCAATCAGCGCATAAAATGAAAATTCAACGCGGTGCATTAGATGGTGATTCTTGTAAATCAGATAATAATAGGATCAAACGTTATATTGCAAAGTATACGATTAACCCTGCTATTACTCATGGTTTATCTCATGATGTGGGTTCGGTCGAATGTGGAAAACTTGCTGATCTTGTGCTTTGGGACCCTGGCTTTTTTGGAATAAAACCGTCATTGATTATTAAAGGTGGTATGGTTGTAATGGCCGAAATGGGGGACCCAAATGGTGCGTTACCTACACCACAACCCGTTCATTATCGTCCAATGTATGCCGCTTATGGAAAAGCAAAAATGAAGACGTCGATTACGTTTATGTCTCAAGCGGCGATTGATGCGGGGCTTCCTGAAAAGTTGCAGTTACAGAAAATTATCAGTGGCATTAAGAATACTCGTAATATCTCTAAACAAGATATGATCCATAATCATTGTACGCCTGAAATTAAAGTAGATCCTCAAACGTTTAGTGTGTGGGCAAATGGTGAGCTTTTAGAATGTGAACCAATGCATGAATTACCATTAGCTCAAAACTATATGTTATTTTAGATGAAAGTGATCAATGGAAATATTTACTTTATATACTCTGCTCTTCTTATATACCTTATGAAATAATTGAAAATAAATAATAATACATAAACTATTTTAGGATAAATATAATATGGCAAATAATATTATAAAAAATTCACGAAATACGAAAAATGCACCAAAAAATTCAGTCTCAACTCAAAGTGTTGCATTTTCTCATTACAATAATATATCGGCTCAATTACCGTTAGATCCTAATACGGGAAAAATAGTTATTGGTGGTATAAAAGAGCAAACAGCACAATGCTTAAATAACATCAAAGCTATTGTTGAACGGATTGATCACACTATGGGTGATGTGGTTAAACTTCATGTTTTTGTTAAAGATATTTCAAATATTAAGATAGTAGATGAAGTATACAAAACGTTTTTCAATGATATTTTACCGACGCGTACTGTCGCTGTCGTCGCATCTTTACCTAACAATGATGCATTAATACAGATGGATGCGTTAATTTCAAATGGTGAGGGAACGGCCCCACAGCAACCTTGCGCATTAATTAAAGTCTCCAGAAATACGGATAATGCACCAAATGATAAGGTGGCAACGCAAACAGTTGCATTTTCTCATTATAATAACTTGTCAGCTCAATTACCGATAGATTTTAAAACGAATGAAATTATTACGGGTAATATTAAAGCGCAAGTAAAGCAATGTTTATATAACATTAATACGATATTAAACAGTATTGATCATGTTCTTGATGATGTGGTGAAAACAACAATATATATTAAGAATATTAACGATATTAATGTTATCAATGATGTTTGTAATACGTTTTTTGGTGATTATATTCCAGCACGAACTTTTATCGTCGTTGAGGATTTACCAGCAGGCGCACTATTACAGATTGATACTGTTGTATCGCATGGTGATGGTACGCCGCCACAACTACCTGAAGATAGCCGTCTACTTGTTATCGAGGCGAGTAATAGTGTAAATGCACCAATTGTGCCTTATTCGCATACAGTTGCATTTTCTCATTACAATCATATTTCAGGCCAATTGCCATTAGATCCTGAAACATTGACGGTTGTTAATGGTTATATACAAGCGCAAACAAAGCAATGCCTCAATAATATTAAAGCAATTATTGAAAGTGTTGATCATGTTATGGATGATATTGTGAAAGTTAATATTCAGCTTAAAAATATGCTGGATATTGAGCTTGTTGATGAAATCTATGTATCATTTTTCAAAGAAGCGCTTCCTGCAAGAACGGTGATAGGGGTATCAGCGATTCCAATGGATGCTCTAATTCAAATAGATGTGATTGTTTCGAATTGTGAAAGTACACCACCGCAATAATATAGAGCGTTATATAAACTAAAATATTAAAAATTCGCCTTATGTTAAAGAAATTATGCTTTTCTTGAGGCGATATTGTGGACTACGTATTATTTTTTAACCATTCAGTTATTATAAGTGGAGAGTTAATGTCTGATTTTAATGTAGCATCAGAGTTATTAGCACTGAAAGCGCAAACGAAAGCAATTCGTAATCGGAAATCGGTTAATAGAGTATCTAGACTTGATAAGTTTAAATTTGAATTGTTAGAGCTTTATCAAGCCGGGGCGAGTGTTGCTGAACTTCAGCGATGGCTAATGACAAATGCAAACATACAAATTGCACATTCAACCATTTTAAGATGGTTAGATAAACAACAAAATGTAAAATAGATTTACCTGTGTAAGTAATAAAGAAACAAAAGTATCTAGAGTATATAAACATGAATATAATATATGATACGAATGTTATAAGCTGTGATAAGAATAAGCATCAAATAAAATGTAATGAGTGTCTAAAAATAACAGATCATTACATATTAGCGTCAATTGAACAGTTTGGTACAACAACTGCCGATGAAGACGTGTATTGGAATTGTAAAAGTCAAATTATTCAGTGTCTTGAGTGTGATTTCGTGTCTTTTAGAACTGTATCAATTTGTTCTGAATGTCAAGCTTATGATGATAATGGTGAGTATTATTATCCTGAGAAAATAGAAAATCACTGATAGTATTAAATAATAAAAAATAGTATGCCGATAATTATTCATGCAATAGTTATCGGCATACTGCTTTTTATTCAACAAAATTTAAAATTGCAGGGTGATTGTTATTATTATATTGACTACTAGAATAGCAAAGTTTATTGGTTAATTGAGTATAAGTTATAGTATGTATTATTTTGTTTTTTTTGATAAAAATGGATGCTTTATCAAATGAAATGTCTGTTATTGTTTGTATTGATGAGTCTAAAATGCCAAGAACTAACCGAATACAATTATAGCGCTCAGATGCAGATAACCCAATGAGATTAGAGTTGTTTAAAATACTAAATTTAAGTTCAACATCTGAGGTGTTATTTAAATTTGTGACTTTAAAATACATAGTTAATATTTCTTATTGATTTGATATAAAGATATTGTTTTTTTTATTGTAATTCTAATTATCTATCTATTGCAAATAAGAAAACGAAGCCAAATGATTAATAATTTATATTAAGTTAGATATTAATTCAAAAAATACTTATAAGGTAATGATAAGTGAAAAAATACACGCAAATATCTAAATAATTCATAAAAAATAAATATTAAAAGATAAAATAAAAATAGCGAAAAATCATACTTATGGTTAAAGTTCATACTAAAAATAAAAAAGTAGTTAGAATAAAGTGATTATATGGTCAGATAAAAAGAAAGAGTACGGTTGTGTACAGTAACCATCAATTAGGTAACCTTCCTGCTTTATCTCGTTATATTTCTACGAATATTTTCGCAAAGTGAATTTTAGTCTAGTTACGTGGAACTGAAGAGTTGCTATCATCGTAGTTGTTACCAATCTTTTATTAAAGAACATACGCATGTTACTGATGAATGTTCTATTGAACTGGTTTGGTTGTGCTCAATACGCGAGTGATTTTGTGGGATTAATCACAGATTAGATTTTGTTTAATATACTCTTGAACAATTAATAGATAATAATATATCACTAGATTTGTATTGTGGTATATAACTGATTTTAACATGATGTGATATTAAGATTAAATTAAATTAAAATAAAGTTAAGTTTGTAAGTATTCATCATAAGGAAATGACGATGCAATGGGATGATGTAAATGGTCCACGATCTTTTTTTGGTAATGCGCCTGTCGATATAGATAAGCCTATTGCTATCGGAGAAATAGCTAAACTACGTGTAAATCGAAAGGAAATCAAAGTAAAAATCATAGATTTTTTATCTGAGATCATAAAGGGTGAGATCATTGACGCTAGCGTTGGAATTGGATTGGTGACAGGTGATATCGTTGAGTTTAAATCTCAAAACATTGTCACGTTATACCGTAATTAACTAATGGCGCAAAGATGATTTAATTGGCGAGGATATGTAAATCTAGTACTGAGTATTATAGTGCTATGTTTGCTTAATTAACGTGTGAGGCGTTGGTGTGATTATCACCGTGATTTTTTAGTTATAAGGCACTGCTTAAGTTATCAAATTATTTATTATAGTCCTCGCTATTTTTTATTGATAAAAATACGTTTAATTTGTTAAATAAGTGAGATTATTGTTTTTTATATGTTCAATTAATGATGAAAATATATAGTGGTTATTTTTTATTGTTGATATTGACGCATTATTGAGTGTTGATAATAACAATCTGTGATCGTTATTTTATTTTATTTATAATTGTTGACTCGTTTTTTTGTGAATTTACGCTACGATAGCGGCTATTTCTCGTTCCTTTATTTAATTAGATCATGAATATAAAAAAAGCGGCTCCTTATCTATTCGTTGCGTTAAGTTTTTTTGGCAGCATATCAACTGCGCAGGCTTATGACCAGATTACACTTGGTCGTACTATTTTACTTAAACATGGTGAGCATGGCGCAAAAATTCCATTAGTCGTGTGTCGTAATACCGATGCGATAAAAGTAAAAGCAGAACGAAACTTACACCTTGAGCGCATTAAAGTAACATTTCGAAATGGTGAAACGCGTAATGTTTCTTTCTATCGTGATCTGAAGAAAAATCAAGAAACGAGCTGGCGTAAATTTTCATACAAGCGTTGTGTGAAGAAGCTAGAAGTGTACGGTAATTCTGACGGTACGCGTGCTGGTGTTAAAGTTTACGGTCGTCAAAAAGATTAACTAGAAAACACCATATGTCTTATCTTTATCATAAAGGATGAGACAATATGGAGTTGTTTTATTTGGGTGTTTTAAGCCTGATATAATCGATTAAATTATAATAGCCCACTGTGTATTGATGCGTATTTTATCAGTGCAATCACTATATGTGAGTAATAATTATTAACATTTACTTTATTTTGATAAGTTGAAATAGCGTATATTCTGACTAAATATACTATTGTTATTGTTAGTCGATATATACCCATGAAAATTAAGGGCGCAATAAAAAGAGGCATTTTCTGCTATTCGATGCAGTAATATTCGCCTTATATTGATATTCTAATTCCATATGCAATTAGATGTTAATTGGTTCATGACTTATAAGGATAAATGTTTATGACTGATACACCTAAGCGTGCTTTAGTTGTTGAAGGTGGTGCCATGCGTGGTATTTTTGCTACGGGTGTTTTAGACGCATTTCTTGAAAAAAATTATAACCCATTTGATTTTACGATTGGTGTGTCTGCTGGATCAATGGTGCTAATGGGTTACTTATGTAAAAACCATAAGCGTAATTATCAAGTCATCACTGAGTATGCGCGTAGTAAGTCATTTATTAATTATTTTCGTTTTGCTAAAGGCGGCAATCTTATCGATATTGATTGGTTATGGTCTGAAAGTATTAATAATCTACCATTAGAAATTGATAAATATGAAAGCCAAGGTATCCCTTTATTTGCGACAACGACCAATATTGTTACTGGCGATGCTGACTATATTGAAGTGAAGCGGGATAACTTACAAAGTTTGATGACAGCAACATGTGCATTACCGATTGTTTATCGTAACTTCCCCAAAGTGGATGGTATTGCCATGAGTGATGGTGGTATTGCTGATCCTATTCCTGTTATTGAAGCTTATCGTCGTGGCGCGCGTGATATTACGGTTATTTTATCTCATGCACAGGCTAATTTTGTTCATAGCCATCAAGTTCCTTGGTTAACACGTAAAATATTCAAAACAACACCTGTATTTGGGCAAGAATTTCTTACAAAAGAATCACGGTATAACAAAGCATTGTATTTTATCCGTAATCCACCTGCTGATTGCCGTATTACTGCGATTGTACCAAATAAAGATTTTTTGATTAAACGTTTAACACGTGATGTAAATAAATTAAACGCTGGATATGAGTTGGGTCGCCAAGCTGGGTTTAAGATGATCAATGATGAGCAAGCATTAAGTTAATTGATGTGTGACGGAGTGTTATTTGATATTCAATATGAGTTTGGAAAATCGGGTAGTTAGATAGGTTTTCCTTTTTACCATGAGAGAGTATGGTATGAACTCAAAGAATATACTGTATTAGGAAAATAATATGAGCATTGTTGATGCTGCGGAAAAGCGTTATTCAACCAAAGTTTTTGATCCTTCTCGTAAGTTGAATGATGATCAATTACAACAAATTAAAGCGTTGATTCGATTAAGTGCTTCTAGTGTAAATTCACAGCCTTGGCATGTTATTGTCGCAGCAACCGATGATGCCAAGCAACGTATAGCAAAATCGGCTGAAGGCCCTTATGTTTTCAATAAGCCTAAAATGTTGGACGCTTCACATGTGCTCGTTTTTTGCTCAAAAACAGCTATTGATGATGATTATCTAAATGACTTATTAGCGTCTGAACAGCAAGATGGCCGTTTCTCTAATGAACAATCAAAACAGCGCATGGTTGATGGACGTAATTTCTTTGTTGATTTACATCGAAAAACCTTAGGTGATGCTGATCAATGGATGCAAAAACAAGTGTACTTGAATATTGGTTCACTGCTATTAGGTGTTGCAGCCATGGGTATTGATGCGGTGCCGATTGAAGGTTTTGATTGTGATATTTTAGATAAAGAGTTTAATCTTAGCGCGCAAGGTTTTACTAGTTTAGTGGTAGTGCCTGTTGGCTACCATAGTGCGGATGATTTTAATGCCAATGTGCCTAAGTCACGCTGGCATGATGAACAAATTTTTACGGAGTGTTAACCCATGATTTATTTATTAGCTGAAATTAAAGCAAACCCAAACTGTATTGAAAAAGCACAAGCACTATTAGAGTCGCTAATTGCACCGACGCATTTAGAAAAAGGTTGTGAGAGCTACCAGTTGTTCGCTGATCAAAACGTCGATGGTTTATTTGTAATGCAAGAAGTGTGGTTTTCTCAAGCACATCTTGATGAGCATTTAGCAAGTGCCCATTTTATGAATTTTTTAACAACAGCTGAAGAATACAAATTATTTGAATACGTGAAATTACATCCAATGAATTTGGTTGGTTAATTTAGCTTAAATAAAAGCCACTATCTGTGTTTGGTTAATTTAGCTTAAATAAAAGCCACTATCTGTGTTTGCAGTTACAACAAACACTAGCAGTGGCTTTTTTATCACTAAAAATTTGTTATGACTAACTATTATTAAGCTATTATTGGACGTAATCCACTGATGAACAATTGCTTATCGACATGATAATCGGTCGCGTAATGACGCAATTTACAGTCATTACCATCATGACAACCACAACTTAAACAACGTTTTGCTTCATTTATTGCCGCTTGGTGGCTATAGCCTTTTTCAACTTCATTAAAACTTAAATGACGTGCGTTTACGTGCAGCTCTGACATCTGATTACGCATAACGTATGTTAAGGCATGTTCAAGCTGAGCTTCAATATCTGTTGAGTTATTATCTACAAGTAATGAGCGCATAATATTTTTAAGTTTATTGACATGATCAGGGCGAATTAAATGCCCACGTGCCACATTGCGCTCACGGAATGACTCAGTGTAGAGTTTTTCCATGTTGCCACCAAATTGCACATCGATTGCTTGAGCTGCTTTACGGCCATCTGCGATGGCTTCGATTGCAGTGGCTGGGCCGCGACGAAAATCACCAATACCAAAGATGTTATCAACGCCTGAATACATAGTTTGCTCGTCGGTATTGAGCGTATTCCAACGACTCATTGGTAGCTCAGTGGTTTCGTTAGCTAAAAAGTCAGTATTGGTTTTTTGTGATACAGCCGCTATTACTGTATCAAATTCAGCATAGATATATTCACCCGTCGCTTTAGGAGAACAACGTCCAGAAGCATCCGGTTCACCTAACGCCATAGTTTCTAATTTCACTTGGCAAATATGACCATTGTCATCAGCAATATTTTCCACTGGATTAGTCAAAAATAGGAATTTAACCCCTTCGTGTTCTGCTTCTTCAATTTCATAAACTTCAGCCGGCATTTCATCACGGGTACGACGATAAATAAGGGTAGTGTCTGCTCCTAAACGTAAGGCTGTTCGTGCGCAGTCAATCGCTGTATTTCCGCCGCCGATAACAGCTACTTTTTTACCAATGGTATAGTGTTTATCAAGCATTTGATCTTTTAAAAAGTCGACGCCAAGATAATGACCATTAAGATCGGTACCTTGATAATGCATTTCACTTGCAAGTGATGCCCCCACCGCTAAACAGACGGCATCATAGTTGTGTTGTAATGATGATAACGTAAAATCCGTCCCCAGCTTTTTATTGGTTTCAATCGTCATACCATTACGGCACATGATGTCAATTTCTTGATCTAAAATAGCTTTAGGTAAGCGGTATTCTGGAATGCCATAGCGTAACCAACCGCCAGCTTGAGGCATAGACTCAAAAACAGTGACGTTGTAACCTTCGTTACTTAAGAAGTAACCACAACTTAGTCCGCCAGGGCCTGCACCTACAATAGCAATATGTTGTGCTTTAGCTGTTTTTTGGACTGGGGTGTAAGCATGTAATGACGCCAAATCAATGTCAGCGGCATAGCGTTTTATTTGTCGAATCGCAATCGAACCATCTACCAATTTACGCTGACATTTCGCTTCACAAAAAGCAGGGCATACACGACCAATAGACAATGGCATTGGTAGTGTTTTTTTGATGACTTCAATGGCTTTTTGAGGTTGATTGGTTGCAATAAAATAGAGATAAGATTGAATATCAACATCTGCTGGGCAAGCAATTTGGCAAGGAGGAACACTGCAACTGATATTGGGTGCGGATAAAATCTGTTCCAGCGCGTGTTTACGACGTTGAATTAATGCGGTCGATGTTGTGGTAACTACCATGCCTTCAGTCGGATGAATACGACACGCTTTAACTGTGCCGTGGTGTTCTATTTCAACATCGCATAGGTCACAGTTGTGATGAAAACCGTCAATATGACATAGTGATGGGATAGTAATACCACATTCTTCAGCAGCTTTGAGCAAGGTTAGACCTTGACTTACCTTGAATGTGTTACCGTCAATAATGATATTTACCATTAATAGTCTCTATTCTTGTTATCGACTGAGAACAAAGTTGTATTGATATCGTTAGTGTTTCTCAGTGATTTTTAATTATTTTATGAATTACTTAAAGGCTATATCCGTATAAGCCAAAGATGCGCATTGCTTATAACAAAGCAGAGGTTAGACGTATTAAATTGTCTGTTATATGTTCGTTGGCTAAATAGGGACGGCATCATAGCATGATGCCTTGGAGGTATAAAGAGAGCTATTGTCGGTTATGTTTTTATTTTTTACATTTAAAATCAATCAATTAAAATAGGTAATCGTTTGCTATGTGATGTTTTTATGGGAATTTTATTTGTAATAAACTTAAGGGCTAATCATAAGAAATCTGAATTATTACTGTTTGTTTTTAGGTTTGTTATTGTTGGGAATGCTTTGATGGTATAACCTAAAGCTCACGCAAGGGGGCACAATGTCAAAAAGCATATTTTTATTACGTCATGGTCAAACAGTTTTTAATGCACAACAGCGCTTACAAGGACATTGTAATTCTAACTTAACAGACTTGGGGCAACATCAAGCTGCTGCGATTGGTTTATCTCTAGAAAAAAAAATAGCAAATAAGCGTCAATGGACAATATATTCCAGCTCATTAGGCCGTGCGATGCAAACTGCTGCAATCGTTGCTGAACAAATAGGTATTGATGTAAGTGAGATTGTACAAGATGCACGTTTACAAGAATTTTGTTTAGGTGATTGGGAACAAGCATATATTCCTGATATTAAAGCAACACAGCCACGTCTTTGTGAACAACGTGATTGGTATTTAATGGCACCAAATGCTGAGTCTTATTATGCCGTTAAAGATCGTATTGAAGATTTTCTTGCTGATGTTTCAGTGCCAGAAAATGTCATTGTTGTTTCTCATGGGCTAACAGGTGCTGTATTTCGTGGTGTTTATGTCGGCATGACTTACAACGAAGTTTTTTCTCAAGATTTACCACAAGATGCTTATTTCTTATTAGCTAACGATAAAATCAGTCGTATTCAGTGTGATATCCACAGTGTCGCTGCCTTTGCCGTCTAAGTAGCCATAACAGCAAACTCATAGTAACGTTTTATCTATTAATAAAAATTATCTTTCATTTCTGCATATAAAGTATAATAAAACACAGTTTAGATAACGAATTTATGCTTATGTTCATTGGTGGTTCATTTATAGAAAGCTATTATTGAAATAGATAATAAAAGTATTGAATAAATGTTTGAATAAGCAGACTTATCAGGTATGAGATAAACATTAGGATAACCTAATGGCCTGATTGATATAATTTTAGAGAGGCGCGTCCATGAGAAATTTACTTACTGGTTTTTTTGCTGTTGTAGTCGGTTTATTTGCAGTTTCTTTTGCTGCCATTATGGCATTGTTTCTTGGTATTGCGGCAATGATCGCGAAGCCATTTATTAAACGTAAACTTGCAGCTGAAGGCATGCAATACGAAGAAAATAATTTCACAGAAGGCTTTGCTGGCCAAGATGAAACCATGAACAGTGTTTTCCGTCAGCAACGTCAAGCGACAGCAAATGTAATTGATGGTGAATGCGAAGATGTGACTAGCCGAAAGTTTTAGTCGACGTCATATAAGCACACTTATTACACTAAGAACGCCTAGCTATTATTGCTAGGCGTTTTTATTTGTCTACTCAGCGACAGTTATTGAACGTTATAGGCTTTGGCTTTAACCATATTACGGTATTGCGATGGCGTAATATTAAACTCTTTTTGAAACCGTGTAGAAAAATGATACGGATCTTTATAGCCTACCTGTTCTGAAACATCAGACAATGACATTCCAAAATCACGCAATAACTCTTTGGCTGTTTCCATTCTTATTTTTCGCAGATATTGATGGGGGGCTTGGCCGACTTGATCTTTAAATTTACGATTAAAGCTACGCAGTGGTAATTCACAATGCTGTGCAATTTGTTTCGAGGTTAATGGTTGTGACATATAGCGCTGCATCCAATCTTGCGCTTGAGCAATAGATTCATCAAATTGCACCTGACCGCCAATTTCATAAAAAGGTTGATGTCCTGATTTACTGATTTCATGGCCATAATGGGTTTCAATCGTGTCAGCAATTTTTTGTCCAAAATATTTAGAGATTAAATAAAGCACCATCTCGGTTTGTGAGTTAATACTTTCAGTACAGTAAAGCCCATTAGCTGAGGTGATAGAGGCTCGACGATTAAGTTTTATTTGCGGGTAACGCTGAGAGAACTTGTCATAAAAATACCAATGAGTGGTTGCCGTTTGATTATTCAATAACCCCGTTTCTGCTAGCCAAGTTACGCCAGTACCTGTTGCAATGATCTGGGCGCCATTATGGTATTGCTTAATAAGCCAAGCAGGAATTTGAGGATGTTTTGTTAGCGAGGATATGGGATTTCCCCACATAGGCGGCACAATGATAATGTCAAAATTAGACGGATCTTCAAAGGTAATATCAGGTTGAATGCGAATACTTGCGGTAAGAGTGGGAGACTCAAGGCTAGAAGCAATGAGTTTAATTTCAAAAGGAGATTGTTGCTGTGTTTTACGATCTCGAAGGCTAGCTGCACTGGTTAACATTTCTGCACTTAATGAAATACCGGTAATTAATGCCCTATGAAAAAGTATAAAACCCACTTTCATTATTCCACCTTTGACTATAATTGTGCATAAAACACACAGCATTGTAATGTTTTCACATTTCTGGCTGAAATGTCAGTGATTTTGGCATAAATGCAGAATGAATCACAGCTTAATCCTGATATTCTGATTTCAACGATGTATTAAATCGATCTCAGGATATTAAAATGGCAAAGTTACCGCTAATTGTTGGTTTGGGTGGCATTAATGCCGCAGGTCGCAGCTCTGGTTTTCATAACTACAAACTGATGATTGCTGATGTGCTATCTGAGGACGCAATGCAATCAACATGGCAAGATCTCGCTCATCGAATGGGGTTGAGTGATGATGGCGCGATTACTGAAGATATTATTACTGCAATTAAAGCGGGTACTTGTGTACGCCGTATTGATTCTTTTGATCCTGATAATTTGCTCTATCAATATAAAGCGAATCTCAATTCAGCCGATGATCAAATCACCTTTACTTTACGTAAATCGAAATTACCTAATCATATTCCAAGTAATTGGCAGGTTGATATTCAAGGTACAAAAGCCGTTATTACTGTGAATGGTAATTTTGATGCATTAGTTGAAGGGCGTGTTACTTTTCCTGTTTCTAGTGGCGGTAATATTCCAGCGGGTTTTGATCCTAGCAAATTATATAACTCTCGCTTCCATCCACGAGGTTTGGCGCTGACTGTCTATGGTGCTTCTGATGCACTTAACTCGTTAGGGTTTGAATGGGATGATGTGCTTCGCCATATCAAGCCTGATGAAGTGTCAGTCTATGCTGGCAGTGGTTTAGCACAAATTGATGATAACTCATTGGGTGGTATGATTGCGGCGCATCTTACTGGCGGTCGTGTAAGTTCTAAGATGATGGCATTATCATTAGCGCAAATGCCTGCTGACTTTATTAATGGTTATGTGATTAATAGCATTGGTGCAACGGGCACAAATATGGGGGCGTGTGCGACGTTCCTATATAATTTACGTCAAGGTATGCATGATATTCAACATGGCAAAGCAAAAGTTGTTATTGTTGGTAATGCAGAAGCACCCGTTGTTCCAGAAATAATGGAAGGCTTCCGTGTGATGGGTGCACTGGCAGAAGATGAACAATTAAAAGCGCTTGATGGCACTGATAGTGTTGATAATCGTCGTGCTTGTCGTCCATTTTCGTCAAATGCGGGCTTTACCATGGCAGAATCAGCGCAATTTGTGGTGTTAATGGAAGATGAATTGGCCCTTGAATTAGGAGCTAATATCTATGGCTCTGTGGCTGATGTATTTGTAAATGCTGATGCGAATAAAAAGTCAATTTCAGCGCCAGGTGTGGGTAACTATGTCACCGTTGCGAAAGCGGCAGCATTGGCAAAAGCTATTCTTGGTGAAGAGGGCGTAAAACAAACATTTGTCCAAGCACACGGCACGGGTACTCCTCAAAACCGCGTGACTGAAAGTCATATTCTTAATGAAGTTGCTAAAACATTTGGTATTGAAAGCTGGCCTGTTGCAGCCATTAAATCATATGTAGGTCATTCAATGAGTGCAGCAGCAGGCGATCAGCTTGTGGCTTCATTAGGTGTGTGGCAATACGGTTGGTTACCTGCGATTAATACTATTGATCATGTTGCTGATGATGTTCATCGTTCAAATCTGAATATTCTTACTGAGCACACCTTTGCGGGTGATTGTGGCCAAGCTTACAAAGCCGTTATTCTTAATGCGAAAGGCTTTGGTGGTAATAATGCTTCAGGGCTTGTGTTATCTCCTCAACAAACACTTGCAATGTTAACCGCGAAATATGGCACTGATGCAATGGTAGCTTATCAGGTGCGTAATCAGGCCGTTAAAGCGGTAACAACCCGTAATGATAGTAATGCATGCCAAGGACAAGAAACCATTCGGTATCAGTTTGGTGAAGCGGTAATGGATGAACATTCAGTTACTATTACACCTGATGCGATTAAATTGTCTGAGTTTGAACATGTGATTGCATTAAGTAATGTTAATCCTTATGCAGATTACAACTAGAATCAAATAAGAAATAGAAAATAAAAAAGCAGGTTATTTATGGCCTGCTTTTTATTACGATGAAAATGAACAACAAGGATCATAGGTTAGTGACTAGAAAAAAAATAGCAGCGATATGGATTGGTGTTGCCAGTTTACTTGTTGTATCAACGTCGGCTTATAGTGCGACATGTTCAAATAATAGCGATGTGCTGCCATTATGGAACACCAGTGCTAGCCGTAGTGTGATCACGCAGTTTGTCAATGAAGTGACAACCGTTGGAAATCCTGATTTTGTAAAACCCAGTGCTCGTATTGCGGTATTAGATAATGATGGAACCTTGTGGCCTGAAAAACCAACTTATACGCAGTTTTTGTTTGCCTTTAGTCAAATAAAGCATGAGAGTGTGCAACACCCTGAATGGAAAACAGAAACACCGTATAAGTGGGTATTAGATAACGACACTAAAGCTATTTTTGCAAAAGGTTGGGGGGCATTGCTGCCTATTCTTGCTACATCACAAGCAGGATTAACACCTGAACAATATAATAAAGATGTCTTAAATTGGCTTTCAACAACGCAATCACCACGATTTAAGCGTCCTTATACCGATCTTGTTTATCAACCGATGGTAGAGTTGATTGATTATCTCCATGCGCATCAGTTTAAGGTGTTTATTGTAACCGGTGCTGGTGGTGCGTTTGTAAAGCCGTGGAGTGAAGCTATTTATCACATTCCTGCTGAAAATGTGATTGGTACTGCGTTCGGTTATACCTATAAAGACGGTTCATTAATTAAGAATGATAAGCTAGTGTACATTGATGATGGTCCACAAAAGGCGATTAATATTGCGACGATCATTGGTAAGCGTCCTATTCTAGCGGTTGGTAACTCTACGGGTGATAAAGCAATGCTCTCATGGACAACCTCTCAAAAAGGCGCCAGCTTAGGGATGTTGATCCATCACACCGATGCTGAACGTGAGTGGCAATATGGTGCTGATTCTTTTGAAGGTAAATTTACGCCAGAGCTCATGCAAGCAGCAAAGCAGCATAAATGGCAAGTGGTTGATATGAAAAATGATTGGTGTCGAATTTTTCCAACTAAAGCGGAACGTCGCCCATTATAGCTAAATAATGCCTTGATGATGCAGTGCTTGCGCTTTTGCTAAAATGCACGAGTGAATAAACAATAAAAAGCCGAGTAAGAGAGTAATCTTAGCTCGGCTTTATCGTGTTTAGTCTCGTTTAGATTACTTCTTTAAACGAGTGATCTTAGTTGCTTTACTGCTAATAGCTTTGCGTAAACGTGCACGACGTTCAGCGGCTGATTGATCTTGCGTTGGGTTGTTTTGACGACCTGCACGATCACGGTAAGCAGCTTTAGTGTTCATTCGCTCAACTAAGGCTTCACGGCTCTTAGGCTCGTAACCTTCTAATTGTACGCGGTGAATGCGTTGATTAATCAAACGCTCGATTTGAACTAATGTTAGTTCTTCTTCACGGCTTACAAATGAAATTGCATTACCTTTTTGTCCTGCACGACCAGTACGACCAATACGGTGAACATAGTCTTCTGCCAAAAATGGCATGTCGTAGTTAACAACATAAGGCAAGTTTTGAATATCTAAACCACGAGCAGCAACTTCTGTTGCTACCATTACGCGAGCTTTACCTTCTTTAAACTCTTCTAATGCACGACGACGAGCACTTTGTGCCTTGTCACCGTGACAAAGAACCGCTTTAATACCATCAAGTTTTAGTTCTTTAACCAGTTGGTTAGCTGTTTCTTTGTAGTTTACAAATACAAGTACTTGTGGCCAGTTTTTCTTACCAATTAATTCAGATAGCATTTCACGTTTGCGATCTTCATCAACAGGGTATACCACGTGAGCCACTGTAGAAGCAGTACTGTTTTCTGGTGTAACTGTAATGCGTTGCGGTTTACGAAGAATATCTGCTGCTAATGCGTTCATTTGTGCAGAAGATGTCGCAGAGAACAACATAGTTTGTGGCTTAGTACGAATATCTTCTAGAATAACGCGAATCGCACCGATAAAGCCCATATCAAGCATACGGTCAGCTTCATCAAATACTAAACATTCTAGATTAGCTAATGAAACGTTATGTTGTTCCATGTGTTCAATTAAACGACCCGGTGTTGCAACTAGAATATCAACACCTTGTTCTAGGCGTTTTTCTTGTGTTGCCATTTTTTTGCCACCAAAAACAGCCGTACAATTAATGTTGGTGTATTTAGCGTAATCGTTGATGTTAACTGAGATTTGTTCTGCGAGTTCGCGCGTTGGTGCAAGGATTAATGCACGAACGTTAAAACGGCTTTTTGTTGCTGGTTTATCCAACAACTTTTGAATAATAGGTAAGGCAAAGGCGGCTGTTTTGCCTGTTCCTGTTTGTGCTAATGCTAAAATGTCAGCACCACGTCGGGCTTGAGGAATCGCTTTTTGCTGAATTGGGGTCAATTTCTCGTAACCAATATCGGTTAATGCTTTAACAAGCTCTGGAGAAAAACCTTGAGATAAAAATGACATGCTGTGTTCCTAAACTGTCGGCCTATGCCGATTACATTCATAAACTAATGATTATGGTCAGTTTATGAATGTAATCCGCGAATAAAATGACCGCGTATTATAATAGATTGTAGATTACTGCGCTACTGTATCCTGAGCTAATATAAACCCCGCATTATGCGGGGCTGATAGCATCATTGATAGAACAAAAAAGCTTACTTAAATTCAGCTTTGCGCATACGGTTTAATACCGCCATGACTTCAATGACGCGAGGCTTAGCCATTTCACCATACTTAGGCATCATATCTGCCCAGTTATCGTGCAACATATTGGCAAACGCACGAGTAGGATTTTTTTCCCAACCTTTTGTCTGTGCCAGTTGGAACCATAGGTAACCAATAGCTAATAGCTGGCTAGAGTGAGCAATTTGCTCTAATGCTTGTAAATCAATGTATTCACGACCAAAACGAAGAGACGTCTTGTCTTTAACCTGAATACGGAATTTACCTTCTTCTAGCATTGCTTGTAATGCACTGCGGTTTATTTGACGTGTGCGAGGATGAACAATAACTTCTGTTCCTTCTTGCTTACGACGTGTTGGGTGAGAAGCTACCACAGCACGTGCTTTTTCTGTTACATCAACAGCATCATAGTTGTGCATTTGAATGACAGTATCAGCAACATCAAGATAGTCACCAGAACCGCCCATTACCAACATAACTGAGATGTTGTGTTGATCGCGTAATAGTGCAATACGGTCAACCAATGGTGTTATTGGCTCATCTTCTTTACAGATCAGTGCTTGCATACGTTCATCACGGATCATGAAATTAGACGCTGATGTATCTTCATCAATCAATAAGGCTTCAGCGCCTGATTCAATTGATTCTTGTAACCATGATGCTTGTGACGTTGAACCTGACGCATTTTGACTACTAAACGCTGTTGTGTCTTTACCCATTGGTAAGTTGCTGATGTAAGGTGATAGATCAACATTGTGAACGCAACGACCATCTTCAGCACGAATTTTAGCTGCAGCATCGTTAGTCACAACATATTCACGACCATCACCAGGAACATGATCATACACAGAACGTTCAATGGCGCTCAGCAAGGTTGATTTGCCGTGGAAACCACCACCAACAATAAGTGTAATGCCTTCAGGAATACCCATGCCGCGTATTTTGCCTTTATGGGGAGCTTCTAGTTCAACTGCTAAGTTATCAGGGCTTAGGAATGGCACTGCATCAGTTAGTGGTAAATCACTATTACCAGCAAGGCGAGGTAATAAGCTGCCATCAGCGACAAAGGCTAATAATTTGTGTTTTTTAAGTTGGCTTCGTAGCGCAACTTGATCTTCGACCGTTTCACAGTGACGTTGTAACTCATCCATGGGTAATTCACGTGCGATAGTGGCACGACGAATCATTTTTGGTAAGTAGAAGGTCAATAGGTTGAGGGTTTTTTTCGCAATAATAGTACGGCCATCAGAAGGCATATTAATGCGGAAACGTAATTCAATACCTTCTTCATCAAACACAACGGAAGTGCGATCAAGAATAGTTTGTCCTGGCATGTCAATTAAGACAGCATTATCTTGCTGTGATAATTCAGCAAAGAAGCGTGCAATAAAATCACGAGCTGCACGTTGATAATCAGTCGATTTTTCACGTAGCCATTCAAGGTCAGTTAATGACCAAGCGCGACGGGCACGAACGCGAGAAGCAGGCGCAAAAGGATCCGACTGAACGGTATCGATAAAAAAGTCGAAATCAACAAAGTGATATTCACCGCGCATACTTGAATAGCTACGGTAGTTATGACGGTCAATTTTATGGAGTTTGGCTTCGAGTAATTGCATATCGCCCCGATATCGTTCGTTATTAAATACAGAGCGCATAATGAGGTTGGCTCTGGTCGCTGGATATTACACTAAACCCTGACTTTTAGCATGAAAACTTTACCTAGGTCACAAAAAACGTTTTAAGCGTCGATTGTTTCAAAACGAAGAAATAACAAAATGTAAAGTAATATTATGACAGCTAAAACGTTTCAGTGCTGAGGTAATCATTATGAAGCAAAGCTTTTATTTATGAGCATGACATCAGTCAATTGTGCCAATATAGCCTTAAATACCAATATAGTATGTAAAGCTCTTACATCTATATGTTTATACTTAATTTTTCATGGTTGATGAATTAGTTCTATTTATATGAAAATATCAATATAGTTTAGAACACTAAAATAATGCTTATTCAAGGTGATTATTAATACTAAAAATGAAATTGTAAGTAAAAGTAAACTATTTTCATCTTTTCTACCTGTCAATACTGGTTATCTTTGCTGTTATGATGCATTCTTAAAAGATAAAACAACAAAAACTCACATGAAACCAACAGCTTATTCCTTTTTGGTATAATTTACCTGTGTTGTGTGATAATGATTATCAAGGTAACAACTATGAATAAACCCCAGCTTAAAATCATTGCCGAAAATGCTTTCTTTTCAATGTTTCGTCGCAAAGCTGATGTGTGTGATATTCAGGAAACCTTTTATGGTTGGGTAGTTTTTCTTGCCTCAGGGAAGTCGAAAATTGTGGTGAAATTTTCACGTGAAGTAGGTCGTATTGGTAAAGAAGTTGCAAGTTTAGAGCAGTTACGTAAAATTGTGTCATGCCCCGTGCCTGAAATTTATTTATTTGGTCGAGAAGCAGGGTATGACTATATCGTTTTAGATTGGTTAGATGGTGTCTCTGCACATCAATTACCTGAAGATTCTAAAGCTGTGATGACATTTAGAGAAGATTATACTGATATTTTATTAGCGTTACATGAACATCAGCATCCACAAGGGTTTGAACTTTCTAATGGTCAATTTAGCCAAGATTTAAGTTCAGCATTTGATGATTGGATGGGGAGTGTGTATCACTATTTAATGAGTTCTGGCTCACCATTTAGTTCGAAGCTAAAAGAAAAATTCACTGATCTTTGGGAAAATAGAACCAAAATATTAGCACCGATTGCACATGAGTCATCATCTTTTGTACATGATGATTGTCATATTGCGAATGTGCTCTTTAATCCAACGACCTTTAAAGTGGCTGGATTATTAGATCCGTGTGATAGTGGTTTTAAACATCGAGAATTGGATGTAATTCATTTATTTGATGTACGTGGTGATTTACATATTGCAGAACGTTATCTAGAAAAAAGTCACTTAGATGATGGTTTTGAAGCGCGTCGTCATTTTTTTAGTCTCTGGGATGACGCTAAACATAGTCGAAATATGGGCTGGTATAATGAGCAATGGCTAGCCAATAAGTTTTCATTATATCAATCAGCGATATAATACGTATTTTGACGATATAGAATTATTTGCCATAACATCAATCTACATATTATGGTTAGTTATGGTTTATAAAAATGTAAAGGAAGATGTGATTTATGAAGAAAACGGCAGTCGGTTTATTAACCTTGTTTCTTTTTGGTTGTGCTCAACAATTACCTGTCGATGATGAGCAGCAAACAACAGCACCAGTAACAAAGCCAATTACTAAACCATTAGCATTTGCATCAATGGTGACGGCTACTGAAATGAAAGCAGCAGCAAAAGCACAAACAGCTGCTGCTAAAAAGAAAACATCAAAGATGCACCAGCAGGCGTTAGTTAAAAAAAATGTGGCTACGGATAAAATTACGGCTTCAACAGCCACTGCAAAGTTAGCATCTGTTGATCATAAGAAAAAGGCGAGCACGGAAAAGACCACCAAAGATGGTATGTTAGTTTTAGGGCACCATGAGTGGGTATTGATATTATCAGGTGCTAAACATGTTTCTGCTTATATTGATCCTAACTCACCAACGTCTCGAATTGGTGTTAAAGATGTAGTAGAGTTTGAGCGTGACGGTGATAAATGGGTGAAGTTTATCTTCCAAGGCAAAGAGTATAAATACCCAGTAAAATCGTGGTCAAAATCTGAAAATAAAAAACGATTACCTGTTGTGTCATTGCGAACAAAACTAGGGGATCGTAATGATGAAGTTGAATATCAACTGATTGATAGCGGCAGTGGGGTTGTGTTAGGTGAAAACTTTATGCGAGATGTTGCGATACAGAATAGCCAGCGCCAATATGTTCAGCCGCGAGCGAAGTAAATTTTAGCTAGTCTTAAGTTGACGGTATAAGAAACGGCATTTATCTTACTCAAGATTAATGCCGTTTTTTTATTATTGATGAATCTATTCAGCAACGATAACTTCGTAGCTACTAAACTTACGAATATTAATCACGCCAGTATCAAACAATAAATACTGACCTTTAATCCCTTCGAGAATACCACTGACGACGGGTTCTTTATCAAAATTATGTGACGCTATTTTAGTTGGAAACTGATCAACAGGATAATGAATATCCACAATGCTATTATCCAAATATTCGATAGCATCTTCACCAAATTCTGCCGTTATCTCAGCTAATTTTTGTTTTACTTGTGGTAACAGTAACTGCGCTTGTTGCTGGAGATCGATATCGTCATTATTGCCTTTTAGCATTGTGCGCCAATTGGTTTTGTCTGCCACCATTTCAGCGATAGCAACTTCAACAAGCCCTGATATTTGGCGGGTTTTTACTTTTAATACCGCAAGAGCTTGAGTTGCACCTTGATCAATCCAGCGAGTTGGAATTTGAGTATGACGGGTGATGCCAACTTTAAGTGCTGATGTATTAGAAAGATAAACATAGTGAGGCACCATGCAATTTTCTTCGCCCCATTTGGGCTCACGGCAAGTTCCTTCAGCATAATGGCAAGTTTCTGGCTTCATTATACACATATCACAGCTTGCTAATTTCTTCATACAAGGAAAGCAGTGACCTTGAGAATAGCTTTTTTTGGTCTTTTTGCCACATGAACAACAGAAGATATTTCCCGTATGGGTGAGGGTTAATTGCTTGCCAATATAAGGATTAAGATGAAGTTGTTGATCGCCAATAGGGAGATAGTAATCAATGATATCTCCAAGTGATGATTTCATTTTACTGAGTGTACCTTGCATGCTCGTGCTCACCATTAAATGTTTACTGTGAGTGTATCAGTGATTTGTATCAAGACCTAAATATCTTGCGGTGGTTGATACTAAATAGCGAACCACATAAACAGGAGGATTCTCATCTCATTATATAAACAGTAGCTATAATTAAGTAAATATACATTTGTCGTCATAGATAGGTCAAATATGAAAAATAAATTTAAGAGGCTAATAAATACTTATATAAAATTAGTAAGTAGTAAACAAATTCATAATATTTATAAATAATATACCTATTAAGTGTGTGGTTATAGCTCTATTGATTAATTACAATGCATGAAGTGATTATAAAGTGTAGTTCAAAAAAATAAAATCCAAGAGTATTTTTTATTCTTGGATTTTATATACGATATTTATTAATGTTGTAAATGGCGCGAACTGTATTTTTCTAGCTTGCTAAAGAATAATGATAAGCTAAAACATAATATAAAATACACCGCTCCAACAATAAGCCATATCTCAAAGATAAGTCCAGATGAATTGGCAATTTCAGAACCAGTAAACGTCATTTCTTGTATAGAAATTAATGAAATAATGGATGAATCTTTTACGATTGAGATAAATTGCCCAGCAAGTGTCGGTACTATAGCTGTCAATGCTTGTGGAAATATAACAAATCGAAATCGACTATATGGTGATAATCCTAGTGAGTCAGCCGCTTCCCATTGACCTTTACTGATTGTATTAATGCCAGAGCGAATAATTTCAGCAATATAAGCCGCCGCAATTAATCCTACGCATAGAACACCCGAGAATAGGTTTTCCCATAGGTTACTATGTCCAAACAAAACAAATTGTAATGTGTTTTCTTGGCCACTATAGTGACGAAAAATATTACTCAAACCTAGTAATGGAACCAACTGGTTTGAAATGAAAAAATAGAAAATAAACACAAAAACAAGCGGTGGAATATTACGCAATAGCTGAATATAGCTGCTTGAAATAAGTCGCATTACTTTAAATGATGAGAGGCTAGCGAGTGCAAGTAATAAACCAAATGTAGCGGCAAAAATCATTCCCCAGATACTGACACGAATAGTGCTAATGATACCGCGTATAAAATAAGGTAAGCCACCATCATGACTGGATGTAAAGATACGTTCAAATGCTTGTTGCCAATGCCAGTGGTAGTGAATACCAATAGACGAACGATAAGCGAGCCAACTCAGAAAGCAACCAATAATAATCAGTAAAATGATATCGAGTTTATTTAGTTTGAAATTAAAGCGACGCTTTACAGGAGGCCGTGAAACCTCCTGTATTGCATTGTCACCTGACGTTTTAGCGACAGTCATTATTAATTATTCTCGTTTACCTGATTTTGCCAATCAGTTGTTTTAAACCAGTATTGGTAACGCTCATTTAGCCAACCATCTTCTGTACGTACTTGAATCCAGTTATTAAGTAAGTTAAGTAAGTTAAAATCACCCTGACGAATTGCAAAACCTGTCGCGTAACGCGTTAATGACTTTTTAAATGGCATAAATAAGCTATCTGGATTTTTGATGACCATTTGCTCTGGTGTTGGTGTTGATGCTAACGCTGCTTGGGCATTACCATTAAGTACTTCTTGGAATGCTTGGGTTTCGTCATCAAATTGGCGTAGTTTTGCTTTCGGGAATAACTTACGTGCTGTTTGAACAGGGTAAGCACCACTTCGGACAGCAATTGTTACGCTACGCTTATTATAGTCATCAATCGTTGTCATTTTTGACGCAAGCTTTTTGTTAGCTACCATTTGAACCGCAGAATATGAGTATGGATGAGTAAATAGCACGCTCATGTTTCGTTTCGGAGTAATGGTTAAACCACCAATGATGACATCAAATTTACCTGCTAATAAAGCAGGAATAATACCATCCCAAGCTGTAGGTACGAATTCAACTTTTAATCCAGCATCAGCAGCTAAGCGTTTAGCGACATCGACTTCAAAACCAATCAAATCACCTTGCTTATCACGCATCGCCCAAGGAACAAATGTTGATAAACCAACACGTAATGTGCCGCTTTTTTTAATTTGTTGTAGCGCATTACTGTTGTCTGCTGCAAAGGCATTATTAGCCCCTAATAAGCAAGTAAAAACGGTAAGTAATACCGCAATAAAGCGTTTCATAGCTTTCTCCATCGATGTCATATAAATTTAATGATTAGGGATACTTAAACGATGCTCTAGCCAAATAGCTAATGCTGATAATGTTAAAGTGATACAAAGATAAATTGCAGCGACAGTGAACCAAACTTCAAATGGCATCGCTGTGTCTGCGACAATATTCCGTCCTTCCGTTGTGAGATCAAATATAGCCATAATACTGACAATGGATGAATTTTTTACTAACGATACCGCTTCATTTGTGAGCGGTGGAATTATTTTTCTAAACATTTGTGGAATAACAACAAATCGATAACTATCAATTTGTGATAGGCCTAAGCTTTCTGCTGCTTCAAGTTGACCGCGAGGGATCCCTTGTAGTCCGGCACGGAAAATTTCAGCACTATAAGCACCTTGAAATAAAGACAGTGCTAAAATAGCCGTTGTGGTGCGATCAATGCCTAATACTGGACCAAAAACGAAATACAATAGATAAATTTGTACTAATAAAGGCGTATTACGAATAACTTCAATATATCCGCGAGCAAGGCCTCGACCGACAATAGAGTCAGACATTCGTAATAATGCCGTGATAAAGCCGATAACAATAGTACAGATTAAGCTGATACTTGATATTTTCAGCGTTATCATTAAACCTTCAAGTAAGTCACCAAGATACCATTGGCCATCTTCTTTAAACCAAAGGTATTCAGGAATCCGGTACCATTGCCAGTTATAATTCATGGCTTTTGCACCACTATCAAGTAGCCACATGATAATTGAAGCTACGCAGATCACTTGTAAGGTGACGGCAATAATTTTAGGAATTCGAGATCGCGTGTTGTGGGTCATTATTTTGATCTCAATAGCTAAGAATATTTTCCAGAAATTGTTGTGTCCGCAGATGTTGAGGATTATCGAATAGTTGCGTAGGAGGTGCTATCTCAACAATTTCACCTTGATCCATAAATATAACCCGATCTGCAACTTGACGAGCAAAACCCATTTCATGCGTCACACAAACCATAGTGATACCATCATCGGCGAGTTCTTTCATAACATCAAGAACTTCGCGGATCATTTCAGGATCAAGCGCAGATGTTGGTTCATCAAAAAGCAATATATTGGGTTTCATACATAAAGAACGGGCAATCGCTACCCGTTGCTGTTGACCGCCAGACAGTTGGCCTGGAAACTTATCCGCTTGATGACCGATGTTGACACGCTCTAGAAACTTACGAGCTAAATTCTCTGCGTCAACTTTTGACATTTTCAATGCGCGACGAGGGGCTAATGTAAGATTATCTAAAACCGTCATATGAGGAAATAAATTGAAGTGCTGAAAAACCATGCCAACTTGGCCACGAATAGTATGAAGTTCTTTGTGGTTTAATATATGCCCAGCGACTGTTATCTCACCGTTATTGTATTTCTCTAATCCATTTATGCAGCGAATCAATGTGGATTTACCTGAGCCCGATGGCCCACAAATGACCAGTCTTTCACCTTTAGTAATAGAAAGATTAATATTTTTGAGTGCATGATAATTGCCATACCATTTGTCAACATTATTAAATGTGATTATGTTTTTTTCTAGCAACACGGCATTCCTTAAATTTAATAGACATCTATTTATATGATCTTTAGTTATGTTTTTTTATGATTAAAGAATACATATTTATTGAATTAACATATCAATATTTGGTCAATGTAATATTAATAACACATTGAACAGATGCATATTCTTTGCGTATAAAATGTTTGATTATTAATTATTTTCAAGAGTATATTTTACCGTGTTTCTATTCTTACGTGTAATAATATATTCTATATTTTTGATGTTTCTGTTCATACATTGTCATTTATATGTGAAATAGTGCAGAGGTGGATAGTAAAACTGATGTATTGATGCAAAATTTGATTCAATAACCGTTTGCACTCTTAGTTTTTAAAAGATAAGTTAAACAAATGTATCAGAATTAATATTATATGGTTATTTGTCTCTGTAGGCTAATCGTTGGGTATTAAAAGGAATTATAGGAAGTAAGTATATGCATAAGACGGATGATATTCGTATAAGTGAAATCAAACAGCTTTTACCACCGATTGCAGTGTTAGAGAAATTTCCTGCGTCTAATACTGCGGCTAAAACAGTTTATGAGTCACGTAAATCAATCCATAACATTCTCAATGATGAAGATGACCGGTTATTAGTCATTGTCGGTCCTTGTTCGATTCATGATCCAGAAGCAGCATTAGAATATGGAAAAAAGCTGAAGAATTTAAGGGATGAACTTAAAGACGATCTTGAAATTGTTATGCGAGTTTATTTTGAAAAACCACGAACAACCGTTGGTTGGAAAGGGCTTATCAATGACCCATATATGGATAATAGTTTTCAATTAAATGATGGTTTACGTATTGGTCGAAAATTATTAGCGGATCTTACCGATTTAGGATTGCCAACAGCGGGTGAGTTTTTAGATATGATCACGCCGCAATATATGGGGGATTTGATAAGTTGGGGGGCGATTGGGGCTCGAACAACAGAATCCCAAGTACACCGTGAGCTTTCATCTGGACTATCTTGTCCTGTTGGTTTTAAAAATGGCACCGATGGTAATATTAAGATAGCCACGGATGCGATAGGATCAGCAAGCGCGCCTCACCACTTTTTATCAGTGACGAAATACGGTCATTCTGCCATTGTTGCTACGGCGGGTAATGAAGATTGCCATATTATATTACGCGGCGGTAAAGTACCTAATTACAGTGCTGAAGATGTGAATGCAATTATGCAGCAACTTGCGAGCGCGGGTTTACGTAATAAATTGATGATTGATTTCAGCCACGCAAATAGTTCAAAACAATACCAGCGACAGGTGACTGTGTCTGAAGATGTTGGGCAACAAATAGCCAATGGCAATCATGCTATTTTTGGGGTGATGATTGAAAGTCATCTTGTAGAAGGCCGTCAGGACATTGTTGATGGTAAAACACCAACTTATGGTCAAAGTATTACTGATGCCTGTATTGGTTGGGACGATACTGATAAAGTATTACGTCAACTTGCTGGTGATGTCAGGTCTCGACGTCAAAAATAGTGTTCAGATTATTTAAAAATGCTTTTAAATAATCACGCTATTAAAGCTTCTACTTATATCAAGTAGGGGCTTTTTTATTGGTGATATCGATAACCATCATTGAATTCAATGTCAAAATCTTCACCATAGTTATGTTGATTCACTAGATTTTCATTAAAAGGGAATTGGCAATATATTGAATAATCATGATGTAAACCATTAATAATAAAAGCATTGAATATATCATGCGTGTCAGCTATAAGCGTTTTTTTATTCATAATGACTCCAGATTACGTATACAGAGTAACGTGAAATAAAAGGTCATTTATTAAGCTTATATAACAACATTGTTTCTTGTGTAAATTAATATTCGAAGATGTACAATAAATGGGACGCTATTTGTTATTATTTATTGATAAGATTGTTGTTTTACAAATTTTTTATCAATAATAAACAAAATTTATCCTGAGTAAGGAGGAGATGATGCATAGCATAAAATGGATATTAAACCTAAAGAGTACATTGATGTTAACGCTTTTATTGGGTGGGTATGCGAATGTAATTTTTGCTAATGATCTGTATTCAACTCATCTCAGTGTTATTTCTACGACACAAGCTTACATTAATCAGCAAACGGTTTATCAACAACCACAGCAGAACATTGTCTATCATCCCACATTAGGCTACATGGATTACCAACAAATTTGGTGTAATGATGCTCATCAACAACAAACCATCAACTACCAACGCTTTATTTCAAAAGTATGCAGTAAAAGAGGAGGGGAGTTAATCAACCATTGGTGTATTTTATCTGATTCACATCTGCCACTATTTTATACTTTTATTGCACCTTATGATGCAGATTGTAACGGTGAAAGTGCAACAATCGTCCATATTATGGAAATGCTTCCCACAGGAAAAAAAGATCCTACAGTGGCTGTCTCATGGATAAAAATAGCAAAAAGTTTCGGTTTTAATTAATACTAATATTAGCTGCTATACCAGTGTGTAAATAATTGCTGACTAATAATTTGGTTAAGATTATATCCCATAGCGGTTGTATTAGGTGTCTTCTGATTGAAGTCTTTTGGTGGTGTTAGCGTATTATGACCATTATAAATGACACTGTAACTTTTTTTGACATCAATAACTATTTTGTAGTTATTTTCTTGTATTTTTGGAAGTATAAAATTACCGTTATTAGCGATGTTGAACGTTAACTCTTTAGGGTATTCGTTAAGAATTTTTGTTGCGTATTCTTGCGTCAATTTAGTTACTAACGCTTTATTATTATAGAGTATTGCAAAATTAGCGATAGGATCTTTGATCTTATTGCCGAGTCGTAGTGGTGATAGTTTTTCATAAAAAGCCATACTTGAAATGTTAACTTTGTTCTGATCGTCAAGTAGGGTTTTATCGATGTTATTTGCCATTGCCATCGTTAATTTATCATACTGCTTAACATAGTTATCGAGAACATGCTGAGATTGTCGTCCCATATTAATGGTACGTTTGATGGCTAAATTATTATTAGCAATCATGAGATCTTTCTGTAAATAATGGTCAAAGACTTGTTTATTATAATCAGATTCAAAATAACCATTAAGTTGTACCATTGTTTTCCATAATTTTGGTACGTATTTATTCATAACAATATTTACTTGCGATTGGTATTGCTGTGGTATTCTGTTGATAAGCTCTTCTTTGTTAGAATAAATACAAGCATCAGGTGATGTAAATATAATTTGTTGATACTCGCCTAAATATTTTGAGCAATGGAGTGTTTTATCTATTTTATATTTAAACTTAAGACTTGAGATTAGATCAAAAGTGAGATCATCATCCAGTAATATAACGTGTAAATCATTTTTAAGCGAATGGCGTAGTTTGATATAATTATTTTGTTTCTCTGTAATCTTGTTTTTTATGATTTTTATTTCATTAAGATGTTGTTTTTCATCTTTTTTGACGATTTCTAAGTGAGTATCAATAGATGCTAGTTTTTGTTGGTAATACATTAACTTAGTATCAATCTCTGCTTGAAGTTTTCTTTTTATAATATTTACTTCAATCATATTTTTTTTATATATTAATGCACTATTATTAAGTGCTTGAATGAATATACCGGCATTTTTCATATGTGCTTGATTAAATTGGTAGATCAGATGATTAATATCTTCAAGATAATGCGGATTAGATAACCAATTTGAGTTAATTAATGCTTTCGATGTGTATTCGAGGTTTTTAAAATCTAGCGGTGTTTTAAAAGGGCTGCATTTTGGGGTAATAATAAACCCTTGTTGTTTTTGATCAGGAATAACTTCGGGTTGGATATTAAAAGATGAATAATCTATATGGCTTTCTTTATCACAGCCTGCAACCATGCATAACATAATAATAAAAAAATTGCGCGAGATGTTCATGTTTTACTGCATTTATAATTACCAATCAATAATTTGAATTATACCGATGTTGATGACATATACAAGCGTATGCTTAGCTGTAATTATCACCGATAAAGTATTGTGTAAATTTAATGTGATCAATGTGTTTATGTGGTTAAATGTTTAAACAAAATAGTGTTATAAACTGGTTGGAGGCAATAATGATAGTTACGTTTAGCTGTAAAGCACATAATGATGTCACAATGTTTGGTGATATTGCGCAGTCATTAATTAAGATGATGGAATATACAGTAGATATACCTGGAGCCATAACAGCAGAAGATGTTGAGAGTGCGTTGGCTAATTTAGAAAAGAACCTTGTTGTTGCAGCAGCACAGCAACAAGCAACTCAAGAGCAGCAAGTGATTGAGAATGAAAAAGAACCAGAGATTGGTATTGCCGTGCGTGCCGTACCGCTTATCGAGCTATTAAAAGCGGCTATTTCAGTAAAAAGTTACGTAATGTGGCAGTAATCTCGTTTATCTATAATTAGAGATTGTTTATTTAACTAAATGTATCAAGTCATTCAAATTGTTCAAAACAGTAATACTGTTACGGTGTGTCGCTCTTGCATGATATATACCTTACAATAAATTTAAGGTTATTAAATCGATACTATTAGTAATAGACTAATTAATCATGATCCATTGTGTTGTAGATGATAATTTGGCATTTATAATTGCATTATGAGGATAATGCTTGTTATTCAGCGACGAATGATTACAATCAGCTCCCTGTTTTAAAATGGCTCAAAATATCAGCTGACACGATTATGAATAGAAAGAAAAAAATTAACGAAACGTTAAAAAAGAGAATGAAGAAGGCGAATGCTAAGCTTAATAAAAGCACTAAGCCTCGTTATATTTCTAAAGCAGAACGTGCCAAGCTTGATGAAGAAGCTGCACAGGTTACTGAAACTGCAGATGTAACATCTGATACTACTATTGATAACAATATTGAATCTGCAATTTAATCAATAGTTTAAAACATGAGTTTTATATCTTAAACAGAAACATGATTTTGGTCGTTTTTCTGTTTTTTCGCATCATGCCTATGAATATTTATAGGATGATTGCTTGCTTATCATTAGATGAGCAATCTACTACGCTATTATGCGTTTAATTTATACAAAGAGAGATGCTATGAGTTTTGCCTCTTTAGGCCTATCCGCCCCAATTCTTGAAGCTGTTGCTAAGCAAGGCTACGAAACACCATCCCCAATTCAAGCGCAAGCAATTCCAGCAATTCTGGAAGGCAAGGATGTCATGGCGGCGGCACAAACGGGTACAGGCAAAACAGCAGGTTTTACATTGCCGCTACTAGAAAAATTATCTGGTGGTCAACCTGCTCGTTCAAATCATATTCGTGCACTTATCTTGACACCAACGCGTGAGCTTGCAGCTCAGGTTGGTGAGAATGTTGCAAAATACAGCAAAAATTTACCAATTAATTCAGCGGTTGTATTTGGTGGTGTGAAAGCCAATCAACAAATCAATCGTCTACGTCAAGGTGCTGATGTTTTAGTGGCAACACCTGGTCGCTTAATGGATCTACACAGCCAAAATGCAGTTAAATTCCGTGATGTTGAAATTTTAGTTTTGGATGAAGCTGATCGTATGTTAGATATGGGCTTTATCCGTGATATTCGTAAAATTTTAGCGTTATTACCAAAGCAACGTCAAAATTTACTGTTTTCAGCGACATTCTCTGATGATATTCGCGCGCTTGCTAAAGGTTTAGTGAATAATCCGGTTGAGATTGATGTTAATCCACGTAACCAAACCGCACCAACGGTTAAGCAGTGGATTTTCCCCGTTGATCAAAAGAAAAAAGCAAACTTATTAACGAAACTGTTAAATGAGCGTAAATGGAAACAAGTACTAGTGTTTACTAAAACTAAACATGGTGCTAACCGATTAGCGACTCACTTAGAAAGCCGCGGTATTTCATCTGCTGCGATTCACGGTAATAAGAGCCAAGGCGCACGTACGAAAGCACTGGCAAACTTTAAGTCAGGCGACGTTCGTGTACTTGTTGCAACGGATATTGCTGCGCGTGGTCTTGATATTGAACAACTGCCACAAGTAGTTAACTTTGAATTACCACATGTTGCTGAAGATTATGTTCACCGTATTGGTCGTACAGGCCGTGCTGGTTGTGTTGGTGAAGCTATTTCATTAGTTTGTGCTGATGAATTTGGTGATTTGATTGCAATTGAACGCCTAACAAAGCAAATCTTAGAGCGTGAAATTGTTGAAGGTTTTGAACCATCAATTAATCTACCAGTATCACGATTAGATACGCGTCCATTAGTGTCTAAAAAGCCAAAGAAAGCGCAATCATTTTCAGCAAATGGTGAAAAACGTCCGCGTTCGAATGGTAAACCAACAACGCGTCGTAAACCAACTGCACGCAGTGATGATGCTCCACGTACAGAAGGCGCCAAGCCAGCACGTAAGCCTCGTCCTGCAAATGCTAAGCCTACAGATGCTAAGCCAGCCCGTCGTCATAATGATGAAAAGCCGAAGGTCGATGGTCGTCGTACACCTCAACGTAACCGTAATAAGCCAGCAACAACAACTAACTAATATTAAAAAAGCCAATTAGAGGTAATCTAATTGGCTTTTTTAGAATAAAATATTATCTTGATATAATATCTGAACGGTTATGATTTATATAAACAAGAGTGTTTTTCTTATAAGCATTGACGGCTTTAGTTATATCATCAGCAGACATATTTTTAGCTAATGCTTCATTAGAGAGTGAAACCTCTTGAGTTGCCATCGTTCCTTTGAACGTAATATCAGACTGTAGATATAAGGTAAAGCCATCTTTTAATGTATCCGTTCCTTTCCATGATTTAACATCAGTTAGTAATTTATTTAATGGTCCAGATGAAACTATCTCACCATTATTTGTTTTTATTTCATATTCGTAATTAACATTCTCGCCAATAAGCTTACCAATAACTTGATGGCCACTATCAAAGTGTACTGTAGTTTCTGTTCCTGCACGGTCGTACATTTGAATAGCAACATAGCCTGATGTAGCTATAATAGAACTAACAATAATGGCAATAGCGATATTTTTCATAAGATTCTCTATTTAATAATTGATTTTATTGTTAATAAATTAATTAACAAGAGGGGATTTATGCTCATCTATGGTTATTTGCATTGATTTTGTTGCCTCTGCAATTTTAGATGTCCCTATAAGATTTACAATATCATTGCGGCTTTTTGCATCAGTTCGTTTAACATCTGCAATAACTTGAATGTTATCTATTTTTGCGGCTTCTTTATTTAACTCTGAGTCTATAAAACGTTGAGCATTTTCAGCCTTTGTTTTATCCATTGCTTTCTTTAAAGCTAGTTCTGATTGCTTTGCTTCAAGTATTAGCTCGCGCTCTTGATCTTCAAATTTTTGATGTCTTAATTTTTCTTGTCTTTTTTCTTCAGCTACCAATAACTGTTGATTTGATCTTTCACGTTGAGCTGCTGCAATCCGTTTTGCTTTTGCTTCATTTGCTACGGCGATACGTTTGTGTTTGAGTGCTTGTGCTTTTCGAGTTGCTTCTTTTGCATTCGCAATTCGCTGTTTTTCTGCTAATTGTATTTTATGTAGTGATTTTAATTGATCATCTAATGGGGTACCAGATACATTAGACACATAACAACAGGTTATTAAAATTGAGATTAAAATTAATTTCATTGTATTTCTCTTAATCATAATTTATTGAGTAATTGGGCATTTATTATTAGGTTGGATTCGTGTTTCTTTTGTGGATTCATCAAAGATCATTGCTGCAATGCCTACTTTGAATTGACACTCTCTACCAACTTGAGCACTAGTATAGGTTTTTCCATTTTCAACATAAGTCAACATTACACCATCAACCATAACTTTATCCGCGACCATTGAACCACCAACAGCACCGACTGTTCCTCCTGCTATACCAGCTAAAGCCGCTGTTTCTGAATTACTAGTCGATCCAAGCACCGCACCTAAAACGGCTCCAAATATTCCAGCTGTCTTTGTTGCCGTTTCTTTAGCTGAAGTATTATCAATTTGAATTTTTCCTAATTGAACCATGAGTAATTCAACAGTTTTAACTTCTTTTTTTGAATTAACATCATTAGTGGTAAATACATCAGCCTGATATTGTTCACCGGTTGCTTGGCATCCTGAAATAAATGAGATAGTTGATATAATCAATATTAAAATAATTTTATTCATAATTTAATCCTTTTTAAGTATGATTTTAAATTGTGTGTTTAGTTAAATAGTGTGTTGTTTGTTTTTACATTGAAAATAATATTTAAAGTGTAATGTTTAATTATCATTGTTGATTTTTCTTTTTTATATATAATAAGTTTCATAATAAAATAAGCAACTTAAATTAAGTATAAAATAAGAGTAACGATTTTAACTTGTTGATAATATTTGATTATTTTAGGTTGGTGGTATAAGAGTAAAATAAGAGTAACTAAGTGTATTTGTTCTTGTAAATGTTTTAATAAATTTAGGATATTATGAAATGAATAAAAATGAGGTTTTTAATATAAGAGAAGTGTTAAAAAACATATTGGATATGGAAGAAGATAAAGCAACACTTATTTTGTCTCAATCCCTAACACATGAAGAACTTGATAGTCTTAATATTATATTAGCAAAATCACGATTATTAATTAATGGCCGTGCAAAAGAACTAATAGAGATGTTTATACAATCACATGGAGCTACTTTAGAACAGCTATTAGAACCTGAAATTAAGCGCTATTTTCGTGTTCATAATGAAAGATCACGTGATGGATCCATTGGATTACAAATAGCAGATCTTCTTTTATCTGGAACAGTACGTCCTATTGATGTTGCAAAAAAAATGAAGGAATTAGGTTTTTCATTAAATAATTCAACGATATATAATATAAAATATTTTTTATTGGACAATAATTTAATGACAATAAAAGGGGATCCAATTCCTAGTTATGAAGCCGCAATATTAAGGTATAAATCGCTGAAACGAACACCAAATTAAAAATATTATGGCTGCATAAAAATAAAAATTAGTAATTGTATATCACATTCTAAGTGACAATGTCACACATGGGATAGCATGATCGGTGCTATAGCCATCTTCATCAAAACTGCTATTAACAAGATGTTTATCTTCAGTATGATAATCGCTAACTTCAAATAGCGAGCCACGGTATTGGGCGTTAAACTCTTGAGATAATAAAATATAATCAAGCACTGAGCTTTTGGCACCGAAGTAGTGGGTTGGTGGGCGGGGCAATGTGGTTTGTTGTGTATTTTGGGTAAACAACGTCCAACTATCATATAAACGGTAATAACCAATTAAACGTTCAATATCACTGTCTGACATACCAAATACATTGCCAGCGATAAGTTGTTCTAAACATGCACTGGATATCTCATCATTGAAATCACCCATGAGTAGCATTGGACGCGTACTTGATTCACGTTGTTTTAGCATCGCTAATAATAATAAATTCGCTTCTGTGCCACGTAACATTGCCGATCCCCAACTGCCTAAGCGTTGGCCTGCAAAACGTGATAATGCCGTATTTGATGTCACAATGGTATCAGGTAGTGGATCGTCAAATAGGGAGCGCTTTGATTTGAAATGGGTGACATAGCAATCAGTCAAGCCAATATGGGGAATATCAATCGTGGCTCTAAGAGGCTTTCGACTAAAGTGAAAATCCGTTAACCCGAGTAATACTGCGGCTTGCTGATCAGCTGTAACTGTTGCGATTTCAGTAATTGGAAATTTTGATGCGATGGCCACGACAGGGCTGCGGTAGATGAAATCATCAATCACAGTGGGAGAATCGATTACCGCATAATAAGGGTAACCTGCTTTTTCTAACAGAGATTGCAGACTCTCACTACTAAATACCTCTTGAAAACCAATAATATCGGGTTGATTTTTATCGAGAAATCGCGTTATCCATGCTTGCTTTTTATGCCATTGTCCCATGGTATAAATATTTTGGAAATCATAATAAGCCATCGGAGGCTCAAGATAATTTAATAAGTTAAAGCTGGATATTTTAACTGTGGGTAATGGCACTTCATAAAAGGGCTGTATAACGTCAGACACTCTACACTCTCAATAACTATAGCCAAAGTGTATAACTTGGCTCTATGATTCCGTAAATTATTGATATGCAGCATACCAGAGTGAGATCTTAATAACAGTGATGCTTTGATATAAGTAAATTCATGCGCATTAACGAAACAATTTATTAAGGCTAGCTTTGGGAGTTTTGGCATATTTTTGCATTAATCCAAACGATACTTCATTAACACCGTATTGATGCTTCATATCGTCAATCATGGTTAGCCATAAGCGGGCAGTCATTTCTGAGTCGGCTAACGCACGGTGAAAGACACCATCATGATGAATATGCTTATAGTCGACTAATGTGCCTAGTTTGTGGTTTGGAGCATGTTGATATAAACGTCGTGCAATAAGCATAGAACATGCAAACTGATCGCTATATTTTCGATTAATTAACGCCAGTTCAGCATTAAGAAAACGCTGATCAAAAGAAGCATTATGAGCGACAAGGTTAGCATCACCAATAAAATCAGCAAACTCAGCCATAACATCTTTACAGCAAGGAGCTGTACGGAGCATATTATTACTAATGCCGGTATAGCTCTCGATAAAACTACTGACACGAAAGCCTGGGTTCATTAATTGCTGAAAATGCGCGATTACCTGACCATCTTCAAGTTTAACAGCGCCAATCTCAATTGCGCGATCACCTTGGGTCGGTGATAGGCCTGTGGTTTCAAAGTCGAGTACGATAACGTTATTGGCAGAATGAGAATTAAGCATTTGTAAATCTTTAACGATGAGAAGAATAGTATTGTAGCGTTATCCGTCCAGTTGTAAATTGTAACTAGTCAATTTCATGTCTCTTTTTAATGTCGGAATTTTCATTAAACAAACGTATTTTTATTCATTGCTAGGCTTAGTCGGCATATTTAATCCTATGAAGGAATTGATAGGGTGTTATTATTTACGATTAATAACTTGTCGCCTTCTATTATGAGTCAATTAAACGTTCTATGAAAAACAAATGCTACCACCAGATTCGCGATCATAAGCAAGAAAACGCTTTATTTATTAGAAGAGCGATTCAAGCTTTTGTTGGTATTTTGCTTTTAACCTGTGTGCTAATTGCCAACATTTATCATTTGCAAGTACAAGATTACAGCGAATATAAAGCACGCTCAAATAACAACAGTATTAAACTCATTCCTGTTGCGCCTAATCGTGGCCGTATTTATGATCGTAATGGGATGATATTAGCGGATAATATTCCCGTTTGTTCGTTAGAAATTATTCCTGATCAAGTCAAAAACTTGCCGCAAGTATTAATTCAGCTACAACAGCTCTTGGGTATATCCGAACAAGAGATAATTGCTTTCAATAAAGCAAAATCACAAGTGCAGGCATTTAAACCTGTAACTCTGATTTCGCATATGAATGATAAACAAGTTGCGGTGTTTTCAGTTAATGAATTTGCATATCCAGGGGTCGATGTTGATGCCCATTTAGAACGTTACTATCCTTACGGTGCCGCATTAACCCATTTATTAGGGTATGTTGGCAAAATTAATGATCGTGATATTGCTGCTTTAAAAAAGAGTGATAAATATGAGAATTATGAGGCAACTCGTACTATCGGTAAGTTGGGTATTGAGCATTACTATGAAGCTTTACTGCATGGTAAAACTGGCTATGAAACCGTAGAAGTCAACAGTCATGGACGTGTTGTACGTACGGTGTCTTATGTACCGCCGGTTGCAGGGAAAGATTTAAAATTAACGATTGATATTAATCTACAACTTTATGCTCAAAAATTACTGACACTACAACAAAAAGATCCTACAACAGGCTTAATGGTAACTAAAGTTCGTCGTGGCGCTATCGTGGCAATGAACCCGAAGAATGGGGCGATTTTGAGCATGGTTTCAAGCCCAAGTTATGACCCAAATTTATTTGTTCATGGTATTTCATCGAAAGCTTATGCGGCATTACTCAACGATCCTGCACGTCCGCTTATTAATCGTGCGACATTGGGTTTATATCCACCAGGTTCAACAGTAAAGCCCGAAGTTGCTGCAGCAGGATTAACAACAGGGGTGATTACCGAACATACTGTGCGTAATAATCATGGCTGGTGGCGTATTCCTAATAGTAAAAGCCGTAAATTCAGAGATGATATAGTACAAGGCTTTGCCAATGTTGATATTTATAAAGCGATTGAAAAATCAGTTAATACTTATTTTTATCAGGTCGCTTATGATTTAGGCATTGATCGATTATCAATGTGGATGACTAAATTTGGTTATGGTCAACACTCTGGTATTGATATCGATGAAGATTCAGCCGGTATTATGCCGACGCGGGCTTGGAAAATGGCACGTTTTCATCACCCTTGGATGCAAGGGGATACCGTGCCATTAGGGATCGGTCAAGGTTACTGGACAGCGACGCCAATACAGATAGCTAAAGCTACCTCGGTTGTTGCTGAAAATGGGGTTGAGCATCGTCCGCATTTATTGAAAGACATTATTGACGGTAAGGTTCAAAAACCTGTTACTTTTGCTGATTTTAAACCTCTTAGTTCTGTACCTCAAAAAGATTGGGCGATCATTAAAAAGGGTATGGAGCTTGTTGTAGAAAAAGGGACAGCTAGTCGAATGTTCCAGCATATGCCATTCCAAGTTGCAGGTAAAACGGGGACAAGTCAGGTCTATTCAATGAAAGATACGCAACATTATAATGCGAATGAGGTGGCTGAACATTTTAAAGATCATGCATTGTTTACAGGTTTTGCGCCGGCTAATGATCCCCGTATTTTAGTGTCGGTAATATTAGAACACGGTGGTTGGGGGTGGAATGCCGCGCCGATTGCACGAGATATTATGGAGTATGTATTAGTAAAGCCGACATTAAGCCCTCAGCCTAATGAGTTAGTCCAACAGCCATCACTTGTCGGGCATGCATCTCAAGCAGCTGTAGTGGCTAATTCCAATTAATTTATTATCGTTTAAGCCATGATGCTAATTGTTTGCCTCATGGCTTAAACGACATTGATGTGAGGTATCAAACCAGAGATTAAGCATTGCCAGTAATTCAGCTGCCATGTAAGGTTTACATAAAATATCGTCCATACCAGCATTAATGCAAGCTTCCCGCTCGGCGGTTGTCGTCCCTGCTGTTAATGCAATAATGGGCTTAGTGAAGTTTTGTTCACGTAATACTTTGGTTGCACAATAGCCATCCATAATCGGCATGCGGCAATCCATAAGCACAATATCAAATGATTTCTCGGCGATAATCTCTAATGCCTGCTGGCCATTATCAACGATAGTGACATTGATATTATGCTTTTGGAGCATTAATTGAATGATCATTTGGTTGGTTTTTAAATCTTCAACAACTAGAATATTTAATTTTTGTAATTCTTTATGTGAAATTTGAGGATGATTTGACAGTGTTTCATCAAGCGTACTTATTGTTAATGGTAGTGATACTGAAAAGGTTGTGCCCTTATTTGTTTTACTCGATAAGGTAATATTACCGTTCATTTGTTCACATAATTGTTTACAAATCGCTAATCCTAATCCTGTACCTTCATGACTACGCTTACTTGATATGTCAATTTGGCTAAATGGTTTAAATAACTTATGTTGTTGTTGTTTTTCAATGCCGCAGCCGCTGTCTTCTACAGTAAATATCAGGCAATCATTTTTCCAACTAAAATTTGCTCGTACAAACCCTTGATGGGTGAACTTTATCGCATTAGCTATGAGGTTAACGTAAATTTGTTTAAGACGATCTTCATCGGCATTAATTGAACGTGGAATGGTGGTGTCATAGTCGATAGTAAAATCTAGCCGCTTTTCTAATGCACGATGAGAGAATATATCTCTTAATTTTATAACTAATAAATGGCTATCAAATGGTTTTTCTATTAGCTCTAACATGCCTGCATTTATCTTACTGTAATCTAGTAAATCATTAATAATAGCGCGAAGCAGTTCACCAGAATGATTTAATGTTGTTAATAATTTACTTTGATTTTGGTTTAATTCGGTATCTTGCAAAAGCTCTGCAGTGCCTAATAAACCATTAAGAGGGGTACGTAATTCATGGTTAATCATTGCCAAAAAATCACGGGTTGCTTGTTCTGAGTCTTCGGCACGTTGGCGCGCGTGAATCGCTCTGCTGAGGGTAATTTGGCGTCTAATAGCAGAACGAAATAACTCACAAAAAAGCGCAAGATGTTGTTGAATGGTGGTTATTCTATTTGCAGGTGCTGATATTCTTGCCGCAAAATACCCCACAATATCATTGTTGTTAACTAATGCAGTCCAATAAAGGTTAGTCGTTGGATCCCATAAAGATATTTGATTTTTAAGCTTTGCTGGTGGTAGCCATATTTGTTCTCGGCCACTGCAATATTCACCACTAATAGTGATGTTTTCAATTGGCATGATAGAAATATAACACGCAGTAATATGATGACCATCAATAAGGCTTTCGATTAATTGCTGAATATTGTCACAAGAGGGCGCTCGCTTTAAAAATAACCGCGCATAGGTAAGGAGTAAATTTTCTATTTTTGTTTGATAGGCGAGTTGAGCTGAATCTAATTCTGCCTGTAATCGTAATTTTTCTAATGATTTTTCTAATATGTTATTTGTCTCAAAAAGCTCACGACTTTTCATCTCCAATAATTTTTCAGCCATAATACGAGATGCATGCTCTCGCTCTAGTTTGCGCTCTAATAACATAATATGGCGTTTTTCATCCATGTTAGTCACCTGTAAGTATTAATGAAAATCTGACATGGCTTTGTGATGTATTCATCGGTTGCATAGCGATGGTTAATGATTGATTAAAATAATTAGCACAGCCTTCTAATATACCCATACAAACATACCCCATACAACGAGCAGAATGATAATCCATGGTCATTGTTGATTGTGTTTTGTTGCTAAAAATAAATTTAGGTGGTGTGGCATCGGGGTAGAGTTTTTTTACTTCAATATGAATGTGCCGTTCTACTTTTTCTATAAAGCTGAAAGTATCATCATTTTCAATATTGGGAATAGGTAGGTTTTTTAATAACGTTGGAAAAACGAGCCGACCATAGGTTTGTTGAAGTTGTTGTGCGGGAATATTGGTAATGTGACTTAAGCTAGTGATAAGCTTGATTAATTGGCGGTGATCATAGCTACCAACAGTTGTATAAATACCAGCATCGTTAGCGTGATCAAACATTTGCTGACTTATCTCTAAACCAAACTGTTCTTCTACTATTGCAATAAACTCAGTGAAAATAATCCCTTTCATATCATCCCTTACCATCTAATGAGACTTAATCAACGTCATTGCTATGCAACAAACCTCTATAAGTTAAGTTGTATTAGTAATTATGGCAGAGTTTATTGAGGCGTCAAAAATACGAGTCTATAAGATTGTGTTTTGAGAGATAGAGAATAAAAATATCAAGATGCAATTTGATTACATCTTGATAAGTTATATCATTTTTGCAGAACGATGGTTGTTGCAGATTGTTGAGCAACATGTAATAAATATTGCTCCATGTCTTGGGTTAGTTGGCTTTGATTTGGAAATGGTAGTGCGTGGATATCACTGATTAAAGCCACTTTATCGCCATCGTTAATATCGGTATAAATCATACCGGTTGCGGCTGGTTTGCCATTATAAAATCCTACATAAAGTTGTGCTTTTTCATCTGCTTCAAACATAATTTGAGTTAGGTATTCAACAATAGCCTGTTGTTGTTCTTCTTGTTGCCAATAGCTTGAATACACTAATGCATAACGAATAGTGAGGGGATGACAATCAACAGGATAAAACGTTAACGATGATTCAGTTGGAGAGATAATTGAGTCGATAATCTGTGTAGACAGTTCTGAATGTGCGAGTTGATACAGATGTAAACCTTGTTCACTTAATGGGGTTGGAAATTCAGCATCAGTAATATGGCTAGCCATCCACGCGTTTTTTAAAGTAATCAGTTTTTCTGTAATTAGTGGCATATCATCACTTCTTTTATTCAATTATCGATACCATAACCTAAATTACGACAAGAAGGTATGCTATTTGATTATTTTCGATAAAATCCTTGGTTATCGAATATCGTCATTGAATAAAGTATGCGCGATTAAAATTTAAGGTGAATGTAAAAGAATAAAGTAATGGTTGTTATCTATAATATCGCTATATGATGCTGACTACTTATATTTTAATTATAAACCTAGCTATTAGGTATAAGAGTCAGAATGAAAAAATTGGTATTAGTAGCAGCGATCAGTGTTATGTTGGTGGGGTGTGATTTTTCGCATGCGCCATCATCTCAAACACAGACAAAAGCGACGACAGCAAACGCAGTTCAATCGATAGCGAGTGTTGAAAAGCAACTTCCTGATTGGATAAAAGACAATACCGTTACTTCGCCATTAGAAGCCATTGTCATGGGCGGCCATACTTACGATGCGGTATCTTATTGTAAGCCTCACGATTGTGCTAGTGATTTTATGATCACCTTAACGGCAGATAATAATAAAAAATATTCAATGGTTGTACATGTAAAAGATGTGCCTGATGCATTGAATACCCCCAGTATTTACGCAACATATCAATATATTGGTGAGCCTGATCAGCAAGTAAAAGATGTATTCACACAAGCCTTAAGCCAAAACCCTAACTGGCAATAAAAATCACCACGCTACAATTAGTGGTTATCAGAAATAGAGCGTTCAGTCTTGTACTGAGGGCTCTGTATTTCTTACCCGTCATTCCCTACAGTGAGGTTACGAACGAGATAGGGAATCTACTATCAGCGCGTTGTAGAGTAAAAAATGGAAACTAAACGGCGAGTGCCCGGTTTTGTGATTACTATCGGGATTCATAAGTGAAAATGTATCTGATTTATAATGTTTTTTATATTATTAGAAGATAAATGTAGGCGCATGTTCAAAGAACAAATTCGGGAAAGTTGTTAACTGTTTCTTTGTTACTTGTGCAATATATTGTACGTTTCAATTTTAATGAGTTAGACTTGTTCAATATTAAGTACAACTCAACAAAGAGGTAATTATGCGTATAGTTTCTTTTACTGAAGCTCGAAATGGTCTTAAATCTGTTCTTGATGGCGTAGTTAATGATGCTGACTGCACAGTTATCACTCGTCGAGATTCTGAAGATGCAGTTGTAATGTCTATGGATTATTATAATAGCTTAATGGAAACGATTTATTTATCTCGTTCTCCAGCTAATGCTGCTCATCTAAATAAATCAATTGCTCAATACAATGCAGGTCAAGCTACGGAAAGAGGCTTACTTGAATGAGTCGAATGTTAGCTTGGACTGACGATGCTTGGGATGATTACTTGTATTGGCAAGGCCAGGATAAGAAAACCCTGAAACGCATCAATAAATTAATTACTGATGCGAAGTGTTCTCCCTTCGAAGGTATTGGTAAACCTGAGCCATTGAAAGAAAATTTGGCAGGTTTTTGGTCACGTAGAATTGATGATACCAACCGATTAGTTTATGCAGTTAATGATGTACATTTGACAATAATTTCCTGTCGCTATCATTATTAATTTGAAGCGCAGTTAACAATCGTGTTAGCACGATTTGCTACATTCAGCGCTGTCATTTTTCCTTTAGTTTCAATGGTTAAAGTGCTCAAGTTTGGCTAGGTCTGTATAGTAGCAAACGTGTTATGCAGCTACTTGAATTTTTAGTCTGGAGATTAAATTGAAAAAGAAAAAACTGGAAAGATTTCAGTTTGATAAATTTATACAAGTGACTAAGTTACAAATAACCGATCTTA
Organism: uncultured Photobacterium sp.; assembly: GCF_947039875.1. GTDB lineage: Bacteria > Pseudomonadota > Gammaproteobacteria > Enterobacterales > Vibrionaceae > Photobacterium. The sequence goes on from NZ_CAMRAN010000009.1 coordinate 96,773, forward strand.
TAGAAACTGAGTCTCCTGACTTCATTTTTAATTATTCTGATAAACGAATTGGAGTCGAAGTTACAGAAATTAAGCATCCGTCTAAAAAAGAAATAGCAGGTATTCAACGGTCAATCGTCCAAAGGGCTAAGCAACTTTCTAGTGATCTACCTGTTATAGAAGTTAAAATATCGTTCGTTAAGCCTGTTAACTACCGAAAAGGGAAAAAAGAAGAAATAGCTTTACATTTGATAGAGTTGGTTACCGATTCCATTCAAGAAGCTAAAGATGAAAATGGCTCTAAGTATAAAGTTCCTTTGCAACATAATAGTAGGGAGCTAGGTATTGGCGCTGTATATATAAATTACGGTATTTGTAATGGGGTCAGCTGGTTGAGCCAATCTCGTTGGTCATGTATTGAGTGTGGCTTTGTTTCACTTTCTTTTGAAAGTTTACTATCGGATTACTTTGAACTAAAAAATGTTAAGGTGTCTAGTTATCTAAGTAACTGCGAAGAATGTTGGTTATTAATTGTTTCCGATTGTAGTAAGAAAGATCAAATGTTTAGATTAGGTAAAGATGAGAATACTGTTTTTAAAACTGAATTTAGCCGTGTGTTTTTCCTTGAGCTTAGTAGTTTAAAACTAAATGAATTGGTCAGAGAATAAGCCACATAAGAAATAAGCACATGTGTCGCGCAGCCGATACCTATTCAAGTGTTGAACAAGCCCGAGCAACCTTACATAAGTAAATATTGCGAATATCATCAAGGGTGATGTTAAAAAGAAGTCGAGCTTTAGCCTTATCGTGAACCAATCAATTGAATTCATTGACGTCTTTTTGGCTTGATCACGTGGTTAATAGATCACGGATAGCTTCATTCCTCAACTTCCGAGATGACGGATAATGGGCTGAGTGCATACCAACCCCGTCATTCCCTACAGTGAGGTTACGAACGAGATAGGGAATCTACTATCAGCGCGTTGAGTTTTCAAACTAAATATACTATTACCAAATATTCTTATATTCATCATTAGTAGAAAATCCAGAAACTAAACGGCGAGTGCCTGATTTTGTGATTACTATCGGGATTAATAACTAAAAATGTATCTGATTTATAATGCTTTTTATATTATTAGAAGATAAATATGGGCGTAGGTTCAAAGAACAAACTTGGGTAAGTTGTTAATATAATAAGTTGTTAGGCATCATTTCTACTTCCAACTCTATAGGTTCATAATGGATGATTTTTTAGACGACTATGACGACATAGTTAGTGATTTAATATCTTCAAACTATTCAACTTTTGAAGAAAAATTAAAACAATATATTTCATATTGTACCCAGCCTAATGAAATGAACTTCTTATTAAGTGAAAAGTTACCTCCAGTCGATTTTGAGTCTTGGTATGAAAAGTGTAAATCTACTCAGGGTAGCTGGGTTGGGAGCGGTGAATTAAGTTGGCCATTAGATAAGCTCGAAAATCTATCAATGCGATTTGAGTTACTGAAATATATAGCTGAAGGTAAAACGGATGTTCCCGATTTTTGTTGTAGCTTTATGTACTCAGAAAATAATTTTAATATTATGGTTATGGAATTCAATGACCAAATAGTAGAACCACTAGCTAGAGACCTTAGAAAGATATTTACTAGATCTAGTGGTTTAAAAAATACAGTAAGCCCTATTCCTGTTGAGTTAATTAAAGCCTCAGATAACTGGTATCAAAGGCCAATTGGGCTTATCGGAATTGGCTTGTTCATATCAATTCTAGGTGGTGTTGCCACTGCAAAAGTGCTTGGCGCTTTATAAATGCCTAACAGATAAGGATATGTGTCGCGCAGCCGACACCTATCCGAAGTGTTGGACAA
>NZ_CAMRAN010000010.1 GCF_947039875.1 uncultured Photobacterium sp.
GAGCTGATTTAGGCATTAGAGGATTTGAACCCGCTTTTATTGCGCCAATTAAATATATTGCTACTTTTACTTAGACGAAAAAAAGCCAACATTTAAATGTTGGCTTTTTAAGAATTTGGCGGAGAGATAGGGATTTGAACCCTAGATACGCTATAAACGTATGCTGGTTTTCAAGACCAGTGCTTTCAACCGCTCAGCCATCTCTCCATGCGGCGTATATTATAGTGGTCAGTATTATCTGTAAAGGCTTTATTCTCTAAAGGAATTTAAGCGAGCGTTTATTACACTGATAATTGAATTTTAGCTGTTTTATCACACCATGACTATTTCAAAATGTTCGCTATAATTTAATTTAGCAGCCATTGTTACAATATTGATAAATAATAATATTACGATTTCAAGGAAGATCTGATGAATGTATTAGTTCTTGGTGGCACAGGTGGTATAGGGTTAGCGATCGTTCAACAATTGTTACTCATTAAGCCACATGCAAACATCCACGCGACATTTTTTCGCCACCAGCCTCAATATCAACATTCGCAGCTACATTGGCACTATTGCGATATTACACTAGAGAATCATATTGCAGCACTTGCAAAACAACTACCTCAACTTGATATCGTGATCAATGCTGTCGGTATGCTCCACACCACTGAACATCAACCTGAAAAATCTATTCAACAATTTGATGTGAATTTTTTCCAAACCAACATTCAAACGAATACACTACCCAGCTTATTAATTGCTAAACATTTCATGGCGGCATTAAAAACATCGTCACGCAGTTATTTTGTGACTATTTCAGCCAAAGTTGGCAGTATTGAAGATAATAAATTAGGTGGCTGGATCAGTTATCGTAGCTCAAAAGCCGCACTTAATATGTCCATTAAAACTATTAGTATTGAATGGCGAAGCAAACTCCCCCATTGTTGTGTTATTACTTTTCACCCCGGCACAACCGCAAGCCCACTATCTAAACCATTTCAACGTAATGTTGCGCCTCACAAATTATTTACCCCCTCTTATACCGCACAATGCTTATTAAATTTATTAGCGACATTAACACCACAAGATACCGGACAATTTCTAAGTTATGATGGTAAGATTATCTCTTGGTGACAACTGAAAAACATAAGTTATAAGCACAGGATAGACCAATACCACACATTTTATATCATTATACATAATGTTAAAATCATCATAATATACAGGCTTATTAATACTGTTGTTTGCGCTTCTTAACCTCAATCAGCACCACATTCACCTTGTTTATTGCGGCAGGTATAATGAAAAAACGTTCTGCTGGCTTTGCTATGACCATTTTAATTATTGGTAATTTAGTCGCTGTACTTTCTGATTCATTAATTGAAACCATGGGTAAAGACGCAGCTGTGTTTCAGTTTGTATTTTTTCGCCAATTATCAGCGGTAGTGATTCTGCTTCCTTTTTGTTTACGCGCAACCAAACAAAGTTTTTTAGTCGGCTTAAAATGGCATTGTATACGCGCACATGTGTGGTTATTAGGGGCAATATTTATGGTTATTTCATTAAATACGCTACCGTTAGCCACAGCCAATGCTATTTTCTATGCCGCGCCCTTGATCATGCTTCCGTTAGCCGTCATGGTTTACGGTGAAAAACTCAGTCGTTATTCTATTGCTGCGGGGATCATCGGTTTTGCTGGCGTGTTAGTTATTGTACGCCCAACAGACATTAGCTGGGCAGCATTAGCCGCGCTCGTGGTTGCATTCACGATTGCTGTAAATAACCTTTTTATTCGTAAACTCCCCACCCAACAAAGCGTTGCCCAAACATTATTACTCACAAACTTAATCGGTATGCCAGCATCTCTCGCATTAGCATTGTGGGAAAATAAACCATGGGATTGGTCACCTTTGATTACCGCCTCTGGTTCTAGTGCATTAATTTTAGTGTATGCCGCCACATGCGTAGTGGCCTACCGAGCAGCGGAAAGTAATAAAATCGCCAGTGCTGAATACAGTGGTTTAATTGGTGCTGTGATCGTGGGTTATTTATTGTTTAACGAAGTGCCTGATATAACAACCTTAGTCGGCACGCTAATGATCATTGTGCCACTATTATGGCTAGCAAAAGTTGAAAGAAAGCAGCATAAAAAAGATTCAATTCAAGCGATTGCTGTTAACGAATAATACAATCTTTCATTGCAGAACTTTCTGCATACAGAGGCTAAGACTCGGAATATGCTATTTTCAGCCACAAGTTATATGTGACTTTAACGTTACTTACATAGGATATCTGTAATGAGAAAAGCGCTTAAAATTAATAATATTTATATCAATATGGAAACAATTGTAGCCTTTGATTTGAATTATAAAATAGATGGTCATCGTGCTCTTTATCTATTAACAAATAGCACTGAATTACCTTTTTTAGAAATTGAAGAAAACGATATAGCAACCGATGATGGTACTGACTATCAAGCTCAGAAAGTCATATCAAGTGAATATAACCGGATTAAGCGTGAGTTATGCGTTTATATGGGGGTTGTTTTATAAATAAAAAAGCGATAGCCATTCGACTATCGCTTTTTCATCTTGCATAATTTTAGATTACGATAAACTTAAACGAGTGCTTTATTAAATCCATCAAGGACGGCGACGGTGTTATGACCTAAATCATCTACCGCATACCCACCTTCAAAAACAAATAGTGTTGGTATATTTAATAAGCCAATCATCCAGCCAATATTTTGGTAATCATTACGCATCAATTTAAAGTAACTAATCGGATCATCAGCAAAAGTATCCATACCCAATGAAATCACTAATGCCTCAGGCTTATATTCTGCAATACGAGCCAATGCTTGTGCTAATACGGGCTCATACACCGACCAATCAGTTGTATGCAGTGGCAATGGAAAATTAAGATTAAATCCTACCCCTTCACCTTCACCCTCTTCATCAGTAAAACCTAGATAATGCGGATAATCGTAATCAGGATCGCCATGAATAGAAGCAAATAAAACGTCACTACGATGATAGAAAATACTTTGCGTACCATTACCGTGGTGGTAATCAATATCTAATACAGCAACTCGCTTAGCACCTTGACGAACAAAGCTTTCAGCTGCAATTGCTGCATTATTGGCATAACAATAACCACCCATTAAATCAGACGCCGCATGGTGACCAGGAGGACGACATAATGCAAATGCGGCATGTTCGCCTTGTTTAATTAAATCTACCCCAGTTAAAGCACATTCTGTCGCCGCAACAATCGCTTTCCAAGATCCAGCAGTAATAGCAGCGGTCATATCAAAGCTGTAATACCCTAACCGACCTTCGATATCTTTTGGAATACGGTTACGTAAATGACGTGCAGGTGCAAAACAGTATGGCGACGCATCATGTACATCACCAAACGCTTCTACCCACTGATCCCAGCAACTCGCAAGAAAATCAACGTAATCATCAGTATGAACCCAACGCAGCGGCGCATCACCATAACTATTGGGCTCAACCATCGTAAAACCACCGTGGTTATTTAACGCATTCAACACCATGTCAGCACGTTCGGGTTTTTCAAAACACGGCGTCGCTTCACCATTTAAGAATTCAAAACGTACATGGTGCAAACGTTGTTTTTCAGTGTAGATAACTTTCATTATTTCTTTAACTCCATCCAGTAACGCTGATAGAGTGCTGTCGCATCACCAACATCCGCTAGAAATTGACCTTTTTGCTTAATCGCTTTCGGTGGAAAGATAATCTCACTTTGACGAATAGTATCAGGAAGATTATTTAATGCTTCTAAATTAGGCGCAGCATAGCCAATTTCTGTGATAATTTTAGCTTGGTTCTCAGGCTTTAATAAGAAATTAATAAATTGGTAGGCCGCATCTTTATGCTGACTGGCAGCGGGAATAACCATGTTATCCATCCAGAAAATAGTACCTTCTTGAGGATAAGCAAATTTAAGTGCTGGATTTTCATTTTTAGCACGAACTGCAGTGCCGTTCCATTGCATTCCAACAGAAACTTCACCTGCAATATAAGGAATGTGTGGCGCATCTGAATTAAACACCGCAACATTTGGCATCAATGTTTTCAATGTTTCATAAGCTTGTTTGATTTCAGCTTCATTACGGCTATTAACACTATGACCATTCATAATCAGCGCCATGCCAAATACATCACGAGGATCATCAGTTAATAACACGTTACCTTTAAATTCAGGCTTCCACAGATCTTTCCAGTGTGTGATCTGGTGGCTATCAATACGATCACTATCATAACCTAATGCGGTACTCCCCCAAACATAAGGCAATGAATACTGGTTATTGGGATCAAAAGGTTGATTTAAAATTGTGCTATCTAGTTTAGAAAATGCGGAGATCTTGCTATGGTCTAATTTCGCTAATAAGCCTTCATCAGCCATTTTAGACACGTAATAAGTAGATGGGAAAACTAAATCATACCCTTTACCGTCGATCATTTTGATCTTGGTATACATCGTTTCATTACTTTCAAACGTTGAATAGTTAACCTTGATATCGGTTTCTTTCGTAAATTGTGTCAGTAATTCTGTAGGTAGATATTCTGACCAATTATAAATATTTAATGTTGTATCAGCGAGAGCAGGTTGAGCGGCGAAAGAACTAAGTAGAAGCGATGCAAGTAGATTCTTTTTAAACATTTCACCTATTACCAATATTCAAATAAAGCTCGAAATAAGCTTTCCTAATTGACAATAACATAAATAAATTTAAGCAGTTATTTAGAAATTGCATGTAAATGCTACATAGATATGATTTCGGTAATATAAAAAAAGACGCTAATGATTAAACAGTTAGCGTCTTATTAACTCAATTGAAGTTGTTATTTTAGATCAAGAATCACGCTCATCACTGTTAGTTATTCTTATCTGCCTGCATTTGTTCTGCTTCTTCGATAAAGTTTTTAGGTGGCGGCGCCCAGCCACGTTCTGGTCTATTACGCTCTTGTTTCATCACTTCACCTAACGTTTGTTCTAGTTGTCTGAACAATTCAACATAAGAGGTATTAAAGCGATCTTCTTCAGTATTATTACTCCATGTTTGATACAGCAGCTCTTTACTCTTTATTTCCGTTTCAACAAACATTTCTTTTTGCTGTTCGGCTCTAAACGGATGGACACCGAGTTCTTTCAAAGCTTGTGCACCCATCGCTAACGCTGAACGGTAGGTCTCACTGATCGTATAATCAGCACCTGCGTAGCGTAATGAATAGTGATGCCCTCGATCATAAGCGCGCGCTAATACACGAACATGCGGATAATTCTGCTTGATATAATGCACGAGTTCTGTCGCACGCTCTTGATCGTCAATGGCCACCACAAACACTTTGGCATCTTCAATACCAGCGGTATGCAATAAATCATGACGAGTAGCATCACCAAAAAAACTCTTAATGCCAATTTTACGCATCATATCAATTTGAGTCACAGAATGATCGAGTACTACAGTTTGCATGCCATTTGAGGTCAATAAACGATTCACAACCTGACCAAAACGACCGATACCTGCGATGATGACTTTCCCTTGTTCATCAATCTCATCAGCCTCATGTTCATTTTGAGCCGCACTAAACCGCGGCAAAATCACCTTATCATATAATATAAATAACCCAGGAGTTAAGAACATCGACAAAGCCACAACTAATGATAACGTTTGACCTAATTCTGTAGGCAATACATTGTTTTGGACAGTATAGTTCAATAATACAAATCCAAATTCACCCGCCTGTGCCAAACTAAGCGCAAATAGCCATCTATCACTGCCTTTCACTTTAAAAACAAACGCTAATATTAGTAATACCAATGCTTTAATTAGCATCACACCAAGAGTTAAGCCAATAATGGTACCAAACTGCTCAAACAAAATACCAAAGTTAATACCTGCACCAACAGTAATAAAGAATAACCCCAGCAATAAGCCTTTAAATGGTTCAATATTTGATTCAAGCTCGTGACGGAATTCACTGTTTGCCAGTACTACACCCGCCAGAAACGTTCCCAATGCAGGTGATAAGCCAACTAAACTCATTAGCACAGCAATACCAATTACCAGCATTAATGCTGTTGCTGTGAAAATTTCACGTAAGCCAGAACTTGTAACAAAACGGAACAGTGGTCGACTAAGATAATGCCCACCAACAACAACTCCCGCAATGGCGAAAATCACCACAATAGCGTATCCCCACCCAGGTAACCCTACGACTAAACTCAGTTCATCATGATGCTCGGCAGCAGTAGCTACGGTTGATTGTGCTTTCTCGACTAATTCAGGTAATGCTAATAATGGAATTAATGCCAGCATCGGAATAACGGCGATATCTTGAAACAGTAACACCGAAAATGCACTTTTACCGCCTTCCGTTTTACTTAGCCCTTTTTCATTAAAGGTTTGCAGTACAATCGCAGTTGATGACAATGAAAAGATCAAACCAATGGCTAAGGCATAAGTCCAACCTAGCCCTAATGCCATAGCAACTCCCATAACAACAGCAGCGGTTACTACAACTTGCAAGCCACCTAAACCCAATAAGCGATGACGCATACTCCATAACATTTTAGGTTCTAATTCTAAGCCGACAACAAATAACATCATCACTACCCCAAACTCAGCAAAGTGCTGAATTGTGGTAGTTTCGCTGCCAACTAATCCAATAACGGGGCCAATAACGACACCGGCAATTAAATAACCCAATACTGAGCCAAGTCCGAAGCGTTTCGCGATAGGTACAGCAATAATAGCTGCCATTAAATAGATAAATGCTTGTAAAAATATTCCAGTCATAGCTACTCCGTGATCACAATATCAAGACTCTGATTTAATTCTGATAATTTACTCGCAACGTCATAATCGAACTTATTCTCTGCTATTGCGACTAACACGCGACGCCAATTTTGTAGGTGTTTGATAGTACGTTGCTCTTCCGTAGCAGTACCCGCACCAAATAAAGCAAACGGAGCTAAAAACGCCATTCCCGTCAATTCTGTCATTAGCTCTAGCGGCTGTAATACCTGACGAATACCAGAATGGTTAAAACCATCTTTACAATAACTAGCTTCAGAACCACCAACAGTAAGTGCGCATAGCAATTTTTTACCCTCTAACGCCTTACCTTTACTACCGAAAGCAAAGCCATATTCCAACACCAGATCTTGCCATTCTTTCAGTAACGATGGCGTTGAATACCAATAAAGTGGAAACATAAACACAATCACATCATGATCACGTAACCGTTGCTGTTCTTTATCGATATCAATACGAAAATTGGGGTACTCTGCATATAAATCCACAGTCGTAACGTGGTCAAAACCTTTAGACGCATTAAATAACGGAACATTGATTTCAGAACGGTGTTGTAACGGATGAGCAAATAAAATCAACACTTTTTTTTGAGAAGCAGACATTGTTTTCCTTATTATTGTTATCTTATCTTTGATAGATACTACGCTAATAAAACAATATATTATAAAAAACATAATAATTGCACATCAACGATGCTATTTAGATATATTATTGAATCAATCCAGCATTTTCATGAATTTTACTTGGCGGTAAACCAAAATAGCGTTTAAATTCACGGCTAAACTGCGCAGGACTTTCATAGCCCACCAGTCCCGCTGCAATATTAGCAGCCATACCTTGTTGTAAGATTAACGTCTTGGCATTATTTAACCGTATTTTCTTAATGTATTGCAGTGGTGGATCGGTCACGACCTGTTTAAACACTTTATGAAAAACAGACACACTCATTCCAGCCATTGCCGCTAACTCATGCACTTGTAATTTTGTATCATAATGTAGTTGTACATAATCAATAACTGATGAAATTTTAGCTAACGCACTATCTTGTTCACAATATTGCGCTAATAAATACCCTTGATCGCCTTGCAGTAAATAATAAAACAACTGCCGAATCAGTGATGGGCCAACAACCATCGCATCAAGAGGATCGTGCAATACTTCTAATAATTGTTCGACACTGCGATACATGCGTTCTGTCATCTTTGCGGTCGCCACTCCACAACTGCCTTCATAATTAAATTGATATTGCTGCTCAGATTCAATCATGGTGACTAACTGGCGAATAACAGTTAGATCAAAATCGATATTAATTCCAATCAATGGCTGTTGTTGTGAGGCAAAGGTTTCACAAACAATGGGATAAGGTGTCGTAACTAATAAGCATCGTTGTGGATCGTAATTAAATTGGTGTTGATTTAAATGACCCGTTTTGTGGCCTTGAATAATAATAACAACACCTTGCTCATACATTTGTGGGCTATGTTTATGATAACTATCAATTCTAAATAACCGTATTCCAGCAAGATTGGTGTCCACACGACCAGATTGATGCGCTAAACCATAATACTCACATAACGAATAGGCCAAGGTAATTATGGATGTTGGTATGGTGATCGGTTGAGATGCAGTTATCTTTGCAATGCTTCCACTTTTCATGGTTATCTACTCACAAAATCATTTCAGTCACCTTAACAGACATCCACTATTAATAGCAGCAACAAAAGAGGAATAGGCAAGTATTAAAGAGAATTATGTATTAAGTAAATACGTATTATCCCCTAGACTGGAAACATCTAAGGTACTCAGTATCTGATAACTAAAATCATTATAATAATCAGCTCAGTTTGCTGTTCTAAGGAAAATAAAATGGATAAGTTTACCTATCAAAGCCCTACAAAAATTCATTTTGGTGAAGGTCAAATTACTGAAATTGCCAATGACATTCCGAAAGATAAGAAAATCTTAGTTATCTACGGTGGCGGCTCAATTAAAAGTAACGGCGTCTATGAACAAGTTGCCGCAGCACTAACAGGCTTTAATTGGAGTGAGTTTTCAGGCATCGAGCCAAATCCACAATATGGCACCCTAATGCAAGCCGTTGCTAAAGTGAAAGCAGAAGACTATGACTTCTTATTAGCCGTTGGTGGTGGTTCAGTGGTTGATGGCACTAAATTCATTGCCGCAGCAGCATGTTATGAAGGCGCAGATCCATGGGAGATTTTGCATGATCAAGCACCAATAACAGCTGCGTTACCTATCGGTTGTGTATTAACATTACCAGCAACAGGCTCTGAAACTAACGGCGGTGCTGTGGTTTCTCGTGGTCACGATAAGCTATTCTTTGGCTCAGCATTAGTGAAGCCTACGTTTGCTATCTTAGATCCACAAACCACATTAAGCCTATCACCTCGCCAAGTGTCTAATGGTGTTGTAGATGCTTTTGTTCACACCATGGAACAATACTTAACTTTCCCTGTGAATGCTAAAGTTCAAGATCGTTTTGCTGAAGGTCTATTGTTAACGCTTATCGAAGAAGGCCCGAAAGCACTAGCAACTCCAGATAATATCGCGGTTCGTGCCAATATCATGTGGTCTGCAACTCAAGCGTTGAATGGCTTAATTGGTGTGGGTGTTCCACAAGATTGGGCTACACATATGATTGGCCATGAACTTACTGGTAACTACAGTATCGATCATGCCCGTACATTAAGCATCGTGCTACCTGCGGTAATGCAAGTTTGTCGTAAAGAGAAACAAGCAAAATTAGTTCAATATGCAGAACGCGTATTTGGTATTACTACCGGCACAACTGACGAGCGTATTGATGCAGCAATTGCACGCACTATTGCTTTCTTTAAAGAAATGGACGTTCCAACCTCACTGGCTGATGTTGAACTAGGCACTGCTGATATTGATGTATTAGTTGCTAGCCTTGAAAAACATGGCAGAACAGCACTAGGTGAAAAAGGAAAACTAACGATTGCAGACAGCCGCAAGATTTTAGAAACCGCGCTGTAGTCATTACCCAATATTATTACCATAAATAAAAAGGCTAGGTATTTTATATCTAGCCTTTTTATTGGGAACTTCAATATTATGTACCTTTTATTAACGGTTAGTGATCGAAGATATCAGCGGTTAAATTTACTGACAGACAAAGCGCTGCAATATCTTTAATTTGTAAACTATTGCCATATTCAATTAATTGCCCTTCATCTTTTAAACGTTTAATCGTTCTTGATAATGTCTCAGGGGTCATACCTAATTGCGTAGCTAATAATTTTTTTGTTATCGATAAGCTGATTTTATTATCTTTGGTTGATTGCTTTTTATATATCTCAGCCAGTTTCATCACAAACCGTTGATTCGCATTTACTTGCGTTAAAATATTAATGTCATTGACTAAACTATGAATTTTATTGCTCATATACTCCATAACGCTGACAGCAAGCTCTGGTGTTTGAGAGACTATTTTTTTTATATCAGTATGTTTATATACCGCTAAAACAGAATCTTGTTCTACCCTTGCCGTCATTGGATATTGACGAGGTGACATAAACATAGCCATTTCAGCAATCACATCACCAGCAAGAAAAACATTGAATACCTTCTCTTCGCCACTAGGCATTAATCGATAAAGTGTCACTTTTCCTTTTTCAATTACGTACATACAATTAGCTTCTTTACCTCGATGAAACAGTATCGTACCTGCCTGATAAGATCTTTTCTCTTGCAGTAATGCCAATGTGGATAATTGTGTTTTACTCATTAAAGAGATAATGGAAAAGTTCATCTTACCGCCCTCTACTTGATAATTATCAAGATGTATTTTAAATGCATCATTGTATGATAATGATTATCATTTTAGATTCAACCTTAGAAAGGAACTTTTTATGGACAACATTAGTGTAACTTTCCGCTGGATAAGTTTTATCTCAATACTTCTACTTTTTGTTCCTATTCTTTTTCATTAGGATGCTTAAAATTGTTTAACATGGACGGCCATATTTTAATTTGGACAGCCAAATATTTAACACTTAAATAGAGTCACCAAAAATCAATCCATGCCACTTGCAATAAACACCCAAATCTAAAATTTACAGCTTATTGTTTATAATTCATCACTAAATCTGTTCTGTTCCCATATTTCAGGATCGATAACGCCTACAATCCTGACGGTTATTGCAGTATTTTCTTCTGATTATAAAAAGTATTTAACTGGGATGTAGCTGATGACTCGCCGACTTTCCTTTGCACCAATGTCCACCAGCATGTTGTTTCAATGTACACATTCGGGACCATTTACCGCTTACATTGGCATAATGTTCCATAAATTGTTCACTGTGCTCAAGCCAAGCATCCGGTGTTCTATCGCCCTCGCGGGCATTCATTATAGGAAATAACGGAGAGGTAATTTAAATATTACCACTAAAATAAAACCCCTATCATTTAATAAACAATAGGGGTTTTATTTATGAGTTTATTTACAACCACGACAAATTAAGCCGTGGTTTTAAAACATTGACGGGTGACATCGCCCCAGTATCCATCATGGTAAATATCTTCAACGAATACTTCATTGGTGTAACTGCCAATCGCACGTCGCCAAAATGCAACCGCGTGATCTGCGCCCTCAATCTGCTTGCTTTGCCATAAACCCGGCATCATATCAAATAGCGTATGAGCAAAACGTTGACCAGCTTTGTTCTTACGAAACACGGGCACAACGTAGAAATCACACACTTCATAATGATCAACACTCTCGTTAGCAATAGCGGCTAATCCTGCGGGTTTACCATCAATATACAATAAATAACCAGTGACATTACCCTCAATCGGAGTGTCTAAAGCAAACTTACCTTCATCATCTGGCAATTTTTTTGTTAACGGTGAAAATTCAGCTTCATAAGCTTGGGTTAAATTTAAATAAATCGCTAGATTGCTCGCATTAACTTTTACTAGTTCCACGAAAATTCCTTTTACTTCGTTTCTGGTAATAATTTGGTTTTAACTTGCTGAGACTTAGTGCCTGTCGCCTTCATAAACTGTGTTTTAAGGTTATAACTAACCGTATTGGCACGGATAGTATTACCACCTTGAGTTACTTTTACGTTTTTCTTTAATACCATCATGCTATCTGAAGGGGTATAGATACCATAACTAGATTCGCCATTAATGACTTTGCCATCTTCCATAACACGTTTGAAGTAAGCTGGCTTGCCATACACTTCAATCGTTTTTAATTCTTTAGTTTTAGCATTGAGTTTAATCACCGCTTTATCTGCTTTAATGGTGATACCACCCTGAACGATATCCACTTTACCCGTTAACGTTGTCGTATTATTTACAACATCAACATCTTGAGTAACAGATGATAATTGGATAGGTAGTGCTGTTTCTGCCGTAGCTGCCAAGACAGAGGTACTCAAAAGTAAGAGTAAAGTCGCAGTAAATAGCTTTTTCTTCATTATTTATTATTCTCATCATGTAATGCTAATTTTGCCACGATAATACCAAGGAATTAAAGACGCTATTGCTTCTCTTCATTACGCACTTAAAATATATCGCTCTTCTTAATATTCTAACTGATTTTTACAGTTTTATCTTAAAGCTATTTGTTTGTTTCACTTCATGCCTTATCGCTAAATATATATACAATATAATCAATGCCTTATAAAAAACACCACTTTATTGTTGCACATACAACAAAGAACGATTAAATTACATTAATTATTGTTGTATAGGTTACAAAAAAAATGAAAGAAAAATTTTATCAATACCTTATTTATAGCGTACTCACTATCATTGCGTGTTTTTCCCTCTTTTTATTGATTAGTGATAACATTGCGCCCTTTACCACTCAATCAACTTTATACCGTGCTGTTGCCAATATTTCACCGCAAGTTTCTGGTGTGATCACCAATGTGGCGGTTAAAAATGGCCAAACAATCGATAAAGGAAAGCTACTGTTTAGCATTGATCCTGCTCCCTATGCACTTAAAGTGCGTCAGGCTCAAGCCGATTTAGCCCAAGCAGATCAAAACTATTCAGCACAAACACAGCAATTAGTCACTGCAAATCAGCTGTTAAAGCAACGTCAATTAGAATCACATAATGCAGCTATTTCACTGACTAGATTTCAGCAGTTAATTAATAAAGGCTTGGTGACTCGTCAACAATTTGATGACGCACAAACACAAGCAGCGGTTGCAAGTAGTGCTTATCAAGGTGCTAAAGCAGATGTACTACGCATAAAAGCCCTGCTTAATGGCAAATCTAACAATGCTGCTGTTGAGTTAGCTCAGGCTAAGCTAGATCAAGCTCAATTAGATTTAGCACATACCCATGTAATCGCCCAAACCACAGGCACAATCACCAACCTACAACTACAGGTGGGAAGCTATATTACTCAAGGTACGCCTGCTCTGTTTATCGTTAATGAAAACAATGTCTGGTTAAGCGCCGATTTTAATGAAAAAGGAATGACCCAATTACAACCTCAGCATATGGTTTATATTGCGTTTGACGCCATTCCAGGCAAAGTATTCAAAGGTGAGATAAGCAGTCAAGATCGGGCTGAATTTGATGCTGAAAACCCCAATAACCAACTATCAACAGTAGCAAATGATAAAAATTGGATCCGTGAATTACAAAAAATTCGCACTCGTATTACGGTTAATGATCTTGATCCTGCTTTAATTTCAGGTGCCCGTGCCAGTGTTATTGTTCAAAGCAGTAACCCAATTATCAATACAATAGCGCAAATATGGATCAAGCTAGTCGCTATTTTTCACTATATTTATTAGTGAGTAAGGCATATGACATTAAATAAAAGTGATACCAATAATGCGCTACGAATTGCGTTAACCATCACCTTTTGTATGCTAATAGGTAAATTAGCCAATTTTAATTCGCCAGTTTATTTTGCACTTTATCCAACACTGTTAATGACCAAAGGGCGTCAATTTTCATGGGTTGGTATTGGCCGAATGTTCTTACCTACGTTTATCGCCGCTAGCACAGCGTTAATTGTTAGTAACTTATTTTATAACCATCCTTTTATTATTTGGACGATCAGCTTATTTTTCTTTGATTTTATGCGGCGTCGAGCCAATACGTCGGCGAAATTAAATCAATTATTAATGCCAACGTTTAATTGGATTTTAATCATTATTTTTGCTCAACATACTGATATGAATATGGCAATGAGGATCCATGAAATATTATTAGCAATGATCATTACCGCTGTAATAGCAAAAATAATGATAGGGCTATTTCCTATCACGGCCCAACAACCACCATTAACTCCTATGCCCATATTTAATGTCAGTTATCGACACCGATTTATCACATTAACTTTACTGGGGATCAGCGTCGCGTTTCTTATGATCGTTGACTTAATTTCAGCCACATTTTGCCTAGTACCCGTTATTGCCGCGGTTACACAGTTAAACCGAACTAACTATGTAAAAACGGTAAAATTACGTTTTATCACGCAAATTGGAGGTTGTGTGATTGCTCTGATTTTTTCAGTTTTAATGATGGGACATCAAACCATTATTCCTTACTACGCTTTTATTCTTGGGGGGGTGATATTTGTTCTAGCATTGATGATGACTACAACTAACGGTATTGCGCGTGACATTCATGCTGATACCATTTTAGCGACAGTATTACCGATCCAACTCTATTTAGGAAATAATAGCTTTAATTTGAACAATACCTTTCTACGTGGGTGGGAACTGGCGGTAACTTTAGGTATATTGTTTTTAATCCATTTCTTAAGTTCGACCAAGAGATCCTAATGCATTCTGTTATTACTAATATACCTGAATTGGATAGTAGCCTAAGTTTTACCATTGGAATTACTTACAAACAATTTAGAACCATTGCTAATCAATCACTAAATTCAAAATTTGATATCACTTTAGAAATGCTAGGTGCATTACGAGTATTAGATCATTTAGGTGAAATTCCTCAGCAAACCGTTGCAGAAGCATTACAACGAGAGCGTTCAGTAACAAAACGTTTAATCGATAATTGTATTAAACGTGAATTAGTTGAAGCGAAGAAAAGTGTCGATAATAAAAAAGCGCGGTACTTAGTGCTTACTCCTAAGGGATTAACGGTCAAGCAGCAAGCTGATATTGTCATTAAAGCCATTACACTTGATTTTTATGCTCCTCTTAACGCACAAGAATGTGAACAGTTATTATCCCTTTGCCGTCGACTAGTAAAACCTGATTTCATTTTAGGCAGTGACAATTAATCTAACTAATAAAGCAATGAGCTGTTAGTACTCTTAATAGTTAACAGCTCAATACTCTTCAGATGATGCCCATATCTTCATCTAGATTCATTAATAGCTCTATGTTATAACATAACAAGAATATTGCTATTTACCCTGAATCATTGTCACTCATCAAATGATGAATATGGAGCCAACTTAGATGCGTTTGAATGCCTTGCCCTGTTTTATATTATCTATCGCTGCGTTATTACCCATAACCAGTCAAGCGCATCCGCACTCTTGGATTAATATGAAAACCTACATCGAGGGAAATAGCACTCAAATTACAGGGTTTAAAATGGTATGGACATTTGATGCCATGACCACCGCTTATATGATTGATGGTGAAGATATGTCGACTGAACATAAGCAGCAAACATTAAAAAATATAGCGCAATCTGTAATGGAAAACATGAAAAATTCGCATTATTTTACCTATTTTTATGATAATGAAACCCCGATTAAATACCATATTCCTGCCGGCGGTGAATTAATTAAGCCTCGCGCTAAAGCCACACTGACTTTTGAATTACCACTAGCAAAACCTAAAACTATCACTAAAGATTCATTAAAATTATTAATCTTTGAACCAAGCTATTATGTTGATATGTCATGGGGTAATAAAAGTGACATTATCCTTTCTCCAGAACTAGCAAAAACATGTCGCTTTACATTAGTAGAGCCAAACCCAACACCTGAGCAGGTTACTTTTGCTATGTCGATTCCTGCCGATGCAGATCCTGATAATCAATTAGGGCAAGTGTTTACGCAAGCAGTAAAATTACACTGCGATATCAACACTACCGCGCCTTCCATCAAATAGTTTTAATTTAGGATCTATCCAATGAAATCTGACTATCATTCCCCTGTAGAGGCTGATAATAATCCTCCACTATCGTCTTGTGCTCATCATCAACATTCCCATGAACACGCTGAAACTCACCCTGCACCTGCCTCATGGTTAGTCCGTATAAGTGTGTTACTGCTGTTTGTGGGTAGTGGCTATATGTTATGGCAGCAATGGCCAACACTACTGATGGAAAGTATTAAATGGCAACGTGATATTAATGGCCAGTTAAGTGATTTACTTTACGATGCTCAACAAAATATAACCGCCGCTTACTCATTAGCGGGCTTGAGCTTTCTTTATGGTATTTTTCATTCATTAGGCCCAGGCCATGGCAAAATGATTGTTACTACTTATCTCGCTACTAACCCTGCAAAAATCAAGGCCAGTTTAATAATGACAGTGGTATCAGCATTTGTACAAGCGCTGGTTGCCATTACGTTAGTGAGTATTTTATTGGTGTTTTTCAAAGCATCAATGCGACAAGTAAATGATGCCGCAGATCAATTTATTAGCTATAGTTTTATGGCGATGTTATTGCTTGGGGCTATTGTTATTTACCGCAGCCTAAAACAAGCATGGCAACTCAGAATGGCACATCAGCACCACGACCATGGTAGTGAATGTAGCTGTGGCCATAAACACTTTGCAAATGCTGATGAAATCAATAACGCGACCAGTTTACGAGAATATATTGTCATCATCTTCAGTATTGGTATTCGTCCCTGTACCGGTGCCATTTTAGTGTTGTTATTCGCTAATATGGTTGACCTGTATTGGCTTGGCGTTATAAGTGCAATACTAATGGCAGTGGGGACAGCACTGACCACATCAGCCATTGCATTATTGACCTTATCAGGTAAGAAAATCGTCAGCCGCTATTTAGCCACCAACGAACGTCAACGCACAATGACCAGTATTATTATCAAACTGATCGGTGGAATATTACTTGTATTATTAGGCTTATTGCTACTTAACGGCCACAGCTATGGTATGTCGCCCGTCTTATAATCAAAAGATAACCAACAAGAACGACGAGGTTGATCTAGAAAATAAAAAGGTTGGGTAGTGATCACTTTCAATAAGAAAGAAATAACAACACACTCAACCTTTTTTATTGGCTCACATCAGATGATTTAATCACTCAATATCAATCAACACTAATACCTTGGCGTCGATATTCACGTAAAATCTGCTGCTCTGCCACGGTCGATAAAATAAACATCATCACATACCCAAAACCCAGCGCCACAATAATCGCCACCACGTTAGCAGTAAATAACGCTAACAGATAATAACTTACCACCAAAGTAACGATGCCACTTAATCGAATCATTAAACTCAATGTAAATTTACCATGAGCTTTGATATACGCTAACTGGTAAGCATTAAGCATCATGAAAATAAAGAAAATAGAGAAATGAAATAATACAATCTCTGCGCCTTTATATTGTGTAGGGAAAATAAACCCAACAATATCTTTACCACCAATAAGCATAACCAAGAAAAAGCTCACACTCACAATGACAGCTAATCGGTATACCCAACGACGAATAGTACGTATTTGAGCATGCTCACCTTTACGTACACTTTGTGATAATTCAGGTAATACAAATCGATAGATAGGAAATACGAATAACATTGTCATATAAGTAAATATCGGTCTAACAACCACTTGAAAATCACCTAACTCATCTAAACTAAAATGGGTGATCGTTAGTAGAACCGCCGCATAAATCATTAAAATACTGGCTCCGGCTTCTAAAGATGCCGTGAAACTTTTGCGGACATAATTACGCATATTCGGATCAAGCTGCACCGTCGTTAACGGTTTTGTCGCTATCTGTTTTCTACGTTTCCAATACATGAAATGAGCAACAATCAATGAAGAAACCATTACACTATAAAAAAGAGAAGCTAACGCAGTAAAGTGTAAAATATAGTAACACCCCACAAAGGTAATAACATTTGATGTCGGTTCAATCCATGTCACTTTATTTGAAACATCGTATAAACGGTACATAGCGATTAAATTGGTAAAGTATATTTTCAACCCCATACCAAAAATAACGCCAACCATTTCAAAATAGCCAACATTTATATGTAATTCATGTTTTATATAGGGTAAAACTAAACCCCATGTAATAAGTACAACGATAATCAAACTGAAGCGGAATATATTGATAATATCATGATCATTGTGTGTCTGACTGTAAGTAACAACCATTGATGATCGAAAGCCCGTCATTAAAATTAATGATAATGACACAATATCAATAACACTATTAAATAGTGCTAAATCGTCTTTTGCTACCCACTGTGCCAACCAAACTTTAAACAAAAAACCAATCGAAATACTGGCTAATGTTGCCCAAATACCCGCAACAAATGCTTTTTTTAATCGTGTCAATGTATCAACATCATCAACTAAAGGAATGGCCTGCGGCTCTTTCATACGTAATAACTGTAGAGAAACATATTAATATAATACTGGATTTTTCAAATGAGATCTCAAGCGAATAACAGATTTAATAATTAACACTTAAAAACCATTATTATTAACTGATTTATAATGGTTTTATTTCACCAAGTAACGCATAAATCATTTCAAATTCAACACAATATCGATCTAACTGATGTAATAAGAAATTTAGGTTTTTATTTAACCCATGACTCACACAATAACGGATCGTTTTTTCCGTGCCTTTGATTTTAAATCGAGCAATAATTAATCGACATTCTAATTATGGTGTGGTAATAAGAAAAAACCTACGAGGGAAGCCATCTTGAATCCAAAGAATAATATAACGTAATATCTCTCTGCATTCTAACATTTTTTATAATATAATTAATAAGTTAAAATGAAATCAAAATTCTTAAAAATATATTATAAGCTCATCTAAATATTAACTTCGATATCTGCATATTAAAATCACTCATTCAATTCTGGTTACAATTTATTCAATATTAAGTAGGGTGTTCAGATTGCAATCATAACTATGGCTAGGTATAAGTAGTGCTTATTCTAACTATGAGAAACTTATGAACATAGTCCCCATCCAGGCATCACATTGGCAGCAAATCGAATATATTCAACATTTAGCCTATGGTGATGATTTTTCAGAAACTATTGAAGTGTTAAAAAGTAAAGTTACAATCTCACCACAAACGTGCTTTGTATGTATCAATGAACAACAGCATGTCCTTGGGTATCTCATTAGTCACCCACATCATAAAGGTTCAACACCTACGTTAAATCAACTAAGTACAGCAATTGAGAGTAATCACCTACACCTACATGATTTAGCAATCATTACCTCGGCTCAAGGACAAGGATTACCAAAATTATTACTTAGCCATCTATTCACTGTACTTAAAAATTTGGACTATCAGTCTGTTTCATTAGTTTCAGTTCAAAATTCCACAGCATTTTGGCAAAAATATAATTTTATTACTGATAACAGCTTAACTACACCTATAAACTATGGTGATAATGCAATATGTATGTCTCGCTATATATAAATATATTTAATCATTATTATTCGTAAAATTTATATAGCCGTAATTCGGTTACGGCCATTGTTTTTTGAATGATAAACAGCTTTATCTATATTTTTGAGCACTATCTCAATTTGATCATTTTGTGGTGAAAATGAAGTTAATCCGATAGAAACAGTAAGATGAATAACTTGGCCGTTATATAAAAAAGGATGCTGATTAACAGCGCTTAAAATTCGATAACAGACATCTTCAGCATGAATGTTACTGGTTTCTTCCATAAATAAAATAAACTCTTCACCACCCCAACGAGCAATAACATCTGTTGTTCGTATATTATTCAAACAAATATCTGCAAATACCTTTAATATTTCATCACCTGCATCATGCCCATAAGTATCATTGACCCTTTTAAAATGATCAATGTCAAAAAAAGCAATACTGTGTGTCGCAGTAATATTTGAAAGAAATATTTGTCTCAGTACGTTGTTCATATATCTACGATTATAAATATTAGTTAGCTCATCGGTAAAAATAGCAAGTTTCAGTATATTATTTGCATCACTAATATGGCTATGCGTCAATAAAAGCTGCCGCTCTCGCTTGTAAATATAAAAGAAAAAAGACAACACCGTTAAATATAATATAATACGAATAATGACATGCTTTTGCTCATTATACTTATCATTTTGCATTGAAAACAACCAGTTACCATTAGGTACTGGTACATTAAAAACAGATATTGGTCCCTTTTTCGTATCAATAATATTATCAAATATTGTTAGCATTTCGCCATCAGGATCAAACCCCTGAATTTTATAAGATAAGTTTTTAAAAGGTAACTTATTACTAAGACCTTCCAGATCACTGATTGCAATAATAAACCCTGTAAACTTTGACTTCTCATTAAAAATAGGCAACCGTAAAATAAAAGATAAACGATTATTTTGAATGAGCCTTATCGGTCCAATTAAAGTAAGCGATTGATTTTCAATAGATAACAATACCCCTTTATGCCTTTTTTCTAACTGATTTAAATCATGACCTATTGCAGAATTATTTTCTGAATGGGGATACGCAAGTTGAATGATCCCCTGCGGTGCAAACTGTAACTCAGATACACTACTGTTCGTCGCCATAACTTCTTTTGCTAATGTATTAAATTGAACAGGATCATAATCTGTTGCTTTAAACAAGAAATTAAATGTTTTCAATGATATAACCATATTATTGATTTCATTATTAATAATCTTTGATACATCTTGTTCAAAGACCAAATCGTTTTTCTTATTCAATAGTTCAAATTGTTTTTTTTCATTAAAAAAAAACATTTCAACAACGATCAATGTTAACAATAAAGAAATAACTATTGCTAGACTTGATGGGGTAATTTTTAACTTCATTATTGATACTTCAAGATGCACTAAAAAACAAAATGGAATCATCACATAGCTATTTAGCTTATAATTACATTCATATGCTCATATTGAGTATACTAGCTCATATACAAGGTAATGAATATAAAATATTACAAAAATACACATTTCGTCACAATTTCCATATTTAATGCTAATAATCTAAGCTTGAAAACCTTCAAAAGCATGAAAATACAACAGAATTTATAAAAGTAAATAAAATTCACTTATTGATGTTATTTTGAACAATGACTATTAGATATCGTACATTTTATTCATATTTCAGTGCTAATTACATTATTTGTAATATCTCCTATTGATCACACAAAGACAAATGTATATTGTCTTTATGTGAAAGCGGATATCGTATAATGGTATTACCTTAGCTTCCCAAGCTAATGACACGGGTTCGATTCCCGTTATCCGCTCCAATATCAAATATCAAATATCAAATATCAAATATCAAATATCAAATAATCTACGTCCTTCATTTTTATAAATACGATTAATTTATCTTTAGTTACAAAAACAGCAAAATATATAACCTGTCATCAACTTCATCGCCACTTCTTTATAAGGAAAGTGATATTTAATACTACCTTCTTTATATTTAACCATAATAATAACTTATTACTGGTTATGTAACATCTCGATATCACATATTTACCACTTATTATTTAGCATTAATGAACATTTAAAATAAAATCACTAAAACAAAAACGATATTAAAAGAATTAATATCGTTTTTAATTTTATTCATTATACAACATATTATCTATATACGTTAATGTTTCTATTATGCTTTATTCCACGATTGCACAAATCCTTGAGCAGAAATCTTAAAATCTAATTCTGTTTTTTGATTATATATATTGACAAAAACTTTATGAATCTTAACTGTTTCTGTATATTTAAACTGCGTAATTAAAAAAGCAAGTCCTTCATTTGTCGTGGGAGTATAAACCCAATAATTTTTACTATCTTCCGTTCTACGACAAATCTTATCCATTTCTACTTTTTGGCCATTAATCGTCATTAATACAGTTTTATCTAAACCATTTTTATTACATTGACTCAAAAATCGCTCAAAACCATTATTGTTATACTTTGCCTTATAAAGCGAAAAGAACACTCTTTGTTGTCCTCTTTGCTCATCAATCAAAGACGATAAAACATAATGCCCATCAATCCCAGAGGAGTTCCATTCTGATGCATTTACATGAACAGGTAATATTGTGGCACAAGTCCAAGCAAGCCAAAAAAATTTACTCATATTATTCCTTTAACATCAATAAAATAAACAATACCAGCACGACATTGTTTTATTAAAATTTAAATATTATTGCATCAGTATTTAAAAACATATTAGTATAATAGCGACTAATTAAATAATGAGAATAGTTAATAAAAACGAATCAGACATGATCACAAATAAATATTTAACACGATTTAAAACTACATTATTTTTGCGATGAGTATCATTATTACAAACTATGAGTAGTCATATAATAAAGAATAATTAGACTCTTTTTTCTTTGTTTAAACAACGAACAAACTAAATATAATACCTTTACCAGATATTATTATTGACGTTCAAATAGAAAATAAAATATCTCTTTTTGTCGAGTTAACCCTTATTATGTACACAAATGTCATCAAAAATTTATCTATCCATTTTCTTGACTACATTAGTCTCAGTTCGCTTCTAACCCTGTTAACAAACGACACATGTTTAGAACATAGCTCATACATACAAAAATGCTCATACTAATAACAGTACGAGCATCTTAATAATCATTTACAGGCCAGTCCACATCGCAGCACCTGCGGCCCAAACTTCGACATAGTTTGCATTACATCGAAACTTTAAATAACCGCGATTATTATCTTTTTTATAATTAACATATACCCAACCACGGTTATCTTTCGATTTATTATCCACACTGTTATTGGACATTGCGGTAACGACATAATTTGTTTTAACAGCGATCCGTTGTTGGCACATTTCAATATCTTTAGCTGTCGGTGGTTGACGTGTTTCTGTGGTAATATCACAACCAGCTAATAATAATGCGGTCACAAAAGCGTATTTTTTCATTGGCTACTTACGTTGTTTATCATCAAGATATCGCTAATGAGAGACACAACGAAGTGTACGCTTAGGCTCTGTTAGCTTGTTTGCGCGGCATTCTATAGATAAATAAAAAAAATGATAGTAATAATTAGTCTGTTTAGATGATTTTTTGAACATTATCACTAATTAACTTGAATTGGTGCCTATCAATAAAAATATTAAAAATGCTGCTTGTCTATAAAATAGATTTACAGCATTTTAGTACCAAATAAATAGAGCAAAGTAATTACAATTGTTGTCGATTTTCGTTTAACCAATTAAACCAAGCATCCATCCCTTCACCTGTTTTGGCTGATAACTTAATAACCTGAATTGTCGGATTTACTTTTCGCGCATTCGCAATACAATCATCAATATTGATATCAACATAAGGCAACAGATCGACTTTATTAATGATCATCAGATCAGCTGCAGCAAACATATTTGGATATTTAAGCGGTTTATCCTCGCCTTCCGTCACTGACAAAATCGCAACTTTAGAGGCTTCACCAAGATCAAAACTTGCAGGGCAAACTAAATTACCGACATTTTCAATGAACAAAAAACCAGGTTCATTAATAGCAAGTTGATGATAAGCATCATGAATCATTTGAGCATCAAGGTGACATCCCTTACCAGTATTAACCTGAATAGCCGGAACAGCGGTTGCACGAATACGATCAGCATCGTTGCTGGTTTGTTGATCACCCTCGATCACAGCACAAGCACACTGATCTTTTAATGTCATTAATGTTTCGGTTAATAAGGTTGTTTTACCTGAGCCTGGACTTGATACTAAATTTAGTACTAATTGGTGATTTTCAATAAAATGCTCACGATTATGTGCTGCTAACTGATTATTATTACCTAGAATATCCATTTCTAATGTTAATAACTGTCGTTGTGATACACCAGCAACATGCACTTCAGCTTCACCCTTACCGTAATGTAAATCACCAGAATCTAAACACTCAGGTTGATGATCTGCATGATGATGATCATGACTATGGGCGTGGTGATGATCGTGGTCATGCGAATGTATATGACACTTTTCATGCTCATGATGATGCCCATCCACATGTTGCTGCGGCATAACGCCCGCAGGCAATGTATAATGAACATGATGATGAACATCACCTTGATGATGATAATGGTGATGAATCACAACTGATTGTGGCACTTCTGCTGCTAATTGATCGTTATGCTGGTGTGGATGTTCATGGTGGTGATGATCATGGTGTCCATGAGCATATTCGTGAGAATCCTGTTCGTGAGAATGATCTTCAATTCTGCTATCGCCGCAGCCGCATACGTTACACATATTATTCAACCTCGATATGTTTAATCATTAATTCTTCTCCAGTTTCAACATTAAGTTGATAACCGTGACAGCGCGGGCAACTCACCCCTCGCTCAGGAATTTCTACATGTTGCTGGCAATCTAAACACCATACACGAGCAGCAACAGATTCAATCTTCAATTGGGCGCCTTCCGCAATCGTGTCACGACAAGCAAATTCAAACCCAGTCGCTAATGCTTGAGGTTCAATACACGACAAAGTACCAATGGTCAGGGTTACACTAACAACGCGCTTAAACCCTTGTTTCTCTGCTTGTTCAACCACGGTATCAACCGTATTTATACTTAGCGATAATTCATGCATTTAGGTGGTACCTATGGGGTAATAGTTGAATCTAGTGGATGATGAAGCGCATACCATAACTGTCCCGCTGCGATTGCACCGTCATTTGATGGCAGTTTTTCACCACAATATAATGGTTGCGATAAGGCTGAGAACTGGTGATATATTTGATCCATCAACACGCGATTTTGAAAAACGCCACCACCAAGAACAATAGCGTGATCTGGATATTGTTTCGCGACAGTCACAACCATTTTGGCAATAGCCATAAACACACTGTGCGCTAAACTATTAATCCATGTCTGATACTGTGCATCATTTATTTCACCAACAAGCGGCAACACATGTGCAAATAATGGCTGCCAATCAAAGGTACCGCTGTCAGTGATCTGAAAAGACAATGGAATATGGTATAGATCTTGTTTAGCTGCTTGTTCTAATAACAACCCACATTGACCTTCATAATTAACCTGATCAATCAGCCCAAGTAAGCAAGCCCATGCATCAATAAATCTTCCCATTGATGAGGTATAAGGTGATCGACTACCACTTTGCCATAGTCGATATAAATTATTAAAATAAGTTTCATTCCACGATGAAAAAGCACTCAATTGCATTGCTTTAATGTCATCAAGGCAATAGCACTCAAGTAATATTGCAAATAATAGTCGTGCAGGCTCTTTTATTGCTTTTTCACCACCAATAAGACGGAAAGGACGCAAGTAACCAATACGCTGATAGTCTTGGCACGATGCGAGTAACACCTCACCTCCCCATACAGTATCATCATCACCATAACCTGTGCCGTCAAAAGTAAAACCGATCACTGGTTTAGTTAAATTAAACTCCGCCATTACCGCCAAAACATGCGCATGGTGGTGCTGTACTTGTAATAAATTTAATGGAATTTTTGATTCAGAAATCAATTTGTTGGCGTAGATTGATGAAGAGTAACCCGCATGTTTATCGCACACAAGTTGTGGTGCCGTCACTTGATACAGCTCTTGTAATTCAGCCACAGCTTGTTGATAACGCTGCTCAGTATCAAGATTATTAAGATCACCAATATAAGGTGATAAAACCCATTGTTGAGGTAACGCAAGTGCAATGGTCGATTTCTGCTGCGCACCAAGCGCTAAGGTTATCATTTCAGCTTTATGCCCAAAATGGCTATAAGGAGCATAACCTCGCGCCATTCTTAAGGTTCGTATTTTTCCCCCCGCATAATGCACCACACTGTCATCACAGGTATGAACAATAGGACGATTATGATCAAGTACACTATCAATCGTACCCCAAAATTGTTGCTTAATTTGCTCAATATCTGTCGCAATTGGCATGCCAGAAACATTCGCACTGGTCATGACTAACACGGCGGTTGCATTAATGTCAGCTAACGCGGTAAATAATAAATAATGCAAAGGAGTATAAGGTAGCATAACCCCTAAATAAGGTACATTAGGTGCAACATTCGCAGCAACATTCATACCAGACGAGGTGCCATGAATAGTTTGATATTTATGCATTAACACGATCGGACGAGCCAGAGAATCCAATGCTTGCCATTCAATTTCATCGCCAGTGACTAATTGATGTGCCACCTCGATATCTGCAACCATTACTGCTAATGGTTTTTGTTGCCGATGCTTAATTTGACGTAATCGTGTGACAGCACCGGCATTGGTACCATCACAAACAAGGTGAAAACCACCTAAGCCTTTAATCGCAACTACAACGCCAGCTTGAAGCCGTTTTGCTAATTGATTAATAGCTGCTTGTTGCGTTAATTCAACCTCTGATATTACGTCATCACGGTAATCAACAAACCGCGTCCAAGGTCCACAAACTGCACAACTGATTGGTTGAGCATGGTAACGACGATCAAGAGGATTTTCATACGCTTGTTGGCAATCAGAACACAATACAAAACTGGCCATACTGGTCGCTATGCGGTCATAAGGTAAGGCACGGGTAATACTGTAACGAGGGCCACAATGGGTACAATTGGTAAAGGGATAGCGATAATAACGCGAGGTAGGATTTGCGGTGTCTTGTTTACAGGCATTACAAAGCCCTTGATCGGGAGAAACACACACTGTAGTACTATTGCAATGCTGGCTTTTCTCGATACTAAATAGCATCGGCTTTTCTGCGACGAGCCATAATGATAATGGCATCACTGTCATTTGATCTATACGACTTAATAGCGGTGCTTGTTGCTGAAGTTCAATAATAAATTGTTCAAGGTTTTCAATCTTACCTTGAGCATCTATCTTGACGCCTTCTGAATCATTAATTACCCATCCAACGAGCGCATATTTCAGCGCCAGTTGGTAGACAAAGGGGCGGAAACCGACCCCTTGTACAATGCCGGTAATATGAATATATTGTCGTGCAAAGTTGTCTTTCACTGCGATTTTCCAGCTAAATTACGACAGCATTAATATGCCACCAAAGGCTGCCATAACAACGCCAACAACACGCATAACACGTAGGTTAATGGCTGAAGTCATAACAAATTTACCTAATGCAATACCTGACACATGTAAGATTGCCGTTGCTACAATAAAACCACTGAAGTATTCCAGTGCTTGTGCGTCAAGCGGCATTTCCATGCCATGTGCCATACCGTGAAATAGTGCGAAAGCCATTACTAATCCCGTTGCCACTTTCTCTGACATACGACCACCAGCTAATAACATTGCCCCCATACCAATAACAGATAAAGCAATACCCATTTCAATGCCCGGTAATACCATACCCGCAACACCTAATGCGCCACCGATAATCATAATTCCAATAAATGCCATAGGTAAGCGTGATACTGCTTTACCACCGATTAGTGCAGCCAATAAACCAACACCAATCATTACTGATAAGTGATCAAGGCCTGTAAATGGGTGCACAAAACCTGTCATAAAACCTGTTGTTGTATGAGAGCCAATATGGCCAGGGTGTGCTAAAACGAGTGGTGAAAAAAGAGTAAGCGCACCGGCAACAATATGTTTAAGTTTCATTTATTTTTGTCCTTAGTGTAATAGAATGAAAACCCGACCTAACGGGATTTATTGCTAATGAATAATAAACTTATTCATTAACATTAAATTCAATACCTAAGCGTGATTAAATCATTCCTATAATGCGCTCAGAATGCGTATAAGCATCTGCACGACCATTACGACAATGACCCAATAACGTCAGGTTAAGTTTTTCCGCTAAATCAACGGCCATTTTGGTCGCTGATGAAATTGCTAGTAGTACTTCAACCCCTGCGGCTGCGGCTTTTTGCACCATCTCAAAACTGGCACGACTCGTTACCAATACCGCGCCACCTGTTAACTGTTGTTGATGAATACAACCTACCAGTTTATCTAATGCTATATGACGGCCAACATCTTCAAAAATAGCCGCCACTTGACCTTGAGTATCAATATACACCGCAGCATGAGCGGAGCCTGTCAGCTGATTCAATTGCTGCTTGCGTAATAATTGTTGTAAGACAGGATCAAGATACCTTAAATCAAATTGCACCGATGACGGCACTGGTGCTAATACACGGCATACCGTTTCTAATTTTTCTTCACCACAAATACCACACCCCGTCAGCCCTGCTAATGAGCGACGCTTTTGTTGTAAGCGTGCAACACAACGGTTGGCAATGGTAACGTTAATATTGATACCGCCACAGGTCGGCGTCATTTCAATATCATGAATATCACGGTGATGATCAATGATCCCTTCTGATAACGAAAAGCCAATCGCAAACTGTTCTAAGTCATTAGGCGTACACATCATGACGGTGTAAGCAACACCATTAAAAGCAATGGCAACCGGCGTTTCTTCAATAATGTAATCAAGTTCATTGCAATCATTTTTGCCTTTACGGTAACGTACAATAGGACGTTCACTTGCATTACAAAACATCGATTCCGGTAACACTTCAAAGGTGTTCAACATCTTTTTCCTTTACTTATCTATTATGATATTTATTTATAACACTCAGCTAATTAAACGGAAATCTTGACTATTCAAACCCATTTTCTGCATGCGTGATAACAATGTGGTTCGCTTTAAACCCAACTGATTCGCCGCACCATTAGGACCTGCAATAACACCACCACAATGAATTAATGCATCGACTATCATTTGTTTATCAATCATCGGTGACGGTAATTTAACATCAGCGGACAATACAACATCTTGTATCACAGGCTCGACTGGCGTAAGAGTTAACATTGATGGTGATGAAACCAATTCTTGGGTTGGCACGTTAAGCACATGACCTCGTGTCAAAATAACTGAACGTTCAATCACATTACGTAACTCACGCACATTACCGGGCCATGAGAATTGCTGCATAATATGCATATCTTCAACCGCAATAGAGGTAATGTTTTTACCCATTTTTTTTGCTAACTCTCGCGTAAAATGTTTTACCAATAAAGGAATATCTTCTGCTCGTTCTCGTAACGGCGGAATCTCAATTGGAAAAACATTTAAGCGATAATACAAATCATTTCTAAATTGTTTCTGTTGCACCATCTCAAATAAATTTACATTGGTCGCAACTACAACACGGACATCAATACTGATAAGCTGATTTTTACCTACTCGCTCAATTTCATTTTCTTGCAAAACACGTAATAATTTAGGCTGTAACTCTAATGGCATATCACCAATTTCATCTAGAAATAGTGTACCTTTATGCGCTTGTTCAAAGCGCCCAACACGTTGAGTTACTGCACCTGTAAATGCACCACGTTCATGACCAAACAATTCACTTTCAAACAGTCCACTTGGAATCGCAGCGCAGTTCATCTTGATCATGTCAGTTTTGCTACGATGACTCATTTTATGAATCGCCCGTGCAATCAATTCCTTACCAGTACCTGATTCACCTAAAATCAATACAGTACTGTCACAGCTTGCTACTAATGCAACTTGCTCTAACACTTTATTCATCACTTCACTTTGACTAATGATGTCATCAAAAATCGCATGCTCATCATAACTATCTTCAATACTAATAAACTTTGTCTGAGAGCGATGTGGTGTCGCTGATTGATGTACTTTTATACTGTGTATAGCCAATGCTACACGCGCTGATATTTGCTTAAAAAGTTCAATTTCACTTTGCTCAAATTGACTTTCTATCGCTTTGATATAGCAAATATAACCAATCGTTAAGCCTCGAAAAATCATTGGGATAATACAAGCACTTTTGGCCTGTGATGAAAAATAAGGACTATTATCATCATGGTTTAATTTATAAATATCAGCCGCAGTCAAAATAACAGCTTGATTATTTTCGACTGCATTTTTAATCATACTGTCATCAGTAAAAAAATGGCATTGGTAATCCATTTCTCCGCCAGCATCACTACCAGAATATTGATTATAGTGGCCATCTTGAGACTGTATAATTGATAATTCATTCATTCCAAAACGTTGATATAAAAAACGCAGTAACGAACAAATCAGTTCTTTTTTTGAGCTCTGATTAATAACTGTATTGGTAATATCAACTAAAAACTGGAAGTCCTTATGTTCATTACTTAATTGCTGAGTAAGCGACGATGCAATTTGATGCTCAAGAATATGTTCGATCATTGCTGCAACCATATTATTGAACAACTTGAATTGTTTTTCTACATCATCATGATTAGGTAGACGAAGGTTAATATATTCAATAGCACCTAACTGTTGGTTTGCTATTAGTAGCGGTATTTTACAGTATGTTTGAATATTAGTGTATGCCGGATGAAGAGATAATTGAGGAAAAGTACGATAAAGCTCTTCACCATTAATGTAATGGCTATATTCACACGATACAACATGATGAAGACTTAAACTATCTTCTGAATAATCATAACGTTGGAACTCTTTATCTACATTTTGATAATATAAAATTGATTGAGCACTTATGTCATCTTTTAAAATAATATTAACACGATCAGCATCGATAAATAATAAACGTTCATTATTTAGAAAATTAATCACACCTGAAATGTCATTTATAGACAATAATGCCTTAGAAAAGATCATTAAATCGCTTTCAAAGTTTTCCATGCTAACATTAACTCTTATTGATAATATGGCTCGAATAGCGAATAAAAATCCAAGCATTTGTTATATAATTCTCAATCATTTTAATAACCAAGTATTGATCCATATCAATCAATAATTATTAACAACAGTATCTTTAAAATAAAACGAATAAAAATGAAAATGTTTGAGCTGACAAATAAATTAAAACAATAATTTTTAATAACAAAAAATATAAGGAACCAAGATAAAAATAATCAATCTTTTATCTTGGAAACCTTATTTTCATTTATGATGCTATATATTGTATATAAAACATAACAAGTCTTATTTACACAACATTTTTATGCATTAGCAACATGGTTTTTCAAACGTGCTTTTAAATTACTGTATTCAGTTTGTACATAATTTTCAGCCCATGGCTGATCATCAATGTTCTCTACTTTAACCGCACAGTATTTAAATTCAGGCGTATTTGAAATAGGATCGACATGCTCAATGGTTAATTCATTACATGCGCCAATCCACCATTGGTATGTCATGTAAACCACACCTCTGTTTACGCGCTCATTGTAGTTAGCACGCGAGATAACTTTGCCGCGACGAGAAGATACCCACACTAATTGTTGATCATCGATCCCCAATGCTTTGGCATCATCTGGGTGCATTTGCACATAACCAGGTTCATCAGCCAATGTTTGTAGTGCAGAACAGTTACCTGTCATTGAACGACAAGAATAGTGGCCCACTTCACGTACAGTTGACAATACCAATGGATATTCGGCATCAGGTTGCTCTAGCGGCGGACGCCAATCAGCACCAATGAAGATACCTTTACCCGAAGGTGTAGTGAACTTGTTGTCTTTAAATAAGTAAGACGTACCTGGGTGATCTTCTGTTGGACAAGGCCATTGGACAGATTTTAGATCAGCCATTTTTTCATACGTCACACCGGCATAATCAGGACATAACGCACGTAGTTCATCCCAGATTTCTTCAGTGTTATTGTACGACATAGGGTAACCCATGTACGTTGCTAGCAAACTAAAGATTTCCCAGTCAGGTTTCACATTACCGGTCGGAACCACTGCTTTATAGAAGCGTTGGAAACCACGGTCGGCACTACTGTACACGCCTTCATGTTCACCCCAGCTTGTTGCAGGGAAAATAACATCCGCAAATTCCGCTGTTTGGGTCATGAAGATATCTTGAACGATAACCAATTCCATTTTGCGCATAGTCGCGCGCATGGCGGCAAGATCAGCTTCAGTTTGTGCTGGATCTTCACCAAAGATATAGAACGCTTTACAAATACCTTCATCAGCCTTGTGCCCAACTTCAGTCAGACGGTAGCCCGGCTTACCTGAAAGCTCAACACCCCACGCTTTTTCAAACTTTTCGCGGTTTGCATCAATGTTTACGTCTTGATAGCCAGGGAATTGGTGCGGCAACATACCCATATCACAGGTACCTTGAACGTTGTTTTGACCACGAACCGGACCACAACCTACACCAGGACGGCCAAAGTTACCGGTTAACAGTGCAAGACCCGCTAAACCACGAACCACGTCAACTGCCTGACCGTACTGAGTAACGCCCATACCCCATAGAATCATGGCTTCAGGTGCCGCAGCATAAGTACGTGCAGCCAAACGGATATCCGCAGCTTTTAGACCTGTTACTTCTTCCACTGTTTCTGGTGTGTAACGTGAAGCAATTTCACGGAACTCATCAAAACCTTCAGTGTTGTATTGTACGAACGCTTTATCGTAAAGATTTTCTTCGATAATCACATTTGCTAACGCATTAACAAGTGCCATGTTCGAGCCGTTCTTTAGCGCTAACCATTGATCAGCAACACGCGCAGATTCGATCTTACGTGGGTCACATACAATAATTTTAGCGCCATTTGCACGGGCTTTTAAAATATGTCGTGCTACAACTGGGTGAGAATCAGCCGCGTTGTAACCGAAGATGAGTAAGCATTTAGTTTGTTGAATTTCGGGAATAGCGTTACTCATTGCGCCATTACCTACTGTTGTCTCCAGACCGGAGACTGATGGTGCGTGTCACACCCTAGCACAGTGGTCAACATTGTTGGTTCCGATCACCGCCCTTGCGAGTTTTTGCATCACATAGTTGGCTTCATTGCCCGGACCGCGGGCTGAACCTGTTGTCATTATTGCATCTGGACCATATTGCTTTTTAATTGCCATTAGCTTATCACCGGCAAATTGAATAGCTTCGTCCCAAGACACGGCTTCTAAGGCTGACTCACGTGTACGGCGAATCATTGGTTGCTTTAGGCGTGGTGTTAATAAGTTGGTATCGTTGAGGAAATCCCAACCATAGTAGCCTTTCAAACAAAGTTGGCCTTCATTGGTACGACCCATTGCTGGCTCTGCTGCCACCACTTTGTTATTTTCGACAACCAACTTTAGTTTGCACCCAGTACCACAGTAGGGACAAACAACAATTGATTTTTTCATACTAACCTTTTGGCTATAATTGTTATTAATGTGTATTTAAACGAAGGCTTAGCGCCTTAGCGAACAATCGCTACTGCAGCATTGAGCGCAGCTGCTTCACGTTTTTGTTTGCTTGTTTGTTGTAATGTTTCAGGTTCAATAATCTGAATAGCGCTAGTAGGACAAACTTCTACACACGCAGGACCAGCATCACGATGAGAACACAAGTCACATTTCAATGCTTGAGATTTAGGCACCATGCGCTTAAATAGCGATGCACCTTTTGATTCTTCAACCATCTTTGTCACGACATTCATTGCACCATAAGGGCAAGCAATGACACAGGTTTTACACCCGATACAACGTGACTGAATCACTTTCACATAACCATCTTCTAAAACGATGGCATTATTAGGACAAACCTGAGCACAAGGTGCATCATCACATTGACGGCACATTACGGGTGTTGTTACATGCGCATTTTTCACCAAGGTCAAACGAGGTGTAAATTCTGCTGCATCAACACCAGTAAGCATTCCGTCTACTTGGTGAGAAACAACACATGCAATTTCACAGGTTCGACACCCAATACACAGATTTGGATCTGCAAAAACAAACCGGTTCATGGTCTATACCTTGTTAATGTCGATACATCACAGCATAGCGTTATGCCATGATGCTTTGTAAGCATTTATTGTACCAAAAATATCCATAGAACGAATTTATTTTTAAGCCAATGAAATCTAGTTAAAAAAAAAGAAAGCGCGAGCACTGTCACGCTTTCTTTTTTTAGAGTGTCGATAATCACTTTCTATTAATCAAATACATCGACATTTTTCGTCAATACTATCGACACTTTATCGACACCGACTAATAGCGATTACTTAGCAATGCTCAAAACCGCCTGATCCTTGCCATTCAGGTAAACGCTGATAAATAGTTTCAACCGCGGTTTGCACCATCTCAGTTAACGGAAATGAAAATGCGACAATAGCAGGCTGAATACCCACAAAAATAACCTCAGGCACAAAGGTTTTTAAATCATCAATCAAAAAATTGAGCGGTAAGCTATGAGTCGAGACCACATACATATCGACAATGGTTTCTGGATCAATAATTCTCACTTCTCCCGCCTGTTCACCGATATCAGCCGCATCCACCACAATCACTCGTTGTGGTTGAGCTTTACGAATAAGGTGCAAACAATCTTCAGGCATCGAGCCGCCTTCAAGTACACTCCAGCCTTTAATCGGATTATCTTTGATCATTTTTGCTAATAAGGGTCCTGCGCCATCATCTCCCATCATGCTATTACCCACGGTGAGTACAATATTGCTGACAGACAAATCAACATCATCGTTAGAGACACTTTCGCCCATCACTGTTGACAAATTCACTTCCTGTAACATAATTAGCGTATTCCTCGAATCATCATATACATGGTCGGTTCACGGTGAATATCCCCAAGCGCGGTAATAAAATCACGGGTCAATTGCTGTGATCGCGCATTTTGAGTTGAACTATCAATCCGATCAAACGCTAATGCCAACATATTAAGATGTTCAGGATAAATAGTGATTTCACCAAACACAAAATAGCCTTTCATTTTATTAAATGCTTCACCGTCTTGTGGTAAGCCACTGATCCAATCTAGGTATTCATCACCTTCACATTCAATTACGGCCTTTAAACAATCGACCACACCTAAATGGTGACCGATCGCCAAACTGTAATACATGATCTGCTTAGCTTCTTCTGGCACATCATAGCTCTCATCAACAAACTTACGTCCTAAGGTATAAAAGTAGACGTGGCCTTGAAAATGACGCGACTGTGTTAATTCCACTAAAGCAGCACTCATTGGTGACAACCTTCACACGATGCTTGACCTTGTTGTGTGCTCGGGCATGCTTCTGAACCTGTTAATGCTGTCATGGTTTTTGATAGCAAAATATTCACGATTTCAGTAAGTCGCGGATCATCTTTAGTTGCAAGGTAAGCACTGATTTTTTGATCAACGTCATCGGCACTACAAGTAGCGAGTACATTCATAACGTCATCGGCAATACGTTGTCCTTGCACATAACCTGCAAGTAGACGTGCTTGACGTTCAATCATCACTTTAATATCCAATGGAATTTCAGTGTGTTTTAAACTTGCCTTTTGTACTTCAGGTTGATGCACTTTGGCTTTTAATTTTTGATCAAGTAAACCCAGTGCAACCGCAAAACCATAGATGGTCGCCGCGGGGGTCGGAGGACAACCAGGAATATATACATCTACGGGAACAATTTTATCCGTACCACCCCATACACAATAAAGGTCGTGGAAAATACCACCATCACAACCACATGCACCGTATGAAATCACAATCTTAGGATCAGGTGCTGCTTCATAAGCACGTAATGCTGGTGCACGCATAGCACGAGTTACTGAACCGGTATACAGCAAAATATCAGCATGACGTGGAGACGCTACAATTTTAATACCAAAGCGCTCGGTATCAAAAATAGGTGTCGTGGCCGCAAAAATTTCGATCTCACATGCGTTACAACCACCGCAGTCAACGCGGTATACATACGCTGAACGACGAATCTCCTTGATCAATGCATCTTTTAGCTTTTGGCTATTCGGTGGCAATTCAACAGGTACGGTTTGAGTGTGGGCTGTGCCGACTAATTGTTTAATACCTTTCATTACTTTTGATCCCCAAGGTAACGTAGGTGACTGACATTTTCGCTATCTAGCATATTGTTACGACGACGACATTCAGGGCAGGTTTCAATTTGCTTACGGCGCTCTTGAAGTTGCTCACCCGTTACACCACTGTGTGCTAACGTATCTAAAACATATTCAAGTAACTTACGTGCCACAAATGGACGTTCACATTGACGACAATTTGCTAACGTAAATACCGCTTCATCATAAAGATCAGCTTTACTGGTTACCGCTAACTCAAAATTCTGAGTCAATTTAATCGCATGAGTTGGACACACTTCTTCACAACGGCCACAGAAAATACAGCGTGCGGTTGACAGTTCCCAACGACGAGTGCCCGCTTTGGCATCTGTTTCCATGATCAAAGCATTGGCAGGACAAGCACGCGTACATGCACCACAAGATAAACACTGATCAGCGTCTAATTCTGGCTTACCACGAAAATCTTCATTCACTTCCATCGGAGCAAAAGGATATTTAGTGGTAACTGACCCTGTTTTTATTACCGTTTTTAATAACTTAAACACATGACCTCCTAAAGCTTGAATGGCGAGTTCTTGCGGTCAATGCTGTATTGCTCAATCGCTTTATAAGGAACTGTTTTACTACGTTGTTTTTTAGTATCAACAATAGTTACACGGTCAGTACATGAGTAACATGGATCTAAGCTACCAATGATTAACGGCGCATCTGCCACAGTATTACCACGTAACATATAGCGTAATGTTGGCCAGTTAGCATATGTAGCCGCACGACAACGCCAACGGAATAACTTCTGATTATCGCCGGTCATGCTCCAGTGAACGTTTTCACCACGTGGTGCTTCAGTAAAGCCCAATGCGAATTTATTCGGTTTATAGTCAAAGCCTTCAGTTAGAATCGCACCTGGTGGCAAGTGATCCAAACCGTATTCAATCACATTTAATGATTCAAACACTTCGCGTACACGTACCATTACACGTGAGAACACATCACCATTTTCCATCACTTGAATATCAATCGGTACGCTACCGTATGACTCTAATGATTGGCCATGCACAATACGCACATCACGGTTAAAACCACTCGCACGGATCAATGGACCTACAGGGCTGTAATCACGTGCAATTTGCTTTGATAAAATACCCACACCTTCAGTGCGGCTACCGATATTTGGTGTCACAAGCAGTACATCCACCAGCTCAGAAAACTTCTGACGAACTTCCTTCACCATCGCAATACCTTGTACGCGCTGCTGTTTTAGAAAATCGCGACGTACGCCACCAATTAAGTTCATGCCATATGTTTTACGGGCACCTGTTAATAACTCAGCCAATTCCATGGTTTTTTCACGCACACGGAAAAATTGCATAAAGCCAGAATCAAAACCGACAAAGTGGCTTGATAGACCAATGTTTAATAAGTGACTGTGCAAACGTTCAACTTCAAGTAATACAGTACGAATCATCTTGGCGCGAAATGGCACATCAACTGATAATGCGTTTTCAATAGTATTACTGTAGCCAACACTATGAGTAAAACCACAGATACCACAAACACGGTCAGTTAACTGTGCCACTTCATGATAACCCATGCGTGTTTCAGCTAATTTTTCCATACCACGGTGAACATAGAACATGCGGTAATCCGCATCAACAATGTCTTCACCATCAACGAACAGACGGAAGTGACCCGGTTCATCAGAGGTAATATGCAATGGACCCACAGGCACGATACGGTTGCTATCATCACCTAACTGGTTATCAAACTGATAGGTTTCAGTTTCTGTTGTTGGTTGTGGACGCTGACGGTAATCCATTGCATCTTTACGCAATGGGTGAAGATTTTCAGGCCAATCATCGGGTAGAACTAAACGACGTTCATCAGGCAAACCTACTGGGCGTAGACCGTACATATCACGGATTTCACGCTCGCCCCATACCGCAGCAGGAATGGTTGGAGTAATAGAGATAAATTCTTGGCTATTAGCATCAACTAAGACTTTTACCGTTACCCAGCTTTTTACTTCACCTTCCATAGAAAGCGCATGATAAACCGCAAAGTGACCATTAAGGCTACGTTCATCATTACCAAAAGTAACCGTTAACCAGCCTCCTTGATCGTAATAAAGCCATTTCATCACCTCAACCAACGAGGTCATTTTAACGGTGATAGTCACTTGGTTTTCGGTCTGCCACTCTTCATCAATAATTGCGGATGGAAAGAAATGATTCACACCATCGACATAATTTTTACCAATACGACCCGCTTGTGGCTGCGAGTGAAATTGTTGAGATGTATTGTTTGTCATATCTATTACTTACCAACCAAAAATTAAAAATATCAGTGCCAATACAGCCACTAAAAACGCAGGGAAAATCGTACAGTGAATTTGAGTAAAACGTACACGTGCCATGGTGTTTTCAACTAAACCAGCAATCAAGAACACCACAAACAATTTAATCAACAAAATGATGGAAGCTGAAAATAAGCCACCAAAACTTAAGCTGCTTGCTTTACCCCAAGGAATGAAAATCGCAAGGAATAACTGTGCAACAACAAGTTGTTTTAAACCTAAACCCAATTTCACCATCGCCAATGCAGAACCTGAGTATTCTGTTACTGGACCTTCTTGAAGCTCTTGCTCTGCTTCTGCACTGTCAAACGGTACTTTGCCCATTTCGATAAACAATGCAAACGCACATACAAGACCTGCAAGAATAACGGTTAATGGATGCTGCCAATGGTTATTCGCTAACGCGTGGCTGATATAACCTAAGTCAGTGGTACCAACACTTAACGCAACCACGACAATTGCAAGAATTAGAATTGGCTCAACTAAGATACCCAACGTCAATTCACGGCTACTACCGATACCTGCAAACATACTGTTTGAATCGATACCTGATAATGCGAAGAAGAAACGGAAAATCGCTAACAAGTAAATATCGGTAATAATGTCACCCGAAATTGGAAACGGTGACACTTGAGTAACGGTAGGCAGTGCCATGCCAATTAATAGCATTGTCACTACAAGTACCCATGGCATTATCCAAAAAATAAAACCAGAGTTTGCAGGTGCTACCGATTGGCGACGCAATAATTTGGCAATATCACGGTAATCTTGTAATACACCAGGCCCTTGACGCGAATGAATTTTAGCGCGAATAACGCGAGAAAAACCCGTTGCCAGTGGCGCTAACATCAGCATTAAAATAGCTTGGACAATCGCTAAAACAATCCAACCCGCTGTTGGCATTTCAAGTGGGGACATTAGAGACTAACTCCTGAAATGAGAGGAACAAACAACACCACAATCACCACCGCAATAACGCAGAAGCGACACACTTTACGACTATCGAGTGTTGGATTTTCACCACCTTCACTTAAATGAGGCAATACAAAACGCTCAGTCAATGATGCTTGGCGGTTGTTATAAATAAAACCAAACATATTACGCATCGGACGGGTAATACTTGCAGCAGAAACCGTCATACGTTGTTCGTATTGGTAACCACACGCCCAAGGATCACCTTGATGACGACGAGCAAGACGACGTTGACGGAAAGCATAAAGTAACGCAGCAGGTACTAAAGTTAATAGTGCCAGTGCAATGGCGATGACAGGTGTTGAAAGGATCGCTTGATCAGCAACCGCAGGATATACCGTTAAACCATGAGCAACCGCTAATGGTGCCATATTTAACATTGATGAAGCAATTGATGAGAAGTAAGGTACTATCCATGGTGCACACACGCCTAATACCACACACAATATTGCCAGTGATGTGGTTGCGGTGATCATTGCAGGACCCACTTCTCGAGTATTGGCTGCGCGTTCTGTTTTAGGTGCGCCAGTAAAACAAATACCGTATACCTTCACAAAACACATACATGCTAATGCGCCCGTAAACGCAAGCATTACCATACCAAATGGACCAAAGACGAGGTTTGCAACTGTGCCAACTTTACCCATGCTAAATAGCGATTGGTAAATAAACCATTCTGAAACAAAACCATTTAATGGCGGCAATGCACAAATTGCTAACGTACCAATCAAAAATGCTGCGGCTGTTTTAGGCATTGTTTTCGCCAAACCACCCATGTCATCCATTTCTTTGGTATGCATACGAAATACAATTGAACCAGAGCCTAAACATAACAGGCCTTTGAACACTGCGTGGTTTAATAAATGATATAGACCACCAAGAAGACCAAGCAATGCTAATACTGGATGATGTGAAGCAATACCAATCATACTCACACCCACACCAATTAAAATGATGCCGATATTTTCAATAGTATGGTATGCCAACAATCGTTTGATATCGTGTTCTGCTAGTGCGTACATTACGCCAAGCACAGAAGACACTGCACCAAAGATTAACACCAAGAAGCCCCACCATAATTGGGTTGCGCCAAGAAATAAAATCGCAAACTTCAAAATACCGTAAATACCAATCTTAACCATCACACAAGAAATCAAGGTTGAGCAGTATGACGGTGCAATCGGATAAGCTTTAGGTAACCAGCCATGTAAGCCAATACCAGCCGCTTTAATACCAAAACCAACTAAGGCTAATAAGAACACTAGAGATGCCGTTGCTCCAGTAACAGGGTTATGCATGATGGCACTAAACTGATAACTATCGGCATGAGAAGCAACGATCATAAATGCCACTACAACTAAAAAACTGGCTGCATGATCAGCAATAAAATATTGCAAGCCTGCTTTTTTACTTGTCGCACTACCATCACTAGTAATAATTAACCAAGAAGCCAGTGAAATGATCTCCATAAATACAATAAAGACCATTACATTGGCTGACACCACAAGCGCTGTCATCGCTGCGGCAAAAATATTGAACAGGACATTAACCTTCCAACCACCTTTGCCGTAGTATTCTTCTAAATAGTTAATTGAATAAACTGAAGCTGCCATGGTTACGACTGAAATGACCACCACCATTAGTGCTGATAGCATATCCATACTAAACCAATGACTGATCGCCGCCGTCGCATCCGCTGTATCGAAACCCGAAACAATCGTGCTTACCCCTGCAATGATGCCAAACAATCCACCAAATGCACTGATTACTCCAGCAATACGTAAACTTTCTTGCTCATGTTTACGCCCCTGATACGATAAAATCGCAGCCACGGCATAACTAATTAAAGCAAAACAAACTAAAACTAATGGGCTCATCGTGTTACTGCTCCACCTTTGGCTGACGCTGAACTATCTGCCGCGCACACACGTTTAATATCACGTGTTTTCGCGATACTTGCTTCATCAATCAGGATTATCGCTTGCGTTGGACACACTTCAGCACACGCGGGTCCTTGTTCTCGAAAACCACACAAATCACATTTAACCGCAATGCTTTTTACTCCTGGTTCCCAAGCAAGAATATCTTGACCAAATGTACTTGGAATAGAAGTTGAAGGATTACTTGAACGGATAGTGGAAGGGATATAAGTATCGTAGCTATTTGCCATCGCAACAGGTCGACTACCATCAAATGCGATTGCACCAAAAGGACAAGCAACAGCACATAAAGTACAACCAACACACAAGGTTTCATTAAGCATGACACGATCTTGTTGCTTGGTGATCGCTTGTACTGGACATACTGTGGCACAAGGTGCATCTTCACAATGACGACACATCACAGGCGCTGTGGCATCATCAAGTTTAACCACGGTTAGGCGGGGATGGCTTTGCAGTCCTTGTTGTTTATGTACTGTCGAACAAGCTGCCATGCAGGTGCCACAACCAATACACTTCTCAGGATCTGCAATTACAAAGCTTTTCATTGTCTACCTAGTCAATCGCAAAAAAACCTATTAAAGCAAGAAATATGCCACACAAGTATAATTTAAATAATAACTATAATATCAAAAGCTTAAAAATACATAATGGT
The DNA here is from genome assembly GCF_947039875.1 of uncultured Photobacterium sp. Classification (GTDB taxonomy): domain Bacteria; phylum Pseudomonadota; class Gammaproteobacteria; order Enterobacterales; family Vibrionaceae; genus Photobacterium. The sequence goes on from NZ_CAMRAN010000010.1 coordinate 41,775, forward strand.
AAAAAAATACTTTCTTAGATAACAATATATTGATTGTGGTGCCGTCAGCGGTAACTTCGACACAGCCATGTCGACACGCTTCGACAGTCGAGTGTCGAACCATCATCTTAAAGAGCGGCGTCTATATCAGAAAAAGTACCATACGAAAAAGCCCTCTACCTATATTTCACATAAGTAAAGGGCCTTTATTGATACTCTAGATAGGATGCTGCATGGTATTAACAACGTTGCTTGCTAGCCTATATTTACCGTTATCTGTTAATGCCATGCTTTTAAAATAATGCGCTCATCATCATCACGTTTAACCCAACCATCTTTTTCCATTCGGTTCGCTAGCGGAATAGAATATTTACGACTGAGATCGGTACGATCTTTAATATCCGTCATGGTAATACGATCATGGGGTTGATGATCTGCAATTACCGCTTTCACAAGATCTAAATATACCCCCATATCAAAATAAATATTTTCATCAAGCGCGGTAATGTATTTTTGATGGCTTAATTGACGTAACCACTTTTTACCACCGACAATTTTGACTTTATTTAACTCAAGCCCAGCTTTGCCAAACTGACGAATTTGATGCAGAATATTAAGCGCATCTTGAGGTAAATCATCTTCATTATCACCTTGTCCAACACACCATTTACCGTAACTTAAATGCACTTTCTGTTGTAGCTTTAAACGCTGCATGATCAGTTCAATCACGGCGTCATTGATCCGTAACCGACTGCATAATTCCGTCGAAGCCATAGAGATACCGCCACCCAGTAATGTTTCAACTTGTTGCGATATATCTGTTAGCCATTGGTTGTCAAAACAAAATGGTGCAATAAATGTTTGTTGTTCCGTTGGTTTAAAATCAACGTCATGACATTCAAAATAACCTTGTAGCACTAACAACATCTGTCGTTGTGACTCTGGCTGTAATTGATGCGGTAAATTATTTAGCACGTCATATAGACGGCGTTTTTGATAACCAAAAATATAATCAGTCCACACCACTTCTGCGCCATGCTGTAAACCACTGCCACCTTTTTGGATCATCGCCAATCGTTGACCAAATAATAATGGCATTGGTTTTTCAAACACTAATCGAGCTAGCTCAGTATTGGGGATATAGCTCAGACGTGCTGTTCCGTGCCATGTTCCCATCGCCACTTCCACTTGGCGTTGTTTTTTAACTTTTAACTTTGTCGCTGTTTTAGTTAATCGTACAATACATTGATCACGCAAGGTGATGTGTTGATTGATACCGGTAATCAACTGCCCTCTACCAATATCCTTACGGCCAACCCCTTTAACATTCACCGCGACACGGCATGTTGCTGAAACTGAGGTTAATTGCTGGTGATAAGCCTGAATTGATCGCACTGTCCCAACAAGGTTTGATGGATGACACCGTACTTTATCGCCAATCGCTAATTGCCCTTGTGCAAGTGTGCCCGTTAGCACCGTACCAATTCCGTTAACAACAAACACCCGATCAATATACATCAGAGGATCTGTCGCAGGCTCAAGCACTGCAATATCATCACTGTTTGCTGGCGCGATAACTTTATGACGTGCAATGTTGACCTGTACGGTATCAATTAAAAGTTGGCGCAGCGCTTCAATGTTATCTTTCTTTAATGCAGAAACAGTCACAATTTCAGGTAACAACCCGCTACGTTCCATGACTTGTTCTAACACTTGGTCTTCTATTTCAGCTAATTGCTCTGCATTGACTTTATCGCGTTTATTAATACAAACAACAATATCTTCAATCCCCATCGCATGTGCAACATCAAGGTGTGAAGTGGTCATTGGCATCCAACCTTCATCGGCCGCTACCACTAATAACAACACATTTAAATGCCATACGCCCGCGACCATATTACGCAAATAACGTTCATGTCCTGGTACATCAACCACACCAATAGTATTGCCATGATCATCTTGAAAATGCGCAAAGCCTAAATCTTGGGTCATGCCTAATTGCTGCTCATGAGGACGGGCGGTGATCATGCCTGTTAACGCTTCAATCAACGCAGTTTTACCATGGTCAACATGCCCAGCAAGACCAACTACGGCTTGATATTGTGTCGATATTACCGCCATTATTTAGCCTCAGTATTTGTATAAGATTGAATATAACCGTCAAGTTGAGCAATAAAGTCGGTATGATCGCTATCTAATAAGGTCGCGACATTTAATAGCAACTGATTACTATTAACATAACCAATAATCGGGATCGGTAACTCACGTAGCGCATCTAAATGCAGTTGTGCTTTACCCGGTAAGGTAAGTTTAAGACCATAACAAGGATAGGTTTCACTAGGAATGGCACCGCCACCGACTTGCATCACCAGAGGAACAGCCTGAGCATAAGATTTCCAGCGTAGCGCCCATTGTTGAGCCAATGATTGACTCACTTTAGCGCGATCTAACGCCTGCTGTGCGACACCAAAAGCAGCAGGATCACGGTTAAGTTTCTGGACTAATAACTGCTCAAGCATGGATAGGACAATTCGTCCCGGACGGAAAGTACGCATCATGGGGTTTTTAGCTAATTGTTGGCAAAGTTTTGGACACCCAGCAATGATACCCGCCTGCGGTCCACCAATGATTTTATCACCAGAGAAACAGACTAAATCAACGCCCATCTGCAAATAACGTGGTAATGAGACTTCACTTTGGGCATATTGTTCAGACGATAATCCAGAGCCTTGATCGATCACTAATGAAACATGCTCAGGTAAACGTTCAGCCACATCCTGAATATCTGGCGATTCAGTAAACCCCTGCATGGAGAAATTAGACTGATGTACCATTAAGACCATCGCAGTATTTTCAGTGATCGCATTAATATAGTCATCACTGGTGGTGATATTGGTGGTGCCAACTTCAACTAACTTACAACCAGAAAGGGCTAGAATATCAGGGATACGAAAACCCCCGCCAATTTGAACTTGCTCACCGCGAGAAACAATCACTTCTTTACCCGCAGCCAACGCATGCAGCACTAAGTAAACTGACGCAGCATTATTGTTTACAACTACACAATCTTCAGCACCAATCCAGCTCTGGATCAAGGTCGGTAATAAACCATTACGATCACCACGCTTACCATCAGCTAATTTCAACTCAAGGTTGTTATACCCCGTATTAACCGCTTTCACGCTGTCCCAAATTTGTTCGTTAATTGGAGAACGTCCAAGATTGGTGTGCACTGCTATACCGGTAGCATTCATTACTCGTTGTTGGCGACGACGATATAACTGACGGCAACTATCAAGCACTAAGGCCATAATATCGAGATCATTAACACCTTGAGTTTTAAAATCAGGGTGCTGACGGATAGATGCAAACAGTTGACGCAGTGTATTAGTTACAACTGGGCGACTTAATAAGCGCACATAATCAGTTAAATCTGAATGCTGAAGAAGTTGTTCAATTTGAGGTAAACGGTAGTTGATTGTTGGAGCGAGTGATGCAGAAGGTAGAGCTGGCGATGTTATTGTCGTCACGATAAGTTCCTTGGCTGAATTGCAGACAACAGCACTCATACCCTAGCCCAAATAGGCAAAGTAACGAGTGTCAAAGGAACCATTTAAACGCGCGAAAAATGGCGGAAGAGGCAGGAATTGAACCTACCAAAGCTTATACAGCTCACATCGGTTTTGAAGACCGAGAAGGCCACCAGACCTCATCTCATTCCGAAATTCTTTTGCATGATAATGTAACTATCATCGTCATTATTTGATTTACATCAATTCGTAGTACAAATACCACTATACCAACAGAGTATTCATTTGAACGTGTAATATTTCATCATACAAAAGTTAAATTCCGTTATCATTATGAACAAAAAAAGCCCTACGTTACCGTAAGGCTTAAACAAAAAAGATAATATGTTTATTAAGTTATCTTACAACCCCATTATCTTGTAGGTTTTCAATTAGAATATGTGTTAATTCTGAAATAATATCGTTCATGTTATTAGGATCAACAGACTCTGATGATGTTGACCAAATAGGCTTATGGCTTTTTGTATCAAACAAGGTAAATTCAACATTCACAAACTCATAAGAAACCGTATAACTGTCATCATAAATATAGCTATACGAACTATTATAGTAATTATGGAATGATAAACCGCTGCTATATCCTCCATAACCATTTCCTGGGTAACGAATATTTTTATCTTCGATGTTAACTAACTTCGCGACAAAAACTGTTTGGGTGCCATTTTTCTGAATATAACTCGATAAATCCGCTTTTGATGGTAATTTATTAGGGTATATTTGAGAACTCGATACAGCATTAACTCCCTTCTTTTGTAATTCTTTAACCATATCATCTTCAAATATTCGTCTCACACGTAAATTATCCGACATCGCAACTACTAATGAACTTTTGATAGGAAAATTTGCATAATTTTGATCAACCCATGATGAAGTTAAATTACTAGAAGCACATGATGTTAATAACATTGTTAATATAAAAATAAAGATTGAACGCATAATACATCCCTTTAAGTTATGTTCTAAAATTAACAATAGTACAGGGATAGGAGAAAGCAATAATGAAAAAAATGATAGTCTCAAGTTTAATAATACTTTGTGGTTGTAGTGCTGAAAGCAATGATTCAAATTTAACAAACGAGCCTGAATTAAACAAACCAACATCAATGTCAAAAAATAAAGCACTACAAACACTCTCACCATTATCTCAATCAATATTAAAGATTGAAAATGCAGAAACATCTAAATCTGAGAAAAAGAATGAAATAAAAAAAATAGAATTTATGGCAGAAGATGATCCTGATGCGATGATTTATTTAGCCGCATTGTTCGAAGAAGGTGAATTAGTCACAAAATCAGAACAAAAAGCACGATCACTGTATAAAAAAGCAATAGAGAAAAATCATCTCCTTGCTCGTTATTATTATTCACTAATGCTAATAGATGGCAGAGGTGGCAAAACTGACTATGCTAATGCTGAATCAAACTTACTAATTAATATTAAAAATCAACATGCTCCATCATCTTACTCATTAGGTTATTTATATTTCATACAAGAAAGACATCAGGATGTAATTGATATTTTAAATAAAAACGATAATGCCAATAATGAATATTCAAATTATTTATTAGCCATTTCATATCTAGAATTAAATAAAAATACACAACAAGCGATTAATTTATTACATAACTCAGCTAAAAAAGATCATCCTTATTCTCATTTGGTATTAGGTGACATCTATCGCCGAGGACTCTATGACATCGAAATCGATACAGAAAAGAGTTTTAAACATCTTAATATTGCAGCAAAGCAAAATAATCCTAAAGCCTTATTTGATTTGGCTACATTAAGTTTGGAAAATTTATCTCTTATTGAAAATGATATTAATATTGCAATAGAGCAATTAAAATCGGCAGATAAAAATGGATACCCTTCTGCCAGTTTTGAATTAGCAAAATTATATGATCAAGGTGATCTTATCGAACAAAATTTTGATAAAGCTATTTATTGGTATAAACGTTCAGCTGCTCAAGGAAATAATAGAGCAATGTATAATTTAGCCAGTATTTATATAAATGGCGATGGTGTAGACATCTCTATGGAACAAGCGGAATACTGGCTAATAGAATCAGCTAAAAATGGTAATCATCGAGCTAAAGATATTCTTAAAAACGGAGAGTAAGTTACTCTTAACGTATTATAATAAAAGCCCAATAACTATATTGGGCTTTTATTGTTTTATGATAAAAAAAACTTGCTTGATATAACATCAAGCAAGTATTACCGTCACAAGTAAACGATAACTAGTTATCAATACGAACACTAAAGATAAGTTCTTCAGACTCACCAGGGGCGACACTTCCGATTGTTCCTATAATTGATCCCGTAGAACCATTAGCAATCGTATTAATTGAGCCCTTTGAAATACTCGGTAAAGACCCTGCTACATTAAATGTTGTATAAGCGGGTGTGGCATCGGTTAAGGTCACGTTACGTGCCTCTTCAATTGCAATATTCTCTGTTGTTAATCGATACATAATGCATTGGCCAGGTGCAATAGCAAAATTGGTGGTCACATAAACACCCGAATCTGATACACCATTACAATCTAAATCTGGTGTTTGTTCTTTCGTTACCTTCATATTTGTATTTGCAACTGTGGTGGTATCAATAATCTGCAATGTGCCACAACTTACCGTGGTTTCGACAGTCGTAATATTATCCGTTCCCTGTGGTGTATTTGCAGGCACAAAGACCTTTATAAATAATACTTTCTGTGCGCCACCAGCAAGAGAAGCCACTGACGTTATCGCATTATCAGACCCTGTCAGTATATTATCGCTATCAGTATCTTCATAAATAACTGTAGAAAAACCAGCACCTGAATTCGCCACAGTCAGCAGAATATTTAAGAATTCATCATTGGTGTTATTATTTAAAATATGTTTATAAACAATGCTTCCGCCAGCAAACGTTACACCATTTGAATTTGGAGGACCAAAGGCTAAACATTGATTATTATTATCAACAGTCACAGCGTCATGTTTAATGTCTTCTGCGCCAGTTGTTGGGGAAAAGACTTTAAAATAAATATCTTGAGTGATAGATTCTGCGTCTGCAGGAACGGTTACATCGGCATAAACAACGACCGCATCATCAGGACCTAATACTGGAATATTGGTAATGACTTCATTCTCAGCATTTTTAAACACAACAGTCCAATCTGCTGGCATGGTATTGACCGCAAAATTTGAGCCACTGTATTGCAACTCATAACTTTCAGCTGCATCTGACTTATTAGTTACGTATAAAGTAAACCGAGTGGTTGCACCAGGTAACGCAGTATTTGTTGTAACAGCCGCAGCTTCAGGACCTGCACCATAACCACAATTATCGTCAACGGCATCACAGCTATCTTCAACTGTTAGCCCCGTTTCTGCTCTCACATTATTAGTTAAATCAACGGTACTCACGACTATTTCTCCCAAACGGTCAATAACAGTATTTGTTTTCGAGGTATCGTTTGACGATCTTGCACGTTTAACCGTCTGGTATGGTCCACCTATAGCTGAAGCAGGAAGGGTTGCAATCAATATGACTTTATATCCACACACTCCATTACTGTCAGTCACTAAGTATGATGGACAGGTTTCGCCTGCTGCAGGAATAACGCCTGTATCTGGATTACTGTCATTATCAGTATCTATTAATGGTGTTACACCATCACTTTTATATAAGAAGAAGCTAGTACCACTTGGAAATGTGGAAGATTCAATAGTGACATTAAAAATATCTTCATCATTACCCGTATTCCAGATGTAATTGGTAAAACTAACACGAGCACCTTGCGAGGCGGATGCTATCTCAACAATCTCATGATTAGTGTCATCAAGTGCATCACAATTATTATCGGTACCAACATCACAGCCACCATTATTAGCAATAACCGCATAATTAGACGTAATTAGAAATGGCACTCTATTAGTATTGGTTGAATCTAACTCACCTGTATCAACAGTACCGTTATTATCTTCATCAAAACCATAAATACCTTGGTTATACAATGTTGTTGCAGAAAGGCCTGAATCGATATTAACTTCAAATGTTATCGTCGCTGATTCATCAGCCGCTAAACCATCCATTACAAATTGAATTTCATCATTATCAGGACAAGATGCATTAGGGGCAATACAGGTTGTAAATGCTAAATCTTGATCACCAGTCGTTTCACTGCCACCAGTTGTGATACCTGAAGCCGTTATTGTTGTTCCTGATAAACTCCAAGATACCGCACCATTAAATCGCATCCCTTCAGGCAAAACATCATTTAAAATTACGCCATTCGTCTGTAACGGATCCATATCTGTAAGACCAACATTCGTGTATGTAAATGTTACCGTATGCGGGCCGCTTGGTGACGCACCAACATTGGCACTTAATGCTTTCGAAATTTCAACAATCGGTAAATTGGTTGCTGTTACAGTATCAGTATTGGTCTGTGTTCCCACTCCACCATTTGCCACAGAAATACCATCAACACTTACCGCTTGGCTGGTTGCTGTCACTGTTAGCGCATCCGATGAATTAATTGTCGCAGCAGCATCAATATCAGCCACAATAACAAATTCAAAACTTTCACCTGCTGCTAGAGGACCAATTACAGAACCTGAAGCTATTGGTGATGAACCAGGATCAGCAACACCGTCGTTATTTTCATCAGGATAAATAGTTGCAGCACTAATAACAGAAGCTGGCATCACAACATCAAGTACAAAAGAATCAGTATTATTACCAGTATTCGTTAATACATGATTGAATGTCACCGTTCGACCAGGAGCACCTAACTTCGATTGATCATTAATCAATGTCAGTGCTGCAACAGGTTGAACAAGGGTTTCAACTAAATTGGATGTTGTGCTACGTAAAATATTGGCACTATCTCGATACGTAGCACCAGCTTGATTTTTAATCACTGTACCAGATTCAGTTAAGGCCATTACAGCGAAGCTGGCACTAGCAACAACGGTTATACCTATTTTGGCGATTCCCTTGAAGACATTCATATGAAGCTCCCCCTTCCCTATTGTGCGCTAGAATGACTAGCCACTGAGTTGTATTGCATACTAACCGGATTGAAATCGTCACCTAATAAAATAAGTTGTGTGCGGCGATTTACTCGATTGTTTGTTTTATTATTCGAAACAATAAACGGCTCTCTTGAACCAGAAGCTAATGTCACGATACGGTGTACAGCAAGCCCTTGGCGTTGTAAATAATTTGCAACAACGTCAGCGCGTGCTTTTGCTAATTGGTCGTTATATTCTGCTTTCCCTGAATTATCAGCAGAACCAATAATAGCAATATTTAATCTAGGATTAGATTTCAATAATTTTACAGCTTGATCTAATGCATGTTGTTGTTGTGCATCTAGCAATTTTTTATCAAAATCAAAATTGACAACGGTCGGCCAATAATGTCCTTCAAGAACAGTTGTTGTACTGCTACAAGCAAGATCACCATAGTCGGCATAAATAGCTTCATTAGAAACACAGCCTGAAATCCCTACACTTAAAAATAATAAAGAAGTTGTTAATAATTTCATGATTACATTCCTCACCACTATTCGCTTAACCAACCAAATAAGTCTTCATCAAGCTTAAACATCATTTCAAAATAAAAACCTTGTAAGTTATAACCTTGTGGGTCGAGGTCATCATCATCAAAACCTATTACGTTATAACCAATACCTGCACGTAGATTTTTCATAACAAGATAGTTTAAACCGACACCGAAAGAATAACGGCGACTATCAAACCAATCAGTGCCTAACATGCCACCATGCACATCAAGGTCCCAACGACGGTTAATATAATAAATTACGCGGCCATCAATAATTGTTGCTACAGAATCATAGTCTTGCTCATATTCAGTGAAATCCTCCCACTTCAGCCCAACACGTCCTGATATTGTCCAATCTGGCGATAGTTGATAATTCTGGTGGGTAGATAAAATATGTGCTGTACGTGTGCTGTCATTACGCTCTGTTTTCCACTCATAAGCACCTAACATATGGTAACGATTGCTTAATCTAGGGCGATATGCAAAGCCTAAACTGAAATGATTACTCCATGTGTTTTGTGCATTTTCTTTATCAATATAGCGGTATTCTTCACGTACAAGCCCACTCCAATCTTGACTCAAGCGCGTGACCCAGGCGCCCAAAATGCCATAATAATCTTCAGTATCACCGTGACGATATTCTATACGGCCCGTGGTTTTATAATTAGGATTACGTACATCAGCTAAACCTAATGACACCGCGACACCAGAGGTTCCTTCGCCTTCAATAACTTCAACATATTCAATTGCAGGATCAACACTGATACCGGGAATTACTTCAAACCGGCCACGATAACCATTAGCTAGCTCAAGGCTACGACCATCTGATGCACCACGTTGTCTAAACTCATTAAACGTACTACCACCATGGAGCCAATCAACATCGATACCAGCCGTAAATAAGCTTGTTGAACCACTGCCTAAATTACTAATGCCGTCTAAAGAATCAATATACTCATATTGGGTATATATGCTGGCTTGCTTATGTACTTTCCAATCTGCTTTTACATTAAAACGACGCTTACTATCATGACCAAAACTCTGCTCATATTCAGTGTCTAACCGACCAGGACGTCCCCACAAACTAAATGTACGACCCAGCCCCACAATTGCGGTGGTATATTCTTCTGAATCTGTTTCGGTTTCATTTTTAATATAACGAGAGCCTAAACGTGTTACCCATTGAGAGCCCAAAATCTTGCTATCTACGGTTGCCCCAATAGACTGTTGCTTTTCTTTATGCGCTAGAGATTCAGAATGACTGGCTTCAATGTTTAGGTTCATTAACCCTGTTAACTTCTGACGATGGCGAAGACGAAGCTCTTGACGAGCTGGCGTTACACCACCAGTAGAATTAGTAAACCCTTCTTCTGCATAAACATATTCAAGTTCAGTCGCTGCTTGAGCGTGCCAATCACGATTAAGTCTAAGTTTATATGCCATACCATTTTTAAGTTTTTCCTGAGTGTCAGTAGTTAACGTACTGGCACTTTCATCCCCCTTATGGGACATACTCGCAACAGAAGCTGTTATTTGCGTTTTATTATCAAAATCATAGTTAACCCAAAGGCTACCAATGTCATAACCTTCAACATCATTGTCGTTATATTCGTAGCTCAAACCGGCAAGTAAATAAGGGGTGAATAAATAAGAGAGTCTTGCACCTGCAACGGTATAAGCATCACCATCACCATCCACATCATAGGCGACTCTCACTTTGATAGGATTGAGATTAGAATCGTAACTTGGAATAACACGATTAAATCGTATATCGCCCGAAAAATAGTCAATAGTATAGTCAATATAACGGGTTAATAGCTGCTGATTTAGAACAAGACCTGTATTATCTCTGTCATACGTAACCAAAGTTACCGTATCAGAATGACGCACAATGCGTGTGTCCCCGATACTATAAAACATTGCAGTACCGTTACCATTAAACTCAATCACTTTATGTAAATCTTCAGGACGTGCACCATATAATTGTGCGGTAATTTTCCCATCGTTATACATACTATTGAAGCCATTAAGGATCTGACTTGTACGTCCAATATCAGACTCATCAGTTCCATCTGCGGTACTATAATCACCCCACATTGCAAAATGGCGTTCTTTTTCAAGTTTCACATAGAGCTTACTGGTACTACGAGCATCATAACCTTTAATACTTGCATCACCTGGAATTGGGTAATAGCTGTCTGGTGATATTTCGCGATAAAATTCTTCATCAGACTTGTCACTGTCATAACTTAACGTTAAATGCATACCACCTTTAATATTACCTTTAATAAAGGCGGCGGCTCTTTCGTCATGACTATAGGTTTTATTTTCATAACCGTCTAATTGAGCAGGTGGTCTTTCTCCACTAAAGCGGCCATAGCGTCCGGTATAATTTACAATACCTGAGACAAATAATGGACGTTTAGCTGCAATTTGATAAAGTTTAATTTTGTCAGAGAAGTCTTCAACTGACGCTTGGATATTAATTTGGCCCGTATTTTCAGTACTGCGTAAATAAACGGTTTTTTCACCATTAATGACACGAACCTGATGACCTGTTTCATTCTCTTGAATATCAGGATCTAACCAAGTATCACCTTGATCTGTATCTAGCGTTACAAAGTAAGTACCACGTGCCAAATTATTATTTTCATCGTACAACTTAATAATAACAGGAATAACAGAACGACCACCGTCAGCACGTAATACATCACCATCAGCGACAACACTTATACGTTTTGCAGATTTTGGATGAGAGAACGTTTTTCCTAAAACAAGACGCTCGTTACCAAATGGATCAACTGTTTTAATTTCAACAACGTTATCGCCATCGTCTAATGGAATACCATACCAACCAACAATTTGAGCATTCTCGCGTTTATTTATAATACGCTCGCCTAATTGATCAACATTGATTGCATTACCATTAACATACAATGTTGGTTCAACATCACCTCGAATAACGGCAATAAAACGACCATCATAGCTATAATCATTGGTTGGCCAATACCATGCCCCTGATTCTGCTTCTGCGCGGGTAATATTCTTCGCTTCACTTTCAGGCAATGGAATAACATCTTGTAGAATATTATCAATTCTAAACTTAGCTTCTTTCGGAATGTTATTGTATGCCGTTGGTACAATTTCAGTTTTAATTTTGTAAAGCGATAATGCCGTTCTCAAAACATTAAGCTTTTCTTGTGAATCACTAAAGCCAAAACGAATGGATGATAATTTATCAGTGCTTGGATAAATATAAGCCTCATCTTGTACTGATTTTGGATATAACGTGATCATACTCGCAAGATCTTCGTTACTACCTTTACGTGACTCTAATGCATAACCTTTAAATACAGTTAAAGAGGAAGTAGATGCTGGCGTTTGAGAAGCATTGTCAGCAGCGGTTGACGGCCCACTAATAACGCCAGCTTGTAATTCATCTGCTTTTAATGCTTTTGGTTTGGCATCATATTGCAACCCTTTAAAATTCTCTGCTGTTTTAAATAACCAATCACCATTTATATTTGTATTTCTTTCTTTTAATTCTTGATAAACCGCTTCTTGATTTTCTACCGGACATGGCGCGACAAAATCAGCACGATGCATTTCACCACGTCGCATATCAACAAATCGAGAATCACCTTTTCCTGCATTACGTGTATCTGTTGGTTCTAATTCAATACCTAAAGGTAGGGTTTGTTTGTCAACTTTCATGACATGATTACCCGCCTTAACGCCGAACATTGAATACTGACCATTTTCATCAGTGATAACATAATCACCGGTTTCTAAATATATTTTCACTCCACCAATAGGCCACATCTGATTTTTCATAATGTCGTTACACTGTGCATCGACAAAAACCTTACCAAAAATAATGCCTCTCTCTGACATCACGCCCGTTTGGGTAACCTTAACTTGGTATTTATCAATATTAGAAGTAAGACGGGAATCCGTAGTACCACCAAAGGTCGCTGCATTAACATAAACAGAGTTGATACCATCTGAATCTATAGCACCTGCTGTTAGTTGCAAAACATAGGTTAATTTATAGCTACCATTTTCAGGCGGTTGTGTACTGCCATTTAATGTCCCAATATCAAAACGATATGTATAAGTATCAATACGTACTGGATCTTTATAAGGTTGATCATTTAATCGAGTACTGCCTTCCATATATTTAAAACCATATGGCATTGAATCAAAAACTTGTGCATCAAATAATTGACTGTCTGGTAGGTTATTTTTAATCGTTACTGAATATTTAACGAAGCTACCAATTTCTGCGTTATCTTTATCAGCATCTTTTTGAATGGTTAATCTACGATCTAAACTTTTGGGGTCTAGCGGTATATCAAACGTATCAACCCGATCTCTAACAGTTATCGGGAATAAACCTGAATTTTCAAGATCTTCATTTCCATATGGCCCATATGACATAGGCATAACATTGTGAATGTTAAAATTCGCTAAAGTTGTATAAGCAGATGGCCATACATGTGTCTGTGGTGGCTCAACCGAAATATAATATTGATTACCATCAATGGGTGCTAATTTAGGAAATAACACACGACCATCAACATCTGATACCACTTCAGCAACAGGAGTGAGACCATCAACATTAGGCACTCGTATTTTCGCCGTCGGTGCTACATTATTTTCTGTTTGATAAAACTTCACTATCGCATTTTCTACACCATTAAAATTGGTCGCATCAAAAACAACAAATTGAGGGCTTATATAAGCCAAATCTGTCAGAATGATTCGGTTATTGTTGTTAGGATCAAAGACTTCAATCACTAATTCATCATTTGGATTTGACTGAATTTCACAGTCTACGGCAGTTGAACCATTAAGACCAAAACCTGTAAAGTTAATTGTACCATCAATATTCGATAACAATTCTGTACGAGTAATTTCACCTGTACGCCATGGAATAGCAATATCTTCTAAACAGTGGTTACCCCCAGGGCGAATATAATTATCTTTTGGTGATACCGCATGCACAGGAATAACACTTCTGAAAATACCAGTGTTAGGCCCTGTTTCAGCAAAAATCCAATAAAAAGAATCACCTTCCGTTGAACGTAATGTCACGGGGTAATTAGAAGAACTTGGGCCAATAATATCAATCGTTGACGCATGTTCATTACCTTGAGGAAGGATAATTTGAGCATGAATACCATCAAATTTTGAATCAAACCCAGTTGAACTTGAATGATAATAAAAGTTTGTTGGAATAAAATGCTTATGCTCACTGTATAAAATAGTAAAGTCACTATTTGGGTCTAATACAGTATCGTCAATAAGTTCGAAATCAATTAAATTATCTTCTTCTTTACCTACTAACGTATTACATACTTCACCACTTCTAGAGATATTTTCAGCTGTTGACGATAAGTTAACTTCTGCTTCACTGTATATTTTAAATGGTACGGTTCCACGTACATCATTAACTTGTGCATAATAAGTAAAATGTCCTGATGTATTTGGCTTCATATAATCAGGTTTAACTAAAAAACCCACCTTTTCTACATTACCTGATCCATCCCAAGAGCTATATTCATACCAATCTAAATTATGGTCATCTTGTTCAAAAATAAAATTATTATTAATTCCGACTAATACCACACCGCCATCAAAATTGTATTCAGGAGAAATTAAGGTTATTGGTGAATGATCTTTAGCAGGCTGGCCATTAATCACTTTATCTTGTAATAAAGAAATATTAGCAGGAAGCTTTACTGAAATTAACACACCAGTATGGCTAACTTTCACTTGTGAGCCTGCTGCTTCTGATTGAACAAAAATATTATACGGCAGTGCTGCCGATTCAGGCTTGGTGCGACCAACACTGGTATAATTTACTCTAAAATCAATTTCTGAAAGCGATGTTACTTGCTGTTGACAAATAGGTGAATTTTCAATGTTTAAATTAACGATAGGTCCATCAATCACGATAATTTTAGTCGTGCTTGTTTTTTCAACTGAAAGATCATTGACTGATGTAACAACAGCAGCAAGATCATAGAAGTCATTGTTTTTATCTGTTGCTGGAATCTCAACCGTATAAACAAGATTAATAAATTCACCTGGTTTTAGTTGATCAATAATATATTTGCCATCGCTATTTTTATTAAGCTCAGGTTCGCCTGGATCATGAATACCATTACCATTAGTATCAAAATATATCTTTATATTGTCTGCATTCGGTGATGTAAGATCCCCATTATCATCAGTTAGATTATTAACATTAATAATATAGCTATCTTTAATATTACCAGTATTAGTTACTGTGTGAGGAATACTAACAATAGAACCAGGTGAAACATTTTTTTCTGTCTTATTATCTCCCGATGTATCAGGTGATAATGAAACATCATATACTTTTTCAACTTTAATATGGGATATATTCGAAAGTACTCGAATATTCTCACCCGTCGTTGAGTCAAAATAAGTCATGATGGCCTGATTCATTATTTTTGTACCAGCATTAGTTAACCCAAAAACTGTTGAACTCACACTTAATAATATAAAAACAATGAGGTACTTCATTTTAGTTATTACATCTAAGAGGGCCATAAGCACTCTCCAAAGGCTAGTAATTCAAAGATATGGATATAGGCTTATTGAACTTACTTGATTTAATTATTTTCAAATATATTTAAAATAAGCTCAATAAGCCCCCCTACAAGGTAGGGAGGGCTAAGTTCTATTTACTCTTAATCAATTTTCACTACAAAGTTACCAACCGCTTTGTCACCAGGAACAAGTGTTCCTACAGTAAAGGTAACAGTGTCACCGCTTACCGCACCAGTAACGTCAGCACCAGTAGTACCATTAGGGTTACATAAAGGACCTAAATCATCAGTCTCTAAAGGATATGTTGCATCAGCAAGTGCTACAACAGTGCCTGAATCGGTCGTATTACGACAACTTACTAAGCTACCACCCGCATGAAATTGAGAGTACTCAGTTAATTGGTCTGTAATAACTGTATTTAGCGCATTAGATGTACCTTCATTAACAGCAATCAGTTTCCAAACAACACACTGTCCAGGTTCAACATTTGTCGTTTGCTCTTTTAAGAAGGTCTTATCAGTATCAGCAACACCATCACAATCAGTATCTAAATCAGCATACTTATAAAGACGGACCTGACCTTTAACAACTTCTGAATTATCTTGACCTTGAGCAGTGACTGTTGGATCTGTTGTTGATACAGCAGTAATTGTTGTTAGGTTATTTGTACCAGATGTTGCATCTGTTGGTGCAAATACAGTGACTTCCATTGGAATGGTTTCACCAGGTTCTAACGTTAGTGTTGGAACTGTATCTGAGCCATCTGTTGCATCACACGTAACTTCTACACTTACAGTAGAACCATCCGCTTGCTGCACAATAATTGGTGTCGTTACAGGATCATCACATAAGTTACCAACTTCAGTATCAGGCGTACCATCACCATCAGTATCAACAGTAATTGTATTATTAAATCCAGTCATATTATTGCCTGAACTTAAATCAACGGTTTCAGTTGTATTACCATTGTTACCTAACGTGTGGTCGTAAGTAACACTACCACCTGGTTCGATTTGGTTGCTTAATGATGCTGGCGTAATATCAATACTTGCATCAGTTGCGACATCAAATGCTTCAACCTTACGGTTAGATGCATTAGATGCGTCTGATGTAGCAACAAGTGAAATGATATAATCCATATCACCATCACTATTAGCATCAATCGCTGCCGTTTGATCACTATCAGCTAAAGCTTGAGTTGGATCTGATGGAATAGTAATTTCAGCATTGACCCATAATACAGCACCTGCTGGAATAGTTGGTGTCGATGTAATAACATTGCCTGTTGCAGCAATATCTACCGTACCATCTGCATCAGTATCAATACCATTATGCTTGAATACTACAGTCCAGCCCGTTGGTAATGCTGTTTCCCAACTTGCGCCGTTATAACTACCTTCTGCACTTAATAGGAATGAATCTGAACTACCGCCTTCATTAGCAATATAAATAGGTGCTATAACTGTTGAACCTAAAGGCTCATCATTAAAGACAGTTGCTACATCTGCGCTAGTAAGAACGCCACCCGCAAGAAGCACAGGATCGACATCTACAGCAGGATCAATAGTAGTAATTGGTGTATTAGCAATATCAACAGTAGGGCCTGTAATATTATCTAACCGCTCAGTTTTACTATCAGTCTTAGTTGCATCATTGAAAGAAGTTGCCGTTGTTGTTGCTTCAAATGGTGTTGGAGAATCAGCAGCATCTGATGGCAGATTGGCAACGACACGGAACAATGTCTCATTACAATTGACAGTAATACCATCAATAGTTACAGCTGCATCGATACATGTAGAAGGATCAATAGGACCACTATCAGGTGTTACATTACCATTAGTATCAACAAGTTGTGCTGAACCATCCGCATTCCAATATTCAAATGTTGTTCCTGTTGGAAAGCTAACATTTGCAGTCGAAAGATCAAAGCTATCGGTAGTATTACCGCTATTAATGATCTTGTTATAGAAGAATACTTCACTACCAGCAGCAGCTGAATCTACTGTCTGAATATTATCATCAGTACCATCAGAGTCACCACCACCTGATGTTCCTGTTTCAGTACCAGTATCAGTAATACCTACACCAGTAGTCGTCGTTGTAGTGGTTGTGGTTGGATTTGATGGATCGGGACCTGCAGTTGTAGGATCTGGATCATTACATTCACCAGCATCATCGTAATCACCATCACCATTAAGATCTGAACATGAATAAGCAACGTTACCTATTTCGGTATCGCCCATCATTGTCTCAGGAGAATATGCTACATAAAAAGTCATGGAGATCGTTGTATTTGACGCTAATTGATCATCAACAGCATATACACCAGGTACTGCAGTATCGGTTGTATTACCGTTACTATTAAGATCTAAGCCACCATCAATTTGATTTTCAGCGGTATCATTAGTGCCATCTTGGTCTAAATCAACACCATGTGTAGATTCATCAACTAAATTAGCTGCAAAATCAATGGGTGTATCACCATTAACAGTTAACAAACCACTGCTTGATGCATCATATAGCCCACCAGTACTACTCGCGACATATACTGTTCCTTCAGGAATACCATCAAAGATAACCACATCTTTAGCATCTGTATTACCCGTATTTGAAACAGTCACTGTGTAGCGAATTAAACTCAATTCTCGGTTAGTACCGCCATCCCCGTCTAAATCAATACCTAAAGCGGTTTCCGTACCAACATTCTCTAAGTGCGTCGCTGATTTGGTAATATTAACCACAGCATCGTTAGTCACTGTAATTAATGATGCGTTAGTATCAGGTAAGGCATCATTGTTATCACCAATATCAGTGACAGAGCCATTAACAGGAGAAGCAGTACCATCATGAGCTTCTGCTTCTAATGTCACACCAAGTGTATCACCAGGAACGGCTGTTGTAGGCACTGCTGCTGCAAGCATTAAGTTCATTTGCTCACCAGCATTTAGAGTAACAGTATCACCAGAAGTAAATTCGGTTTCACCCGCATCTGGTTGACCATTATTATTTGCATCATTGAAAAGCTTCAATGTGGCAGCATCAATCGTATCCGTTCCTCGTCCATCAGTTCCTGGAAGATTCTGCGCAAATGTCAATGTATAAGTATCAGCACCATTACCAGTATTGGTTAATACATGAGGTAAATATACAGTTTGACCAGGAGAGCCAGTAGTATTGAGATCCTGCTCAATCGTTGCACTATAAATCTGAGCTACAGTTACAACCGCTTCATTAGATGTCGCGGTGTAACTATTTCCAGATTCATCTTCATAGGTTACTGTTGCTAAGTTTTTAATATCAGTTCCGGCGGCAGTAGCTGCAAGGGCTTGACTAGATAGTAAACCTGCACCTACCGTTATGAGTCCCGCCGCAACCCATACACTTATAGGTTTTAAATGCGTATTCATAAAGTGGTTACCTTTTAAGGTCATTAATTTAATTACGATGTGTATAAATACCCTTGCAAAAACGCAGGGCGGTACATTTACTTAACGTTTATTTAACTTCGATGCGATAAGCAAAAACTTGTTTTTCCTTAGCATTAATAGGTGTTAATGGTATCCAACGAACTGCGGTATATTTTTCAGGTGGAATAATAATCTCAACTTTTTTTCCATCTTTCATTATTTCGCGTTTCACTGGCTCTTCTTCAAATGTTTTACCTCCATCAATACTAACTAAAAAATTCGATTTAATTTTTGTGTTACTTGTATTGGCAATATAAAAAGTATTTTCAGGAATAGGTCCTGTAATAATTAAGCCATTCAAAGGCTTTTCGCTATTATTTGTGTAAGTTAACTTATATTCGATTTTATCTTTTGGTACGGCTTTCTCTGCTTTTACTAATTTTTCCTCTCCTTTATTATTTACTTCAACTATATATGCATCCATTTTACTTACTAGTAAGTTATCATCTTCCGCATAAACAGAAAAAGACATCATCAAACAGCCAATCACTATCAATAATAAATTTTTCATATTACACCTCATCCTTTATGATCCATGAAACATATATAATGCGATAAGCATGCCAATAAAATATTTTTTTATGCGATTAAAAAACAACAAGTTAATGATGTGTATTTATTTAAAAAGCAAAATAGAAAATTAATTATAATTTTGCGAATCATTATTTAAATGCGAAATAAAAAGTCAAAAACAAAATTAAAAATATAAAGTTATAACTATCGAACCATAAGATAATGTTTTTAAAAGTAGAACATTTTACATAGCGTGTATTATAAAAATAACAACTTAACTTAAAATAAATCCAACATCAATTTCTTACGTAAAAACGATTATTAAACATCAATTTGTTTGATAATTTTATTGGCTAATTTCTTAATTAAACAACAACTGTTTTATATTTAACACATACTACATTTATCAATGTAAAAAAGAACCATGTCGATATTTTATCGTATGGTTCTTTCCTAAAATATTAGCCAATGATGATATTATTTTATTTTTATTAAATAAACAGCTGTTCCTTGATCTCCTGGAGCTAAAGCGCCCGTCATATTCCAGCGCACCTCCCCTTCATAATCTACAATATTTGCCCCATTAGTAGTAACAGGTATACAAGTGAGTGACGTTGGCACATTACCCGAGGTACAATCTATTGCTTGAGAGAGCCCCGTATAACTTGGCGTACTATCAAAAATACTTAATTCAGTTAGATCACCATCTCCAACGTTAGTAAAGGTTATAACGTATTCCAATATATCCCCAGGACGGCCATTATTACTCACTCCAACAGCCGTTCCTTGAGTAATATTTCGTACCGTTTTCTCCAGCTTTAACTCGCCGGCACCACGGAACGTCGCTCTGATGGTGTCTTTATCTAACACTTGACGAGCAATACCGTGTCCTGTTCCCGCACTATCACTAAAGATCATATCTGCTGCTATATCATAATGATATTGAGCATTGAGCGAAGCATTCGCTGGCACAAACACTTTACTGAGTAAACATACTGCTGTATTACCATTTACTACTGTCGGATTAATAACTTGAGCATCCACACCATCTATTATTCCATTACAATTATTATCTAAATAAAGAATGGTACTCCAACCGTCATTTGCTGGAGCAACCTCTGGATTTATAATGGAAAAGTTCACACTTCCCGAGGTTGCAGCAGTAAACTTATGTGGGAATAATACTGCCTTTCCAGGTTCAACTTCACTGAAATTATCAGGCTCCATTCTTGGCTCACGTACCTTACCAAAATCAAGACCACTGATATCATCCCCCGCACTGGCGTTAACAGCCATCTGACTATCAATCACACTGGTACTGGTCACTTGTGGGATCGCAGTGACATTAGCTTCACTGATATCAATCCAATCTGCTTGTTTAATCACATCTAGTAGTAAGTTTTTACCTGAGAAATCCACACCCAGAATAAATTTATAGCTACCATCACCCGATGTAATGTCCGTGGCTATCACATCACCCGTCGTCACTCCCGTAACACCAGCATCATTAAACGTTACGGTAACAGTAAAGTTACCTAAACCTATTTCAGTGCCGTCTTGAATACCATCATGTGCTGCTATTGCGCCACCATTATCTTCAAACACCACGCCATTTAAAACAATCCGATTGAGCAATTCAAATAAATGATCTTCGACTTCACCATCAACGGCTGCACCATCAAACGTATTACAACTGTTAGCGGCTGAACATAAACGTACTCGCATTACAGTATTACCATTAAACCCTTCTGCACTAGCGGCATCTAACGTTATTGCTATATTATTATTTCCTGCTGTAACAGCTTGATCATTAATTAATAATTCATTGCTATCAGCAAAATCACCATCATTATTTAAATCAACCCAAATACTCACAAACCCATTACCCACTACTTGAATCGGTAATGTGGTGCTGGTTTCTACAATAATTTGAGCGGGAATATTCAGATCCTCATCATCCTGCCCATGGGTATCATCCCCCGTTGCATCGGCACTGATCCACTGTGTAAATTCAGGATCCCAACGAGAGCCAAGCGCTAAATCAGCCACACCATCTAATGTCGCATCTAAATAAGCATGGCTAGCTTGGCCATATGTTGCAGCTGCATCACCATAATCGGTCGAATCATAACAACCAGCACCATCATTACCTTGCAAACTACTATTATTTGACGCTACAACAAACTCTATTTCAGCGGTTATTACATTGATGCGATAGACTACAGCACGCTCATTTAAGTCAATAATCCCATCTTGATTTGAGTCATGATTTCCGCCATTAGTCATGGCATACAAATTAATAGAGTTATCCATAATCAATGCCCCCGCTTGTAATTTCCCATTCGAATCCACAGTCGGTTTACCACTAAGATAAATCAAATCCTGACTGATAATACTGCCGGTATTAAGATCAACCTGATATAACTTCTCACCTCGTAAATCAACAAGATAGGCTTGTCCATTTTGACTACTTATGGCCAAATCTGCACCTACATCAATAACAACACCAGTAAAGGAGTCATTCATGGCACTAATATCTAATGGAATAACGGTAAATGTTTGGCTATTAAGATCAATCTTAAACATGGAATTCCATCCCGTTCGCCAAGCGATAAGATAATTACCATCCGTCGTAACATCACCAGCGGTTGAAGCGGTAAAATTAAAGGTTGTCGATGAATAACCAATATTTCGTAATGCATCACCAGCATTAAATGAAAAGGTTTCACCATCACTAAGACGGCTCACTGACGCAGCATTTTCTGCTCGCATTTCACCCAAATCAATAAAGCTAGTACCCGTTTTATCGGTCACAAACAAGTGATGATTACGATTGGCTGAGGTCATATCGGTAAAGGTGCCGTAAATCAAGCCATTAACTCGATTAAAACCAATAGCATTTATATTATTAATATTGTTTTGATTCGTAATCGAAATGGGATCTACAATATTAGAAAAAATAATAGGATCAGGCGTTGCATCCAATGACGTATAGGCATAATCACTACTACTCACCGGCTTAATTGTCTGTAAAATTAAATCACATTGATTATTTCCCACCAGATCTGATATCAACACCCGATAATCTTCGACTTCACCGTCATTCGCTAAGCCTACGGGGCTATCACAACCGACATCACTGCATAAGCGAACCCGTAAATAACTGTAACCAACGACGGCACTCGCGGGGATCGGTACACTGTAGTTATTATTCCCTATCGCAGCACTGACATCGGCAATAATTTGCTCACCCGCATCATCCCAATCCCCATCAAGATTAAAATCAAGCCATGCATAGACCCGTTGTCCGGTACTGATGCGCGCAGCGTCCTCTATAACATTCACGGTAATATCAAGGTTTTCACCTTTCGTTGCTGATAAAACAAGTGAGACACCATCTTCATCATCAAAATTATTATCGTCATCAGCAATCGCACCAATATTTTGAAGATCACCTAAATCTGTATCCCACAAATTACCCATGCGTAAATCAATAAAGCCATTATCATCACTGTCAGCCTGAACGTGCATTGCCCCATCGTTTTCATAGGTGGTGGTGTAATTATTGGTACCCGTACCCACAGTGGTATCTGGCGCATCCCCTAAATCGGTGCCTAATACATTCGGAGCTGCTGTAAAACACCCTTTTTGTAAGTTGTACGCATCACCCGTACTACCGGTAAAACCAAAGCGTACTAAATTACCGCCTAGCGCTGTCACCAAATCACGAGTAAATGAACCCACAAGTACACCATCCATGTAATACATTAGGGTATTGGTGCTTGGATCCCACTCAAACTGGGTTATGTGATAACGTCCATCTTCTAATTCACCACCCGCAACGGATGTTGCCGCAATCAAGGTATTTCCAGCGGAAGGGGTATAAACATCACCATTTAAATAGACGGCGGTATGATCGATATGTTGACCGCCAACTGCATCATCTGTGGCGGCAATATAAGTGTTATCAAAAGTATCAAATTCAACCACCATTGAGGGGGCTATTCGCGTTTGTGTTGAGCCAAAGATATTCGCATTTCCAATGCCATCGACCCCTAAATACCCGCCAAGGCCGCCCTGTGCGTTTAACCCCCGCGGATCATTTGAGAGTACAAAAGTCATACCGTCACCGCCCGCTTCAATATTAAAAGGAGGCACAACATTAGCACTGCGATCCCCTAAATAAACCGCCAGTTCAATGTAAAATGGTTGGTTTAAATCAATAAAACCATAGCTCCATAAGAAGCCATATTGATTGGTGGTATTCGGGGTAACAACATATTCCCCATTAGTATCTAGATACGCATTACCGGCCGCAAAAGCACGCGGTGCATCACAGGTTCCCGGTTGAACAATATTAGAAATCACTGGCGTGACGATATCTGTATCATCTTCACCATTACCAAACCCGTTATTAGGGGTTGAATCGCTATCATTAATACTGGTCTCTGTGATTTCAGCATTTATCGCGGGTGCAGTAAGAGACTGCGGCGCTAAACGGATCACCGCATAATCATTAAAACCAAGACCAATTGCGCCTAAATCTAATACTCCCGTGATTGGATCATAAGTAGATATTTCGGTGGTACCATCACCTGCATACGCATTAACAAAGCTGTATCCAGCCGGAATAGGAAGCGTTACTTTAGTATTAAGTGCTACCGTTGTGCCCATGTTCTCAACACCAACAACAACGTTAAAGGGAATACCTAAGGTTACATTCACACTAGGATCCATCGCTAACATTAATGCCAAATCCCCCGGTGGCTTTAATGAAATTAAATGATCTTCAACTTCACCATCACCTGAACTTCCAGTTGGACTATCACACGTTTCCGTACTTGAACAAATACGTAAACGAACATAGGTATCCATAATTTCAACATCAGCTGGCACGGTAAAGTTAAGCGTACTGTTACCCGAAGCAGCCACAGCAACCGTTGCAGTTTCATCTGCATCAAAGACACCGTTTACGTCAAAATCAATCCAGCCAT
The DNA here is from genome assembly GCF_947039875.1 of uncultured Photobacterium sp. GTDB lineage: Bacteria > Pseudomonadota > Gammaproteobacteria > Enterobacterales > Vibrionaceae > Photobacterium. The sequence goes on from NZ_CAMRAN010000010.1 coordinate 66,457, forward strand.
AAAGGTTATCACTACCTGATGTAACCACAGGAACCGTCAAAGACAAACTATCCCCGCCGACTAAAATAGAGGGGATATTCGGTTGAATAAATCCATCTTCATCATCGGGTGTTATCCCATTAGTATCATCACCATCAGCTGCCATTGTTGGCTGGCCATCATTTTCATTATCAGGATTATTTACCCCTAAATAAGGCGTTGAAGTTTCAGTCATATGACGAGGACCGCTATCAACTAATTCTGTCGCATAGCCATTAACAGTTGGGGCATCTGCCCAATCTAGAGGTACTGGTGCATAACGACAACGAGCGCCATCATTACCTGATGCAGAGGCATTGGTTTGAGAGAACAGTGTCGCAGTATAGCCGCCCGCAGGCTTTGATCCATTCAATACATCAACACGATAGATTCGACCTGGGGATGGATTTTCTGAAATATAAAAATACCCTTGGTCATCAAAATACATCGCACCATATGGTCCATTAGCGATTCCAGGTAATACGCCCAATGAAGTACGAGCACCTGTCGTTGGGTCAAATTGATATAACGTTCGAGAGCCATCACTCGGCACAGAGTAAATAAAACCATCAACCGGATTAAACGCAATATCAGCATAATTTAAACTCGTCGTCGGTAAGATTCCAACTTGCGTTAAATAAGTTTCACTGTTTGGATTGGTATCAAATAAATAGAAATTGCCGCCCTTATGCGCATATAAAATACCGTTATCATCAATGTCACCATTATTAGCGGCACTTGGCATGGTTGAATTAGAGAGGGGTAATGAATAAGTATTATAAGCACTGTCAAATAAGTTAAGCGTGTTTGTTCCCTGTATTCCGGCCAATGTATTTGTCACCATAGAATAACCCACAGCACTACCTGCATTCACAGGGGAAACAAGGGCAGTCACTTCTCCTGTTGCTAAATTAATAGCATTTAGAATAGTCGAACCAGAACCATTGCCTTGGGTCAAATAAGCAGGGGTAGAACAAATATCAAAGGAGTTAATAACAAAATCGGCAAAGTTTATATCAGTTAAAGCGCCACCTATTGCTGTAACCGTCTTAATATTGGCACTGCTCGATTGATATGTGGCAGGATCCCCTATAGTACCGCCAGCATAACTACCTGTATTGATATCTAATATAGGCGCTGTTGGAGGACAAGTTGGAGACGCAATATTGGTTTCATTAATAGCTTCATAAACTTTATAGGTTCCCGTAGCCCCAACAGTCAGAGTATATGCTCCCGTTGTTGCATCTGCCGCCGTTGCATAACATAGGCCTGTCGAGGGGTTGTAGGCAACGATCGGGACTCCAATACCTAATCCCGTTTCGGTTCCATCTTTAATACCATTGGTTGCCGTACCACCACCATTGCCATCATCATTAAATACAAAGCCTGAGATTTGTTGTGCAACAACGGTAATAAGATAATCCTCTACCTCACCATCATCTGCAAGCCCTATAGATGAATTACAATCAACATCAGAACAAACTCGAACACGTAAATAAGTATTACCAAGTATTGCATTTATCGGCACAGCTATCGTATAACTTTGAGTAGAACTCGTCGCTGCTATATCTGAAATAACCTGTTCATCACTATCAAGCCAATCACCGTCTTGATTCCAATCAGCCCATGCATATAATCGCAAGCCGGTTAACGTTGATTCAGGATCTTTTGTTATTGTTATTGAAAGATCACTATTACCACCACGAACAAAGCTATTAACCCAACTGACACCATCTTCATCATCACTGTCTAATATATCATCTGCATTTGCCGCGATATTTTGTAATGTCCCGTCATCACTATCCCATAACGTACCTAATACAATATCATTTTGATTATCCGTATCAGTATCATTAAAAGCATGACCTGCACCACCATCATCATATAATGTTTGATAATCACCTGTAGTGGTTCCAGTAGATGTATCTGGCGCATCACCTAAATCATACTCATTCGCTTGAAATATCGCGCCACCTAATGTACTAAACAACAAACGCACTGAGTGCATAGATGCATCATTTACAACACCTAATCCCCACTGCACCCCAATACCATTATCAGTGCCAGGATTAGTATTTAAAGTGTTATCAAGTAAAAATGGCGCCGCACTTAAATTAGATCCAAGCATGGTAGAATAATGGCCTGAGAAATAACGATCCCAAGACTTATCTAATTCCATATATCCCATAAATTGATCAGTCGCAGTATAATTTTTAGTTACACCGACTAATGAATATGGTCCTGTATCTGGTTGATAATTTGCTGAATTATATGGAATAGCAAATGCAGCGCCTGCATCACCACCGTTTAAATACGTATCGAACCCTTGTGCTAGTCCAATATTAGAACTATTCGAACCCTCTGCTGATTCTAAACAATAATGTTGATCAAAAAATTCATTACCATTTATATAAGTTATTTCGGTCACAATTTTAATATCATTATTATCAAAAATATTATTATTATTTCTATCCCAATATCGTGATGACCATACTGAAAAAGGATCAGCTTCAGTTCCAACACCACTGACAGTACTCATTAAAAATTCTTTATAATTACAATATTCGCCGACACTACCATCATTAAGATGCATGTAAGGAAAAGTACCACCACAGCTATAAGATGTCTGTTGGAATGATTGTTGCTGACCATCCTTAAATACACCATTCCCCCCTGCGGCAATGTGATGAATTTGTAATGGTGATCCATTAATTATTTCATATTGAATGTTTGTTTTTATTGCTGCACCAATTAATTCGGAGGTATCACAACTCGCAACTGCATCTCGCCAATCAATATTCCCTCCTGAATTCACATCAGCATCATTATCGGGAAAATTATCATTCTGAGTATTATCAAAACTACCGTTTACATCAGCAAAGTTATCCCCATTATCATAGTTATTATCTAAACCATTAGTACCTACTGTACCCGATAAAATAAGGCCAGCTTCTGTTGTATCATCGCCGCCTTGGTTATCAGAATCCAAGTCTAAATAATCTGGATTGTCAGTAGTATCTGTATTGACGGGTGTTAATCCACTTGTTGGAGTATAAGCTGTATTTAAACCATTATTTGCCGTGTAATTTGCAGGGTTATCATTGTTAAGAGAGATATAACTCGTGGTTGTCTGCGCTTCGATATTATCTGGAATCCCATCACCATCAGAATCTAAGTCTAAATGATTAGGTATGCCATCATTATCGGAATCAATCATCGATGTTGGTGTACAATACGTTTGCCCAGAAGCACCACCAAGATTAATGGTTAAGCCCTGATTCCCTCCGGCATATTCATTAATATATAAACGTAATTTATCCCCCTCATCGAATTGAATATTCGTTACCCCTGGAGAAGGTTGCGTCCATGCAGCGGTACAAAATAAAAGTGTCTCAGTACCATCAGCAGCTACTTTTATTCCCATTTTACTATCGTGAGTCGTCCCTGATGGTAGAAGATCATAAACCCCTGTTTCACCAGCATTAAAAGTATGTTCATGACGAACAATCCAATGTGTTCCTGTTGGATTAGAACCTGTTACATTACCGCCATTGTTATTTAATGTTGCTAATAATGTAGATGAACCGCCATTATACCAATCAACTCTTAGTTCCCCAGGGAACTCATCCATTGTACCCGATGCAATCTCAGTTACTGATGCGATACCAAGTTGGTCACCACAACTTGGACCACTACCACCTTGATAAACTTTGATATCCCATGCTGACTCAAACACTGGTGTATTCGAACAAACATATCCTTCATCAACATCTAAAATTCCATCATTATCATCATCAATATCAACAGCATCCATAACACCATCAAGATCGGTATCGACCGTTAATGGATCATAAGTTGCCGGATCATAAAGAATGCCAGAGTAATTTTCATAAATAGTCGGAAGAGAGGATAAATGTTTGGATTTTTGATGTGTAATATATTCTAAATCCCAATCACCTCCTTTAATTTTATTTCCTGTCGGATTAATTGAAGCGGCAACAGATGCCCCTGTATATTCTGCAATTTTATCAATTAAGGCTTTACCATCCTCATTTTTTGCAACATCACAACCCAAGATATTAATATGACCAGAAGCAGATAACTTCTCACCAATAAAATTTAATTGTTTCTTATGATTATCTATATTATCAAGTGTTAGTATCTCTTTATCTAATATAATTTGACCATTTTCGCCATGAGAAACAAGATCAATCACATCATATTTATTATCTTTTAATTTGTCATTAATCAATTTAAGACTATCTATTTCGAAATGTTTTATACTAGATAAAGTAAAATATTTCTTATTTTGAATGTTAACATCAACTAAAACAATTCTTTCTATTTCATTTTCATGAAAAATATTTTTATAAATAAACAATACTGAAGTTATAAATAGAACACTAATCAACAATCTATTTAGCGTTGTTTTTTTTACGTTTTTATAAAGCATGCTATATCCTTACTTCATGTATGCTATTAAAAAATAACTATAAATACCGATTTACCATGTCTACTTCCTATGTAATTCATGCCTATAACCAAAAAAATAAACTGTTATATTCATCTCATCTAATAACCAAGCATCATCCATGCCAAAAAAAAACCATTTTAAAACAAGCAATATATTATGCTTATTTCAAAATGGTTTTTATTTTTAGAATATTTATTGCATAACAAGACTGTAGTACACGAATATCAAATTAGAGCCGTACTTTAATATTAACAAGAGCTGTCATACTTTTAAATATTCTGAGAACTACGATAAAATCAAAATGCCGATAATAAAATATTCAAACTCCCAACTGCATTAATTAACATTTTTCTATCAGGCTAACGAGTATTAGTTACTTAAGGAATGAATGTGGTGAGATTAATCACCACAGCATTCTTATATAAGCCATTTACTATTGAATGGAAGTAATGACTAATGCTAGCAATTAGCTAACATTAGTACTGTTTCCACTATTTGATAGTAACTTGATAAATAACAGTTCCAGTTTCACTAGGATTTAAGGCTCCGGTCATTTCCCAGCGTACTTCACCTTCATAACCCGCAATATTTGCACCATTTGGTGTTAATACATTACATGTTAAACCAGCAGGTAGAACACCAGATGTACAATCAATCGCTAACGTTAAGTCAGTATAAGCAGGTGTAGTATCAAATATTGTGACTTCTGTTATTGGCCCACTCCCCACATTGGTAAACTCAATAGAATATTCTAAAATATCCCCCGGTTTACCGTCATTACTGGTACTTACACCAGTCGCTTGAGTCAGATTTTCCACTGTTTTATTAAGCTTCAACTCACCAGCACCAGCGAAAGTAGCACGAACAGTATCGGTATCTATCACTTGTCGAGTAACACCATGACCTGTTGCAACACTATCCTCAAACGTCATATCTGCTTGAATATCATAATGATAAAGTGCATTTAATGGTGCATCAGCAGGAACAAATACTTTACTGATTAAACAAACACTACTATCACCACTTACAGCGACAGGGTTAGCTATCTGGCTATCAGCCCCATCAATTGAACCATTACAGTCATTATCTTGATACAGTATTGCGCTCCAACCGTCATTTGCGGGCTCCGTAGAGATATTCATAATGGTAAAGTTAACACTACCTGCGGTTTCAGCTGTAAATTTATGACTAAAGAGCACTCCTTTACCCGGCTCAGTTTCAGTAAAGTTATCAGGCTCCATACGCGGTTCTTTCACTTTACCGAAGTTTAAGCCCGTTAAGTAATCACCCGCAGCAGCATTAATTAACATCTGACTATCAATAACACTGGTATTGGTGACTTGAGTAAGCGCTGACACGTCAGCTTCACTAATATCAATCCAATCAGCTTGTTTAACCACCTCAAGTACAAGATTTTCATTAGCAAGTGATACTGGTACGACTAATAAATAACCACCATCACCCGATGTCACCGTTGTTGCAACAACATCACCAGTTGTAAATCCACCAGCACCTGTGCCGTTATAAATAGCACGCACAACTGTATTACCAATGCCAACTTCGCCACCATCAAAAATACCATCATGAGCCGCAGTTGCGCCCGAGATACCATTATCTTCAAACACAAAACCACTGAGCACAATCTGATTAATTAACTCAAATTGATAATCTTCTACCTCTCCATCAGCGGCTTCACCTATTGGAGAATTACACGTTGCTGCCGTACTACATAAACGGAAACGAACAAATGTATCGCCGTTATAACCTGCGGTAAGCCCTGCATCTAAATTGAAATCAAGATTCGTTGTGGCTGCTGTAATCAATTGGTCTTCAATAATCATCTCGCCAACATCAGCAAAATCACCATCGCCATTGAGATCAATAAATACATTTAAGAAACCCGCAGCTTGTGGCACAGATACGGTCACTGGAGTAGATGTTGCAACCGTAATACTAGCAGGAAGAGTTACGCCATCTTCATCATCAGAAGCTTGAAGATCATCGCCTGTTGCATCAAGGGAGAACTGGCTAACAAACTCACTGTCCCAATTAACACCCAACGTGAGGTCTTGGTCACCATCAAGCGCAGCATCACCATCATTGCCTGTATCAGAGTAATTATGGAAAGCATCACCGTAAGAAATAGGTGCATCACCATAGTCTCGTGCGTAGTAACAACCAGCAGCATCATTACCTTGAACCGAGACATCAATACCTTCAGTTACAAACATCAACTCACCAGTAATCACATTCAATTGATAAACTGCCGTCTTATCAATCAGATCGTGAGCATTATCACCATCGGTATCGTGATCACCACCATTAGCAAAGGCATAAAGCATAATACCATCATCCATAATGGTTCCCCCCGCCCCAGCACTACCGGTATTCGTCACAGGAAGTAACCCGTTGAAGTTCAGAGGATTTATTGTCACCGCTCCTGTAGTTGGATTGATTTGAATATAGTTACCACCTGGTAGATCAACACCATATAACATACCGTCATTCGAGCTGAAGGAGAAATCGCCACCCATAGCTGGTGTTGAAGACAATGTGATCGTCGTAAACGTCTGAGTATTTAAGTCAATACGAACGAGAGAATCCCAATTCCCATTCATAATGTAGAGATACTGCCCATCAGGTGACACATCACCTCGAACAGGATAACTAATATTTGAACTACCGCCTAATCGAGATAATATTTGATTATTAGCAAAATTAGAGGTTCCATGTATCGAATGAATAATACTCTGTACGCCATCAGATCGTATCGTACCAAGAGAAACAAATTCAGTACCATCACGATCCGTTACAAATAAAATCACATCGTCATTAGTAGAGCTTCCATCAATAAAAGTACCGTAAAACAAACCACTTAGGCGATTAAAACCAATAGCATTAATATTTTCAGCATTTGGATAACCATTAATAACAATAGGACTCACAATATTATTTAATTGGGCAGGATTGGTGGTTGGATCAAATTCCGCAAAATCATAACCACTGGTATTATCGCCTTTTGTTTCAACAATAATGTCACAAGTATTATCACCATTAAGGCTTGACACTAATACTCGATAATCTTCGATCTCACCATCAGGTGCTGGCCCAATAGGATCTGGGAAGACATTACCATCAGCATCTAGTGGCGTATTTGTTGTTGTATTAAAATCAGAACTAATACGTAAACGATAACCCACCACACTGTTACTGATATTTGCCCCAGAAGTACCCACATTATTCCATGTCAATGTTGCTGATGTGGCACCATTTGGCACGATAACCCATGCACTTTCATCATCATCAAATGAACCACTATTATCAAAGTCAATCCAACCAGATAAATACGCATCACTGCCTGTTGTATTTACCACAGGAACGGTTTGCGTCACAGTAGGACTTGATACATCGGCAGTAATTAATGCACTTAATACATCTTCATCATCAGGAGCTGTACCGTTATTATCATCACCTGCATAATCAGCATCTGGCTGACCATCATTTTCATTATCTGCCGCTACCGAACCAATATATAACCCTGTTTCTTCAGTTAAATGACGAGGACCATCATTAACCAACGTTGTAGGGTAACCAGTAGTTTCAGGCGCATCACCAAAATCTAACGGCAGTGGAGCGAAACGACAACGCGCACCATCATTTTGGCTGGTTGCAGCATTTATCTGAGTGAAGTTGACTGCACTATAACCACCAGATGGAAGACTTGGGTCTGAAATATCAATTCGAACAATACGGCCAGGATTTGGATTTTGAGCTGCGTAGAAGAAGCCTTGATCATCAAAGTATACCGCACCCCATCCAGTGCCAGTTTCGCCATTAATACCAACGTAACCCAAATTAGTTCGCGCCCCTGTTACAGGATCAAACTTCACTAAATTTCCCGTAGGCGTTAAGGTATAAAGCATATTGTCGATAGGATTAATCGCCATATCAGCCATCACTGGAGCAGAAACTGTAATTTCACCAATTTGCTGTAAGTAAGTACTGCTATTTGGATTAACATCAATGCGATACATACTGGTGCCGCTATTATGCATCAGCAATAGAACACCGTTATCATCGATATCACCACTGTTATAGTTATTGATTGCCATCGTACTTCCTATAATTGGTAACACGAAGGCAGATCCTGCACCATCAACCATTAAAACAGTGTCTTTATTTTTAATGTTATCGCCGATGAGTGTATTGGTAATAAAGTTATACCCCGTACCACCAAAGACACCAGTGCCTGTTGGCAGAACATCATCATATAACGGTGTTACTGTACCCATAGCCAAATTAATACTAGTAATATCGGTTGGGCTATTACGCAACAAATAACCATCACTACTACAAGTTGGGAACGTCACAATCGTGAAATCAGCAAAGTTAACATCACTCACATCCGTTGTTAACGCAACTGATTGAATGTTAGGTGAGCTAGAATGGACATTGATTGGATCACCAATTGTCGCACCAGCATAACCACCAGCATTTGGATCTAGCGTTCCAATGGTTGGTGGACAGATTGGATTAACTAAATCAGTTTCAAGTGCTGCTTCATAAACTTCATAGTTTCCACCAGGAATAGTCATTGAGTAAGCACCCGTTATTGCATCCGCTGTGGCAACAAAACACTCACTGGTTGTGGTGTTATAAGCAATCACCGGAACAGCAATACCAAGACCCGCTTCTGCTACATCTTTAATGCCATTTAAAGTTGGGGCGGTACTGCTGTCATCAAAGACAAAACCAGACAGTTCAAAGCTACACACGGCAGGCGCTGTTGGTAATGTCGCAGTATTGATCACTTGACCATCACCACCGTCATCGCCACATAATAGCTGCCCAGAACATGTTGCAGTACCTGCGCTGACATTAGCAGTAGCACCAGAGCTATTAAAGATAGCAGCACCACCACCACCACCAGCGGAGCGTCCATGACCACCAGATGAGCTGGCGCCATTACCACCGACAGCATTAACGGTTAGTGTTGATAGAGATGCACCATCGGTGTTGTATACCAATACAGAGCCACCCGCACCACCACCACCAGGACCATCACCACCAGCGTTTGGTGAAGTATTACCATTGGCATTAATAGTACCTGTTCCTGTCACCGTATTAGCAGTGATATAAATAATACCACCACCATCAGCGCCATCACGACCGACACCATTATTTTCTTGACCTGCACCGCCACCGCCACCAAGGGTTAAGCGAGTAGGATCAGCCAGCCCAATACCTGTTCCAGGTTCTCCCGGATAGAAACTGGTTGAGCTACCATAATTACCACCGCGACCACCAGGACCGACGTTAGCACCACCACCGCCACCAGAATTATAATTACCACCACCACCAGCATTTGCTGGCGCACCAATACCATAATCCCCATTAGTGTAACCTAAGCCACCAAGGCTAACTGGGGTTCCAGCAATACCTTCACCCTTACCACCATCGATATTGGTTGCCGACATCACATAATTGAGTCCAGTCGCGATACCATTTCCGGTATTTAATGTACCACCTCGGAAACCTTTGCCATTAACATCAATAGTATTGCCATTAAGATCTAATGTTCCATTGACATATAACGACACAATACCGCCACTAGAACCATCCCAGTCAGCAGACGTAACCGTGCCAGTTAAACGTGCATCTTCATACATTGGAATACGTACAACTTGGAAAGAACTATTTCCGTCAGCAGTAAAGTTATTCGTTAAATTTTCACTTAATACTAAAGTCGGATCGGTAAAGCTAGCAACGGTCGCAAACTCATATTGCCCAGTCGTACCATAATCCGTCCAACCACTGGCATACCCACCTGCAACACCATTACCATAACTATCGGTATTAGTGGTATCAATTGAGGCATTTTGCATTTGAATGATCATCACTCGATCACCTGGATTTAAGGTCTCTGTCGTATTACCTGTTGCCGTACCAAGCGTAATACTATTCGTGCCCGTTAATGCATTTGCCGTTGCTGGGTAATAAGTATTAACCACACCCGTAATATCAACAGGTGTACCTGAAACACCTTCAATATTGCCAGAGTTCAAACATTGCGCTATCACAACCGCAGGGGTTATTGGTTGAATTGGTCCTTTTAAAATTGGAATTTGATGATCTTCAACTTCACCATTAATAGCCGTGCCGTTGTAATCATCAACAGTTAATGTTTCAGATGTAATACGAAGACGCATGTAGGTTTCAGTTGCAACAGTAGTGGTATTTATTGAAGGGAAACTTAATGACGCACTACCATCAGTAACTGCATCGGCATCAGTACAAGCCGCTAGAGCAAATTCACCACTATCAGCAAAATCACCATCAGCATTAAAGTCAACCCAAGCATAGACATTTGCACCCATATCTGCGGTGCCATTATGATCATTACAAATCACATCTTGAGTAAAGCTTGTAGCACCTTGAGATAAGAAACCAACCGTAGAGATACCATCTTCATCATTGATATTTAACGTATCATCATCGGTTGCATCACCATTATCATCAACACCGTCACCAAAGCCGTCACTATCACCGTCACCAATAACAGAACCCAAGCTTAATGTCGTATTACCAATACGATGACGCGCACCATTACTGGTAAATAAGGTGTTATATCCTAAGGTTTCAGGCGCATCACCATAATCATAAGCAACATCAAGAATGATACGATGATCTTCAACTTCACCGTCATTCGCTACATCATGAGGCGTTGAACATACCGTTGTGGTTGAACAAATACGAACACGAACATAACTACCGCCATCAAGCACATCATTCGGTGTCGTAAAGGTTAATGTAACGTCAGTATCGTCATTCACTGCCGTAATACTCACTGGCGTTGCAGCTTCAGTCGCCACATCAAACACACCATCACGATCAAAGTCTAGCCATGCATAAACAGTGGCATCAACATCAGTATGTACACGTACCGTTAAGGTTTCTGTGCTACTTGGCTCTGCCGACATTACAGCCGGAATAGTTACACCATCCTCATCATTAACACCCGCTAAGTCATCATCTTGAGCAAGGCCATTATCATCGATACCATCCACAAAACCATTAGCTTCAGCATCCGTAGCATTGGTACCAAGGAAAATGGTTGCACTTGGAATATGCATTGGGCCTATACCCTCACCACTGGCATTAGTACGATCGGTTCCATAGGTATCTGGCGCATCACCTAAATCAAATGTACCCATGACAATAAGATGATCTTCAACTTCACCATTAGTGGCGATTCCACCCATTGACGATGTTGTTAACACATCATTAGTAATACGAATACGTGAATAGGTAACTCCCGCCGTTAATCCTGTTAGCCCTGTCCAATTAAATACATATTGCACTTCTGAAGAGGCATCAGGTACGATTTGAATTTGCCCTTCGCCAGCCTCAAAGGTACCACTTTGGTCAAAATCAATCCAAACCGCGAGGTAAGCAACTGATCCTGAAGTATTTGACGCTTCAACGGTAAGACTATAATCACTCGCATTAATGTTAATCGGTGAAATGACATTAACGCCATCCTCATCATCAGGGGAAGCATTGGTATCATCACCATCTGCTGTTGCTGTTGGTATACCATCAGGCTCACCATCACTGGCTTGATCACCAAGGAATAACGACGTATCACCATAATGGAATGGGCCACCGCTTCCCGCTAAGGTTAAATACGTATCTGGCGCATCACCAAAATCAACATTGTCTGACACAGAAATCGCATACCCTTCAACTTCACCATTGGTTGCCTCACCAATAGCAGTACTACAGTCAGTGGTGGTATTACAAATTCTCACACGAACATAAACAGTATCACCATTGGTAATAGCCGTTGTGATTGGCCATGTCAGTACTTTTACAGTATCAGTTTCGCCATCAGCAACAGCGATAGTCTGCATTTCAGATGCTTCTAGATCACCATTTTTATTCCAGTCAGCCCACGCATATACATTACCATCGGTACCCGTAGTATTGGTGGTAGTAACACGCACTGAATATTGAGTAGCGGTACTCGATAACGGTAATATCTCGACACCATCATCAGTATCACCATTGGCTGCAACCGTTGCATAGGCGTCAGTTTCACCATCTGGCGCCGTCCCCATAAAGATATTGGCACCAAGTTGGTGACGAGGACCATCAAATTGGAATGCTGTTACATAATCGCCTATCGCAGTGCCTGCCCCTGAATCTGGTAAATCATCAAAATCAAGCTCTGTATTTGAACAATTGCCATTCACATTGGCATCATCAGCTAACCAATTATTACGCGCTAAGAATGCACTTTGATCTTCGTAGTAGTCATACACAAAATCCATTAACGCTTGGTACGGCGTAAGATTGCTAGAAACATAAGCAGGAGTAAAATAGAATTGACGCTCACCAGAACCAACCCATGGACCTGTATGCGTTCGAGGATATTCATAACCACCGGTTGTGGTTGGATCGTATGGAATTAGCCACGCCATCGCATCAACGTTATTACAAGAGCCTGTTACCGTTGGCAGCGTATAAATAACACTACGATGATCAATACCCGTAATCGTTGATAGCGTCCCCGTAGTTGCTACTGTTGCTTGGGTTGATAATGCACCAGGGCCATCAGATGGATGAAAACGAGGTAGTGTTGTTGGTCCAGCATACCCTGCAAAACCCGTTGCACTTGTACCAGGGAATCCTACTTGTTGTCCCATGTATGCATTAATACGGGTCGTGGTTGCATCAGCAAATGTATCACCTTCAACAAGAGACAGTAGTACACCACCTTGATTACGATAATCTAATAACGCATCAATTTCTGCGGTTGTATCAGGGCTGGTTCCACCCGCTAGATCTGATTGATAAAGAATAAATTGATAATCACGTAACGTGAAATCAGTGGTAATATTATCTGTTGGAACAAGAAGATCGTAAGTTACATAACCAACCCCATAATTATTTTCCATGAGAGCAACAGTATTATTTGCCGTATTGGGTAATGTATATTCAATCGCACCTGAATCTTGCTGAATTAACATGTGGAAGGTGACTTTATGATAATGATCTTCTATCTCACCATCGGTCGCTGCGCCTTGTGAACGTTCATCAATGGCTGTCGTGCCATCATCAACTAATGTATCGGTTGTTAAACGTAAACGAACATAACTATCACCAACATTACCGCCTTCGGCATTAGATAGATTAGTCCAAGCGACACTAATTGGAAGATCCGTTGCACCATCAGCAACCGCAACGCTGGTATACTCATCAAGTTGGAATTCACCATCTAAGTCATGATCAACCCATGCATGCAGTGTTGCTGCACCGCCAGTGTTATTTGTTACCGTGGTATCAAATGACCATGTTGTCATTGACGGAGAAAGTACAGGGAAAGTCGGAACAGTTTCATCCGCCGTAGCATTATTATCATCACCATCAGCTGCCACACTTGGTTGACCATCAACATCAGCATCAGCCGCTGTTGTACCTATATAAAGGTTTGTTGAAGGCGCATGATTGGCACCACTATTTGTAGCTAAAGTATGATAAGCATCTGGAGCATCACCCCAATCTTGGGCGGTTAATACTGAGATTCTAAAGTCTTCAACCTCACCCGATGTTGCGGTGCCACCAGCATCAGAAACTGTTAAACCATCACTATTGGGCGCTAAACGTGCTCGTCCAAAATAATAGCCCGCAGTCACAGGTGTTAAACCGTTCCAACTAGGGTTATAAACAGTATTGATTCCGTTTGAAGTAGCACTGATAACTTGCCCTTCAGCGGCATCAAAGACACCATTTTGGTCCCAATCAATCCATACAATAAGATCCGCATTTGCACCTGTATTATTAAGTACATTTGCATCCAATGTATAACTGGTTGCGCTTAAGGCTAATGTCGGTAATGAAATACCATCTTCATCAGCAGTGGCTGTAATATCATCAAGTAACGCATCACTACTTCCATCAGCATCTTCACCATCAGTGGTTGCTGTACCTAAACGTAGCGTAGTACTAATAGGATGAATTGGACCACCGTCAGCAAAACGAACAAGGTATGAATCAGGGGCATCACCACCATCATATCGAACGCTATCACTCAATAAATAGTGATCTTCTATTTCACCATTTGATACGCCACCATAAGAACGAGGATCTTCATTAACGCCAGTTGCACTATCGGCTAATAATTCAGAAGTAATACGCACACGCATATAGCGATTTTGACCAGCGGCTAATCCTGTTGTTGCCGTCCAATCCAACTCAACAGAACTATTTGTTAAGCCTGTTGAAGTAACAATTGCACCACCAGTACCTGTACCATTATCAACAAATTCATCACGATCAAAACGACCATTACCATCGAAATCAATCCAAGCATAAATATAAGCATCACTGCCAGTATTATTCGTCACCATAGCATTTGCGCTATAGCTACCTTGGGTTGTGGTTAATGGTGGTAAAATTAAGCCATCTTCATCATCACTAGCTGTAATATCATCGCCTGATGCTTGAAATGCTATCGTCGGTGTTTGAGCATCATTATCTGCATCTGGCACTGTACCCATAAACAGATTGCTATCAACACCATGGAATGGACCACTATCTGATTGGGTTGTACGGTAATTATTAACACCAACGTTCACCGCCTCATCAGGTGCATCACCGTAATCAAACTCACCCACAAAGACCATGTAATCTTCAACTTCACCATCTAACGCTTGACCTGCCCAATCATTAGCGGTGAGATCTGTCAGATAACTAATTCGAATACGTAATGCCATCGAGCCATTTGTTAAGCCTGAAATACCATTCCATGTTAATACTGCGGTTTTAACGCCATTAAAGTATGGAATATTATCAGTGCTAAATGGCGCATCGCCTGTCGTATCATAATTGATGGTTGATACAACTTCAGCAGCACTAAACTCACCATCTTGATTAGTATCAAGCCATGCGACTAAGGTTGCCGGATTACTGGCAAGCTCAGAATTACGTAAAGTAACAGGCACACTATAAGAGGTGGCTGCAATCGCAATATTTGCTAATGGTTGAGATAAACCATTCTCATCATCACTGCCATTGTTATCATCCCCAGAAGCATCACTGGTTGGTTGACCATCTGTGTCTGCATCAATCGTTGCCGTACCAAGATAAACGGTGGCACTATTGCTACGTCCGTGGAATGGACCATCACTGGCACTTAAGGTTTGATAAGTATCAGGCGCATCACCCATATCTTGATCACCGATATAGATTAAATGATCTTCCACCTCACCATCGCTGGCACCAAATAATGAACGGGTATCTTCTGCTGCACCACTGTTACCGTTGACTAATCCATCAGTTGTTAAACGGAAACGGGTTAACGTAAAGCCTGTTGCTATACCCGTAAAGCTGTTCCATGTAATATCAACCGAACCATTAGTGCCCGTAGGTACGATAACTTCGGCCACTTCATCTGAACCAAATTGACCATTACGATCCCAATCAATCCAGCCATACAACGTTGCATCTTGTCCGGTATTATTGGTGACATTAACCGCAGCAGTATAGCTACTAGGTACAGGTGAATTATCTAATGCACGTAACGTCACGCCATCTTCATCATCACTGCCTGTGGTATCGTCACCATCAGCCTTAATTGGGCCACTGCTTGGATTAGCATCAGCTTCACTATCAGGCACACTATTACCAATATAAATATTATTATTGATAACATGATATGGACCATCATCAGCTAAACGAGAACGGTAATCGCCCGATCCTGCTGCGGTTCCAGCTACACCATCTTCAGCATCACCAAAATCTAGCGCCCCGATATATATTTGATGATCTTCCACTTCACCATTAATAGCTTCGCCACCCCAATCATTAGCAGTTAAAACAGAGTTAGTTAAACGTAAGCGCATATAGGTGCTACCTGCGGTTAATCCACTGATTCCGGTCCACGTTAATTGGGTTGTTGGCGTTGCACTAGTACTGGTATTGGTTGCATTTACAATCGAGGTTAATTCAGTAAACTCGCCAGCATCAGCAAAATCACCATCTTGGTTAAAATCAATCCAACCATATAAATGTGCATCACTGCCTGTCGCATTATAAAGAGGAACACCAACAGTATAAGTGGTATCTGCAACGGCTAAAATTGGGAATGGAGTGAGATCATCGGCATTTTCATCATCAATACCGTCGGTATCATCACCGACCGCACCATTAGATGGCTGACCATCTTGATCATGACCATTATCATGGTTATTACTTCTAATATATAAATTAGCGGTATTATGACGATGGTAAGGTCCACCACTGGTGTATAAGGTGTCATAAGTATCAGGAGCATCACCACCGTCATAGGTTTCTACTCGAATATAATAATCTTCAACTTCACCATCACTCGCGCCACCATAAGAACGTGGATCTTCAACTATGGCGCCATTTTCTGTGTCAGCTAATAAATCAGTTGTAAAACGAATACGAATATAAACATCAGTACCTGTTGCGATGCCTGGGAATGTATTCCAACCTAAGTTTGTTGTTGTATTAGTGTTACCGGTATTAATTTCTCTAGGCTCAGCGGTATTACCACCAAAGAATTCATCACGATCAAATCGACCATTGCGATCAAAATCAATCCAAGCATACAGATACCCTTTACTGCCACTATTATTGGTTACCGTCACAGGAATATTGTAGGTCGTATTGGTATTGTTTAATGGTGGAATAAACGCACCATCTTCATCATTACTGCCAGTAATATTATCGCCTTGAGCAAAGGCAGTAGTTGGGTCATTGGCATCACTTTCACTATCGAGTAAAGCACCCATCAATATCGTATTATCGATACCATGATAAGCACCATTGTCACTCAAAGTGGTGCGGTAGTTATTAACACCTATGTTAGCCGCACTATCAATGGCATCACCAAAGTCAAATTGACCAACATAAACGACATAATCTTCAACTTCACCACCTTGGGCAATACCACCCCAATCATTGGCGGTTAAACTGGTATTAGCAACACGAATACGCAGTCCCATTGAACCTTGTGTTAATCCTGAAATACCGTTCCAAGTCAATGTCACTTTATTGGTTAAGTTATTACTGCTGGTTGGCAAATTATCAGACGCAAATGTAGCGTTACTAAATGGTGTACTTGTCGCAACGACATTTAGATCATCGACAACCTCATCTGCACTAAAGCTACCATCTTGATTGGTATCTAACCAAGCGACTAACGTTGCATTAGAGCCCGAGTAGTTGTAAACCGCAAGATCAACACTGTAGCTAGTAATACTGGTAGCAACTGTAGTCAATGGCTCAACTAATCCAGTCTCATCATCAACACCCGTATTATCATCACCTAATGCCGCTGCATCTGGGTATGCTTGATCGTCATCATCAATATTATTAGCACCTAAATACAGGTTACTCACATAGTAATGCGCCGGGCCGCCACTAACAGGTAAAGTTAAGTATGAATCGGGTAAATCACCTAAATCTGTGTTTTCAGCTGTGACAAAGAAATCTTCAACTTCACCATCTTGAGCGGCACCTAACGAACGCTCATCAACGGTTGCTGTTGCATCACCATCAGTGAGTAACTCTGTTGTTAATCGTAACCGTACGCCATAAGTTCTTGCATCCACTAATGCAGTGTCTGTCGTAAAAGTAACGGTATAAGTCTCTGTCCCCGTACTCGCAGGAATAGTTATCACACCATTATTAATAGCCTGAGTTGAACCAAGGCTATTAATTGATGCTTGTGCAATCTCATCATTTTCGAAATTACCATCACGATCCCAATCAATCCACGCATATAGATATGCCGTAGAAGTTGAGCTATTTGTCACCGTAATATTGGTATCATAATTATCACCGGCATCTAAATCAGGTAAGGCAATATTAGCTAAAGCATTTTCATCATCAACACCCGTAACATTGTCGCCTGTGGCATCTGAACTTTGTGGCGTTGCGCCATCAACATCCGGCGCTACAGTGCCTAGATATAGATTAGGCTCAGCAGCAACATTATGATAAGGCCCACCAAAGGTTAGATTGGTTTGATAATTATTTGCCGCCGTTGCTGAAGAAGTATCGGGTAAATCACCTAAATCTTGACCACCAATTTGAATCATAAAGTCTTCGACTTCACCATCTGACGCACGGCCACCAACATCGGTCGTTGTTAATGGATCAGTCGTTAAACGGAAACGAATAAAGGTATTACCGACAGAGAGATTTTGCATCTGATTTGAATCAAATGAATAAGTATAAACACCATTCTGAGTCGTAGGAATAACATCAACTCGGCCTTCGATTTCATCAAAAATACCATTACGGTTACTGTCAATCCAACCCGCTAGATAGGCATCATTACCTGTTGTATTACGTACTGTGAGATCTAAGCTATGGCTTGAACCGTTAATCGGAATTGAAGTTAATGGTTGGCTGGTACCATTTTCATCATCACTACCATTATTATCATCACCAAGAGCATCAACAGACGCTAATACAATTTCATCACCATCAATAGTTGAAGTACCTAAATACAAGTTGGTGTTATTGGTAATAATATGGTGAGGACCACCTAATAAAGGATCAACTAGATAACTCGCAGGCGCATCACCTAAATCTTGTAGACCAAAGAAAATACTATGATCTTCAACTTCACCACCCGCTTCACCGCCTAATGATGAAATATCACTGATTTGCCCTACTAAACGGTTAGTTAAACGTAAACGCACAAATGAGGTTGTGTTGTTGGTAACAGCAGGAATCGTCGCCCACTCAAGCTCTACTGGCGTATTACTTGATCCCGTTGGCACAACTGCAATTTGTCCTTCACTATCATCAAATTGACCATTTCGATTGAAATCAATCCATACTGCCAAGGTGGCAATATTACCCGTCGTATTTGTAACTGGCACAGTAATTTTGTATGAATCCATACCATTAAATAATGGCGGTAATGTAATTGGTCCTTCATCATCGGTTGCATCAAGATCATCGGCAGTTGCGGTTATATCTTGTAATGTTCCATCATCAATATCAGGCGCCGTATTACCAATATACAAACCATCTACGAATAAATGATAAGGGCCAAAATAGTTATAGAGTGTTTGATAGTTATTCGCCGCCGTTGTTGAAGAGGTATCTGGCGCATCACCAAAATCGGGATCGCCTACATAAACATAATGATCCTCAACTTCACCATTTTTGGCAATTCCACCCCAATCTGTCGCCGTTAAAATATCAGATGTTAAACGAAGGCGTAACGCCATATCACCTGTTGTTTGCCCACTGATACCCGCCCATGTTAACTGAGTCGTTGGGGCTGTTTGTGCTGAAGTATTCGTTCCATTAACAAGCCCTTCAAGTGAAGCAAACTCGCCAGTATCATCAAAATCACCATCTTGATTTAAATCTAACCAAGCATAAAGATTTGCGTCAGCCCCTGTTGCGTTATAAAGCGGAACCCCTACGGTATAACTGGTATCCGTCAATGTTAAAATAGGAAGTGGAACTAAACTGTCAGCATTTTCATCATCAGTGCCATCGTTATCATCACCATTTGCAGCAGCCGTTGGTTGTCCATCTTCATCATGATTATTATCATGGGTTGCATCTCGAATATATAAATTCGCATTGGTATGATAATGAGCTGGACCGCCGTTACTGTATGATGTTTGGTAGCTTTCAGGTAAATCACCACCATCATAGGTATCGACACGTAAATAATAGTCTTCAACTTCACCATCAACCGCACCACCAAATGAACGTGGATCTTCCGTTGTTCCTGTAACCGCATCACTTAATAACTCACTGGTTAAACGAACACGCACATAAACATCGGTGTTATTAGCAATACCAGGGAAACTATTCCAATTAATATTGGCGACAAAATTAGACACGCCTGAATTTACAACTATCGGCGCGCCCGCAGCACCACCCGCAAATTCATCACGATCGAAACGACCATTACGATCAAAATCTATCCATGCATAAATATATGCATCACTGCCTGTATTATTGGTTACAACCGAGCGCACACCATAATTAGTCACGGAGTTATGTAATGGCATAATAAAGACACCATCTTCATCATCACCATTGACATCATCATCGTCACCCAATGCCAGTATCGCAGGTGCATTGGCGTCATTTTCTGTATCAGGTACCGCAGCACCTAAATACAAATTATTATTCAGACCATGATAAGGGCCACCATCATTTAACGTCGTACGATAATTATTAGCTGCAACACCATTAGCAGTATCAGGCGCATCACCAAAATCATAATTACCAATAAAGATTTGATGATCTTCTACTTCACCATTTAAGGCAAAACCACCCCAGTCACTAGCCGTTAACGTGTCATTAGTTAAACGAATACGAACATAAGTACTGCCTTGGGTTAAGCCACCAATACCATTCCAAACTAACTCAGTTGTCGGTGCCGTTTGATTTAAGGTATTGGTACCATTAATGATGTTTTCTAGTGAGGTAAATTCACCCGCATCAGCAAAATCACCATCTTGGTTAAAATCAATCCATGCATAAAGATTAGCATTAACGCCAGTTCCATTATAAAGCGGAACTCCTAACGTATATGTCGTATCTGAAACACCGAGCAATGGAATTTTTGTTAACGAATCAACATCTTCATCATCAACACCATCATTATCATCACCATCAGCGCCTACTGTTGGCAAACCATCGGTATCATGGGCATCATCATGGGTTGCACTACGAATATAAAGATTAGCGTTCACATGATAATGGGCAGGGCCATCACTTAGATATAACGTGTCATATGAATCTGGCGCATCACCACCATCATAGGTATCAACACGAATATAATAATCTTCAACTTCACCATCTGTAACACCACCATAAGAGCGAGGATCTTCTATTGTTCCCGTTGCAGAATCGGATAATAAATCAGTAGTAATACGGAATCGTGCATAAACATCAGTATTCACTGCAATACCTGGGAAACTATCCCAAATGGCATCAAGTGTGGCACTTGTTGTTCCTGTTGCTATTGTGATTGGAGAACCAGCAGCGCCTCCTACAAATTCATCACGGTCGAATCGACCATTGCGGTCAAAGTCAATCCACGCATAAAGGTAAGCATTAGCGCCACTATTATTGGTTGCTGTTACCGGAAGAGCATAAGTCGTTGCGGTATTGTGTAACGGTAAAATAAAGACACCATCTTCATCATCACCGTTCGCATCTTGATCATCACCTAGTGCATATATAGCTGGTGTATTAGCATTATTTTCAGTATCTGGCGCGGCAGCACCTAAATAAACAGCCGCATCTAAACCATGGTAAGCACCTTGATCATTAAAGTTAGTCCGATAATTATTCGCACTCACTCCGTTTGCGGTATCTGGTGCATCACCAAAATCAAAATCACCAATAAATATTTGATGATCTTCGACTTCACCATTTAAAGCGATACCACCCCAATCATCGGCCGTTAAAATATCACTGGTTAAACGAAGACGAACAAACGTACTACCTTGAGTTAACCCTGAAATACCCGTCCAAGTTAATTCGGTTGTTGGCGTTGTTTGTGCTGAAGTATTGGTACTATTTACAAGATTTTCTAATGATGTAAATTCACCAGCATCTGCAAAATCACCATCTTGGTTAAAATCAATCCAAGCATAAAGATGAGCATCGGCACCTGTTCCATTATAAAGTGGCACACCTAAGGTATATGTAGTATCTAATACCCCTAATAATGGAATACGCGTTAGAGAATCCGCATTTTCATCATCTGTTCCATCGTTATCATCACCATCACCATTTGGCGTTGGTTGGCCGTCGGTATCATGAATATTGTCATGAGTCGCATCACGAATATACAAGTTGAGATTATTGTGATAATGCGACGGACCATTGCTGGTATATAACGTATCGTAACTATCTGGCGCATCACCACCATCATAGGTATCAACCCGTAAATAATAATCTTCAACTTCACCATCAGTGGCAATACCAAATGAACGCGGATCTTCGGCAGTGCCTGTCGCTGAATCAGTTAATACATCAGAGGTTAAACGTAAACGAATATAGACATCAGTATTAATGGCAATACCAGGAAAACTATTCCATGAAATAGTGACGTTACCATTGTTGGTGCCTGTCGGTACGGTTATCGGAACTCCCGCTGCGCCACCAGCAAATTCATCGCGATCAAAACCTGTTGTACGGTCAAAATCAATCCATGCATAAATATAGGCATCACTACCAGTATTATTGGTAACCGTAACGGGTAAATCATATGACGTTGCACTTGAATGAAGTGGAATTAACAGCGCGCCATCTTCATCATCACCATTGGCATCAAGATCATCACCATCAGCACTATTGGCAGGATTATTTGCATCTTGTTCAGCATCAATAGCGGCACCGAAGAACAGTTGGTTATTAAGACCATGACGAGGGCCATCATCACTCAATAATGTACGTTGATTATTAGCAGCAACACCTACACCAGTATCTGGCGCATCACCAAAATCATAGCTACCAACAAGAACATAATGATCTTCGACCTCACCATCAGGTGCAGCACCGCCCCAACCTGTATTAGCTAACCCTGCGGTGGTATAACGTAAACGCAGTGCTGCATTACCATCACTTTGTCCTGAAATACCCGAAAACGTTAATGTAATAGGTGATGATACTGTTGTACCTGTTGGTACTGTTACTGCAACATATTCTGCCGCTTCAAACTGGTTATTTTGATTCCAATCTAACCAACCATAAAGGTAAGCATCAACACCAGTATTATTACGAACTGGCACTTGTACAGAATAATTGGTCGCTGTTAACGGTAAAATAGGGGTTGGAGTACTAAAGGCATTTTCATCATCACTGCCAGTGAGATCATCACCATCCGCATTTGGCGTTGGTTGACCATCCCCATCACTATCAATAGTTGTATTACCAATATAGAGATTACTGATATTACTTAAACCATGGTAAGGACCGCCGCTAAGTCCTAACGTATCAAAACTATCTGGTAAATCACCAAAATCTTGATCGGCAACTTGTAGAGCATAATCTTCAACTTCACCGCCATCAACATAACCATAAGAGCGTGGATCTTCAACAGCCCCTGTCACAGCATCAGTTAGTGCAACCGGCGATAAACGTGTACGTAAATATACTGTAGTATTATTGGTTGGTGGTGTAATTGTCCCCCAAGATAATGGCATCGCGGTTGCACTTGCACCATTAACAACAACTATCGCACCACCTGGACCTGCACCATTTGAAATAAACTCATCACGATCAAATTCACCATCACGGTTCACATCTAACCATGCATATAAATAAGCATCAGCACCAGAAGTATTCGTCACCGTTGTTTGCGTATTATAAACCGTTGCGCCACTGGTTAACGGTTGAATTAATAAACTGTCTTCATCATCAATACCGTCTGAATTATCACCAGAGGCGGTAACGTTTTGTAAGCCATCAACTTCAGTATCTGTTGCATTGGTTCCTAAGAATAAGTCATCATCAATAGAGTGACGAGGGCCATCATCTGCTAACGTGGTTCGATAATTTCCCGTCCCAATACCGACCCCGGTATCTGGCGCATCACCGAAATCAATACTGATGATCACTTCACCATAATCTTCGACCTCACCGTCAATACTTGGGCCATTGGGCGTATTACAATCATTGGTTGAACATAACCGAAAACGCGCATAGGTATTGCCTAAAATAGCATTCACAGGCGTCGTTATGGTATAAGTTGTCATACCAACGGTGGCTGTTGTATTACTAATTATCTGTTCGTTTGCATCATCCCAATCACCGTCTCGGTTCCAGTCAATCCAGCCATAAATATGGAAGCTAGTACCCGCATAATCAGGATCCTTACCAATTGTGATCTCAATATCGCGGTCACGATTGAGCACATAAATACCATTCGCAGTCACGCCATCTTCATCAGCAAGATCAACTAAATTATCACCATCGGCGATAGTAGTAGGCTGCCCATCAATATCAGTATCTAATAACACCCCTAAAAACAGATCGGGGTTATTATCAGTATCACCATCAATAACAATATGGTTGGCACCACCATTAGCTCTTAATGTTTGGTAATCACCCATTGCGGTTGACATCGATGTATCAGGTGCATCACCCCAGTCTTTGTTATCAACATCAACAACAATATTGGCACTAAATTCTGAAGTATCTTGTAATTCACCACTCCCACCCGTTGTCGTACGTTGAGCAATGACAGTAATTTCATCGCCAACATTAATGCTCGACGTTGCAAATAAACTATCAAATGTTGAACCTGATTGGCTCGTAATGCTGCCTAAATATGTTAAGCCTTCACCTGCATTTAACCCATCACTGCCCAATTCACCGGTACCAACACTCGCTTTATAGACTTCAAAAGTAAATTCACCCGTGGCACACATATCACCAATAACACGTAGATTTGCGCCTTCTAAAAAAGCATAAGTAATTTGTGGGCGAGCTACATTATTATTGGCACCTGTGCCCGTGTCGTTATTACATAAATCAGTATTTAGTGAAACGCCTTCACCCGTTGCGAGATTATGAAGGTCAATGGCATTATCAGTATTATTATCAAAACTATTTTTAGTAATTAAATACCCTTCAATATTGGTATTACCATCAATAGAAACCCCTGAATCACCATTATTATGAATAATATTACATTCGATTATCGATAGCTGACCACTTTGGAAATGCACTCCATTATCGTCTGCATTTTGAATGTTATTACTGGTGATAGTTTGGAATAAATCAACATTCGATGTATTACGTTGATATATTGCATCGCTGGTTGCATCACGCATTATATTACCAGCAATATTAAGATAAGCAGGCACACCGTAACGAATATAAACATTGTGATACGGTGTTGCTGTGGTCGAGGTTGAACCCAATAATTGATTTTGTATTACTTGCCAATTAACAACATTGGTTTGGCTATTTAAATTATTTAAGGTGATATTATTATGGGCTGTTTTTATTGCGTTATAACGAATAATACCACTGTCACCATTAAGCGAGCCATTACCTGCATTTGCAATCGCAATACCCGCACATCCTAATGATATACCACAGGTTTCTTGACCAATAACCGCATCATTACCCGCAGGATCAATACCAATTAAGTTTTGCTCAATTAAGGTGTCAGTAATGCCCGCCGAGTAAATATTAATACCTAAAGAACCGCCAGTAAGAGAGACATTTCGTACTGTAGTATTATCCGCATTAATAATTAATAATTCAGCGGCATAAGCACTGGCGTTAGTTGGCATATCAATTTGTAATTCAGGCTTCGCTAATGCAGGAATGGTTTCAACACTACACCCATCAGAGCTACCGACGGTTTGCGCTTCTGAATAATTACCTGAATTTGAATCGATGATCGTTGTACCGTCAGCATTGCTGTATGCCGTACCATCAATGATAGTATTTGCGCCATTAGTACCCGTTATTGTAGTTAAAGAGGTCGTTGGAGAAACAACCCACCAATCGCCAGCAGGATCAGTATCGTTTGCAGGAACTGTTGGTACAAAACGCATTTCATTAGCGCCAACAATTCTGTTGGCATTAATAATAAATTGATTTAAAGAACCTTGCGCTGATGTATTGGTATTAGTAACAACGTTATATGAGAAACCAAAATCAACATTAGTCTGATTGGTTGAAGTAAATGACAAATCAACCTTAGATATGTGTTCACGCGTAGTTGAATTGGTGATTGCATCAGCACGATCGCCATCAATACCACCATAACAAGCGCCAGAAGCCGTTAAAGGTGTATCACCTGAGGTTGCATCACCATTGCTATCACAAAAAGCATTGGTATAGGTATTACTGGCCGCATAAGTTTGCTCGGAAATCGCAGTGCTATTCGTCGGTGGCGCTGTTGCGACAAAATATGTATCAATCGGTAGTTCAGTGAAAGAATAAGCGCCACTTGCGGTAGTCACTTGTTGTAGATAAGTATCGCCCGCACTCGGCACACCATCATTATCATCATCACGATAAAGTCTTACTATTACTTCATTTGGCGTTACGCTATCAGAGGAAATATCACTGTCGCCATTTTCATCTAAATAAACCGTACCGCTAATATCAAAACAACCAATACAGAATCGATAATCTTCCACTTCACCACTATCAACTGTGGTTGAAATTGTTGACGTCGTTAATGCCGCATTTGAGATTCTAAACCGAGAGAAAAAATATCCAGTATTACTTCGATCTGCCACATCAACAATATAATCGACATTACACGTAAAGTTAGATCCTGATGTATTAGTACAATCTGCATTAGAAGAGCCCGCAGCAGGAACCGTTATCGCGACACCTTCATCAGCTTGAAAGGCATTATCTTGATCCCAATCAACCCAGCCAACAAATGTACGCGGTGAGCCAGTATTGTTATAAACGCTAGCAGAAACTGAAACGGCCCCTGTGCCGGCATCAATTTCAGACTGAGGAAAACCAGTTATACCATCATCAAAAGTATCTGAATTTGCTAATGCACTATTGCGATTTGCAGTTTCAAAACTAACATTCGTCCCAAAACGCAAATTAATTCCGGTTAAATCGACATTATGACGAGCAACGCCATAACTACTTGGTGCATCTGTTGCTTCGAAGTTACACGCATAACCAGAGGTATTAACTCTTACACCACCGTCATCACCCGCTCCGCCTGATGAACCACCCGATGCTGGTGTTTGGGTTCCTTCAATTTGAATACTGGTAATCGATGTCATCCAAGAAGGTAATAATATTTGTGAACTATGAGGATATTGACCAAAACTTGTTACACCAACATTACCGCCACCACTCAACATTGAAGCGCCACCTTGTGACGATAAAGTTGCATTATTTTGGCTATCACTTGGGGTCACTAATTCAGCAACGGTAGTTCCATTAACCTTAACCCGTATCCTGATTGTTTCTGTAAAATCACCACGGCTAGTCCACTGATTACCGTTGTTCCACCCCCAATTGGCACTAATAATTATTCGACCACCAGAGCCAGTACCGCCGGTTAAATTGGTATTATAAACCCCGATATTTCGGGTTCCCCAGCCATTACCGCCATCACCATCAAAATAGTAATTACCGCCAGAAGTTGTCGGTGAAGCGTAACTTTGAGAACACTGTTGAGCCTGAGCAATCGAGGTGTTGAACAACAACCCGCCACAAAAGCAAACAAGCATTAATACTCTACGGATAATTTTCATCTTTTCCATAACTCAACCAACGTAGTTAATCAGGGAACGAAAAAGAATGCAAAAACCACGCCTGTTATTTAAGCACGTTTATTGATGGGGATTAATGAGTAGCGGAAGGTCTAAAATAAGCAGAGTATCAATTAAAGAAACATCATGAAAAATATAAAAAAATATGTTTTTTTAAAATAAAAACGTTATCGATTATTTATAATAATAAACAATGACACTATCCGATGAAATAATGTCATTGTTTAATTACATATTTAATTTGCACGTATTTCTCGCAAATAGCGATAAATAGTATGAATGGAAATATCCAACCCTTTTGCTGCTATTTGAGCACTGTCTTTGAGATCAAAAATACCAAGATCATGTAATCGCGTTACAATTTCTCGACTTTTCTTTGAGGGAGGGATCGAACTATCACTCGTTACCTGCTCACGAACATTTTCAATCGAACTATGCATCATTTCATCACTATTACGCGCAAATGTTTCTGCGGTAACACCATGATCACAATAAGTACCAATTGTTGGCATTAAACTATGGATCATAGATTGAAATGGTGCGTCTAAATTAAAATTAACACAGAGTAAACCAATCGCTTGCTGCTGCTTATTACGGATCACTGTTGTTAATGAACGTAACATTTTACCGTCCGGCGCTTTAGTAATATAAGCATCAGAAACATCTTTGCCTTCATTTAACTTTACTAATGCAATATTGGTGATTGGTGCACCAACTTCACGTCCCGTAATATGTCCATTGGCAATTTTCATAATTGACGGATGGCGGGAATCTAAACAATGCAATAAGACTTCAGTATGCTCCCCCCACATTGCCGCAATACCATCAACAATATTTTCCATAGCGTGAAGAATATCATAATCACTTTCTGTCAATTCATGCATTTTTTCTACCTTTTTTAAGCATCAAACTACTTACTCAGCAGTTTTATCATATTATCAATAATGACAGTATCTGTATTTTCCATTAACAATATTAATATTTCATCAAAATACGCAATAATGATATCAGTATTATTAGTAATAATACTTTAATTATCCATTAGAATTAGCATTGTAATTACTCAAATAAAAAAATCCCGACCAAGGCCGGGATTATTTATTTAATTATGGAGGAACGTTACATTTTCAGTAAACATTCAACTCATTAACTAAATCAGATAAAACGAATTTTAACCGCTTTAAGTTTATTGCTTGAATCATCTAACGTAAATTCAACCATACTACCAGATGAAGGTTGTGAACGACTGCAAACTTGTGAAGCGTCGAAACGAATATCGCCACCAAGATCGCTAGTAATTAAACCAATTTTTTCAACTGGGTTGAAGCTACGAATAATACCTGTTTGTGAAGTCATAGTTTATATTTCCTTTACGCCCAAATATTGCTTTTTTTATCAGCATATATATTTGAGGCTATCAATTTGAGTTTAAATAGTTTTATACCAAACGGTTAATTAACCTTGGTATAGAGCTTTACTCATTGACCTACTACTTCTTAACTATAAGATCACCCTTCTTATAGCCTTGCACTGCTACTACGTTTGCAACATAAACGGATAACAATGATTAGAAATGACATTGTGGTTTTATTTAAAACACATTAGGTCTGAGTAACAGACGGATCGAACATTAACGTCTATTTTTGATGCTGTAAATATTTTTTTTATTAAATTCGATAATAAATTGTGGATAACCACTTAATAAATAGATATCTAATTGTTTTTAAACAAAAAAATAACTATCAAAAAAATACATAAAAACCTGTTATGTGTTCAAAAAACAAACAAAATAACCAATAAAACAGATTACAATTAGATAACTTATTCTATATATTGCACATTGAATGAAATTATCGTTTTTTGTCGAACAATAAATAGTCTGCATTTTTGCAAGGAATAATTACGATATAAAATGACTAGGTTTCTGATATCAGCACATGTAAAGTATACTTATATATACGATAGTTATAAATATACGATAGTTATAAGGAACCTCGATGAAAGGTATTCTATCAATACAGTCACATGTTGTTTACGGTCACGCTGGTAACAGTTCTGCAGTATTTCCTCTTCAACGTATGGGGTTTGAAGTTTGGCCATTACATACAGTACAGTTTTCTAACCATACTCAATACAAACAAGGTTGGACAGGTAAAGCTTTCCCTGCCTCTGATTTGATTGAGCTAGTTAAAGGCATCAACAACATTGATCAGCTAAAAAACTGTGAAGCAGTCCTTACCGGATATCAAGGTAGTGCTGATCAATGTTTAG
>NZ_CAMRAN010000011.1 GCF_947039875.1 uncultured Photobacterium sp.
CCAAGTGTTGCGCCTCAGCCAAGTGTTGCGCCTCAGCCAAGTGTTGCGCCTCAGCCAAGTGTTGCGCCTCAACCAAGTGCTGCAACTCAAGCTGTTGATGTTAAGCCTACGATTGCAGAAAATGTTACCGCAGCCCCAGCACCTATTTTTATGCCTGTAGATGAAGAAGAGATCAAAGCTGACGTTGTTACAACGGTAACATCGGAGTTTGAAGTCATTTCTGAGCCAGAAACGATTATAGAACCAGAAGTTTTACCTGAGGCAGAACTTCTACCACCAAGTTATTTATCTGTTTGTGTACATGCTCGTAAAGGTAAAGTTCTACGTGGGCCATCACTATTTGCTTGTTTAGAACGTAATGGATTGATTTTTGGTGAAAATTCAGTTTTTCACCGTCATGCTGATTTAGCAGGCACTGGGCCTGTTATTTTTTCTGTTACTAACTTGCTTAATCCTGGCACATTTCCAGAAGTAAACTATCAGCATTTTGAAACACCTGGTATTGGCTTTTTCTTAATGTTGCCGTGTCATGGTAAAGCATCAAGTAACTTCAATATGATGTTGCAAACAGCACAGCAAATTGCAGACCAACTTAATGCAGATGTAATGGATCAAGATCGTGTGATGATCACACCAAATCGTATTGCAGCATATCGAGAAAAATCAGTAAAATATAATCAATGTTAAGTTGATAAACGATTTTTTTTGATAAAAATTCAGGCTCCTTCGGGGGCCTGAATTTTATTGTATCTACTGATATAACTATAATGATTTGCTGTTTTGTAATCAGAGTCATTAATCAACATTTTTTCAGGTAGGAATTGAAATGAGCACCGACCTTCAGCAACAACTTGCCAGCTTAAAACAACAATTAGATTATCATGGCCATCGTTATTACGTTGAAGATAACCCTGAGATACCAGATGCTGAATATGATCGTCTGATGCAACAGTTATTGGCGATAGAAGCTGAACATCCACAATGGGTAACACCTGATTCACCAAGCCAACGCGTTGGTGGAAGTGCTCTTGACGGTTTCACTCAAGTAACCCATGAAATCCCAATGTTATCATTAGGTAATGCATTTAATGATAACGATTTACGCGATTTTCAAAAACGTCTTCAGGATCGATTACGTGATAGCAGCAGTATTCATTACTGCTGCGAACCTAAGTTAGATGGCCTAGCGGTAAGTTTACTGTATGAAAATGGTATTTTGGTACAAGCGGCAACACGAGGTGATGGTGCTACGGGGGAAAATATCACCCACAATGTACGTACTATTGGCGCAATTCCATTGCGTTTACGCGGTGATGATTGGCCGCTGCGGTTAGAAGTACGTGGTGAAGTTTTTATGCCCAAAAAAGGCTTTGATGAGCTGAATGCCAACGCGCTTAAAAAAGGTCTTAAAACTTTCGCTAATCCACGTAATGCAGCAGCAGGAAGTTTACGTCAGCTAGATCCTAAAATCACAGCAACGCGTCCGTTAAGTTTTTATGCTTATGCTGTCGGGGTCGTTGAGGGCGGTGAGTTAGTGGGCACTCAATATCAGTGTCTATGTCAACTTAAAGCATGGGGTCTACCTATGTGCCCTGAAATTCGTTGCGTTGATAGTATTGAGGCCGTGATTGAATACCATCAAATGATTGGTGATAAACGTCAATCATTAGGTTATGAAATTGATGGGGTTGTAATCAAGGTTGATCAGTTAGATCTGCAGTCGCAATTAGGATTCGTTGCTCGAGCTCCACGTTGGGCGATTGCCTATAAGTTTCCTGCTCAAGAAGAAATGACAATTTTAAACAATGTTGAGTTTCAAGTGGGACGAACTGGGGCAATTACACCTGTAGCAAAATTGGAGCCTGTATTTGTTGGTGGTGTTACGGTCAGTAATGCGACGTTGCATAATGCTGATGAAGTGTCACGTTTAGGGGTAATGATTGGTGATACGGTGATCATTCGTCGTGCTGGCGATGTTATTCCTCAAATTGCCGCGGTGGTTGAGTCTCGTCGTCCTGCTGATGCTGTTGCGATAGTCTTTCCAATACAATGTCCTGTGTGCCAATCTAAAGTGGAACGTGTTGAAGGAGAGGCTGTCGCACGTTGTTCTGGTGGCTTATTTTGCCAAGCACAACGTAAAGAAGCACTAAAGCATTTTGTTTCACGTAAAGCATTAGATGTTGATGGCTGCGGTGAAAAGGTGATTGAGCAATTAGTTGATCGTGAAATGGTGATGACGCCTGCTGACTTATTTAAGTTCAGTGCTGGCGAGGTAACGGCACTTGAGCGTATGGGACCTAAATCTGCGCAAAAATTAGTAGATGCTTTATCTGCGTCGAAGCAAACAACCCTCGCGCGGTTTATTTATTCATTAGGGATTCGCGAAGTGGGTGAAGCTACCGCTGCTAATGTCGCTAATTATTTTGAAACATTAGAGGCGATCAGTCAGGCCTCTAAAGATCAATTGATAAAAGTGCCTGATGTTGGTGAAGTGGTTGCAGCACATTTGTTTAATTTCTTCCGTGAACCTCACAATACAGCCGTTATTGATGACTTATTGGCACAAGGTATTCATTGGCCTGTGATTGAAAAACCACAAGCTGGGGTTGAATTGCCGTTAGAGGGTAAAGTCGTAGTGCTAACAGGATCATTGTCACAATTAACCCGTGGTGACGCTAAAGCTGCATTACAAGCACTTGGTGCGAAAGTAACCGGTAGTGTTTCTAAAAAAACTGATTTATTGGTTGCTGGTGAAGCTGCAGGTTCTAAATTAACTAAAGCCCAAGAGCTAAATATTGAAATTTGGGATGAACAACAGTTAGTTGATTTAATGAATAACGCATAAAAATACAAATATTTAAGAGTAAAGCCCCACTTTGTGAGGCTTTTTTTTTGATAAAAACCATCTCTTTTTATTGAGGACAGACTTAATTTTAGGTGTTTATTTAATCATGATCATAAGTAATATTTTATATTGCTCGTGATAGTTTGTGAATTTTAGGTTTGTTAATCATAGTATTTATAAAATACGACACGGTTCACAACAATATCTTAATGTGAGTATATCTTGTTGTTTTTAAATGGTTATTTTTATATTTCATTGTGGTTTGGTAAACATATGACATTGATCACGATAGCGTCAAAAGTTTGCACTCAATCATATTTTCACTATTAAAAAGTAAGTTCTTATTGATGTTTTGCGCTGCGAAAGTAGTCTTAATGCCGAAGTTATTTAAAGTTCAATTAAAAACGAAATAATATGCATTAGTCGAATTGATTCGACTGACATATAGGAGATTTACTTGTCATCTTCGGCGGCCAACCTTTCAGGGGCAAGTAAACAGCTAATATCTTTTAGGAGTTATTCCATGGAATCAAAGTTTTTTAAAGTTTCGGCTTTAACCGCAGCAATGGTCGGTGCATTATCTGCAGCGCCTGTTATGGCAACCGAAGACAGTGCAGCAGGTCCAGAATATGTGGTAGCTGTTAATGAGTTTCTTGATGATTCAACATTAGCCGGTGTTGCAGTTGTTGATACGCGTTCTCGTACTCGTACTACTGGTAAACCTGGCGGTAAAGATGGTGATTCATGGAGCCGTCTAAATTACTCTGCTTATAACCTAATTTTAGATTTTACTTCTGGTTACCATAACGGTTGGCTAGGTGCTGATATTGGTGGTTATCTATCTGGTGATTTGTACAACGATAGTGCAATGAATGCAGGTACTGGTGAATACTTAGCGAATGAAATCTCTACATCAAATAACCTTGACTGGGGTTCAGGTGAAGGCAACCCTGTTAAGATTACTAAAGCGGCATTGAAATTTAAAGCGGGCGAAAATGTAGATGGTCGCTTTGGTTTTACTCAATCAAATGGTAATGGTGTTTTAGGTAACGTATGGTCTTTCGTTCCTGGTACATACCGTGGTGCTGAACTGAATGCAAACTTTGGTAATTTTAAAGCTACTTACTTTATTGCTGACCAATTCACTGCTCCTTGGTTACTAAGTGAGCATGATTATGCACCTGCATTATGGTCTGATACATCTTGGGGTATTGCACACTCTCTAGGTTTACAAGGTAATGCAACTGACGCGTTATACCTACAATTCGGTATTGGTCAAGTAACTGATATTCAATATGCAAAAGGCATTGATTGGGGTGCGGGTGAGGTAACTAGTTACCACGATAAGACTGATACAACAGGTTACAAGGTTTACGCTAAGTACAATATCAATGAAAACATGTCACTTGCATACGATTTCTACGGTGTGAATGATGACGTACAATATGATGGCCTTGGTTACACCACGGGTCTATCATTCAACGCTAAGTTCGGTCAGTTCTCATGGATGACAGATCTTCAATACGCGAAGAGTGATAACGATCGTGATGTTAACCCTCGTATGATTTACACATACGGTATGACAAATGGTACATATTCACTATGGTGGGATGCACTATCTGATTGGAACAAATCAGGCGAAGTATCGATCTACAACCGTTTATCATATGATCAAGGCAATGGTTGGAACTACTACCTAGGCTTCGGTTACGGTTCTGGCAGCAAGTCAGCAGCTGATGGCGCTATGGGTGACTGGGATTACGAGAGCGAGTACGCAGTTAACGGTACAGTTTCTTACTCAGTACCAAATGGTGCACTTAAAGGTTCTACCATTCGTCTACACGCAACAATGCTAGAGCGTGATGAGTTTGCTGGTGCAGCTTCTGCTGATGAAACAGATTTACGTTTCCAAGTTATTATTCCTTACACTTTCTAATATAACAATTAGTTAGGTATGAATTTAAAAGCCCATTTCGATGGGCTTTTTTATTATCTTAAAAAAGAGAACTGGATTATTAATCTTCTTCCTACAATTGAGTTAGGTAACTCAACTAACGAAGGTGATTATATGAAAAAATATATTATTGGTATTATGACGGCGATGGTATTGGCTGTAAGTTCAAATGTTTTTGCTTCTGGTGGTTCAAATGGCGCAGGTGGTTTTGGTCAAACATACTGTCATTTATCAAATAATGAGACGGTTTTTGTTCCTTGGTTTATATGTAAACAACACGGCGGTGAATCATACGACTTTTGATTTGATAATAGAGAATGGACTCTCTAATTTTTTATTGTGACTCATCTACTATGACTATTTTACGCTCTCGTCTTCCTGATTATTGTAGAATTAGCCCACAGTGCTAGAATACCTACCAATAGATTTAGCACAGTAGCTTTTACTGTGTCATCCATCATTCATAAGGTAATCTCAATGACGGTTAAAACTCGCTTTGCACCAAGCCCAACTGGCTTTTTGCACGTTGGTGGTGCGCGTACAGCATTGTATTCATGGCTATTTGCTAAGCATATGGGCGGCGAATTCGTATTACGTATCGAAGACACAGATATCGAACGTTCAACGCAAGAAGCGATTGATGCGATTATGGAAGGCATGGAATGGTTAGAGTTAAATTGGGATGAAGGTCCTTACTACCAAACTAAGCGTTTTGATCGTTATAATGAAGTGGTTGATCAATTACTAGCAGAAGATAAAGCGTATAAGTGTTACTGCCCGAAAGAACTGCTTGATGAGATTCGTGAGCAACAAATGGCAGATGGTGTTAAGCCACGTTATGATGCTAATCATCCTAAAATTATTGCAGCAAATGCGGCAGCAACAGCAGATTCTCCATTCTGTATTCGTTTCCGTAATCCAAAAGAAGGCACAGTGATCTTTGATGATAAGATCCGTGGTCACATCGAAATTTCAAACAGTGAATTAGATGATCTAATCATTCGTCGTACTGACGGTAGCCCAACATATAATTTCTGTGTTGTTATTGATGACTGGGATATGGGTATCACTCAAGTTGTTCGTGGTGAAGATCATATTAACAATACCCCTCGTCAAATTAATATTTACAAAGCATTAGGTGCGCCAGTACCTGAGTTTGCACACTGTGCAATGATTCTTGGTGATGATGGCGCTAAACTATCTAAGCGTCATGGTGCTGTTGGTGTAATGCAATACCGTGATGACGGTTTCCTACCGCATGCGCTACTAAACTACCTAGTACGTTTAGGTTGGTCTCATGGCGACCAAGAAATTTTCTCACTACAAGAGATGATTGATTGCTTTACGCTTGAGTCTGTAAGTAAATCAGCATCAGCATTCAATACTGATAAATTGTTATGGCTAAACAACCATTACATTAAAACAGCAGCACCTGAATATGTTGCTAAATACCTACAATGGCATTTAGATCAAAAACAAATTTCAATTGAAAATGGTCCTGCAATTACTGAAGTGATTACGTTAGTGGGTGAGCGTTGCCATACACTGATCGAATTAGCAGAGCAATCACGTTACTTCTACCAAGATTTTAGTGAGTTTGAAGCGGGTGCGGCTAAAAAGCACTTACGCCCAGTTGCTAAAGATGCATTGGCATTAGCACTTGCCAAAGTAGAAGCGCTAGAAGAATGGACAACTGAAAATCTACATGCCGTTATCGTTCAAGTTTGTGAAGAACTAGAATTAGGTATGGGTAAAGTTGGCATGCCACTACGTGTTGCTGTTACAGGTCAAGGCCAATCACCATCAGTTGATGCAGTAATGCAATTGATTGGTAAAGAGCGTGTTGTGACTCGTATTCAAATGGCATTAGATTATATTGCAGAGCGCGAAGCTAACGCGTAAACATTAGTTTATTGTTAATAAGAACGGAAGTGTCATTGATACTTCCGTTTTTTTATAACGAACGTAAAGCTGATCACACTTTTTGTTTTACGATAATGACATTTTTTAAAAACAT
Source organism: uncultured Photobacterium sp. (assembly GCF_947039875.1). Classification (GTDB taxonomy): domain Bacteria; phylum Pseudomonadota; class Gammaproteobacteria; order Enterobacterales; family Vibrionaceae; genus Photobacterium. Next base: position 6,817 of record NZ_CAMRAN010000011.1, read on the forward strand.
CAATATCATAAGCAGTATATTGGGGCTATAGCTCAGCTGGGAGAGCGCTTCGCTGGCAGCGAAGAGGTCATCGGTTCGATCCCGTTTAGCTCCACCAAATTTAAAACCTCGTCAGTTAACTGGCGAGGTTTTTTGCGTTTAGTAACGATTAAAAACGCGCATTAATAATTGGGAAGATTGGCAGGTTTTTACTTACAAAAGTACCTGACTTATCGTAGTTAATTAAACCAATCTGCACACCTTTATTAATGTGATCTGTTGCGTTAACAAAACCGAACTGAAGGCCATTCAGAGAACCAGCATAGTTAAAGGTACCAAATTGAGCACCAGTGAAGTTATTGGCAGTATAGTTAACTAAACCAAAGTCAGCACCTGTAGCATTGCCTTCGTTCCAGTTAGCTAAACCAAATTCTAAACCTGTCATGCTTGACGTAGTGTGGTTAACACCAAATGCTAAACCAAAGTTAAGACCTGTAAAGTTATTGATAGTCGATACGCCTAACAATGAAAAGTTGACACCTGTTACTTGACTTGTTTGACCGTAAAGTACGTTTAAACGTGCTCCTGATACATTTCCCGCAGGTAAGTTAACACCCGGTAAAGAAAGTTGAACCGGTGTATTAGCCATTGCGGTAACAGGCGCTAGAAGTACTGCAGATATAATAAAAGGTGCTAATTTTAATTTCATAAAAATGTCCAAAGTAAACGTATAAAAAGATATTTATAAATTGTAGGTAGTATAAATAAAAAACAGTAAAAAACAACGTTCAAATATTATTAAATTATACTTAAAGGTGGTATTAGTTTTATGATGTAACGAATAGTTTTTAATCGTTTAATTTGGCTGGATAGTAATCAAGAATTAAATTGGAATGAGAGTCTAAAATGTAAAAAAGCCAACCTATAGGTTGGCTTTTTTAATATGGCGCTCCCTGCTGGAGTCGAACCAGCGGCCTTCCCCTTAGGAGGGGGACGCTCTATCCATCTGAGCTAAGGAAGCGTTCGCACAGTGTACACGAAAATTAGCAGAGTTTAAGAAAATAGTGTTATTGATTCAACTGCTTGGTCAGTAAATCGCCAGGTTGAATGCTAGATGCCAGTTGTGGTTGATTAACACTAAGCTCTGCAGACTTTTCATAGACTCGATTAACGGTAAGTGTGATCGCTGTTTCAACCATACGGTTGCGTGGAATACCTTTCTGATCGATAAACCCTGCGCTGTGCCATAATTTAAGTTGATCACCGTTGTGAACCCCATGTACTCGACCAACATTGATTTGAGCGACGCCTTGATGGATATTAATTATTTCAGGCAGGCTAGCGCGGCATGAAAGGGCACTTTCAATATCTAACATCATATTTTGAGTGACGCGTTGAATACTTTGCCCATATGGTGATACCCAAAAACGTGCCGTTTTAGTATCAACATAACTTGTACGAGCAAAGGGCCATAAACCAATATCACGGTAACTATTTTGGTAGATTGTCTCACCTGTTTTACCGTCCATTATATTAAGAGTTAACGCAAATTGACGATTAATGGTGTTGGGTTGTAATAGATGATTATCAACGGTAGCGGAAATATCCGTGATCTCACCACTGACCAAATATTGTGCGTCATTATCTTCAGCTAACATCATCATCGCATCTGCATGGTTAGCACTAACAGGCACTTGGGTAACACCTGTTACTAAAAAACTTTGCGAACGTTGCTGAATATTTTTTTGTAAGACCTTTGAAAAATCATCCCCTAGCTGATAAATACTGCCCATCGCTGCTTGTTGTGGCTCCGCGAGTGAAAATTTCCCCAGTAATAATCCTTTCTTATATTGTACCTTGTGGCAACTTTTTGCCGATGGGTAAATATCTATTCTGGCTGTAACATACATTTTGCCGCCAGCATCTTTCTGTTCTAGCACGCTAATATGTCGAATTTCATTACCGCTAAAACGGTATTGTTGCCGATCTTCTTGCAAATAAGTTTTAAGCATCGGTAGGCTGGCAATCTCACCTCCCGTAAATGTCATTGCTTGAAAGACCGCATTTTCTAAGGCATTGACGCGTGCGGTCGCTTTACTTTCAAGAATGTTAGCTTCACCTGTCACCTGTACCCATTGGGCATGACTTGAGTGTGATACGAACAACCATAACGCATTTAAACAGAGTAATAATTTTTTATTCATAAAAGGCCAATTTAGGTATGTTTTTTGCTTTGATCAGGACATAACCACAACGGAATGCAAAGAGTGTTCCCAATTGGTGCTTCTCATTAAAGAAATTGTATTCGTGAACGATATATCCCTTATCACACGTAGCAAGAGTGACCAACAATGAACAAATTTATACTGGTGGTGTGTGCGCTACTATTAACAGCTTGTACAGGACCCCAAGTTTATAACGGTAAAGAGCCATTTTCTTCAGCGGGGTATTCGCTAACAACGACGCCTCGTCATACGGTCGATTATTTTGTTGAAGGACTCACAAATCAACTTATTGAGTCCAATCAATATTTAACTGCAAGTACGCCTTTGGCTGTGACGTCGTTTGTTGATCTGCAAGATATGGGGGTCACTAATTGGTTGGGTAATGTGGTTAGTGAAAATTTTATGTTTCAGATGCAGCAACGAGGATTTACGGTCGTTGATTACAAATCAACAGGGGTGATTAAAGTAACACGTAATGGTGATTTTAGTATTAGTCGTAATTGGCAAGAATTGTCAGCGCAACAGCCGGTTGATTATGTGCTAACGGGGACAATGTTACGTCAAAGCGGCGGTGTGCTTGTGAATGCAAGAATCATCGGAATGCGATCGCATGTTGTTATTGCCACGGCACAAGGCTTTTTACCCGCAGAGCGTATTGGGCGTGATTTGGATTTTATGAATAAGATTCAAATCCGTAATGGGGTGATTATTCGAACGGAACAACAACAGCCTACTACCAATAATATTGTGTTACGACCTTAAGGATAACCGTGATGACTAAATGGCTAATAATGGTGTTATTAATCTTAATATCAGGGTGTTCTTCTTCAAATAGTGGTACTCACCCGAATTTAACCAATAGTAATGAAAGAGTATTTGCCGTTGGTTACGCGTCAATTAGTGAGCAAAATGGGCGTACTCAAGAAGAAAAAAGTTTACGGGCAATGCGTGCATCAAAAGTGGATGCGTACCGTGAATTATCAGAACAAATTTATGGGTTACGAATTTCAGCAACAACATCGTTATCAAATCAGCAACTAGGCCCTGAAAATACGAATGGTGCTGTTGATGGTATTATTCGAGGGGCCAAAGTGATCCGTAGTTATCCTGTAGGTGATAGCTATGTAACTGAAATGGAATTAAATTTAGGCTTAATGGAACGTATGAAGCAACACGGCGAAGTGTTTCATGTGCCTAATAATCAACAAGTGATGTTTTAACTATTAGGCTTTAAGGTTGGTGCCTAATGAGCGAACATTCTGCGCCTTACCATCACAATTATAGGTCATCTGGTGGCGACCTCGACTTTGTTGAAATAGGTTATTGAGTTTATGAAAACTTAATTGCGCCCGTTGTAATACTTCGCCATTGATGTCATTACGTTGTTTACATAATGTCACGAGCTGTTGAATTTCTTCAACATGCTGACCGAGTAATGCATCGTCTTGTAATTGTTGCCGCTGTGAATGATGAGCAATAAGATAATCATGTTGTTGAATACTATTGATCAGTGTCAGTTTTTCTTTTGCAAATTGTTCTATTTCTAACGCTCGTCGATGAGCTATGGCTGTTTTTTCTTGGTTGAGTAATTCAGCAAGAGAGACCAAAGCCGTGTGTTGAAGCTCAAGCAATTGCTCAATAGTGTGTTTCATAACCAAGATCCTTACAGTAAATGCGCAATAATATTAGTCTATTAATAACATCAGTTCTTAATAATAACAGCATTAAAGATCGTTAAGTTCATCTTCAAACTTGATTATATTATTAGCGAGTTTGTCGGCATCAATAGTATAACTGCCATTAGCGATGGCTTGTTTTATTTCAGCAACTTTTGCGGCATCAAAACTGGTTTCTGCTGCTAATTGTTGATGAATTTGACCAACCGCTTTACCTTGAGAACTTAAAGATACCGCGTCGTGTTGCGGTTCAATCGTAGTGGTTGATGGCGTATTTGTTGTTGCCGTTTTGGTATGGTTAACCGTACGAGCTGTATTTAGTGGTTGCCCACCACGAAGATGATCAATGTTTGTCATAATGTAGTACCTGTCGATGCCAATAGCGTTATAGTCAATTATCGACGTATAGACTATAAACTTTAGCTTTTTTTGTTTACGAATACCAAAATATTATGACGTATTATTTTTGATTTTTAGCCGCCTATTGTCGGTTGTTGTTAATATTTTACCGAGACTTCTCCTACCGCTGTAATGACCCCATCAATGATTCGCTTTGATTTGCTATTTTGTACGCGAATCTCATCACCAATAGCCCCATCTGATAATGCTTTGCCGGTGGTAACTATGGCTAATCCTGTTTGCCCGGCTCGAATTAACACACTGTCATTGCGGCACACTAAGCAGATATCATTTGCTTGAATGACATCACCTGCTTTCACGGTACGTTTTACTTTTGAACCAATAATTTGTTGAGGATCATTAAAGCTGACACCACGTTGAAAGCGGCTTTCCACCATGGCAACTTTTACGTTAGCAGCACTGAGTAAAGCGCCACGGCCGAGGTGGGTGGTGGCGATCACTTGTGGCAGAGTCTGTTGAACATTAACCGGCACATAGAGCTGCCAATCTTCACTATTACACTGTACCAGTACCGTAACATTACCTGATAACGTTTGTTTACCCGGCGTGGTTGCTACTAGGGGACTTGAGCAGGTAGGAAACCGTAATCGAGAATCTAATGTTGCAGCGGTAATATTAACACTACCAAAATCAGATGGCGCTAACGAACGTTTTATATGCTCTGCTGCTGTTTGCTGAATAAGGCTTTGTTGTGAGATAGATGTGGCATGAACATTAATACTAAAGTTCAGCAATAAACTGCCGATAATAATGCAAATTAAGTTTAAATATCGATGAGTGATCACGGCGTTATGCTCTCTGTCGGTGGTAATCATGCGGTTATTAAGCGGCTTATCATAAGTAATTATTTGAAAAATTGCTTGTATTGGTGTTGTTAATATTTTCAGACAGGAAACCCTTTCACATGTCAGGCATTTTAGATTCCGTTAATCAACGTACGCAGTTGGTAGGACAAAATCGATTAGAATTACTTACTTTTCGACTTAATCGGCGTCAGCGATATGGGATTAATGTCTTTAAAGTTAAAGAAGTTTTACAGTGTCCTAAGTTAACATCGATGCCGAATTTACATCCGTTTGTTAAAGGTATCGCTTATATTCGAGGACAAACAATATCAGTGATAGATATGAGTCTTGCCACCGGCGGGCGACCTGTCGAAGATATCAGCAATTGTTTTATTATCATTTCTGAATTCAACCGCTCAGTGCAGGGCTTTTTAGTGTCAGCAGTTGAGCGAATTGTGAATATAAATTGGGAGGCGATTTTACCACCCCCAAAAGGCGCAGGACGAAATAATTACCTTACAGCTGTCACTGAAATTGATAATGAACTGGTAGAAATTCTTGATGTAGAAAAGATCCTTGATCAAATTTCACCTGTTGATACTCGGTTATCGAGTGAATTACTGAATGAAATTAGCTTAATAACACCAACCGTAAAAACGGTACTCGTTGCCGATGACTCCATGGTAGCGCGTAAGCAAGTGCAGCGTGCGATTGAATCTATCGGTTGTGATTGCATTTGTGTGAAAGACGGTAAAGAAGCCTTTAGAACATTACAAACCATGGCTGCAAAGGACAGTATTTATCAACAATTAGCTTTAGTGATATCAGATATTGAAATGCCTGAAATGGATGGTTATACCTTAACGGCTGCGATTCGTAATGATTCCGCGTTAAAAGATCTGCATGTTATTTTACATACTTCACTGAGTGGGGTCTTTAATCAGGCGATGGTTGAACGTGTGGGTGCTAATGCCTTTATTCCTAAATTTAATCCTGATGAGCTAGGTCGAGCAGTAAAAGATGCCATGACGACAGTGACTGCTGCTTGCGTTAGTTCTAAATAATAAATCTATTTAATATGCAATAAACGACAAAAACAAGAAAGAGTAATTGATGACAACATTAACGGTAAATGATCAAGACTATTATGACTTTTGTCATTTTCTTGAAGCACAGTGTGGCATTGTTTTGGGGGACAGTAAGCAATATTTAGTGCGAAGTCGTTTAAGTCCTCTCATTAAACGTTTTGGGTTGCCGTCTTTGTCTGATTTATTGCAAGGCGCATTGAAAGGGCGTAATCGAGAATTACGGGTTGCAGTGATAGATGCAATGACAACTAATGAAACACTGTGGTTTCGTGATAGTTATCCTTTTACTGTTTTAGCCGATAAGATCTTACCTGAACTTGCAGCCAACAGAAGGCCATTAAAAATATGGTCAGCGGCAAGTTCGTCAGGACAAGAACCGTATTCAATGGCGATGACTATTTTAGAACAGCAATTGAAACGACCGGGGCTACTACCCAGCATTCAGATCACGGCGACTGATATTTCACAGACCATGCTTGATATGTGTCGTGAAGGAGTATATGACAACCTTGCGTTAAGTCGTGGTTTATCTGTTGAACGTCGAAGACTATTTTTTGAATCACATATTAGTGGTGGCATGCAAGTTAACCCGCGAGTGAAACAATTGGTTAATTTTCGCACTCAAAATCTAAAAGACAGCTACGTTCTATTAGGTAAATTTGACGTAATATTTTGTCGTAATGTACTTATTTATTTTTCACCAGCAACAAAAGTAAAAGTGCTGAATCAATTAGCGGCCAGTTTAAACCCAGGTGGTTACTTATTTCTGGGTGCTTCTGAATCATTAACTGGGCTCTGCGATCGGTTTGAAATGGTACGTTGTAATCCCGGTATTATTTATAAATTGAAATAATAGCAACAGCAGGTAATTTAGGGGCGAGGATTCAAGGTTTCTAGATTTGAGTTTTCGAGATGTAAACCCGAACTGAAAAGGTTGTTACTACATTCTCGCCACTCGCTCTTCCTCGTAACTCGCTCCTTTCCTCTGCTTTCCCTCTTTTTTCCTCCTCCCTTTTCCATCTTGGCATTGTCTTTGCTTTACTGCTGTTGTCACTGTGACAGTAAATAACACCGTAGAGGCAAAGTATGTCGATTTCTTTTGATAAAGCATTAGGTATTCATCAGTATACCGTTGGTGCACGAGCAACACGTGCAGAAACATTAGCGAGCAACCTTGCGAATGTTAATACTCCAGGCTTTAAGGCAAAAGATATCGACTTTAGCCGCGTCCTGCAATCGGCAACCGCAGGGGCAAACGTTGGCCTTAATCGTACCAATGGGCGGCATATTACTGCCTCTCCAGCCGCCAATGGCGAACAACTTTATCGAGTGCCAACTCAGCCTGATACTGGTGATGGCAATACTGTTGATGCGCAATTAGAACAAAATTTATTTATGCAGAATAGTATTGAATACCAAGCATCGCTCGATTTTTTAGGCTCTAAATTTAAGAATTTAACCAAGGCATTGAAAGGGGAATAATGGATGAGTTTATTTAATATCTTTAATGTGACCGGTTCTGCCATGAGTGCTGAATCAGTACGACTTAATACCACCTCTAGTAACTTAGCCAATGCCAACAGTGTCAGTAGCTCAGCGCAAGAAACTTATAAAGCGCGTTACCCTATTTTTGCGGCAGCGCTTGATAGTGCTAATCAAGGCGATGCTAGCGTGCCAGTACAACTGCAGGGGATTGTTGAAAGTAATGAGCCATTAAGTGCGGAATATAATCCTGAGCATCCATTGGCGAACAGTGCTGGTTATATTTATAAACCTAATGTCAATGTGATGGAAGAAATGGCGAATATGATTTCCGCATCACGCTCTTACCAAAATAATGTTCAAGTGGCGGATGCAAGTAAGCAAATGCTGATGAAAACCTTGCAGATGGGCAAATAAGCTAAGGAGTTTGTGTTATGACAACCATTAACGGTGCAGGGCAATCTCTTTCTTATCTTGACCAGTTAAAAGGTATGCAAGATAAAAAGATTGCCCAAGAACAACCCACAACGGGCACTAATCAATTAAAACAAGACGATTTTTTATCGTTGTTAACTAAACAGTTAGCGCAACAAGATCCGTTTAAGCCAGTGGGTAATGATCAGATGATTGCTCAAATGGCATCTTTTGCGACTGTTGATGGCATCAATAAAATGAATGAACAATTTGGTTCACTCAATAGTGCTATGACATCAAACCAAGCGCTGCAAGCCTCATCGTTAGTTGGACAAGATGTGCTTATTCCAAGTGCATCGGCATTGAAAAACCATGACGGTGAAATGGCGGGTATGGTACGGATGCAACAAGGGGTCGATAACGCCATTCTGCGGGTTGAAAATGAGCAAGGGGTATTAGTAAAAACCATTACTCTAGGTGCAAAATCTGCAGGGGAACATCCGTTTGCATGGGATGGAAAAGACGATGCTGGTAATGTGATGCCACAAGGCAAATATAACTTTTCGGTATCGGGAACTGTTGGCGGCGAAAGCCAACAATTTGAAGTATTAACTCACGCTAATGTTAACAGTGTTTTATTAGGTAATAGTGACGGCAAAGTAATGTTAAATCTGGCGGGGGTGACCAAACCTGTCAACTTAGCCGAAGTTTTACAAATTGGTAAAAGTGCACAATCAGCGGCACCACTTAGTACACAACAAGGATAATTTACGATGAGCATGAATATCGCATTAAGTGGCTTGGGTGCTGCGCAAAAGGATTTAAATACCACCAGTAATAACATTGCCAACGCCAATACCTTTGGTTTTAAAGAGTCACGGGCAGAGTTTGGTGATGTGTACTCAAATTCCATCTTCTCAAACGCTAAAACCACCACTGGTGGTGGTGTACAAACTTCAACCGTGGCACAACAGTTCCATGAAGGTTCAAGCATTTATACCAATAACCCGTTAGATTTACGGGTATCTGGTGCGGGTTTTTTTGCGGTGGCAGATAATAAAAATGAAGCTGCAAACAGTAATTTAACCCGTAATGGTGCGTTTCAGTTAAACAATGAAAATGAATTAGTTAATGCGGAAGGAAAGTTTTTACTCGGTTATCCTGTTAATCAAGATTCAAATACTGTTGCTTCTTATGAGGCTAAATCTTTAAAAATTGATGATGTATTTGGACAGCCAACGGCGTCTAAAAATATCAAAGTTTCGCTTAACTTGCCCAATAAAGAAATGGTACCTAAAACGCAGCCATTTGATTTTACAAATAGTGACTCATTCAGTCGTTCTACCTCATCAACTATTTATGACTCACTCGGTAAGCCATATAAAATGACCACTTATTATGTGGCACAGTATGATCCTAATGCCGTAGCACCAGAATCAACCAATGCCAATACATGGGAGGTCTACCAAACCGTGACTGATAATAACGGTAAAGAAAAAGCATTAGATGCTAAAGCAGAGTCTTTACCTACGGGGTATTCAGTCGCAGGTGCAAATGGTCATCTGGGGTATATGATGAAGTTTGATGCTAATGGACAACCACTAAAAGCAACACCAGCAGTACCGCCTGACGCTGCTATTCCTGGAACACCATTAAATATTCAAATGGAAAGTTTTGCCGAGGCGGCTATTGATGTGGGTGGTGCGGATGGCACTCAAGCAATCACCATGAATTATGAAGATCCAACGCAGTATGCATCGGCGTTTGAAGTGCGTAAGTTTCAGGATGTTGATGGTGCATCAACAGGGTATTTATCTAAAGTGGATATCGATCCTGAAGGTAACATTATGGCGTCTTATTCAAACGGTAAAGATTTAGTTGTTGGTCGCGTGGCGATGGCTCGAGTTGCCAATGAGCAAGGGCTTACGCAACTTGGTGGTTCGCTATGGAATGCAACCCAAGAGTCGGGTGAAGTGGTGTGGGGGGATGCATCTCAAGGTTCATTTGGCGCCATCAAAAGTGGCACTCTAGAGCAATCAAATATTGATATGACTCAAGAGCTGGTGGATTTGATCAGTGCCCAGCGTAACTTCCAAGCCAGTTCTCGTGCCTTGGATGTTAATAACCAGCTACAACAAAATATTCTTCAGATCCGTTAATTTCAAATGCGTTAATTATTATTAATCGCTCGACGCCACCGTTATCGGTGGCGTTTTTGTATCTTCAGTTCTCAATTCTTAGCCGTTGTTATTCTTTACCCACATCTTGGCGTAGTTTTTGCTTTAAATCGGCTAATGCACAGAGGAGTGTCAAAAAAATGGATCGGGCGCTGTTTCTCGCTATGAGCGGGGCAAAACAAGATATGCAAGGCATGCGAGTACATGCCAATAACCTTGCTAACGTGAGCACTACAGGTTTTCGTGCTGACTTACAGCAAGCGCGTAGTATGCAGGCTTTTGGTGATGGAGTGCCGAGTCGTGTGTTTACTATGGCAGAGCGCACGGGCAATGATTTTGCTCAAGGTTCGATGATCAATACTGGGCGTGATCTTGATGTTGCGGTACAAGGTGATGGTTGGTTGGCTGTTCAAGATGCGGGTGGTCAAGAAGGATATACTCGCGCGGGACATCTTAACGTTGATCAGATGGGCATGCTGCAAAACAGTAATGGTCAGCTTGTTTTAGGGCGCAATGATAGCCCGATCTTTATTCCTCTGCCGATTAATAAAATTGAGATTAGTCAAGATGGTACGGTCTCAGTAATCCCTAAGGGAGCACCATCAGATGTGATGGTAACGGTTGATCGTATTAAGTTAGTCAAACCTGAAAATCGAAGTCTGTTTAAAGATACAGATGGTCTCTTTAAGGTGATTGGTAATCGTGATCCATTAGATGCCGATGCTAGCGTCAGTTTAGCTAAAGGCATGCTTGAAGGCAGTAATGTTAATGCGGTGGCCGAAATGACCAATATGATCGATTTACAGCGTCACTTTGAAATGCAAGTGAAGTTAATGAAAACAGCCGAAGAAATGGATAAATCTTCTTCTTCTCTGATGCGTATCAGCTAATTACTAAAGGACGATCATCATGCATCCAGCATTGTGGGTCAGTAAAACGGGTTTAGATGCCCAACAAACCAATATTTCAACCATTTCTAATAACTTAGCTAACGCATCAACCATAGGTTTTAAGAAAAGTCGCGCGGTTTTTGAAGATCTGTTTTATCAAAATATTAATCAGCCCGGCGGTAAATCAACTCAAGATACCACATCGCCAAGTGGCTTAATGCTGGGTGCAGGTTCAAAAGTGGTTGCGACTCAAAAAGTGTTTACTCAAGGTAATACGCAAACCACCAATAATGCCATGGATATGATGATCGAAGGCGATGGTTTTTTCCAAGTCTTACTGCCTGATGGCAATATTGGTTATACCCGTAATGGTCAATTTACGATTAACGATCAAGGTATTTTAGTCACCAGTGGTAGTGGTTATCCGGTGCAACCTGAAATTGTAGTGCCTGATAATGCGGTGGGTATTACTGTCGGTACTGATGGTGAAGTGTCGGCGCGTATTCGTGATCAACAAGAAAATGAAGTGCTAGGGCAATTAACCACCACCGATTTTATTAACCCCGCAGGTTTAGAGCCGATTGGACAAAATTTATTCTTACCCACAGGAGCCAGCGGTGATCCGCAAGAAGGTACACCTGGTTTAGAAGGTTTTGGCTCTATTCGTCAATCAATGCTTGAAACATCCAATGTCAATGTGACTGAAGAGCTAGTGAATATGATTGAAGCGCAGCGGGTCTATGAAATGAACTCCAAAGTGATTTCAACCGTTGATCAAATGTTGAGTTACGTTAATCAGCAACTATAAGTTTATTAGCTAGGAAATCGCTGTGAAAGTACATTCAAATCACCATGGATGCTGGCTATTGATTGCTCTTGTTTGTAGTTTAAGCGGGTGTATGTCAACGCCAGATTCAGTGGGCAGTGATATTGAAAAAGCCACCACTAATGTTGATGCTGTTGAAGGTAAACAGCCTGAATCAAAGAGTTTAATTGACCGTTTACGCGCGCGTGATGATGCTCAAATGAATGATCCGGCATGGAATCCGGTTCGACCGCAAGCTAAGCCTGAACATTATGCAACTGCAACCGGATCGTTATTTAATCAAGATCAAGCGCAAGATTTATATGATGACACCAAGCCGCGCGGTATTGGCGATATTGTGACAATCTTGCTTGAAGAAAAAACCACCGCGAAGAAAAATGCCAGTTCAGATCTTGATAAGAAAACCGATCTTCACATGAAACCGATAGAGTTAGGAGGTAAACCTGTCACTCTGCATGATTATACCCTGTCTTATGCGATGGCAAATAATAATACCTTTGAAGGATCAACATCGGCTGATCAAAGTAACAGCATTAAAGGTTCCATTTCTGTTGAAGTTATTGATGTGTTGAGTAATGGCAACTTAGTTATTCGCGGTGAGAAATGGTTAATGCTCAATACCGGTGAAGAATATATTCGTGTAAGCGGCAATATTCGTCCGGATGATATAGACCAAGATAACACTATTGCTTCAACCCGTATTTCTAATGCGCGCATTCAATATTCAGGCACAGGTGATAGGCAAGATGTTCAGCAGCAAAATTGGTTATCCCGCTTTTTTAATGTTGCTTTTTAATAGAACTTTTTAATCTCATTATTCATCTCGCCTTTGCATAAGGTTGGTTGCTTTATCGTTTTAACTTGTCTTGGAGAATCGCTTGAGAATTTCGACAATATGTTTACTGGCATTCACTTTCTTCGCCACAACTGTACAGGCGGCACGTATTAAAGATGTTGCAGCGGTTGCTGGCGTACGTAGTAACCAATTGGTCGGTTATGGCTTAGTCGTGGGTTTACCGGGAACTGGTGAAACTACCCCTTTTACTGAGCAAACCTTTAATGCAATGCTGCAAAATTTTGGGATTCAATTACCCGTCGGTACTAAACCTAAAACCAAAAATGTCGCGGCAGTTGCGGTGAATGCCACCTTACCTGCGTTTACTAAACAAGGGCAGACCATTGATATTACCGTGTCTTCGATTGGTTCAGCGAAAAGTTTACGTGGCGGCACATTATTACAAACGTTTCTAAAAGGCCTTGACGGTAAAGTGTATGCGATTGCACAAGGCAGTTTAGTGGTCGGCGGTTTTAGTGCTGAGGGCGCAGATGGTTCTAAAGTTGTTGGTAATACGCCTACCGTTGGTCGAATCACTAATGGTGCAATGGTTGAGCAAGAAGTTTCAAATCCCTTTGGCCGTGGTGATTATTTAACTTTTAATTTATATGAGTCTGATTTTACCACTGCACAACGAATGTCCGATTCGATTAATCAATTTTTAGGACCACAAATGGCGTCAGCTGTCGATGCGACTTCGATTCGTGTGCGTGCTCCACGTGATGTCAGTCAGCGCGTTGCGTTTTTATCGACCGTGGAAAATTTGGAATTTGATCCTGCTGAAGGCTCAGCCAAAATCATTGTTAATTCACGTACTGGCACCATTGTTATCGGACAACATGTCAAATTACGTCCAGCGGCAATTACCCATGGTGGCATGACGGTATCAATTAAAGAGAATCCACAAGTGAGTCAGCCTAATGCCTTTGCGGGTGGCGATACAGTGGTGGTGCCTAATTCTCAGATCACCGTTAATGAATCAGATGCACGCATGTTTAAATTTGAACCCGGAGTGACATTGGATGAATTAGTGCGAGCGGTCAATCAAGTTGGCGCGGCACCATCAGATTTGATGGCCATTTTACAAGCATTAAAACAAGCTGGTGCCATTGAAGGCCAGTTAATTATTATCTGATATTTAAGAGAGCGGCAATGAAACAAATAGAGCCTGGTTTTATTCATGATTTAAGTAGCCTTGATCGCCTACGGGCAGGCATTGGTGAGGATAAAAAAGGCTCTTTACGTGAGGCCGCGGTTCAATTTGAATCTATTTTTACGCAGATGTTATTTAAATCGATGCGTGAAGCCAATAGTGCGTTTGAATCCGATTTAATGAGCAGTAATAATGGCAAATTTTATCAACAAATGCATGACGAACAAATGTCGTCTCAGCTAAGTACCACAGGTAGTCTTGGGTTGGCAGATATGATTGTTAAGCAGTTAGGTGGTGAGCAACAAGATAATAGTCAGCACCAACCAACAACAGATTTATATCCACAACAACAGCCGCAGCCGTTTTTAATTCGTCCAATTAATACTGATGTGATTGCGTTGCCATTATCAGAGTCACCTGCCAGTAAGCTGAGTCCATCAGATAAGCAGCAATCACAGCCAACAATGCTCACTGTTATTGCCAAAACACAGCCAACGATAACCACAGAATCACCACTAAAACCAACTGAACCGACAAGTTTTTCCTCTGCAGAAGCATTTGTGAGTTATATGAAGCCTTATGCTCAGCGTGCAGCACGTGCGCTAGGTACTGATCCGTCATTATTGATTGCACAAGCAGCATTAGAAACTGGGTGGGGAAAGAAGGTGATTAATAATGCTCTGGGTTCAAGCAATAATTTATTTAATATTAAAGCGGATCCGCGTTGGCAGGGGCAAAAAGTTGCCACTAAGACATTAGAATTTCATGATGGTATTGCCGTACAAGAGCAAGCGGCGTTTCGATCTTATGATTCTTACCAACATAGCTTTGATGATTTTGTTAATTTCTTACAGCACAACCCGCGTTATTCAAAAGCATTAACGCACAGTAACCAGCCGCAGCAATTTATTCGTGAAATTCATCAAGCAGGGTATGCCACTGATCCGAATTACAGCAATAAGGTGTTAGCTGTCATGAAAAAAGTGCAGAGCTTATTGTGATACGTGGTTATTGTGATTAGGAATAGTAATCAAAGTTAATAGTAATCAAAGTTAATAGTGATCAAAGGGGGATAACAATAGCAGAATGAATCGTTAATACCGTAATAAAAATATCACACCACAATATCAATTAGACTTGATACCATCTTGATCAGATCATTACTCTCAAATAACGCTCCTTCCACTTCCTTATCAGACACTGGTTTTTTATCTTGCTTATCATCAACGCTATCGGTGATTAGTGGCACCACCACTTCTTTTATTGCGTAACCAATCAGTCCTGAAAGTAAAATATTCATTAACGATATCCTTTATTTTAGAGGTTGTTTTGCCATTGTTTTGCCATTGTTTTTGATGGTGTTTTATCTATATCGGCAGCAACGGCAAAAGTATAAGTAAATAAATACCAATTAACAGTATTTATTTAAACAATGACGTTAAAGATAGAATTTATTTAAAAGTGGTTCAGATCTTGCTTGTTGGCTGTAGCGTTATCGCACGATTGTTGCCGATAATGGTTTGAATTTTAGTGGGGAGCAAACAGGCGATGGCGGTAGATTTGATGCAAATTGGGGTGAGTGGCTTACGCACATCTCAAAAACAATTGGATGTGGCAAGCCATAATATTACCAACGTCAACACGCCAGGATATAGCCGCCAAGTTGTTGAACAAAAAGCCGATGATGCACAATGGAATGGTAATAGTTACTATGGTACTGGTGCTTATATTGATAATGTCAGTCGTGCTTATGATCAATTTGCTGCTCGCGAACTGACGCTTTCCACCACTCAACTAGAAGAAGCTAATGTTAAACAACAGCATTTAGCAATGTTGGATGATTTTACCTCTAAAAGTGCCGTTAATAGCGTTAACAGTATGAACGATTTTTATCATTCTGTGCGCTCTTTAGCTGATAATCCTAATGATCTAGGTAGTCGTCAAACGGTACTGGAACATGCCAATCAAGCCGCGGTGAACTTAAATAATGCCCATGAAACTCTAACCAATATTCGTACTGATGTTAATCAGCAATTGAGTGTCTCTTTAGAGCGGGTGAATGCATTAGGGCAAGAACTTGCCGCGGTCAATACCAGTTTGCAGCAACAATCTAGCAGCGATGGCAGTAATGATCTGTTTGATCAACAACGTACTCTGATTAATGAATTAGCCCAATATACGCAAGTGACCGTGTTGGCAGATAAAGGCAGTTTAGCTAATACGGTAATAATTGGTAGCGGTGATACCTTGGTGTCAGGTGTAAGTGCTTCACAACTTAAATTAGTCGATGGCGATCCTGATATTGCCAATAAACAAATCGCGTTAATTAATGGCAATAATAGTAAACCGATTAAAAGCGACACCATTGGTGGCAGCTTAGGTGCAATGCTGACAGTGCGTGATGATGTTATTGATAAGAGTTTGGATCAACTCGGACAAATGGCGCTTGGCTTTGGATCGCAAATGAACGATCTTCAACAACAAGGTGTTGATCTTAATGGTCAGCAAGGACAAGCGTTGTTCAATGATATTAATAGTCCGAATACGATGTCGCAACGGGCACTTAAACCCTTTGGTAGCAGTAGTGATATTAGCGTTAAAATTGATGATATTAATCAACTTAAAATCGGTGATTATCAATTAATCAGTGATGCAACCAGCCATACGCTGATTGATCAACAAGGTAATAAAACGGCCTTAACAGCAAATGCAAAAGGTAAATTTGAAGCGAAGGTTGATGGCTTAGAAATCACTATTAATCAACCACCCACGTTAATGGCTGGAGAAACTGAAACCACCATTATTCAACCTTTACGTCGTGGTGCCGCGGATATTTCACTGGCAATGACAGATCCTCGTGGGTTAGCGGGTCATCGTCAGTTAACCGCGATTGCGGCTGAATCCAATCTTGGCTCAGCAACCATCACCAAAGCGACTGCTGTACCTGATAATGCAGCTGGGCGCTATCAATTACAGTTAAATGCCGCGGGCGATCAAGTTACCGTTACTGACTTAAAAACCAATACCAATATTGAATTAGCGGATAATAAATATTCAGCTGAAAATGGCGCCACCATTGCTTTTAAAACGGGCGCTACTTCGTCAATTTCCGTTATGAGTTTATCTGCTGGCGCACAAGCTAACGACAGCTTTGAAATTGAACTGGGCGCTAAAAACTCTCAAGGTGGTAATGGCAATTTCTTAGCGATGCAGCAAGTCCAACATCAAAAGACCATGGCAGACGGTAAATCAAGTGTGATTGATTTATTTGAAGGTTTAGCCACTGATATTGGGATGCTCAAAAAAAATGCCGATAAATTAAGTGAAGTGAATCAGTTTGATTTCGATTCAGCCTCAGAGCGAGTGTCGAATTTATCAGGGGTTAACCTTGATGAAGAGGCCGCTAATCTAATGAAGTTCCAACAATCATATATGGCGTCATCACGGATTATGTCGGTGGCGAAAGAAACCTTTGATACCTTAATGCGCGCAGTATAACGAGGAGTTGTCATGATCAATCGCGTCTCAACCGCCAGTCAGTACCAAAATCTGACCTCCAACTTAATGCGTAAGCAAGGCGAACTGAATCAAACTAACGGTCAATTATCCAGTGGTAAGCGGGTCGAAACAGCGGGTGATGATCCAGTGTCATCGGTAACGATTCAAAACTACCGCCAACAGTTAACTCAAATCGATCAATATAATAGTGCCATCACCCTTGCAAATAATCGTCTGCAAACCATGGAAACCGCAATTTCTGGGGTTGAAGATAACCTTGGCGCAACCAAGCAAAAAGTACTTGGTATGATTAATGGTGCGATGGCAAGTGATGACCGCACTGCATTTAAAGATGAATTAATTAGCTTGCGTGATGGCTTACTTGAACTAGCCAATAGCCGTGATGAAGCCGGTAACTATGTGTTTGCGGGTAATCAATCTGACACTAAGCCGTTTATGGAAGCCACTGATGGCAGCATGGATTATCACGGCGATAGCCAGTCACGTTATGCTCAAATAGATAAATCAGTGAATGTAAAAACCAGTTTACCTGGGGATCAATTATTTACTGATGTCCCTAATAGTTACGGTGATTTTCGACCTGTCTTTAGCGATGGTGCTGATGGATTAACCGATGGCTCTAAACTGCATCTCCTTGCTGCGACTACCAGTGATTTTAGTTCAGCTGAAGCTATTGAAGTAAGTTTCAATGAAGTTGATATCGCAGCTGCAGATGGTACAACAACCAAAGAGATGCAATATAATTTAACCGTTGGGGGCAAAGTCGTCGCTGAAAATCAAGCTTATGATTCAGAACAAGGCATCGTTTATAAAGATCCTGCAGCTGCCGATAGTGCCACCCTTAATTTAAAATTTGGTGATATTAGCAGTGGCGATAATATTAGTTTAGAGCCAGCCCAAACGATCAATATTTTCGATTCGATTCAGAGTGCGATTGATAACGCAGAGCGTTCAACCTCATCCCCTGCGGCAGAAGCAAACTTACAACGAGTGATTGATGATCTCGACAGTGGTTTTGTGCATATGAACCAACAGCGTTCAGAAGTCGGCACCATTATGCAGCAGGTCGATCGCCAGTTAGAACAGCATCTTGATTTTGAGTTAACCCTAAATCAGGCGCAAAGTGGGTTAGAAGATCTCGATTACAGCAAAGCAATCATGGATATGAATCAACAAATGATGGCGCTGCAAGCCTCGCAGCAAGCGTTTGGGCAAACCAAGCAATTGTCATTGTTTAATTATATTTAGGGTTTTTAGGGGTGAGAGGTAAGAGCAGGGACGAGTTTGCTAGGGGCGAGGAAGAGCAGAATATAGGTAAGAGCAGGGACGAGTTTCGAGGAAGAGCAGAACAAAGAGTCCGTGGCAGACCATTATGCGTCATCTCGGAAGTCGAGGGACGAAGCTATCCGTGATCTACTCAACGCGTGCTTGAGCCTTAAAGACGCCAGTGAAAACCTATTAACAGATACCGCAACACATTCATTCTACAACGCGCTAATAGTAGATTCCCTATCGCGTTCGTAACCTCACTGTAGGGAATGACGGGGGTGCGTTAACCTCGCCTACAAAAACCTAAAAATAATCCTAAAGCTTCGCCAAAAGGTGCCGTTAACTTTAGCACTAAGTTAATTAAATCTCTTTTTAACCCGGCACCACGTCTGGGAAAGATCATACCAAGGAGTGTCACCTTTATGGCTATTACAATTAATACTAACGTAACAGCAATGACTGCCCAGCGTAACCTTAACAGTGCAAGTAGCAGTGTTGCAGACAGTATGGCAAAATTATCATCTGGTCTGCGTATTAACTCTGCAAAAGACGATGCTGCCGGTCTGCAAATTTCAAACCGTTTGACCAACCAAACTAATGGTCTAAACGTCGCAATGCGTAACGCTAATGATGGTGTGTCAATGGCACAAACGGCTGAAGGTGCGATGTCAGAATCAACCACTATCATGGAGCGTATGCGTGAGCTAGCTCTTCAATCTGCTAACGGTTCAAACTCTGATAAAGACCGTGACGCAATGCAGAAAGAAATGGGGGAATTGCAAAGCGAAATGAACCGTATCGCTGATACAACCAGTTTCGGTGGCCAAAACCTTCTTGATGGTTCATTTGGTTCAAAATCTTTCCAAATTGGCGCTAACTCTAATGAAACACAAAGCCTAGAGTTGATGGATGTATCAGCACATGCGATTGGTCGTGAAAGTTATGGTATTGAAGGTACTAATGCTTCAGCTATTCAAGTGACCAAAGGTGATGAACATGGTAAAGGCAAATTTGAACTTGAAGTTGATGGTACTAAGCATTCTTTTGATGTAACAAAAGACATGACTAAAGAAGACTTTGCGAACAAATTAAATAATATTGATGGTTTTAGTGGTATTGAAGTTAATGAAATAGCGATTAAAACTGAAGATGCAGTAACAACAGCTAAAAAGTCTACTTTAGATGTAACAATTGGAACTACAGCGGCTATGGTTGCTGGTGATAAGTTGACGTTAACAGTTGATGACGTTGAAATAGAGTTAACTCAAGCTCAATTAGCTGTAGTTAACGATAGTACAGCTGCTGATGGTGCACCAGAAAAAACAGCAAGGGATACATTAGTTGCAACTATCAACGAACAATTAAAAGCAGGTGGTTCTGATACTGTAATGTCTGCAAGCGGTAGTGCTGATGACGGTTTATCGGCAGGGTTCTCATTCGCTAAAGCGTCAGGTGAAGCTATTAATGTTGATGCAACATTAGTTACATCGACAGAAGATGTTTCAGTAAATGTTGGTGGTCAAGAGTTAAAGAAAGGGGCTGATGCTGCATCAACAACATTAAGTTTAGAAGGTATTCTGAGCACTGATGGTGTTGAAAAACAAGATGCAGTTTATGATACTCATTTTACTGTCGATTTTTCTAATGCTAAAATTGATACTGATGTAAAAGATATTTCATTTTCATCAACAGGTCACCCAAGTGAAGGAACTGCAGCTAAGCCAAGTGAGGCTGGAGAACCAGTTAATGGTAATCTAACGATTGGTACACAAAAAACAACAGAATCTGTAGCAAGCCTAGATCTATCAACTCAAGAAGGCGCACAAAACGCGATTGACGTACTTGATTCAGCAATGGAGCAAGTCGACTCAAAGCGTGCTGAAATCGGTGCGTTCCAAAACCGTATGACGCACACCATGAGCAACTTGGCGAACATCAACGAAAACGTTAATGCGTCAAACAGCCGTATCAAAGATGTTGATTTCGCCTCTGAAACTATCAACATGACCAAAGGTCAGATCCTGCAACAAGCGGGTACTTCTATCCTTGCGCAAGCAAAACAAATTCCACAAGCGGCACTTAGCCTACTAGGTTAATCAGCTCTAAATATCGTGCCCTGTTGATACTATCAGCAGGGCATTATTATATTTTAATCGCTAACAAATATGCTCAAGGAACTGGCTATGGCGATCACTTCTACTGCTGCTGTAACAGGACAATATACCGTGCTACCAACACCACTAAATAGTACGACTTCAGCGACGGTCAATACTATTAATCAGTCTAAATCTGATCCAACTTATAGTAAGTTACAACCTAGCGGCAAGCCATTGCCATTGATAACCGCGTTAACGGATGTTGATGATGTTAATCACCCTCTTGATGACAATCCGCTTAATTCATTTACGCCTGATCCTATTGCAGAGCAAGAACGTATTAAGCAGATTGAACAAGTATTACAACGATGTAACCGCAGTTTACGTTTCCACCAAGATGAGGAAACAGGCAAGCAGATAGCCACCATTGTTGATAATAAAACCGGTGATGTGATTCGCCAAGTTCCGGCACAAGAATTGCTAGAGTTAAACAAAAATTTAGCCAAGCATGCTCTGGGCTCTATCAGTAAAACAGTGTAGAGGACATAACTATGGGGTTAAGTGCTGCCGGAATGGCATCAGGGCTAGATATTGCAGGCATGACGCAGCAATTAGTTGCTGCTGAACGTAAACCAAAAGCGGATCGAATCACCACTCAGCAGAAACAAGTTAATGTTTCCCTCAGTGCTTATGGTCAGGTCAAATCATCTGTCAGCGCAATGCAATCAATGCTAGAAAAGTTTGGCAAAGATGAAGCCTTTAATGGTCAAAAAGCCACGTCTGATAACAATGATTATTTATCGATAAAAGCCACTGCTAAAGCCAAAAGTGGGGTATATAACATTAACATTCAGCAAATGGCACAATCACATAAATTGATGGGTAAAGAACTATTTAGCGCTGATCCAGAAGCCTCTCTTGGTAGTGGCGAAATGGTGATTAAGGTCGGTGATAAATCGATGACCTTAAATATCGGTGAAGACAATGATGATTTATCGTCAGTGGTTGATGCGATTAATAATGCTGAAGATAACCCCGGTGTTACCGCAACCTTAATCAATACTGGTGAAGAAGGCGGTTCAAAAATTGTATTTTCAACCAAAGAAACCGGTGAGAAAAATACCATTGAGATTGATACCTCTGCCATGACGGGGCAATTAGCATCACTTGCTTATAAAGACGGCATGGTGGACAGTAAAGTTGATGAGATGCAGGCAGCGCAAGATGCCAAAATCATGATCGATAACTTTACCACCGTGACCAGCAGTAATAACACCTTTGAAGATGTCATCGAAGGGGTAACGTTAGATCTTAAAAAGCTCACAGGCACATCGGGTTCCGAGGACCCTGAAACCGATGATATCGATGTTAAATCGGTAAAAATCACTATCGAAAATGATGAGAAAAGCACCAAAGATTCACTGAAATCGTTTGTTGATAGTTATAACAGCTTAATGGGCACCATTGATAAGTTAACTGGCTTTGATGCTGATAAAGAACCAGGTGATCCTAATCGGGCAGGGGCATTGAACGGTGATAGCTTAACCCGTTCAGTGACCACCCAAATGCGTAACTTACTCAATGAGCCGATTGAGATTAATGGCAAGCTGTATCAAATGTCTGATTTTGGGATTTCGATTCAGCGTGATGGCACCTTAGAGCTTGAAGAAGACAGCGATAAACTTGATGACATTATCAGTGAAAATTTTGCGGTTATCGGCCAATTTTTTGCTCAAGAAGATACGGGATTTCTAGCTAAAGCCGATAAGCTGTTAGACAGCTTTACTGATAAAACCGATGGTTCATTGTCTGTTAAAGAAGACACGTTAAAAGAGCGCCAAAAATCATTAGACGATGATATGACCGATCTTAATAAACGTATGGCCGCTTATGAAGATCGTACTTATAAACAGTTTTTAGCGATGGATGAAGCCATCGGTCAGATGAATAATCAACTCAGTAGCATGATGAGTTTGATGATGTCGTTTGATTAAGGATATTAATGCAGCCACTCATAATATTAGAGCAACTAACCCAATTAGAACACCAAATCGAACAATTATTACTCGCGGAAGATTACCCTGATGATTTTCCGCAGCAGCTTGAAAACTTAGTTGCTTTGCGTCATCAGCAAGTGGAAGTTGTGCTTAAACAAGCGGATTTATCACGGGCGGTATTTGATGACGTTGTTGCACGTACTCAGGCCATGAAAGCTTTATTACAACAACATAAAGATCGTATTGGTATGCAATTGGTACGATCGAAAAAAAGTCAAAAATCATTATCGCTCTACAGCAATATTCAACAACATGGCCAGTAATCTCTACACCAATGTTTATTGATAATGTTTCGCTATTAAATAAAGGATAACAACATGCGTGGTTCTCTTCAGGCATATAAGCAAGTTTCAGTGAATGCACAACTCGCCAGTGCCTCACCGCACCGTATCATTCAAATGTTATACGCTGGGGCGATAGAACGCCTTGTTCAGGGCAAAGCAGCGATGGAACAAGGTAATATTGCGGTTAAGTGTGAGCGTTTAACCAAAGCATTAGATATTGTACTAAGTCTGCGCGATTGTTTATCAATGGAAGATGGCGGTGATATCGCTAAAAACCTTGATGCACTTTATGATTTTATGGGCAGCGAGATTTCCCGCGCAAATGCTGAAAATGTGACTCAGCCGATTGATGATGTGATTGGTATGCTGCGTGAAATAAAGTCAGCTTGGGATCAAATTCCAACGGAATATCACTATCTTACTGAAACTAACTAACTGTTTTTTGTTGTCGGTAACCGTTATCAGTGTTATCGATAACTATTTTTTTAGCATTTTTAGTCATTAATTGGCATAAAACCTGATCAAATTCATTGTTATTTGTATTGGTGTCACAGCTTTTATACGTTGAATATTGCCTTATGGTGCACATTAATTACAATGTAGCTACTCTCTTCTTGATTGTTGTTCTATTCGTTACATTGAATATACCGTCAGGGTGTACTCTTATAAAGGCAATATCCATCTATGCACGGTTTAGTAAATACGCTTGTTATTGATGACGATCCACAGCAACGTCATGATTTAGGTGTCATCCTCAACTTTATGGGTGAACATCATAACGCGCTGGCATCACAAGATTTAACCGTGTCATTATGGGAACAGCCATGGGGTGTGTGCCTGTTGGGAACCATAACCCATACCAAAAGACTTAATAGCATTATTGATATGCTGAAAATGTATCCGCAGATCCCTGTGGTTGCATTAACTAATCATCATGAGTTATTGGCTGAATTGCCTAGTTATATTGGTGATCTTAAATTTCCTCTGCATTACAACCAACTCGCCGATGCCTTTCGTCATTGCCAAGAATATTTAGGTAAGCGTACTCACCAAGTACCATCGTTGGGCCGTAAGAGCATGCTATTTAGAAGCATGGTTGGCCGCAGTACAGCTATTAGTGATATTCGTCGTTTAGTTGAACAAGTGGCTGCTTGTGATGCTAGCGTGTTGATTTTAGGTGAATCAGGTACAGGTAAAGAGGTGGTTGCGCGTAATGTGCATTATCATTCTGAGCGTGGCAAAGGTCCATTTGTGCCGGTTAACTGCGGTGCTATTCCTGCTGATTTACTTGAAAGTGAATTATTTGGTCATGAAAAAGGGGCGTTTACAGGGGCAATTTCAACCCGTAAAGGCCGATTTGAATTAGCCGAAGGCGGTACTTTATTTTTAGATGAGATTGGTGATATGCCAATGTCGATGCAAGTGAAGTTATTACGCGTATTGCAAGAACGTAGCTTTGAACGTGTTGGCGGCAATCAAACCATTAAAGCGAATGTACGTATTGTGGCGGCAACCCACCGTGATCTGGATAAAATGATTGCCGAGAGATTGTTCCGTGAAGATTTATATTACCGCTTAAATGTATTCCCAATTGACATGCCAGCGTTGCGTGATCGTATCGAAGATATTCCATTATTATTACAAGAGCTGCTTACCCGTATGGAAGCAGAAGGTGCTAAACGGATCCACTTTACACCTCGTGCGATTGCATCATTAATGTTGCATGATTGGCCGGGCAATATTCGCGAATTGGCGAATTTGGTCGAACGATTAACGATTCTTTATCCTGGTGAAATGGTTGATGTTAATCATTTACCAATAAAATACCGTTATAGCCAGCTTCCTGATTTTGTGCCCGAAAGCAGTATGATGTCTATTGAAGAACAAGAACAGCAAGCGTTAGCAGATATGTTTGCGGTTGAAGAAACAGATACCGCATCATTAGGTAATGACTTACCGCCAGAAGGATTAAACCTTAAAGAGATGCTGGCTGAACTTGAAGTTGAAATGATTCGCCAAGCATTAGATGCACAATCAGGCGTTGTTGCACGTGCTGCTGACATGTTGGGTATGCGTCGTACAACGTTAGTAGAAAAAATGCGTAAATATGGATTATCGAAAGACAGTTAATTTACCTTAACTTGCTTTCAATATAAAAAAAGCCACTGCCATTAATTTGGCGGTGGCTTTTTTTATGTTGTTTTCAACATAATCGTTTAATCAATGCCCACTAAATATAACTCTCAGCCATGATGAAGAGGCAGAGTTACTAATAAATATATCCTCGTAAGCTAAAAATGGTGTCCACAAACACAAATGTGTTATTAGTGTCATAAAAATGACATTAACAATTCGTCCATTGTTTATCTAACTGCATGATAAATACGATTTATTAGTGGTATGTTATTTGCATGATCACTGCTATTGTTGTTCGTAGTAGATTAATCATGAGTGACTCATCCATAACATTATTAGCGTTAAACCAGCAAGTTGAGCGTTATCAGCAAGTATTACAAGTAATGCCTGTTGCCGTTATTTTATTGGATGAAAAGGGCGTAATTAGTGAAGCTAATCAAGAAGCCTTGCGGTTACTTGGTGAACCATTAATCGGTCAACGTTGGGGAGAGATTATTCAACGTAGTTTCGCACCTCAAGATGATGATGGACATGAGGTTTCATTGCGTAGTGGCCGTAAAGTGAAGCTTGCTATTTCAGCTTCTGCGGCAGGGCAGCTTATTGTGATCACTGATTTAACCGAAACCCGTCAGCTACAGTCACGGTTAAGTGAAATGCAGCGTTTGTCGTCGTTAGGGCGAATGGTTGCATCGTTGGCACATCAAGTACGTACTCCGTTAGCCAGTGCGTTATTGTATGCTGCTAATTTAGCATCATCAGGGTTAACTCCAACCACGCGAACACGTTTTCAAACTAAGCTGGTGGATCGATTATATGATCTGGAAAAACAAGTTAACGATATGCTGTTATTTGCTAAAGGTGGCGACAATAAAGTGGTGAGTGAATTTACTATTGAAAGTTTACTCAACAGTTTAGAAGCAATGATAGAAGCCCAAGTTTTGAGTCATGATGTCGATTTTAGCATTGACTGCGACGATGAAACATTGCGTTTAATGGGCAATGAAAATGCATTAGCGAGCGCGGTGGGTAATTTGATCACTAATGCGATTCAAATGGCTGGCAAAGGTTGCCGAGTTGCAGTGCGCTGTCAACAGCAGGATCAAATGCTATTACTCAGTGTGACAGATAACGGCCCAGGAATTGCGGCAGAGCATCATCAAAAAGTGTTAGAACCTTTTTTTACCACTCGTAAACAAGGCACCGGATTAGGACTGGCTGTGGTACAGATGGTGGTATCAGCCCATCACGGTAGTTTGATATTAGATTCACAACTGGGGCAAGGGGCCACATTTACCTTGCAGTTACCGTTAGTCACATCAGTTCAAGCCGCATAATGGTTCGAGTTAACTATGGAGAGTGAAGCATGAGTCAAACGCGAGTATTAGTCGTAGAAGATGACGAAGGTTTGCGTGAAGCGTTAGTTGATACGCTTGCATTAGCGGGTTATCAATGGCTAGAAGCGGAAAGTGCAGAACACGCATTAGTGCTATTGAAATCTGAATCGGTTGATATTGTGGTTTCTGATGTGCAAATGACGGGCATGGATGGCTTAGCTTTATTGCGTAGTATTAAATTGCAATGGCCGAAAATGCCAGTGTTATTAATGACCGCTTACGCCAATATCGAAGATGCTGTTGCAGCAATGAAAGAGGGGGCACTTGATTACATGGCTAAACCATTTGCCCCGCAAGTTTTGTTAAATATGGTTGGTCGCTATGCACCGATCCGATCCAACGCTACCAATACGGTCGCAGCGGATCCTAAAAGTTTGCATTTGTTAGCAATGGCAGAAAAAGTCGCTAAAACAGATGCCAGCGTGATGGTCTTAGGTCCTAGTGGGTCGGGTAAAGAAGTGTTGTCACGTTATATTCACGACCATTCTTTACGCTGTGATGGACCTTTTGTGGCGATTAACTGTGCTGCTATTCCTGAAAATATGCTAGAAGCGATGCTATTTGGCTATGAAAAAGGGGCTTTTACAGGAGCAATACAAGCCTGTCCGGGCAAGTTTGAACAAGCTCAAGCAGGTACGATTTTACTGGATGAAATCAGTGAAATGGACATTAACTTGCAAGCTAAATTATTACGGGTATTGCAAGAACGTGAAGTTGAACGTTTAGGTGGACGTAAAAGCATTAAATTGAATGTGCGCATTATTGCAACCAGTAACCGTGATTTAAAAAATCATGTTGCGAAGGGGCGTTTTCGTGAAGATTTGTATTACCGCTTAAATGTTTTTCCAATGACATGGCCAGCATTAACGGAGCGTAAGGGCGATATTGTGCCGTTAGCGCAGTTATTTTTACAACGCCATGCGAGTCAACAAGGGATGGCGATCCCTGTAATAGCACCATGTGCGCTCAACAAATTATTACAATATACATGGCCCGGAAATGTACGTGAACTTGATAACGTGATTCAACGCGCGTTAATCATTCACGATAACCTTATGATAACTGAGCAACATATTTTGGTTGAAGGACTTGATTGGTTACAGATGGTTACACCTTCTACCGCGCCTGATTGCGAAATATCACCGTCGACCACAACGACAATTGACTCAATATCATCCACAGTTGCGGAAAGTTTAGGCCATGAATTACGCGGCCAAGAATTTAATATTATTTTAGATACCTTAGTTGCTTGCCAAGGTAATCGAAAAGATATGGCCGATAAACTGGGCATTAGTCCACGTACATTACGCTATAAATTAGCCAAAATGCGTGATGCTGGCATTGAACTCCCCGCATAATCGATGGGTTATAGATATAACAAACCTTTTTTAGTAGCGATAAACACAGTGAGATTTTGCAATGAAAGTTAATGGATTAGCGGCTGAAATGCAGGCAATGCGTTTAGATGCTCAAAATAATATTCGTCCCGCAACAGGACAACAGGTTAGTGCTGATTTTGGCAATTTACTTAATGATGCCATTAAGTCGGTGAATCCGCTTCAAGGGCAGTCAAGTGATCTTGCTACTCGGTTTGATCAAGGTGATCGCAGTGTGTCGTTATCTGATGTGATGATTGCCCGTAATAAATCCAGTGTGGCGTTTGAAGCGACGGTGCAAGTGCGTAATAAAATGGTACAGGCCTACAAAGAATTAATGAATATGCCGGTATAAATATCGTTGTTATCCGTCGATGTGATAGCGCATCATTAGCTATATGTGTGAGAAATAAATAGTGTCAGATCAAATTGTTAATCAACCCGTTACGGTTGCAAATAATAATACTTCACCGATATTACGCGATGCTGCTCAAGATCCCGATCTTGCTGAAAAGAAAGCATCGCGTACTGACAGTATTTTAGGCAATCTTGATCTGTTACGGCAGGTGATTTTAGTGCTATCGGTTGCGATTTGTGTCGCGCTAATTGTCATGGTCGTGGTGTGGATAAAAGAGCCCGAAATGCGACCATTGGGTAGCTATGAAACCGAAGAATTGATCCCTATTTTAGATCACTTTGATCAAAAGAAAATTGATTACCAACTTGATGGCAATACCATTCGAGTACCGGCTGATAAATATAGCAGTATAAAATTAGATTTAACCCGCAGTGGTTTAAACAGTCGTACCGCTGAAGGCGATGATATTTTATTAAAAGACATGGGATTTGGTGTTTCACAGCGGCTTGAAAATGAACGTTTAAAATTAAGCCGTGAACGTCAATTAGCGCGTGCTATCGAACAAATTAGTCAAGTACGTAAGGCGCAAGTGTTGCTTGCGATGCCAAAACAAAGTGTGTTTGTGCGTCATAATCAAGATGCTACCGCGACGGTTTTTCTGACTTTAGCATCAGGCGGAGCACTAGGGCAGCAAGAAGTTGATTCCATTGTTGATATGGTGGCAACGGCGGTGCCTGGTTTACGTCCTACTCGCGTTACGGTGACCGATCAACACGGGCGTTTATTAAGCTCAGGTACTGAAGATCCTTCCTCAACCGCTAAACGAAAAGAATACGAATTAGAGCGTAAACAAGAGCAATCTTTACGGGAAAAAATCGACGCTATTTTGATGCCTGTTTTAGGGTTGGGAAATTACACCTCACAAGTTGATATAGCGATGGATTTCTCCTCCTTAGAAGAAACCCGTAAACGCTATGACCCTGCCACGGCGGCTACTCGAAGTGAGTTTACGCGTGAAGATAGTAATGGTGGTCAAGTGGTAGCGGGTATTCCTGGAGCATTAAGCAACCAACCCCCTGTCAGTAGTGCGATTCCCGAAAATATAAAAGACATGCAAGCTGGCACAAGCAGCGGTAATGGTCGCATGCACCGTGAATCTACCCGTAACTATGAGTTAGACACCACGATAAGCCATAAACGCGCGCAAACAGGTGTTATTGATCGTCAAACGGTGTCGGTTGCGATTGATTATAAATCAATAGTTGATCCTAAAACGGGTGAGATCACACGAGTACCAGTATCTGAAGCTGAAATTGTTAAAATTCGTCGTTTATTAATGGGCGGTATTGGTTTTTCAGAGGCGCGTGGTGATTTATTGGAAGTACTATCGGTGCCATTTGCGCTGCCTGAAGAACTATTATTGGCTGATGTGCCCATTTGGGAGAATCCGAATTTTAGCAGTTGGATTCGATGGCTTGCAGCGGCCTTGGTGATTATTGTGGTGATCATCGTCTTGGTGCGTCCAGCAATGAACAAGTTGCTATACCCAAATCAAGCGGCTAATGGCACACCGTTAGATGAAAATGGTTTACCGATTTTAACCCACAATAGTCATAGTGATGGCACCAGCTTAATCGGTGGTGACTTAGATCCAAATGAAAGCTTTGAATTAAGTAGTAGTAGTTTAGATCTGCCTAATTTACATAAAGATGAAGATTTACTGAAAGCAGTGCGGGCGTTGGTTGCCAATGAACCGGATCTTGCTGCACAAGTCGTGAAAAGCTGGATGAATGAAGATGGCTAATGATGTAGCACCAATCGATAATAAATTTGATATTAAAAGCCTTAATGGCACGGAAAAAGCTGCGATTTTATTATTAAGTCTTAATGAACAAGATGCCGCCAGTATTATTCGCCATCTTGATCCGAAGCAGGTGCAGCGAGTCGGTGGCTCGATGGCAAGCATGAAGAACTTAAATCAAGATAAAGTCTCGAGTGTGCATCGTTCATTTTTAGAAGAAATTCAAAAATACACCAGCATTGGTATGGGTAGCGAAGATTTTGTTCGTAATGCGTTAGTGGCAGCATTAGGTGAAGATAAAGCCAATAATTTGGTTGATCAAATTCTAATGGGTAGCGGTTCGCGTGGACTTGATTCTTTAAAATGGATGGATCCGCGCCAAGTTGCCAGTATTATTTTAAATGAGCACCCACAGATTCAAACCATCGTGTTGTCTTATTTAGAGCCTGAACAATCCGCTGAAATTTTATCGCAATTCCCTGAACGCGTGCGATTAGATTTGATGATGCGTATTGCTAATTTGGAAGAAGTTCAACCTGCGGCACTGCATGAATTAAACGACATTATGGAAAAACAGTTTGCGGGTCAAGCGGGTGCACAAGCAGCTAAAATTGGTGGCTTAAAAGCAGCAGCAGAAATCATGAACTATCTCGATAATAACGTTGAAGGGCTGTTGATGGATCAAATTCGTGAAAACGATGAAGAAACAGCGACTCAAATTCAAGACTTGATGTTTGTGTTTGATAATCTGATTGAAGTTGATGATCGTGGCATTCAAATTCTATTGCGAGATGTGCCGCAAGATCTATTACAAAAAGCCCTTAAAGGTGCAGATGATATGTTACGTGATAAGTTCTATCGCAACATGTCTAAACGTGCGGGTGAAATGCTACAAGAAGATTTAGAAGCCATGGGGCCTATTCGTGTGGCTGATGTTGAAGCGGCTCAGAAAGAAATTTTATCTATTGCGCGTCGTTTATCTGATTTGGGTGAATTAGTGCTAACTGGCAATGGTGGCACTGATGAATTTTTATAATAGTAATGCGGTGGTTCAATGTAAGTTGAAGGAAAAGGTGTTGCCATGAGTGATGAACGTCGTCGTGGTTTTATGCGCGTGTCAGAACATCAAGCCCAAGAACTTGAACGCTGGGCATACCCTGATTACAGCCATGACAGTGATCATGAACCTGAAAATGCGCTTAATTATGATCATCAATATTATCTTGAGCAACAACAATTACAGCAACAGCAATTAACTCAACCTGAGCCACCGCCGCCACCATTAACCGCGGCAGAACTTGAAGCCATGCAGCAATCTGCTTATGACGAAGGGGTTGAGCAAGGGCGTCAAGCTGGGCATAGCGAAGGTTTTTCTCAAGGCCATGCTGAAGGGGTTACAGCCGGCCATGCTGAAGGGCTGGCACAAGGCTTACAGCAAGGGCTAGAACAAGCTCAAGCTCAAATTGATCAACAAGTGGCATTGTTAATGGCGGTGATGGATAAATTTGCAGATCCTATTGCTAAAGTCGACACCGAAGTTGAACAACAATTATTGTTATTGGTGAATGGTTTAACCAAGGCATTGATTCGTGTTGAAGTTAAAACCAATCCTCAAGTATTACTCAATACTGTTCGCGAAGTTGTAGCAACGCTACCGATAGCTGAGCGAGAAATTAAAATGCATTTACATCCAGAAGATGTTGCGTTAATTCATGCCAGCTTTGATGAGGCTGATCTGCAACAACGTCAATGGTCATTAATTGCAGAGCCGAGCTTACAACGAGGGGATTTACAGTTGGCGTGTGGCAGTTCTAGTGTTGATTATTTAATTGATGATCGTATTTTGCATTCACTGACCACCTTTAATGAACTCAACAGTAATTTGCAAGAGCTAGTGTTATGACCCTCGCACAACGCCTCAGTCGCTACCAAACTGCAAATACCGCTTGTAAACCTGTGGCTTCAGGGCGGTTGGATCGTGTTGTTGGGCTAACCCTTGAAGCGATAGGCTGCCGCGCCCCTGTTGGCAGTGTCTGTAAAGTAGAAACCCTCACTGGTGAACTAGAAGCAGAAGTGGTGGGTTTTGCTGGTGAAACGCTTTTTTTAATGCCAAGTGAGCAATTATCAGGGGTGATGCCAGGTGCTAAAGTTACCCCTATTTTGCATAACAGTGGTATTCCAGTCGGGCCTGAATTACTTGGGCGTGTTATTGATGGTATTGGTAATCCACTTGATGGCTTAGGGCCTATTTTTACTGAGCAACGAGCAGCGTTTACCTCGGCTCCCATTAACCCCTTATCACGCAAACCGATTAAAGAACCCCTTGATGTTGGTATTAAGGCTATTAATGGTTTATTAACAGTCGGAAAAGGACAGCGGATTGGTCTTTTTGCTGGTTCTGGTGTGGGTAAATCGGTCACGCTGGGTATGATGACTCGCGGTACCAGTGCGCAAATTGTGGTGGTGGGGCTTATTGGCGAGCGTGGTCGAGAAGTAAAAGAATTTATTGATGAAATTTTAGGTAAAGAAGGCCGTGAGCGAGCCGTTGTGATAGCCGCGCCTGCCGATGCTTCGCCATTAATGCGTCTAAAAGGCTGCCAAACCTCACTCACCATTGCCGAGTATTTTCGCGATCAAGGGTTTGATGTGTTGCTGCTGATGGATTCATTAACCCGCTTTGCTCAGGCGCAACGTGAAATTGCATTGTCCGTTGGTGAACCACCTGCAACCAAAGGTTATCCACCATCGGTGTTTGCTAAGTTACCTGCGCTGGTGGAACGGGCAGGTAATGGTAATGAAAATCAAGGTTCGATCACCGCTTTTTTCACGGTATTAAGTGAAGGTGATGATCTGCAAGATCCGATTGCCGATGCTTCACGTGCGATCCTCGATGGTCATATTGTGTTATCGCGTGAAATGGCGGATGCGGGGCATTATCCTGCAATTGATGTTGAGCGTTCTGTTAGTCGTGTTATGCCAGCCATCGTTAGTGATGACCATATGCTGATGTCGAAAGCCGTACGTCAAATTTTATCTATTTGCCGTAAAAATCAAGACTTGGTTGCTATTGGTGCCTATAAACCGGGAACTGATGCAACGATTGATCAAGCTTTTAGTTTTAAACCGAAATTAGACAATTATTTACAGCAAGAAATGAAAGAAGCGGTACCGTATGAAATGTGCGTCAATATGTTGCGATCTACATTAGGTGGCTAATGGAACTTGGCAATAAGGTAATTGAAGACAAGGTCGTTATAGTATGCCATTGAGAACATTTGAATTATTAATCGAACAAGCACAACAACAAGAACATCAAGCCAGCCTCGCCCTCAATCAAGCGCAACTTGAACAGCAAAATTATTTACAGCAATTAGCTCAAATTGAACAGTACCGATTAGATTACTGTCGTCAGCTTTCTGAGCGTGGGCAACAAGGGCTGAGTGCAAGCCAATATAGCCATTTACAAAAATTCTTAACTCAACTTGATACCACATTAGAGAAGCAAAAACAGGCGGGTGGCTATTTTGCTAATCAAATTGAGCAATGCCGTCAGCATTGGCAAGCCATGCAGCAAAAAAAACGTGGTATTGAATGGTTACTGGAAAAAAAACAGCGTGAACGGCAGCTTTTTTTGAATAAACAAGAACAAAAAATGATGGATGAATTTGTAACGTTACAATTTGCACGGCGCCAACAACGCTAGAACTAA
Organism: uncultured Photobacterium sp.; assembly: GCF_947039875.1. Lineage (GTDB taxonomy): Bacteria > Pseudomonadota > Gammaproteobacteria > Enterobacterales > Vibrionaceae > Photobacterium. The sequence continues at coordinate 40,766 of NZ_CAMRAN010000011.1, forward strand.
AAAACTGGTTTACTTTTTGCATTAGGATAGAACATTAGTTTTGAATGAAACGTTTTTTTGACGCTTTAATCAAACAGTTATTCATTTATTTGTCGTCTGTCGCGACACGTATTAAAAGAGTTACTATGAATCTATTTAATGTGTCATCTGCGCAAACGCCAAAATTGGTGACGGGCAGTTCCGTTGCCAGTTCAATACCTGACACTACGCCATTCGGTGATGGTCAGTTTTTAGAGCAATACCAGCAAGCGCTTGATGAAATGCCTCCGCTAGCGGTGGTTGATGGCGAACCCACATTACTTTTTGATCAAACAGCGATGAGTGCTGAACAGATGAATATTGAGAGTGAAGTAAACATTCCCTCTACCGCTGACGTTATTGATGATGAAAGTGAAATATTAATCGCAGATTCAATAATTGCCGATACCGCAATTGATAAATCATTAATGAACGCTGATGACGGCGAGAGAGTCATTGATGGCGCAGTAGAGTTAATGGCTGCAGGCAATGTCTTTTTACAGCAACTCACACAATCTAACCAGCAGCTTAATTCAGTTGATAAAACACAAACTGAGACTGTTGATGCGAGCGGCAAAAGCTTGCCATCGGTCGTCATGCCAACAACAGATGCTGTACTGACTCAAGATGAATTGGTAGCAGCTCAAACAGCCATTAAAACCACCAATGAAAGTGCTGCGTTTATCATGCCAGCTATGGCCGTAGCGACAACTGCGGCTGAGGCTCTGACGGCAAAAGCGACAGTAAATAGTGATGGACAAAAATCTGGCGCACAGAGTGATGCCGAGCTTATTTCTGATATTAGTGTCAATAATTTGCCATTGCCAGCCTCTTATCGCTCTTTATCTACCTCAACACCTAGTACCGATATGCTTATTAATCCTGCTGTGTTTGATGGTGCTTCTTTGTTGGTAGACGATAATCGACCTCAACAAGGCGTAAATAACCATTCTCAAGCTGATTCATTGGTTCAACAGTTAGCGGGATTAACGACAGCATCAACAACACCAATGCTGAAACCTGAATTACCGCCCATGACCAACGCTTTGCAATCGTCATTAGTTCTTACTCATGAACAGGCTGGCGAAGAGGTTCATGAACGGATCAATATGATGATGGCAAAGAACCTAAAATATGTCGATATTCGGTTAGATCCACCAGAACTTGGCAAACTTCAGATTAAATTGAGTATTAACCAAGATCAAGCTTCGGTGCAATTTACGGTAAATAATCACCAAGCCCGCGATATTGTTGAACAAGCGATGCCACGTTTACGCGAAATGTTACAACAACAAGGGCTACAACTCGCACAAAGCTCGGTACAACAAGAGAATAGCCACCAATTTACGGGGCACAACTCTAATAACTCTGCACATTCACAGTCACACTCAGGGCAGCCATCCTCTTTAACAATAATGGCTGATGATGGATCTCTCATCGCTGAAAGTGATCAAGGGGATTTGCCCATCAGTATGTTCGTAGCAAAACACAAAGACCAAGTTGATTATTACGCTTAGCGTTTTTGGTCATATTAATCGCGTAGGTTTAATCAATAAGGAAAAACATGCAGCAATGTCATGTCGTAATAAAGACCGCAATAAATAGCGAGCAGGATAAATAATGATGGCTAGAAATAGAAAAAAAACAATTGTCATTAGCTTGGTTATTCTGCTTGTGAGCGTTGTGATTGGTGGTGGCATTTGGTTTTTCACCACACCATCAGCGGAAGCTAAAGCGGCAGAGGTTGGCTCAACATCAACTCAGTCGCCGTTGAAAATGTCGGCTTATTATATCGTGTTACCTGAACCATTTATTTTTAATGTTAGTGGTAAAGAACGTGATCGCGTGGTGCAAATAAAAGTACAGCTAATGGTGCGTGGTGAACAAAATGAAGCGTTGGCTAAAAAACATGTGCCATTGGTTGAAAGTGTATTGCTACAAACTTTTGCAGCAGCCACGGTTGAGCAATTACGCCAACCACAAGGGCGTGAAAAGTTACGTCAACAAGCATTGACAACCGTACAAGCAACGATGAACAAGATGACGAACATGCCTGTGGTTGAACGGGTGTTATTTACTGGCTTTGTGATGCAATAGGTGTGCTGTGAGTGATTTATTAACCCAAGATGAAATTGATGCGCTATTGCATGGTGTTGATGAACCTGATGATGATGCGAGTGATGGTGATCAAGGCTCTGGTATAACGGCTTTTGATTTTTCTTCGCAAGATCGGATTGTTCGTGGCCGAATGCCGACCCTTGAATTGATCAATGAACGTTTTGCGCGCCATATGCGGATCAGTTTATTTAATATGTTGCGTAAAACGGCTGAAGTGTCAATCAATGGCGTCCAAATGATCAAATTTGGTGAGTATCAAAATACGCTTTATGTGCCTACGAGTTTAAATATGGTGCGTTTTAGACCATTAAAAGGAACCGCATTGATCACCATGGAAGCACGATTAGTGTTTATTTTGGTTGAGAATTTCTTTGGTGGTGATGGTCGTTTTCACGCCAAAATTGAAGGGCGTGAATTTACCCCAACGGAACGCCGTATTGTGCAAATGCTACTGAAATTGGTGTTTGAAGATTACCGTGAAGCATGGTCACCCGTGATGTCGGTTGAGTTTGAATATATCGACTCTGAAGTTAACCCAACCATGGCTAATATTGTCAGCCCGACCGAAGTGATTGTGGTGAGCTCATTCCATATTGAGATTGATGGTGGTGGCGGTGATTTTCATGTGGTGATGCCGTATTCAATGGTTGAGCCTATTCGTGAATTGCTCGATGCCGGTGTACAAAGTGACAAAATGGATACCGATGTCCGTTGGAGCCATGCATTACGTGATGAAATCATGGATGTACCTGTAAATCTACGCGCTAAGTTATTAGATATTGATATTTCATTACGTGATTTGATGGAGCTACAAACGGGAGATGTTATTCCAATCTCGATGCCAGAGTCAGCCACGATTTTTGTTGAAGATTTACCGACCTATCGCGCCAAAATGGGGCGTAGTGGCGATAATGTTGCGCTGAAAATTACCGATAAATTAAAACGCCCAGATATGGTGAAAACCGACTTGGCTTTTTTAGATCGTGAACTTTTAAGTTCGACTTTATTAGAAATGAATAACACTGATGACACTCATTAATTGACTCTTTAGTAGGAAAAATCATGTCTCAAAATGATCAACAAATGGCAGATGACTGGGCGGCAGCCCTTGCCGAACAACAAGACAGTGTTCAACCAGCACCATTGGAAGAGTTAATCGATGATACCGCCCCGATCTCTGATGATGAGCGTCGTAAACTTGATACCATTATGGATATTCCGGTGACGATTTCAATGGAAGTTGGCCGTACGCAAATCAGTATTCGTAACTTGCTGCAACTTAACCAAGGCTCTGTGGTTGAGCTTGATCGAATTGCAGGTGAGTCATTGGATGTGATGGTTAATGGTACTTTGATTGCTCACGGTGAAGTGGTGGTGGTCAATGATAAATTTGGTATTCGTTTAACCGATGTGATTAGCCAAACCGAACGCATTAAAAAATTACGGTAAGAGTTAACGATGGATCAGTCAGTGACTTTAGGGCAAGCCCCCGATCTTAATCTAGCCACAACCTTAGCGTCATTGGTGTTGGTGATTGTTATTATTCTGTTTTTGGCATGGGTGCTAAAAAAAATGCGCTTAGTGGGCGTGCACAGTAGTGACCAGCGACTTACGATTGTAAAGCAATTAACGCTTGGACAGCGAGAGCGAATTGCGCTGATTCAAGTGGGTGATGAACAGCTGTTAGTTGGTATCACGCAGCATAATATCTCGTTGCTGAGTAAGCTTGAGCAACCTTTAATCATGGAAGATGTGCCAGCCAATGATTTTGCATCTCAGCTGAGCCGATTGATGACCACCAATGATAAAAAATAATCCCGCAATGTATTTTAAAATCGCTTTATTACTGTTGCTGAGCAGCGGTTGGATCATAACAACCCCTGCTTGGGCAACCGAGAGTGTTACTCAAGCGGCGATGACAGCGGAAAGTAGCGCATCACATTTAATTGCAGGAACTGGCCATGGTGGTATTCCTGCATTATCAGTCACCATGAACCCTGATGGTAGTGAAGATTACTCCATCACCTTGCAAATATTAGCGTTAATGACCGCGTTGGGATTTTTGCCTGCGGTGGTGATTTTAATGACATCATTTACCCGTATTGTGGTGGTGATGTCGATTTTGCGTCAAGCGATGGGTTTACAACAAACACCATCAAATCAGGTGATTATTGGTATCGCAATGTTTTTGACTTTCTTTGTGATGTCGCCTGTTATCGATAAAATTAATAACGATGCAGTGCAGCCTTATATCAATGAACAGATCAGTGCTAAACAAGCATTAACTAAAGCTGAAGCGCCGATGCGACAGTTTATGTTGAAGCAAACGCGCGTTAAAGATCTGGAAACCTTTGTTAATATTTCAGGTTCTACTGCGACGGATCCACAAACTGTTCCTATAACGGTGTTGGTGCCTGCCTTTATTACTTCTGAACTTAAGACTGCGTTTCAGATTGGGTTTATGCTGTTTTTACCGTTCTTAATCATTGATTTAGTGGTGGCATCAGTATTGATGGCGATGGGTATGATGATGCTATCACCGATGATTGTGTCATTGCCGTTTAAATTGATGTTGTTTGTTTTGGTAGACGGCTGGAATTTAATTCTGTCTACGTTAGCCGCCAGTTTTGGCACCTTATAAAGCCTACTTAAAGAGTAAGGATAAATAGACGATGACTCCTGAAGCGTTTGTCGGTATTTTTCAAGAAGCGCTGTACATGGTGTTGATCATGGTGTGCGCAATTGTTATTCCGGGCTTATTAATTGGTTTGGTGGTCGCGGTATTTCAAGCGGCAACCTCGATTAACGAACAAACATTGAGTTTCCTGCCACGTTTAGTGGTGACGTTATTAGCACTGATGTTCTTTGGGCACATGATGACACGCATGTTGATGGATTATTTTTTTCGTATTATCGATCAGATACCACAACTGCTGTACTAATTGTATTGATAGCAGCTCGCCACCGTGTTTGTCTCGTGAGTAGTCACCGTTTATGCACTATACCTCCAGCATATTATTAGAGTGGATTGCCAATTATTTTTGGCCGTTTACTCGTATTTCTTCAATGATGATGGCAATGACCTTTTTTGGGGCGCGTTTTGTGTCACCTAAAATTCGGCTATATCTGGCATTAGCGATCACTTTTACTGTGATGCCAATGCTACCTAAAGTGCCGACTGACATTGAGTTACTTTCTTTGGCCGGGTTTATTGTTACTACTCAACAAATCATTATTGGAGTGGCGATGGGGTTAGTGACCCAGTTTATTACGCAGACTTTTGTATTGTTAGGACAAATTTTAGGCATGCAATCAAGCTTAGGTTTTGCCTCAATGGTGGATCCTGCTAATGGTCAAAATACCCCCGTATTGGGACAATTTTATATGTTTCTGGCGATATTATTGTTCTTAGCCACTGACGGTCATTTGACGATGCTGAATGTGGTGGTGTTGAGTTTTACGACCTTACCTGTGGGCAGTAGTATGTTAGTTGCTGCTGACTATCACCAATTAGCAGGGTGGTTTGGGCATATTTTTAAAGCTGGGGTTGATATGGCGCTGGCTGGTGTTATTGCACTATTAACCGTTAACCTGTCATTTGGCGTGATGACCCGTGCTGCGCCCCAGTTAAATATTTTCTCATTAGGCTTTTCATTTGCGTTGTTACTTGGGCTTGCGATCAGTTGGTTTATTGTGCTGGGGATCGTGCCGCAATATGAGGCTATTTGGCAAACAGGGCTCGATCAAGTTTGTCGTTTAGTTCGGCTAGATTGTTAACCGTAAATTCCGTTTTATAACGGCTTATTGCGCTGCTTATCTTTCTTATATTCACTTTTTTAATTCACCATGGACGAATCACAATGTCGGATGCTGACGGTCAAGAACGTACCGAAGACGCCACCGCGCGAAAACGCGAGCAGGCGCGAGAAAAAGGTCAAGTACCGCGCTCAAGAGAATTAGCCTCCGTAGCCGTATTGGTTTCGGGTGCTGTGGGTTTAATGTGGTTTGGTGATGGATTAGGGACGGCATTAGGCAAGGTCATGAGTCGAATGTTTACTCTTAGTCGAGAGGAAGCATTTGATGTCCAGCTACTGTTTTCGGTAATTTCTACGGCGATATGGCAGGTGTTTTTACCGCTGGTTATTATTCTAGTGTTTTTATTTACGGCTGCCTTGATTGGAGCTGCGGGGCTTGGTGGCGTGCGCTTTTCTTCTGAAGCGGCGATGCCGAAATTATCAAAAATGAACCCAATGAGCGGCCTTAAACGCATGTTTGGCAGTCAAAGTTGGGTTGAATTAATTAAATCGATACTCAAGGTTGGGTTAGTTGCCAGTGTGGCTGGATATTTAATTTATTCAAGTTTGAATGATTTTTTTCAGCTCAGTATCGAAACTTTTCCGGCTAATTATTTTCATGCCTTAGATATTCTATTGAATTTTGTATTGCTGATCTGTTGTTCGTTGCTGATTGTGGTGGCGATTGATGTGCCGTATCAAATTTGGCATTTTAGCGATCAATTAAAAATGACCAAGCAAGAAATTAAAGATGAATATAAAGACTCAGAAGGTAAGCCAGAAGTTAAAGGCCGTATTCGTATGCTACAGCGCGAAATGGCACAGCGACGGATGATGGCGGATGTTCCTCAAGCGGATGTTGTGATCACCAACCCTGAACACTTTTCAGTGGCATTGCGTTATGATCCTAAATTAGATGCCGCGCCAGTAGTGATTGCCAAAGGGGGGGATCACTTAGCCCTTAAAATTCGTGAAATTGCCAATAAACACAATATTGATATTGTTCCTGCCGCACCATTAGCACGTGCGATTTACTATACCACTGAATTAGAACAACAAGTGCCTGATGGGTTGTTTGTTGCGGTTGCGCAAGTGCTTGCTTACGTTTTTCAATTAAAAGCTTATCGACGTGGTAAAGGACAAAAGCCTACTTTATCGGCAGCAGCAACAGAGATTCCACCAGAGCTACAGCATTAATAAAATAACAATGGCCGCTAACAGTATAATTTTACTGTCAAAATAATGGCATAATTATGCGGCATGATAATTGCTTAACCATAAATCTTCGTGATGGTTTATGGTTCTATCTAGAGTCATAACCTCACTTTTATGTAAATAATCGTGATTTGATGACAATAGAATGAAGCTTTCAATTCCTTTTGCTTCGCGCTTACCGTTAGCGCGTTTACAGAATATGCCCGCTATTGGTGCACCAGTGATGGTGTTAGCCACCTTGGCGATGATTATTCTGCCAATGCCACCATTATTATTGGATATGACATTTACCTTTAATATTGCGTTGTCATTAGTGGTGTTGTTAGTGACTGTTTACACCCGTCGTCCTCTCGATTTCGCCGCTTTTCCTACCGTATTACTTATTGCCACCTTATTACGTTTAGCCCTTAACGTAGCTTCAACACGGGTGGTGTTATTGCATGGTCATGAAGGTTCTGATGCGGCAGGACAGGTCATTGATGCCTTTGGCTCGGTAGTGATTGGCGGTAACTATGCTGTGGGTTTGGTGGTATTCCTTATCCTTATGATTATCAATTTCATGGTTGTTACCAAAGGTGCTGGGCGTATTTCAGAAGTTAGTGCTCGCTTTACGCTAGATGCGTTACCCGGTAAACAAATGGCGATTGATGCAGATTTAAATGCGGGTCTTATTGATCAAGAGCAAGCACGAACGCGTCGTTTTGAAGTGACCAAAGAAGCGGATTTTTATGGTTCGATGGACGGTGCATCTAAGTTTGTTAAAGGGGATGCGATCGCTGGTATTTTGATTTTGTTTATCAATATTATTGGTGGCTTGATCATTGGTATGACGCAATATGGCTTAGGCTTTATGGAAGCGATGGAGATTTATAGTCTACTCACCATTGGTGATGGCTTAGTCGCACAGATTCCATCGTTGTTGTTGTCTATTGGTGCCGCGATGTTGGTTACTCGTCAAAATACTGACGAGGATATGGGCCAGCAGATGTATTTTCAGATGTTTAATAACCCTCAAGCCTTGATTATTACTGGGGTTATTTTATTTGTAATGGGGATTGTTCCTGGCATGCCCCATGTGCCGTTTTTACTGTTAGCTGCCATTATTGGTGGTGCAGCTTATTGGCGTTATAAGAAAGATAAAATAGCAGCATTAGTTGAAAAAGAACCACCAACACATGCGATGGCGCCAGCGCAGCCAATGAAAGAATTGTCATGGGATGATGTGCAGCCCGTAGATACCATTGGTCTTGAGGTGGGTTATCGACTTATTTCAATGGTAGATAAAGACCAAGGTGGTGAGTTGTTAGAGCGCGTTAAAGGCGTGCGTAAAAAGTTATCTCAAGATTTTGGTTTTCTCGTGCCTCCTGTCCATATTCGTGACAATTTGGAACTCCCTCCTAATAGCTACCGTATCAGCCTGATGGGTGTTACCTGTGGCGAAGCTAATATTCATCCCAACATGGATTTAGCCATAAATCCCGGCCAAGTGTTTGGCAATATTGATGGTGAACGTACGCTCGATCCTGCTTTTGGTTTAGAAGCGGTGTGGATTCAAGTTTCTCAACGTGAACATGCACAGGCGCTAGGCTACACAGTGGTGGATTCAGCTACTGTGCTGGCGACCCATTTAAGTCAATTACTCACTAACCATGCTGCTCAATTACTGGGCCATGAAGAAGTACAAAACTTACTTGAAATGTTAGGGCAATCAACACCGAAATTAGTAGATGGTTTCGTGCCTGATCAATTGCCATTAGGGGCGGTAGTGAAGGTAATGCAAAACTTACTTAATGAAGCTATTCCACTACGAGATATTCGAACCATTGTTCAAACCCTGTCTGAGTACTCCAGTAAGAGTCAAGATCCTGACATTTTAACCGCCGCTGCACGTATTGGATTAAAACGCTTAATTTGTCAGGAAATCAATGGAATAGAAGCAGAATTACCCGTCATTACTTTAGTCCCTGAGTTGGAACAGATATTGCATCAAACGATGCAGTCTGCTGGGGGGGAGTCATCGGGTATTGAGCCTGGATTAGCCGAGCGTTTACAACGTTCACTAACAGAAGCAACACAACAACAAGAATTAAAAGGTGAACCTGCGGTGTTATTAACCTCCGGTGTTTTACGTTCTACCTTGGCAAAATTTGTCAAAAATACCATTCCGACCTTGAGAGTACTTTCTTATCAAGAAGTGCCCGATGAAAAGCAAATTCGAATTGTTAATGCGGTAGGTCATTAATAATGTTGAAAGTGAACACTAATTTAAGCACTTGCTGATAGGGAACTAAGTTTGAAAATTAAACGATTTTTTGCCAAGGATATGAGAACCGCACTTAGCGAAGTCAAAGAAGAACTTGGCCCTGATGCGGTGATTATGTCAAATAAAAAAGTCTCGGGTGGGGTTGAGATAGTGGCTGCAGTTGATGCAGAAACAAGCCAACCAGTTGCAAAAACAAACCATGCCGTACGTGATGAATTAGAACAAGGTTTAGGCCAAGCAAGGCGAAAACTGGCGGATGATAAAGTTAATGTAACGCCTTCTGTTTCAAAGCAGTTTGCCAGCGTACTGCAAAATTATGCCGCAGCAACAGAGGGGAGCGATAATATGGCCTCAGTGGATTCATTAACTGCCTTGTTGCAACGCCAATCTAAACATCAAACCCAGCATCAGCAACAATCAGCGCTAAATAGCACTAATGAGTTAAGTCGCGATCAAGCTCGACAGCATTATTACCACAGCGAGAGTCATGAACAACAGCGTCAACACGCTAGCACCGACAGACAACGGTCGTTATCTCAGTCGAAACAGGCTCGTCGTTATGATGATTCGGCACAAGATCTCAATGTGGGGAATTATGTTCGTCCATCATCAAAACATTATGAACACGAGACAAATGTTGGGCGTAATGACTATGCTAGTACCGCGCGTAAACCTCGTTTAGATCCGAGTCGTTATGAAGCAAAAAACATCAAAAAAGATGATGAATTAGATGCGATGCGAGCCGATATCGTGTCTATTCGACGTTTATTAGAACATCAATTATCAGGGTTAATGTGGCAAGAAGTTGAACGCCAAGAACCGATGCGGGCGATGATGATCAAACGGCTTGAAAAGATGGGATTATCCGATCAATTAGCTGATCAATTAGCGTGCTATATACCGGAAGATTTGCCTACCAATGAAGCCTGGCCCGCTTTACTTGATTTATTAGCCGATCAATTAGTAACCACAGACGACTGTATTTTAGAAAATGGTGGCGTGGTGGCATTACTTGGCCCGACAGGGGTTGGAAAAACTACCACAGTTGCCAAACTAGCGGCACGAGCTGCGATGGAGTTTGGTCCTCAACAAATAGCGTTAGTGACCACCGATAATTACCGTATTGGCGCCCATGAACAATTGGCCACTTATGGCCGAATTATGGGGTGTCCTGTAAGAGTTGCTAAAGATGCACAGGAACTGGCCGATATACTTCATCAGTTGCGTCATCGTCGATTAGTGCTGCTTGATACCGCCGGTATGGGTCAACGCGATATTCGTTTGTCAGAACAATTAGATACCTTAATGCAAAATAGCGGCGCTAAAATCCGCAGCTATTTAGTGATGCCTGCGACATCCCAACGACGAGTACTACAAGAAACACTTGAACATTTTCGTCGTATTCCATTATCGGGCTGTGTATTAACCAAGTTGGATGAATCGTTGAGTTTGGGTGAAATCATCGGTGTCGCTATTCAAAATGCGTTACCGATTGCCTATTTAGCGGATGGTCAACGGGTTCCTGAAGACTTGAAAGTAGCGACCGGGAATTATCTCGTTTCGCGCGCAAATGAGTTGTTAGAACTAGAACTGTCACAGCAATCTCATCTCTGGTCTAGTGATAGCTCAGATAACATTTCGGCTGATTTTTATGACTGAGAACATCATGTACGATCAAGCGAGTGGTTTACGTCGAATGACCCAATTAACGTCGACGAAGGTCATTACGATTACAGGTGGTAAAGGGGGCGTAGGTAAAACCAATGTCACTCTTAATATGGCAATTTCAATGGCGCGTCAAGGCAAGCGGGTCATGGTACTTGATGCTGATCTTGGATTGGCGAATGTTGATGTAATGCTTGGTTTACGTGCAGGACGCAATCTGTCGCATGTATTGGCGGGAATGTGTGAACTTGAAGACATTATTATCGAAGGCCCTTACGGCGTAAAAATTATACCTTCGGCTTCAGGTACTCAAAATATGGCTGAATTAACCCCGACGCAACATATAGGGTTAATTCGAGCATTCAGCAACTTACAGTATGATATTGATTTTTTCTTAGTTGATACTGCCGCGGGTATTTCAGACATGGTGCTGAGTTTTGCTCGTGCTGCTCAAGACATCATTATTGTGGTTTGTGATGAACCGACTTCGATCACAGATGCATACGCATTAATGAAAATTTTGAGTCGTGAGTATGATATTCAACGGTTTAAGATTGTGGCTAACATGGTACGTAGTTATCGTGAAGGGCGTGATTTATTCATTAAGCTAACTCGAGTAACCGAACGTTTTCTTGATGCTAACCTTGAGCTCGCGGCATGTATTCCACTTGATGACAATGTTCGCCAAGCGGTTAAACGCCAAAAAATAGTGGTCGAAGCATTCCCACACAGTCCGGCGGCATTAGCATTAAATTCATTAGCATCAAAAGCAATGACATGGCCACTTCCGCATCACCCCGGCGGACATTTAGAGTTTTTTGTTGAACGATTGTTGGTGCACAAACCACGAGCCATGGAGGCTACTTTTCGTGAATAAAACGTTAACTTATAGCCGTTACCAACAAAGCCCACAGGCGTTTATTGAGCGTTATTCGACGTTGGTTAAACGAATAGCTCATCACTTAATGGCACGGTTACCACCCAGTGTTTTAGTCGAAGACTTAATTCAATCTGGCATGATTGGCTTATTAGAAGCGCAACAGAATTATGATCCCACTAAAGGGGCTAGTTTTGAAACCTTTGCTGGAATTCGTATTCGTGGTGCGATGCTAGATGATATTCGACGTGGTGATTGGGTACCGCGATCTGTATACAAACATAGTCGGCGTATTAGTGATGCGATTGCAAAACTAGAGCACAACCTTGGACGAGATCCAACGGACATTGAAATATCACAGTTTCTAGAGATGCCGCTAGAGCAATATCATCAAGCATTAAATGACGTTAATTGTGGCCGTATTATGGGTATTGCCGATCTTGCTGGTGGTGAAGAAACCATGATGCATGAGGATGATATTGATCAAAATATGCCGTTGCAGAATGTTGTTGATGATAGTTTTCGCCATAGTTTAGCTGCGGCGATCAAAACCTTACCAGAACGTGAAGCCTTGGTGTTATCGCTGTATTACGACGAAGAAATGAATTTAAAAGAAATTGGTGCTGTTATTGGTGTCAGTGAATCACGTATTTGTCAGATTCATAGCCAAGCGATGCAGCGCTTACGAGCTAAATTACAAGCTTGGGCTGCCTAATTTCAATAAAACATAAACCATAATTATTTTATAACTAAGAACAACACAGGTTTCGCTGTGGAGGCAATTTTGAATACAAACATGAAAATTCTTATTGTTGATGATTTTTCAACAATGCGTCGAATTGTAAAAAATTTACTGCGTGATTTAGGGTTTAATAACACAGTAGAAGCAGATGATGGTTTAACAGCACTACCACTATTAAAACGTGGTGATTTTGATTTTGTAGTAACAGATTGGAATATGCCAGGAATGCAAGGTATTGATTTGTTACGTCAGATTCGTGCGGATGAGCAATTAAAGCATTTACCTGTGTTAATGATTACAGCTGAAGCTAAACGTGAGCAAATCATTGAGGCCGCTCAAGCTGGCGTTAATGGTTATATTGTAAAACCGTTTAATGCAGTGACATTAAAAGAAAAACTAGCAAAGATTTTTGAACGATTACAATAGTGATTGTGTTTTGGCATAGGGAAATATAACCATGATTTCATTGGAGCAAGCACAGCAGTTAGTGGTGTTGCTTGAACAAAACCAGCAACAACAAGCCAATACACTCGTGCAAACTTTAGTTGAACGTCATCATGCGCCTATGTATGAGGAAGTTGGAAAAATGACTCGCCAGTTACACGATTCATTGGTGAGTTTTCGGCTGGATCCTCGCTGGAACGATTTAGCGAGAACCGATATTCCTGATGCGCGCGACAGTTTATCTTATGTAATTGATAAAACAGAAGCAGCGGCAAACCGAACTATGGATGCGGTTGAAATAACCTTGCCGATTGCTGAGCAATTGCAACAAACATTACATAGCCTGCATCCGCAATGGCAGCGCTTAATGGTGGGGCAAATTGCGTTAACTGATTTTAAACAGCTTTGTCATGATATTAATGCGTTACTGCTTCAAGTTGATCAAGATAGCTCACTATTACGAGAGCATTTAACCGATATTTTAATGGCACAAGATTTTCAAGATCTTACTGGGCAAGTCATACGACGAGTGATCACCTTGGTGCATGAAGTTGAAGATCGAATGTTGGATATTCTGCAAGCATTTGGAATAGAACAAGCATCATCTTCTAGCGTAGAGTTGCTGCCATTAGGGGTTACTGCGGAAGGACCTATTATTAATCCTCAGCAACGTAAAGATACGGTTTCATCGCAAGATGATGTTGATGATTTACTTTCAAGCCTTGGATTTTAGAGGGAATTTATGAGTTTTAATTTAGATGAAGATATCCTACAAGACTTTTTGATTGAAGCCGGAGAGATCCTTGAATTATTGTCTGAGCAATTAGTTGAACTTGAACGTAGTCCAGATAATAGTGAATTATTAAATGCTATCTTCCGTGGTTTTCATACCGTAAAAGGTGGCGCAGGTTTTTTATCATTAACTGAGTTAGTTGATGCTTGTCATGGCGCGGAAAACGTCTTTGATTTGCTACGTACGGGTAAGCGTAAAGTGACATCAGAATTGATGGATGTCATTTTAGAAGCGCTAGATTGTATTAATGTGATGTTTGCTCAAGTACAAGAGCATCAACCATTAAGCAAAGCCGATCAAACTTTGTTGGATCAGTTGCATCATTACAGTTTACCGCCAGCAGTTGTTGCAGCGACAGTCGATATTGTTGAAAAGACAATGGCTGAAACCACTGTGGTTAGTCATCAACCTCTTGCGACTGCTGCACCGACAAGTGCGATTGCGGCTAATTCTGTTGACGATATCACTCAAGACGAATTTGAACGCTTATTAGATGAATTGCATGGTGTAGGTAATTCACCATCGTCGTCATCAACCGCTGTTATCGCTAATACTGTTACAAGTGTTGAAAGTAATGATATTACCGATGATGAGTTTGAACGTTTATTAGATGAGTTACATGGTAGTGGTAATGCTCCCGGTGCTGGCAATTCTTCAGCTGCAATAACTCTGCCGTCTATTGAAAATGAAAACCTTGCCGTTGTTAACGATGATTTAATGACTGATGATGAATTTGAAAGCTTATTAGATGAATTACATGGTATTGGTTGTGCGCCTCAGGTTGATCATGCTGCTAGTGTGAATCAAGCGGCAGTCAGTACACCTGTTATTGAAGCTCCAGTCACTGAAAACCCAGTGTCAGTCGCGCCAATAGTGGTCAGTGAGCCTGTCAATCGTTCACCATTACCAGCAGCTAAAGATAAACCTAAGCCTCAAGCGGAGACAACGGTACGTGTTGATACTTCGACTCTCGATATCATTATGAATATGGTGGGCGAGTTGGTATTGGTGCGTAATCGACTGGTTAGCTTAGGTTTAAATACCACCGATGAAGAAATGTCAAAAGCGGTATCAACATTAGATGTTGTGACTGCGGATCTTCAAGGGGCGGTAATGAAAACTCGCATGCAGCCGATTAAGAAAGTCTTTGGTCGTTTTCCGCGAGTGGTACGTGATTTAGCCCGTAGTCTCAATAAAGAAATTGTGCTTGAGATGGTGGGTGAAGATACCGATCTTGATAAAAACTTGGTGGAAGCACTTGCTGATCCATTAGTACACTTAGTCCGTAACTCAGTTGATCATGGTATTGAAATGCCTGCAGAACGAGAGCTGGCAGGCAAATCGCCAGTGGGTAAAGTGTTATTATCAGCCTCGCAAGAAGGGGATCATATTCGATTAACTATCGCTGATGATGGTAGTGGAATGGATGCCAATAGATTGCGTCAAATCGCGATTGATCGCGGCATGATGGATTACGATGCAGCTTCACGCTTGAGTGATAATGATGCTTATAATCTGATTTTTGCACCGGGTTTTTCAACTAAAAAAGAAATTTCAGATATTTCCGGACGTGGTGTTGGTATGGATGTGGTTAAAACCAGTATCAACCAACTTAATGGCTCAATCGTGATTGATTCTACCTTAGGAAAAGGGACACGTATTGACATTAAGGTACCGTTAACATTAGCGATTCTACCAACATTAATGGTCGGCGTAGCTCAGCAACCTTTTGCCTTGCCGTTAGCAAATGTGAATGAAATTTTCCACTTAGATTTGACTAAAACCCATACCGTTGACGGTCAATTAACCATTATTGTGCGTGATAAAGCGATTCCATTATTTTACTTACAAGATTGGTTATCAAAAAAATCAACAACGAACAAACAACATAATAGTTTTGGTCATGTGGTGATTGTACAAACGGGTCATCAGCGGATCGGGTTTGTAGTTGATAGTTTGATTGGTCAAGAAGAAGTCGTGATTAAACCGTTAGATAAATTGCTCAAAGGAACGCCAGGAATGGCAGGGGCTACCATTACCAGTGATGGTCATATTGCGCTTATTTTAGATGTGCCTAATTTATTAAATCATTATGTAAGACGTTAATTATTAACAATGATACCCCGTAAACCGCCAGTGTTTAGGCTTGCGGTGTTGTTTATGTAAAGGAATGAAAACAAATGGCAATAAAGGTGTTAGTTGTTGATGATTCAAGTTTTTTCCGTCGGCGTGTCAGTGAAATTATTAATACAGACCCTCGATTAACTGTGGTAGGTAATGCAACTAACGGCAAAGAAGCGTGCGAGTTGGTTAAAGCGTTGCAACCTGACGTTATTACGATGGACATTGAAATGCCGGTGATGGATGGAATCACTGCCGTCCGCGAAATAATGAAAATAGCCCCAACACCTATTTTGATGTTTTCTTCTTTAACCCAAGCTGGCGCTAAAGCAACGTTAGATGCTCTGGATGCTGGTGCATTAGATTTCTTACCGAAAAAATTTGAAGATATTGCCCGTAATCGTGATGACGCTGTCGATTTATTACAAAAACGCGTAGCAGAATTAGCAGGTAAACGGTTTTATTTGCGCCGCAATAGTAGTGTCGCAACGACAATCAAACCCGTGCCTATTCCGTCGGTGCGTCATACCGCAGCGACACCGACTAAGGTGATGGCAACAGCAACCCCCACTGTTACTTCAAGTGTTGGACGTACATTAGCTGATTCAGCAATAGCGAGTTCGGTAATGACGCCATCAATGCCATTTCATTTTCGTGCATCAGGGAAAAAATATCAGTTATTAGCCATTGGTACATCTACGGGGGGCCCGGTTGCTTTACAAAAAATATTAACTCAATTACCGGCTAATTTTCCTCACCCGATTGTGTTAGTGCAACATATGCCCGTGACATTTACCGCCGCTTTTGCCGCTCGATTGAATCACTTATGCCGTATAGAAGTAAAAGAAGCCCAAGATGGCGATATACTACGCGCTGGTGTTGCTTATTTAGCGCCAGGTGGACAGCAGATGATGGTCGATGGACGTAACGTTGGAGCACGGTTACGAATTATTGATGGTGGTGACCGAATGAACTATAAACCTTGTGTTGATGTGACGTTTGGATCAGCGGCAAAAGTGTTTAATGATCGGGTGCTATCGATAGTGCTGACTGGCATGGGTGCTGATGGGCGTGAAGGTGCGCGGATGTTAAAAGCCAATGGATCGACCGTTTGGGCACAAGATGAAGATAGCTGTGTCGTATATGGTATGCCACAAGCAGTTGCTAAAGCTGGCATTTCTAGTCATGATCTTCCCCTCGACCGTATTGCTGAATGTATTTTAATTGAATTAGGTTTGTCGTGAGGAGTTGACGGTGGTTGTTTGGAGTATTGCAAACCAAAAGGGTGGAGTAGGGAAAACGACCACTACCATAGCATTAGCTGGATTATTAAGTGAACAGAACCAACGGGTATTAGTGGTTGATACCGACCCGCATGGTTCATTGACAACATATTTAAATTTTGATGCTGATTATGTACCAGCCAGTTTGTTTGATTTATTTCAACTGCCTGAGATCACGCGTGATGGCGTCAGAGAATTGATTTTAAGCACCACATTTAAAAATATCGATATCATTCCAGCCCATATGTCATTAGCGACTTTAGATCGTTCGATGGGGAACCGCAGTGGCATGGGGTTAGTATTAAAAAAAGCCCTACACAGTGTTGCTGCTGATTATGATTATGTATTAATTGACTGTCCGCCAATTTTAGGGGTGATGATGGTCAATGCATTGGCAGCCAGTGATCGAATTTTAATTCCAGTACAAACGGAATTTTTAGCCATGAAAGGCTTAGAGCGAATGTTGCGTACCTTGCAGATAATGCAGCGTTCTAAGCCATCAGGATTTGATGTCACTATCGTACCAACGATGTATGACAAACGTACTCGTGCATCATTACAAACGTTACAAGACTTAAAAACACGTTACCCAGATCAAGTGTGGATGTCTGCTATTCCTATTGATACTAAGTTCCGTGATGCCAGTATTAAACATATGCCACCGTCATTGTATGCTCATAATTGTCGCGGGGTTTTTGCTTATAAAACCCTCCTGAGTCATTTAACAAGGTTGGCCTACGATGAATAAGAAACCGTTAACCAGTGAACAGGCATTAGACGATTATTTTGGTGATTTGTTGTTAGACGCCGAGCCACAACCTGTGTCTGCTACTCAACCAACAGCCTTTTGTGAACCGGTATCGACACAGCAACTACAACAGTTATTAGATCAAATACCAACGCAGGTTGATGTTGAACCTCAAGCTGTGATTGTGATTAATGCAGAACCAGAACCAGAACCAGAACCAGAACCAGAACCAGAACCAGAACCAGAACCAGCGGTTGTCACATGGCAACATCTCGGCCAGCAACAGCCATTCCAAGCGCTGTTTTTTGAAGTTAATGGCATGATGTTTGCGGTGGCATTAACCGAGTTAGGTGCCATTTACCAACTTGGAGAACTGAACCATATTGTCGGTCGTCCTGCTTGGTATTTAGGTTTAGCACCGTTGCCACAATATCATGTCGATGTGGTTGATACCGCGCGTTGGGTGATGGCCGATAAGCTAACCAATAATGATTATCGCGATAATTATCACTATATGGTGATGTTAGGCAACAGTCAGTGGGGCTTGGCTTGCGATAAGTTACATGGTACGCAAACCTTGATGCCAACCGATCTTTGTTGGCGAGAACAAGCGGGTAAGCGGCCATGGTTGGCGGGAATGGTAAAACAAAAAATGTGTGCTCTGATCCATGCTGATGCATTAATTCAAATGTTGAATAAAGGTTTAGATGTTAATAGTGGCGCGAGTTGAGGCATTAAAGAGGAAAGACTATGTCCCAAGTAAATATAACGGAAATACAAAAAGATGGCGTTAACGATCACGTTTTGCAATGGGTGACTTTTCAATTAGAAAACGAAACCTATGGCATTAATGTTATGCAAGTGCGAGAAGTGTTGCGTTACTCAGATATCGCGCCAGTCCCCGGTGCACCAGATTACGTGATCGGTATTATTAATTTACGTGGCAATGTTGTTACTGTTATTGATACGCGTGCTCGTTTTGGCTTACAGCGTGGTGATATTTCAGATAGCACGCGTATTGTGATTATTGAAGCGGAAATGCAAGTAATTGGCATTTTAGTCGACAGTGTGGCGGAAGTGGTTTATCTGCGTAACTCTGAAATTGATAGCACCCCTTGTGTTGGTACTGAAGAAAGTGCCAAATTTATTCAAGGTGTGAGCAACCATGATGATCAGTTATTGATATTAGTTGATTTAAACAAACTGTTGTCAGAAGACGAGTGGGATGAGGTCGCATATTTGTAATGGATATAATACTTCAACAATGGTTACCTGTTGCGATTTCAGTGGTGATTGCGATAACGGCGGCGGTATTAATTAACCGTGAACGCCAAGCGCGAAAAGCATTAGAAGTAAAATTTTCAGCTATTGAAAAAGTATTAAAAAATAGCCGTTTACAGCATGAAAGTTTAACGAAACAATTTAATGAGTTACGTACTGGCAGTATTGGTATGAGTAATAAATTGGTTGATATGATTGAGCAGCTGGAACGGGTTGAAGAACGTCAAAATGAGATCGCCATGAATGATTCTGGTGGGCGATTATACAGCCGTGCTAGCAAGATGGTTGAATTAGGCGCAGATGTTAACGAGTTAATGAAAGAGTGCGACTTGCCAAAAGCAGAAGCAGAATTAATGCTGAGCTTACAAAAAAATATGCCGCAACATTATCGACGTTAATGCCTCGTTTTAAATATTGAGCTATGCCGTAATATCAATATTTTCAAACCCTTCCCATCCAGGAGGGGTTCTGCCGTTTAGATACCATGAAAATGCAATGAGTTCGGCAATAATCAAATACAATTCCTGCGGTATATGATCATTGAGATCAAAGCTATTAAGGTACTGTGCGAGTATGGGATCTTGATGAATTAGCCCACCTTGCTGTTTTACTTGCTCAATTATGTGCAGTGCTAATTTATCGTAACCTTTAGCGGCGACATAAGGGGCTTGCTCACCATCATAACGTAGCGCGATAGCTTGTTGAGCATTATGTGTCGATTTGTTTGTCATACCATACCTTTTGTTATCACACCTTTATTGAGAGACCCGATGCGACAGCTGGCTGATGTTGTTGCTGGGGAAGCGTCAGTTTATATTGGGGCGGTGTGCTATTTATACCTAATTGTTGCAACCGTGAAATTAAATACGGTGTTACCCGTTCAATATGATGTAATACCTTTTGATTGGTACATTCAAAGCGCGTACTCAGCTGTTGTTGATGCCAACAAGCGCTAACATTCATACTCTCTATTGTACCAATAGGTAAACTCAATTTGACGGTCCACTGACTATTGTTATTCTTAACAGTATTTGTTTTCTTTTGTGAACGATTGTTTATTTGTAGCGATATTGTTTGGCCATTGTCTTGCACCCACTGTAGATGAATATTGTTATTATCTGGTGAACGTTGATTTTCAGGTCCTCGTTGTTCTCCTGCAAGACGCAATAATGCGATGAATTCTTGTTGCTGTTCAGGGGGGCGTTGGATCAACCATTGATTAAGTTGGCTTGAGGGTTGTGATAGTTGCTGTAACAAGGTGGCTAAGGCCTGATGACCGGTATTGTGCTGTAACCATGTAATTAATGTTGCTTGGTTATTCGGCAATAATAATTGGTTAAATAACTGTTGAAGTACGTGAGGCGTTGAATGGGTTGGCTTAACTGTACCTAAGTTTAACGGAAGCAATAAATTTGTAACTAACCGTTGCAAGCTATTCATAGATAATAATAATTGCGGCAGTTGAGATATCAATTTTGAGTGGTTGTTAGTAATTATTGATGGTGATTTTAAATGTGAAGGCTTAGATATCACGTTAACTGTATCAATTGTCGAATTTTTTTCTAAAAACACAGGCATATTGAGTAATGTTTTTATTTGCATTTTTTTCACATTTAGTTGCGTTAGTTAACGATTAAGAAGCTGAGCAGTTTAGTCAATTTGTTAGCCATTGTGGTACTATGCGGCTATTTTGTGGCACCTAGGATATATCATTTTATGTTGTCAGTAGCAAATTTAAGCTGTGTTCGTGATGAACGTGTATTATTTGATGAATTAAACTTTACTATTTCAAGTGGTGAGTTAGTTCAAATTGAAGGTCCAAACGGTGCAGGTAAGACGACTTTATTGAGGATTATTGCTGGTTTAGGCTACCCAGATAGTGGTGATGTGCTGTGGTGTAATGAAAATATTGCGACTGCACGTGAGGATTATCATCAAGCACTATTATTTTTAGGTCACCAAACAGGCGTAAAGCGTGAGCTTACGGCCTTTGAGAACTTGGCTTTTTTTCAGACAATGCATACCTGTGAACAAGGCTCCGATCTCAAAGGAACACCTAAAGTAAGTGGTAATGATGCACTATGGCAGGCGCTGGCACATGTTGGTTTAGCTGGCCGTGAAGATATCAGCGCCGGACAGTTATCAGCAGGTCAACAACGTCGGGTTGCTTTGGCTCGATTATGGCTAAGTAACCATAAGTTATGGGTACTTGATGAGCCATTAACAGCAATAGATAAGCAAGGTGTAAAAGTGCTTGAAGCGCTGTTTTTATCCCATGCAGAGCGTGGAGGAATGGTGTTGTTAACCACTCATCAAGACATGTTTGTCGACAGTGACCGTTTAAGAAAAATTAAGCTGGGATAATAACAATAATGCTTAACACCCTTGTGCAAATTATTCGTCGTGAGTTGTTAATTGCTTATCGTCGACAAGCGGATATTTTTAATCCGCTGTGGTTTTTTATTATTGTTATTACGTTGTTTCCGTTAGGTATTGGTCCTGAGCCTAACTTATTAGCCCGTATCGCCCCGGGTATTATATGGGTTGCTGCGTTATTAGCTGCATTGCTATCGATGGAGCGGTTGTTCCGTGATGATTTTTTAGATGGTTCATTAGAGCAAATGTTACTGATGCCAACGCCATTATCCGTTGCTGCTTTTGCTAAAATGGTCGCGCATTGGTTGTTGACTGGATTACCGTTGATTCTTATTAGCCCGTTACTGGCGATTCTATTGTCACTTAATCTACATACTTGGATCGCGGTATTATTAACGTTGCTGATTGGTACGCCAACATTGAGCTTTTTGGGCGCAATTGGCATGGCTTTAACGGTCGGATTACGAAAAGGTGGGGTTTTATTGAGCTTGCTCATACTGCCTTTATATATACCTGTGCTTATATTTGCCACTTCTGCGATCGAGGCGGCAAGTTTAGGCATGGCTTATGATGGGCAATTAGCCATTATGGGCGCGATGTTAGTGGGATCGTTGACTTTAGCTCCTTTTGCTGTTGCCTCAGCACTAAGGATCAGTGTCCATTAACCAATGAATTTTTTCTTTAATGCGAGGCCTCAAAAGAGAGGGGCGCAGTGAAGAAAGCGAGAGTAATGATGTTGCTCTCAGTGACGTATTTATTATTGATTATAAGTTGAGAGCATTATGTGGAAGTGGCTACATCCTTACGCTAAAGCAGAAAACACCTACCGTCTATGCGGGAAGTTGTTGCCTTGGTTTTCTATTATCGCTTTGATCTCCATTTTAGTGGGATCAGTATGGGGACTGTTATTTGTTCCCGCCGACTATCAACAAGGCGATAGCTTTAGGATTATTTATATTCACGTACCCGCTGCAATTTGGTCGATGAGTATTTATGTAACAATGGCGATTTCTTCTTTTATTGGTCTTGTGTGGCAAATTCGAATGTCAGATATGGCTGCTGCTGCAATGGCACCTATTGGCGCCGTGTTTACCTTCATTGCTCTTATTACAGGAGCTATTTGGGGTAAGCCTATGTGGGGTGCTTGGTGGGTTTGGGATGCGCGCTTAACCTCTGAGTTGATTTTATTGTTTTTATACCTTGGTGTTATTGCATTGTATAACGCATTTGATGATCACAAAACTGCGGCAAAAGCGGCGGGTATTTTGTCGATTGTGGGCGTGATTAATATTCCAATTATTCACTATTCTGTTGAGTGGTGGAACACCTTACACCAAGGTGCAACGATTTCTAAATTTGGCAAACCATCAATGTCAAACGATATGTTATGGCCATTGTTGGTGATGTTACTTGGTTTTGGTTGTTTCTTTGCGGCTGTTACGCTGGTGCGGTTACGTAATGAAATTCTATTACGTGAGAGTCATCGCCCTTGGGTACAGAAACTGGTGAAGTGAGATAGCTATGTATTTTGATTCTATAAATGATTTTTTTGCGATGGGTGGATATGCAGGCTACGTTTGGAGTGCCTATGCAATTTCTTTTCTATCCATGTTATGGATTTTATTTTCGAGCTTAACAACTAAACGACGTTTGTTACGAGAAATAAACAATAAAATGGCGCGTGAGCAACGTATTAAAGAAGCCAAAAAATTGGAGAACACGCTATGACCCCAAGACGTCAAAAACGTTTAGTGATTGTACTGGCGTTAGTGCTTGGACTCGGTGCAACGGTTGGACTGGTGTTATACGCACTTAACCAAAATATGAACCTATTCTACACGCCATCAGAATTAATTAACGGTAAGACCGATGGTGGTGCTAAGCCTGAAGTTGGGCAGCGGTTACGTATTGGTGGCATGGTAGTGAAAGGGTCGGTTAAGCGTGATCCGCAATCATTACGAATTACGTTCAAAGTGGCTGATATTGGTCCTTCTGTTACCGTTATTTATGATGGTATTTTGCCGGATCTGTTCCGTGAAGGCCAAGGTATCGTGGCGCAGGGTGTATTGATTAATCCGACCACAGTTAAAGCAAGTGAGGTGCTTGCAAAGCATGATGAAAACTATATGCCACCAGAAGTGGCGGATGCAATGAAGATAAACCATAAACGACTTCAGTACACTGAAGAACAACTACAAGGTAAGTGATCAATGATCCCTGAATTAGGCCAATTCGCACTTATAGCCGCACTGGCGCTATCGGTGCTGGCCAGCATTTACCCATTGTATGGTGCCACGGTTGGTAACCAAGCAATGATGCGTATGGCACGTCCACTGTCCTACGGAGTATTCGGCATGCTTGCATTGTCGTTTGGTATTTTGAGCTGGTCGTTCTATAGCAATGATTTTACGGTAGCGTATGTTGCCAGTAACTCAACCAGTTTACTGCCATGGTACTACCGTTTAACCGCAGTATGGGGCGGCCATGAAGGTTCATTGATGCTATGGGTACTTATCCAAGCGGGTTGGGCTGCAGCTGTTGCTCGATTTAGCCGTGGTATGCCTCTAGAAGCAGTGGCGCGTGTACTTTCCGTTATGGGTATGGTTGCAGTCGGTTTTTTACTGTTTATCATCGTAACATCGAATCCATTTCTGCGTACATTGCCAGACTTCCCTGTACAAGGTCGTGACTTAAACCCATTGCTTCAAGATCCCGGTTTAATTGTTCATCCGCCAATGTTGTACATGGGTTACGTTGGTTTCTCGGTTGCATTCTCATTTGCTATTGCCTCACTAATGACCGGTCGTTTAGATACGGCTTGGGCACGTTGGTCACGTCCGTGGACAATTGCAGCATGGTCATTTCTAACCTTGGGTATCGCGCTAGGTTCATGGTGGGCTTACTACGAACTTGGCTGGGGCGGCTGGTGGTTCTGGGATCCAGTAGAAAACGCATCATTAATGCCATGGCTTGCGGGTACAGCATTAATGCACTCATTATCAGTCACTGAAAAGCGCGGTACTTTTAAAGCGTGGACAGTATTACTGGCGATTTCTGCTTTCTCGCTAAGCCTATTAGGTACGTTCTTAGTTCGTTCTGGTGTGTTGGTTTCTGTACACGCATTTGCGTCAGACCCATCACGCGGTATGTTTATTCTTGGCTTTTTAGTGGTGGTTATTGGTGGTTCATTACTGCTTTATGCACTGCGTGGTGGTCAAATTCGTTCTCGTGGTAACTATGCATTGTTCTCACGTGAAAACTTCTTATTAGCCAATAACTTATTATTAGTTGCTGCGTTATTAGTGGTATTAATTGGTACGTTACTACCATTAGTTCATAAACAATTAGGCTTAGGCTCTGTTTCTATTGGCGAACCATTCTTTAATACCCTATTTACATGGTTAATGGTGCCATTCTCATTCTTAATGGGTATCGGTCCTCTGGTTCGTTGGAAACGTGATAACTTTGCTTCAATCGCAAAACCAATGTTGTGGTGTGGTTTATTCACCGTTCCATTCTCATTCTTGGTTATTTACTTAACTGCAAGTGTTGTTGAGCCATTAGCGGTTGTCGGTGTGATGATGGCAGTGTGGATTATTGTTCTCCATCTTGTTGAAATCTACCGTCGCGCAACCCACCGTCATTCTTTCCTTGAGGGTTTGAGTAAGTTAGGACGTAGCCACTGGGCGATGATGTTAGGCCATTTAGGTTTAGCGATTGCTATTATTGGTATGACGTTAGTATCGAACTACGGTATTGAGCGTGATTTACGTTTGTCACCAGGACAATCAGTTAACGTTAAAGGTTATGACTTCCACTTTGCAGGTTTACGCGATGCAGATGGTTCTAACTATGACGGTTATGTGGCTGACTTTGAAATCAGCCGCCGTGGTATTGATATCACAACACTACACGCTGAAAAACGTTACTACACCGTTGCGGGTTCAATGATGACTGAAGCAGCAATTGATAGTGGCTTTACCCGTGACTTATACGTTGCAATGGGTGAGCGTTTAGGTAATGACGGCGCATGGGCAGTACGTATTTACTACAAACCATTTGTTAATTGGATGTGGATGGGTGCATTCTTAATGGCACTTGGTGGTGCGTTTGCTATCAGCGATAAGCGTTACCGATTCCGTAAGCCAGCTAATATTGCTGCAAATGATCAAAAATCGGAGGCGAAGTTAACTAATGAATAAGAAGTTATTATTTATTCCTTTAGTGCTATTTTTGGCATTAGTTGTGATGTTTATGGTCCAACTAAGCCGTAACGCTGCTGGTGATGATCCAACAAAACTTGAATCAGTATTAGTGGGTAAACCTGTGCCTGCCTTTAAGCTTGAAGATTTATTTGAGCCGGGTAAAGAATATCAACAAACGATTTTTAAAGGTCAACCGCTGCTATTGAACGTGTGGGCGACGTGGTGTCCTACTTGTTATGCTGAGCACCAATATTTGAATGTATTGGCAAAACAAGGTGTAAAAATCATTGGTTTAAACTATAAAGATCAGCGACCTAAAGCAATTAATTGGCTTAAAGAGCTAGGCAATCCTTACATGATCTCTTTGTTTGATGGCAATGGCATGTTAGGCATGGACCTTGGTGTTTATGGTGCGCCTGAAACCTTCTTAATTGATGCGAATGGTATTATTCGTTACCGCCATGTGGGTGATGTTAATCCAGAAAACTGGAACAAGACCCTTGAGCCTCTTTATAAGAAACTACAAGCCGAGGCAAAAAATAACAGCACTCAAGCGGAGGCAAAAGCATAATGAAACGCTTTTTTGCTTTGATGTTCGCACTTGGACTGACTTTTTCAATGGTGGCGCCAGCATTGGCAGCCATTGATGTGTATGACTTTAAAAACCCGGCACAAGAAAAGCAGTTTCAAGAGCTAACAGAGACTTTACGTTGTCCTAAATGTCAAAATAACAGTATTGCCGATTCTAATGCGACCTTAGCAGAAGATATGCGCATGAAGACATTTGAGCTGTTAAAAGAAGGTAAAACCAAGCAGCAAGTCATTGATTACATGATTGCACGTTACGGTAATTTCGTGACATACGATCCCGCAGTGACAGCATCAACAATGATCCTATGGGCCGGTCCTATTGGTTTTATTGTGATTGGTTTTAGCATCTTGGTTTATCGCTCACGTAAAAAAACTGAGCTAAGCAAAGATGAGCCACTTGATGATGTTGAGTCGGAACGTTTGCAGGGGTTGTTGGCTGAAATGGCGCAGCAAGATACTGAAGCTACCAATAATCAGACAAAGGTAAATAAATGACGCTGTTTTGGATTTTAACCGCTGTTTTGGTTGTAATTGCGATCGCCATCTTTGTAATTCCGATGTATATCGGTAAAGAGTATGATGATGCAGCAAGCCGAGATGAGCTTAATAAAGCCTTCTTTAAAGATCGTATTCATGAACTTGAAGAAGAATCACAAGAAGGTTTAGTCGATAGCCAGCAAGATATGGTGACGGACTTACAACAAACATTATTGGATGACTTGCCTGTTACTGAAAAGCAACAAGCAACATATGTTAGCCCTGCAATGGTTGTACCTGGCCTTATTTTAATTGTGGGTATTTGCTATGGTGTTTATGGCGCTGTAGGTAGCAGTGCTAAAGTAGAAGCATGGCATCAAGCCGTGAATCGCTTACCAGAGCTAACACAACGTTTAATGGGTGATAACGCCGCTAATGAGCCACTGTCTGATCAAGATATGTCGGATCTTACTTTAGCGTTACGAACTAAATTGCACAAAGACGGTGATGATCCTATGGGATGGTTACTGTTAGGTCGAATTGCGATAGCTAATCGTGATGCAGCAACGGCTGAAATGGCAATGAAACGCGCGTATGATCTTAACCCTGTTGATACCGCTATTCGCTTAGGTTATGCACAAACATTAATGTTAAGTGGCAAACCAGGTCAAAGTGAGCTTGCGCGTCAAATTTTACGTCAAGTAATTAAGACTGATCACACTAACGTTCAAGCGCTGTCATTACTCGCATTTGATGCGTTTGAGCAGAAGCATTACCAGCAAGCTGTCGATTATTGGACGATGATGAAAACCCTTATTGGGCCGAATGATTCTCGTACGCCAATGTTAACCCGTAGTATTGAACGTGCAAAAATGCGTATTAATGGTGCTGACGGCTCAGCAGTTGCTCCCGATCCAACTGCAATTGATGAGACAACGACATCAACTGAGACGCAAAATATCGATACGGATAAGCAAGTTACAGCGACAATCGCGCTAGGTAAAAACGTAGTGTTGCCAAAGCAAGGTAATATTATTATTTCAGTACATGATGCGGACGGCTCACCAATGCCGATTGCCGCTGTAAAATTACCCTTGTCGACTACATTCCCATTAACAGTAACGTTAACGGATAAAGACAGCATGATTCCACAACGCCAGCTATCATCATTATCAAAGATGATCATTAAAGCCCGCGTTGATAGCGATGGTAACGTGATGACTAAACAAGGCGATTGGTATGGCCAAAGTAGCCAAATTTCCTTGGGTGGAGAAACGGCGTTTGTCATTAATAAGCAATATTAACTAATTAATTGCTAAATGAATAAAGCAGGCTGAATATTGATGTTCAGCCTGTTTTTTACTAGGTGTATGTTTTGAATAAAAAGCTATTATTGATAATTTTTTTAAGTATCGGCATGGTGGGCTGTGCTCAATCATCCGATAAAGCGAGTGAGCAAACGGTATCAACCAATGTTGTTGATCATATTGATGGTGATAATACTGCGGCGAATGCTGTATATGATCCGTTTGAAGGTTTTAACCGCGCAATGTGGGATTTAAACTTTAATTATTTAGATCCGTACGTTGCTCGCCCAGTCTCATTAGCCTATGTGAATTATACGCCGTCATTTGCGCGTACTGGCATTGCTAATTTTTTATCAAACCTTGATGAACCCGCTGGGATGGTGAATAGCTTACTGACACTGCATGGTAAAGAGGCGCTAACCCATTTTAACCGCTTTTGGATTAATACTGTTTTTGGGTTAGCGGGTCTGATTGATATCGCATCAGCAGCTGATATTAATAAAGTTCAAGATCGTGAGTTTGGTGATACCCTTGGTTATTACGGTGTTGGTAATGGTCCTTACTTGATGCTACCAGTGTACGGCCCGATTACGTTTAGAGGTTTTACTGATTCTGTTGATGATCTTTATCTGCCACTGAGCTTATTAAACTTCTGGGAAGGCTTAGGCAAGTGGATCTTTGAAGGAATGGAAGATCGTGCTGCGTTAGTTAATCAAGAAGCGATATTAAATAACTCACCGGATCCGTACATCTTTACCCGTGATGCGTATATTCAATATAAGAACTTTACCGCCAGTGATGGTAAAGTCAGCGCTCCAGCTCCAGCAGAAAAATTTGATGATAGCTATCTAGATGAAATTGATAGCGATTAATTTTATTGATTAATTCATGCTATAAAAAAGACCGCCATTTCGGCGGTCTTTTTGTTTGTCGCTAATCACGTATTAGATTAGAAACGGTAGCTTGCTTGTACACCCGCTAACCAAATATGGCCAGATGTTTGGCCGTTAAATTGTTGGTTACCTAAACCTTCATCAGTTTCTTTCATGTTTGCATCTTTAACAAAGATATAAGTAAAGCCAGCATCTAGCGTTAGGTTTTCTGACCAAGCATAACCAGCACCAACACTTAACCAAGTACGGTCTGTTTCAGGGATAGTTTGAGTACGGTTAGCTTCATCAACAGCAGAGGTGTCATAAGCAACACCGGAGCGCAGCACTAACTTATTGGTCGCTTGGTAAGTGGTGCCAATGGCAAAGCGGTAGTTATCTTTCCAATTTTCTTGCTTGATATCTACTGGACCATTAAGATCTGGAATATTAGCTTCTAGCTTTTCAAACGCACTCCAATCAGTCCAGTTAACACTTGCATGGATAGCCCATAGATCATTTAACTGATGGAAGCTAGCGAGTTCAGCAGAAGCGGGAAGTTCTAGTGGTAATGTGCCCGCATAGCTGCCGTTTTTAAGACCATCAAAAGCAATACCATTTGCATGACCTTCAAGGTTTAATTTAACCGCTGATTGGTAGCTAAGACCGATGCGGTTGTTAGCATTAATCTGCCACGCAGTACCTGCCTGCCATCCCCAAGCGTTATCTTCGCCTTCCATGTATTTAAGCTTTTTCCCAGCTAAAGGTTGCATAATACCTAATGATGCATTTGTTGGCAGTGCTGCACCAAAGTGGCCTTTACCCATCACATAACGCACACCTGCACCCACACTTAATTGGTCATTGATCTTATAGCCAATATTTGGATTGATCTCAACGGTGTGAACTTCTGCTTGGTTACCGAACATAGAGGCTTTGAAATCAGTGCCAAGGTCAGTACGCATGCCAAAATGGGTACCGAATGCAATACCAATTGTTGCTTTATCCGTTAATGGACGAGAAAAATAAAAATTAGGGATAACAGCATTATTAGCAAAGTCAGAACTACTTGTTTGGCCTAATAATGTATGGGTGCCAGAAATATCAATATTAGGATCAACATAAATAGCACCTGTAGAAATTTGGATGCCTTTTAAATACGTTAGCATTGCAGGGTTGCGGAACTGGGCACTAGCATTATCAGCCATTGCTGCTTCACCAGCAAAAGCACGTCCTAGACCTGTTGCAGAATATTCTGCTAATTGAAAACCTGCGGCAGCGGCTTGATTGCTGATACCAATAGCAGCTGTAATCGCTAAGGCTAAAGTAATTTTATTTTTAGTCATATTAGATAAATATATTGTTCACGGAAATAATTACGCAAATGATACTCGCAGCAATAAAACGCGTTAAAAGCTATCTTATAAAACAGGATGATTAAATCTATTATGCTGCTATTTTTAATTTTTTTGGTTTTTAATCGGGTAGCATTTATACGATAAGGGCTAGTTATTAATATTTGAGCGTACACTTGTACGAGAACTGGTATTAATTTAGTATTTTATATTGATGGTTATTTGGGTGTTATTCTTTGTTTTTTTGTATGTTATCGTGAATAAAATAAAGATTGGATGTTATTCAGCGAATAAAAAAAGAAGCCATTGTGGCTTCTTTTTTATAATGCATTATTGCTGTACGCTCAAATTAGAACGAACGGCTGTATTGTAGGCCGTATAGCCATGCATCAGCACGGGTTGTTGCTTTTAATAGGCCATTAGCTTCTTTTACATCAACATCTTTACCAATCAGGTAAGTTAGGCCGAAATCGATAGTTGACTTACTATCAACGTGGTAACTAAAGCCGCTTGATAGCCAGTTACGATCTGAGTCAGGTACTGAAATTGAAGTGATATCGCCTTGAGCACTAGTATCATGCATGTAACCTGCTCGTAGCGTCCAATCATTATTAAGGTAATAAGTACCACCGATTGAATAGTGCCAAGCATCCTGCCAATTGTATTGGTTAATTAGTGTGCCACCAGATGTTTCTAGTTTGTCAAATTCACTCCAACGGATCCATTGAATACTATAATGAACCGCGAACTTATCGTTTAATTTATTAAAACCAGAAAATTCTGCGACGTCAGGTAATGGTAATACTAATTTATCGTTATTTAGGTTTTGGCCTTTATAACTAATATCACCTTCTGCTTTTAGTGTTGGGCTGTAACGGTATGATAAACCAAAACGGTTATTGTCATTGAGTTCATAAATTGCACCAAGGTTGTAGCCTAATGCAATACCATCAGCATCGATATTTGCTGCTTGTGCGTTACCGCGTTGTAATTTGCCGCTACCATGAATAATATCTAAACCACCACCAATACTAAAATGTTGGTTAATACGGTAAGCAGCACTTAAACCTAGATTAACGCTTTTAACGTCAGTTAAGCCGCCAAATAAATCTGGAGAGATAGGACCTAAAGCTTGGTCTTTACCGTAACCGTCTTTAAATTCAGTTTTAGTACCAAAGTTAGAATATAGTGAAGCACCTACAGAAAATTTATCATTAATAGGTTGGATATAGTAGATGTTTGGTGCATAGCTAGTGTCGCCAATTGAAGCGTCATCAACATTTTGACCTAAAAACGTCGTATTTTTAACATTCACATCAGTATCGATTGCAATAACGCCTAATGATAATGCTGGTGCATCAAAAAGAGCCATTGAAGCGGCGTTTTTGGCCATGGTTGATGCATTATCAGCAATAACACCATCACCGGAGAATGCTCGGCCTAAACCTGTTGCTGATTGGGCATTTAATTGGAAACCCGCCGCCATTGTTTGTGATGATGCTAAGGCGATAGCAACAGTAATAACTGAGCGTGTAAATATCTGCTTCTTGTTCATGCTTTTATGATTCCTGATCATGATTTTTTATATTTATTAGTCCAGTCTATATATGACTGATTGGCGATGATTGTAGGGGGGGGAAGAGCCGTATCAAAGCTGACCAGTCGTTTAGGTAGGTAAACATATTTTATCATGTTCATTTGGGTTATTTTTGGACCATTTGATCATATGTCATTAAAAATAAGCAGATTAAGTGACAACCTAAAATCGATATTTAATTATCAATATCGATCTTTAGGCTGTTGGATAACAATTTACACCTTAGATTTGCCAATAGAGATCAGATTTAAGTTTTTCAGCGATTGGCATCAGTTCTTGATCTTTATCACCAACAATAATTAAGCTGGCATTTTGTAGCGGCAATAATAAGCTTTGGTTACTTTTATTATTGCGGGTCACCATTTGTGAACTAGTTTGTGGCACGAAGAAGATGGCCATTTTACCTGCCTCTGTACCAACGACCATATGCAAGGCTCGATTACCATCAAAGCCACAATAGTTAAGATAATAAATATGACCAGGTAATTGATTTAAACTGGTACCAAAGGGTTTAAGCTTGGCATTAACTTGCTGTAATGTGACAGCTTCATCAGTATGTTCAACAAATTGCGCTTCTGCATCAACGTGTTGTAAAGCGATATTCGACATTGATATTGGTGTAAAGGCTTGCTGCGCTGGATGCTGTGGAGAAAATCCATATTGGTGTCCCACCATAACCCCGACAAAAAACATCACAGATGCGGCTAATCCGTAAGAGAGATAGCGTTTATAATGAGACTGTTTTTGGGGGTGTACCTGACTTGATTGATGGAATAAGATCCTATCAGCCAGATTATCGGGTATATCAACCTGCAATGTTTGTTTTAGTTGTTGATCTAATTGCTGTAATTCATTCGAAAAATGACGATTAGCACTAGACTGATTTCTAGTTTTAATCAACTCTGGATCATTATCATTAGGATTCGCCAGAAGGCGGCGACGAAATTCTAGATCATCCATGATGATTCCCCTTTTGAGTCGTTTTCTTTTCAAGTTGTTCTTTTAGTTGGTTACGGGCTCGAAAAAGTCGCGTCATAACAGTATTGCGATTCAGGTTTAAGATTCCCGCGATTTCATCGCCATTAAATCCAGCCATCACTTGTAGAATTAGTGGTTCTCGATATTCGGGGGCTAGCTTCATTATTAATCTATGCAATAAATATTGGTCAGCATCCATTTCGACACTGGGTTTAGTGTCTGCAATATGATGATTATCAATATCGACTAAGTCAAATTGCTTACGTTCAAATCTACGCGCATTTTCACGGCGTAAAATAGTGATCAGCCATGCTTTAGCTGCATTATCATCTTGTAAATTATCTAATGATTTCCACGCGCGTAGGCAGGTTTCTTGCACTAAGTCTTCGGCAATATGGGGATCATGTGACAACCAATAAGCATAGCGATATAAATCTTGATGCCATGCTCTAACAAGGGCTTCATAACGTTTTTGTTTATCCATTTTTAAACAGACCGTTGCAGAAGCTTTTTTGTTGCTAAAAATTTTTTTTATCATTGATGTGCCTGTTTAGCGTTTTTGTCATCAATTAGCGATGTCATTCAATCGTCTTTAGACGATGTATTATTTTTTTTCTATTTTTGTAGCCTAAATCGCAAGAAAATTGATCTGGTGCAAATTCTGTTTTGAGTGGTAGGTTATAGTGGTCACGTCATCTGATGGTGAGGTTATGATTAAGTTTGGATAACTTAATCATAGTTAATACCGTCTGTTGAGCAAGATGACACTTCCTTTTGAAGGCTGACTTTACTTTCTCCTATCAGGTTTTTCCTGATTTGCAATTGGCTTTATGTTAATTGATAATTTTATTACGCGGATTGATTTTTTTCGTGTGAATTCAAACCATACCTTGAAGGTGTGGTTTTTTTTTATTTAAATTTAGCCTTCCAACCTCCCTCTTAAATAACACATATATTTTCTGGCTAGTTAGCCTAAAGAAGAGTCATTCTTTTTACACTAGAACCTTTCTTATCGTCGAGCTGTTTTACTTCATAAACGTCATTTGAGCTTGTTTTTTAAACAAATGTTTTTTTTTGATTACTTTGTGGTTACAATTATGTGGTCTGACCTCGCGATTGAGGTTAATTATATTTGTGACAAGGAGTTGCGATGACGGGTCTTCAACATATCACCACACGTAACGGTGAACGTATTGCTATTATTAGCGGGCTACGGACACCATTCGCACGTCAATCAACTGCATTTGAGCGTTTATCTGCTCTTGATTTGGGTAAGCTAGCCGTTAATGAAATGCTACAAACGGCTGACTTTGATCCACTGTTAATTGAGCAAGTTGTATTTGGCCAAGTTGTACAAACCCCTGAAGTACCAAATATTGCGCGTGAAATCGTACTGGGTACAGGAATGAATATTCACACTGATGCCTACAGTGTCACACGTGCCTGTGCGACCAGTTTTCAGGCTGCCGTTAATGTAACGGAAAGTATTATGGCCGGCTCGATTGATATCGGTATTGCGGGCGGTGCTGACTCAACCTCAATGCTACCTATTGGAGTCAGTAAAAAAATGGCTGCGACGTTATTAGCATTAAGTAAAGCCAAAACTATGCCAGCACGCTTAAAATTACTCAGTGCATTAGGCGTCAAAGATCTGATGCCAGTACCTCCTGCTATTGCTGAATACTCAACTGGATTAAGCATGGGACAAACCGCAGAACAAATGGCAAAAAGTCATGCGATTAGTCGAGAAGAACAAGATGCCTTTGCGCATCGTTCTCATATGTTAGCGGCTAAAGCATGGCAAGATGGGTTATTGAATAATGAAGTAATAACCGCATTTTCAGCACCTTATCAACAATGGATTGAGCGCGATAATAACGTTCGTCAAGATTCAACATTGGCAGCATACGCGAAATTAACCCCAGCATTTGATCGACTACATGGCAGTGTTACTGCGGCGAATTCAACCCCATTAACCGATGGTGCAGCAGCGATATTATTGATGCGAGAAGGGCGAGCAAAAGAGTTAGGTTTAACCCCACTTGGGTATATTCGTTCTTATGCATTTGCTGCCATCGATGTTGCTGAAGACATGTTAATGGGGCCGGCTTATGCAAGTCCGTTAGCCCTTGAGCGCGCAGGATTAACCCTGAGTGATTTAACCTTAATTGATATGCATGAAGCATTTGCAGCTCAAACCTTAGCCAATGTAAAAATGTTCGGTTCTAAACGGTTTGCTCAACAAAAACTGGGTCGAGATAACGCGCTTGGCGATATAGACATGGACAAATTTAATGTTCTTGGCGGTTCGATTGCTTATGGTCATCCTTTTGCCGCAACGGGAGCAAGAATGATCATTCAAACGTTACATGAATTGCAACGTCGAGGTGGTGGTTTTGCATTAAACACCGCTTGTGCTGCTGGTGGCCTTGGTGCAGCAATGATTTTGGAGGCAGAATAATGACGCAATCAGCATTTAGTTTATCTTATGGCGATAATGGCATTGGCTGGCTTAAAATTGATGTTGCCAATGAAAAAATGAACACCTTACAAGCTGCTTTTGTTGATCAGGTTAATGATGTCTTAGCTGAATTAACTCACCATCCCGAACTTAAAGGTTTGGTGGTGTATTCAGGTAAAACGAATAACTTCATTGCCGGTGCTGATATTCGTATGTTGGCAAAGTGTGAAACAGCAGCCGAGGCTGAAGCATTAGCAAATAAAGGTCAGCAGCTCTTTAATGCACTTGAAGCATTACCTGTTCATGTTGTTGCTGCTATTCATGGACCATGTTTGGGTGGCGGGCTAGAGCTTGCATTAGCCTGTCATAGTCGAATTTGTACCGATGATGATATTACGCGCTTAGGTTTACCTGAAGTGCAATTAGGCCTACTACCTGGTTCTGGTGGAACTCAACGTTTACCACGTCTCATTGGCGTTGCGAATGGCTTAGAATTAATGCTCACGGGTAAACAGGTACGAGCAAAGCAAGCCTTAAAAAAAGGGTTGGTTGATCAAGTTGTACCGCAGAGTATTTTATTACAGGCAGCTGAACAAGTGGCTCTAGCAGCGAAGCCGATTCGTACCCACTCATTTCAAGATTGGGCCATGGCTGGTAACGCCTTTGGCCGTAGTGTAGTGTTTGATCAAGCAGCTAAAAAAGCGCAACAAAAGGCGCGTGGTTGTTATCCTGCCATTGATGCGATTTTAGATACCGTAAAATATGGCTTAGAAAAAGGCATTGAAGCGGGGCTTGAACAAGAAGCTAAAATCTTTGGTGACTTGGTAATGACGGCTGAATCTGGCGCATTACGCGATATTTTCTTTGCTACGACGGCAATGAAAAAAGAAGCAGGTGCCGATGCAGAGCCCAATAATATTAAGCGGATAGCAATACTGGGTGGCGGCTTAATGGGCGGTGGGATTGCTCATGTATCAGCTATAAAAGCGGGTTTTGCGGTACGGATTAAAGATATCACTAATGATGGTATTCAACATGCGCTTGCGTATAACTACGCTATTTTAAATAAACAGCGTCAGCGACGTATTATTCGAAAACCACAACTGCAACAGCAGATGTTACGTATTACAGGAAGCACTGATTATCGTGGTATGGCGCATGCTGATGTGGTGATCGAAGCAGTATTTGAAGATGTTGCGCTTAAACAGCAGATGGTTCAAGAAATCGAAGCCAATACATCAGAGCACACAATTTTTGCGACTAACACTTCTTCGATTCCGATTCATCAAATTGCGGCAAACGCGCAGCGACCACAAAATATTGTTGGTTTACACTATTTTAGCCCTGTTGAAAAAATGCCGTTAGTGGAAGTCATTCCACACGCAACAACCTCTGCAACAACCATTGCAACCGTGGTCGCATTAGCTAAAAAACAAGGTAAAACCCCGATTGTTGTTGCGGATAAAGCGGGTTTTTATGTTAATCGTATTTTAGCGCCATATATGAATGAAGCGGCTCATATATTATTAGCGGGTGAGCCTATTGAACATATTGATGCGGCTTTGCTTAATTTTGGTTTTCCTGTTGGGCCTATTACATTACTTGATGAAGTTGGGGTTGATATTGGTGCTAAGATCAGTCCTATTTTGGTCGCAGAGCTTGGTGAGCGTTTTGCAACTCCAGCAATGTTTGATGTGTTACAGCAAGATGGGCGTAAGGGTCGTAAGAGCGGTAAAGGGTTCTATTTGTATAACACCAATAACAAAGAAGTGGATAAATCGGTTTATACCTTACTTGGGATCGCACCAGAACAGCAATTAACCGAAGCCAATATTTCTATTCGTTGTACATTAATGATGTTGAATGAAGCTGCTCGCTGTTTACATGAAGAGGTGATTCAATCTGCTCGTGATGGCGATATTGGCGCTATTTTTGGTATTGGCTTTCCTCCATTCCTTGGTGGGCCATTCCATTATATGGACCATCTTGGCATTGATTTAGTGGTTGATATGATGCGTCAGTACAGTGATGCCCATGGTGAACGGTTTGCACCTTGTGATTATTTAGTGGAGATGGCGCAAACTGGAAAGCGGTTTTATTAACGCTTTATTTTTAGAATAATAAAACCCCATTTATATTGAATAAATGGGGTTTTTTATTAGTATGCGTTTTTCTGGAAATTAGCTATTGAATCAATAGTTTTGCCAATAGTTAATGGTTCAGCACCGTGGTGGGTTTTACCAGTGTAATACATCACTAACCGGTTAGCGGTACGAGGTTTAACTGTATCAACAATAAATTTAATCATGTCAACACGATTGAGCTGTTTTAGCTTTTCGACCACTAATTGACGTTGATTAAATTGTTCATCTTTATTACCAATGCTGACCCAAAACCGTTGTGCACGCGAACGTAGGTTAGTATCAGGTTCAGAAATTTGTGCAATAAGACCTTTTTTACTCGCTTGCCATTGAGCTTCTGTTAACTCTAATAACACGAGTGCAAACGCATTGGTAAAATCATCGATAGCATCAGATAAGTAACTTGGCTCAGCCACGGGTGATTGAATATATAGAATCAATCCCGGGTGACGATTTAGCGGCAAATTACCTGTTCCCACCATATAACCAAGCTGTTGTTTGGTCCGTAATTCATGGAAAAACGTGGTCGACATTAAATGATTGGCGAGTGTGTAAATCGCAATTTTGTGTGGCGTTGTTTGACGAGATTGGTAATACATCAAAATCGCTGAGTCTTCATGATGACAATCTAACTCGTAAGTTAAGGTGCCACTGTTTTCTAAATGCACTAATGGACGTTGTGATTCACCGTATAATTGGTCAGTGACTCTAAAGGCATCTTTGAGGGTTTCAGCCAGTGCCAACGCATCTTTTTTGGCCCAATTACCATAGACAAAAGTATCAATGTGTATTTCGGCAAACATCGCCTCAACAAATGGTGGTAGTTCATCAATAGTGATGGTTTCCAGTGCTTCGATAAGGTGCGGATAAGGCGGATTATTCGGCTGTAATAATCCCGTAAGTTGATTAAACAACTGAGAGATCGGTTTATCTTCTGCTGCATTGCGCCAATTACGTAGCATTTGGGCTTTGATATTATCAAACCGTTGCTGAGTAAAATGGCGGTTTTTAAAACGCGCTAAAATCAGTTGCATCAATTGAGGTTGTTTTTCACTAAAGCCAGAAAGCTGTAGTGTTACGCCACCTTGATGAGCATAAAGATTGTAAGACATGCCTGCAATTTCAGCAGGGTAAGCCGATTCATTGATCGCTTCTAATAACAGTTCGACACACAACCGCGTTTTAACAATATTTTCTGTTGAACTCACGGCATGTGGACTATCAATCGCGACATAAACAATGCCTTTCGGTACGCGAAAATCATGTTCTTGTTTATGCCATAAACGAAAACCGGGTAAATCTTGAATTAATTGTGGGGGTAATTCAGATCCTGCTTCAAGTGGCAAGGGCTCAAATTGTTCACACAAATAAATATTAGGCTCTGGTAATAATAATGCGTCATCAAGGCTGACATTGGTCCAGCTTTCAATTTGTTGTGGTGAGAATGGTGTCACTGAGTAAGGGGTGTCATACCAAGCCGCAACCCGATCGTAGTGTCCACCTTGGGCAACTAAGGTTAAACGCATATTACTCACAGTAAGGTAAGCTAATAGTTGTTCAAGTAGATCTTGATCATAGCCTTCCATCATATAATCGCCGTAGATAATATCTTCCGCGTTGTAATGCAGCAGATTCATCACTAAATAACTGACAGTATCCAAAGGACGACTTTTCTCTTGATAGCGGAACGCCATTTCCAAGACGGATTTCTTCTCTTGGTAACGCCATGCATTTAACCCTTGCTGTTTGATTAAAGCAATAAAGGCAAACACGCACTGCACAATTTCATCTGTGTGTTGCTGGCCTTTAGGGGTTAAATTTAAACCAATGGTAAATTCACGGAAATTATTACCACTGACACCACCGCCAGCGGTAAGAGTATTGATTAGTCCACGTTGTTTTAATATCGCCATTAAGCTGCCCGTGCCTTCATTTCCCAGTAGGTGAGCAATGTATGACAGCGGCTTAATTTGATAATGCGCATCAACAGATGGCAACGCAAAAGATAACGTTAATTTACGTAATTCTTTAATAGGTTCAATTTGAATGAACTTCTGACATTCGTTTTCAGTAACAAATGGCACGTCTATTGCTAATTTTTTAGTGGTAGCATTAGGAATTTCACTAAAGAACGTTTGAGTGAAGTGTTCTAGTTCATCTAATGATTGTGGGCCTAATAGCACCAGCCCCATCACATCAGCTGAATAATGGTGATGATAAAATGCCAGCAGATCATCACGTACAGACTGGTCATTACGATCATCAAGCGTGGTGAGATCGCCTACTGAAAACTTGGCAAAAGGATGCGCTTGATTAATGGTTTCTTTTTGCACTTGATACAAACGACGCACATCGTCTTTTATTTTTAGTTTATATTCAGAATCAACAGCTTGACGTTCTTTTTCGACCGCATCTTCATTAAATAGTGGGGCGGTAAAAAATTGGCCAAAGCGATCTAATCCCTCTTCAAATGCATGGGGGCTAATTTCAAAGAAAAAAGTGGTGTTTTCAGTACCTGTCCATGCATTATTGCTACCGCCGTTACGGTTGATAAAGGTTTGGAATTCACCGACACGAGGGTATTTTTCGGTGCCAAGAAATAGCATATGCTCAAGAAAATGTGCCATACCTTGACGATCAACAGGATCATCAAAATGGCCTATTTCGACAGACAATGCAGCAGCAGAGCGAGGCGCTTCAGCATCATGAACGAGCAGCACTCGAAGTTCATTCGCTAAAGTGAGATAGCGATACTGCTTATGATCGTTAGGGCTAGTATGCACAGGAAGAGCCTATTTTTGAGGGAATTAGGTTAAGTATGACGTTCAATATTAAGGCTGGCAAATTGAAGATGCGATTAGATGAATTATAAGTCGCATTTTTGTTAACAAATTAAATGAATAAGTGATGAGTTAACCAATTGAGCCATTAAAAAGTAAGCTTAGCCACAGAATTAAAACTATGTGGTTATGCCACCAATAAAAGCATGTAATAATGATCGGCCGGCTCGATGATGTGAGTAGGATCTGCGATTGTTTAACTGAGGTTATCGAAATATCTATGCAAATTTATATTATGCGTCACGGTGAAGCCGAAAATTTTGCAGCGAGTGATGCTGAACGTCCATTAACGGCGCGTGGCATTGCACAATCACAGCAAATGGCAACATTATTAGTATCACATTTGAATGGTGAATTAGATCAAGTATGGGTTAGCCCTTACTTACGTGCCCAGCAAACATGGCAAGCCATGGTGAAGAGCTTACCTACCGCGACCAAAGTTGGTAGTGTTGAAGATATTACTCCTTATGGTGATGCAGAAACGGTTGCAGACTTTATTAAAGCGACCATTGAAACAGAGCAACCACAATCGTTATTACTGATTTCACATTTGCCATTAGTGGGTTATTTAACCGCTGAGTTGGTGCCTGGATTACAACCACCTATGTTTTTAACTTCTGCGATTGCAGCGATTGATTATGATCCGCAATCAGGGCAAAGCAAATTGTTGTGGCAACAGCAACCACATAAATAATAGGTAATAAATGATCATGACGAAGTGTGATATTTGGGCACTGACTAGTGCCTTGTTGATGACTGGATGCAGTGTTAGTGAGCCTGTTCATCTTTCTGCTAACGGTATGGTGAAATGGTCTGATGGTCAAACCGAAGGCATGCATATTTCACAAACAGGCAGTAGCTTAACTTTTGCCAATTATTCTAATGAAGTTGGTGCTCCGCCATTGGTCATTTTTGCGCGTATTGATAGTGCCCGCAATGATGATTGCGAATATTTTTACGTTGAAACCGCAGTTAAAAAACGCCTTAAAGTCTGTGAGACAGGAGAAGTGACGTTATTTAACCGAGGGAAAGTCGTTAAAGTTGGCCATATGGTAAAGCCACGGTATTAGCGCTCAGGTATATCAATTAAAACTAACAATGCGCCCGCGCCACCAAATTCTAACGGTGCTTGGTGAAAAGCCATCACATCAGGATGTTGTGCCAACCACATCGGTGCTTTTTGTTTCAGTATATATTTTCCTATGCCGTGCATAACACAGGCACATGACACGTGTTCTTTGATACACGCTGCAATCATCGCGGCTAATTCTCGCTTTGCTTCTTGTTGTGTCATTCCATGCATATCAAGATAAATGTCAGGTACATAAACACCGCGACGTAATTTTTTTACTTCATACTTAGATACTCCAGTTCGCGCATATTGGGTAGGGCCAGTGTCGCTAAGATGGGGTTCAAACTCATCTGAGAAATAAAACTCATGATTTTGGGTCTCTTTGCCCATCACTTTTGTTTTATCTGCTTTTGAGTTCTGTTGACGCGGCGTGATTATGGTATCATGCGTGAACTTTTTTACGCCTTTTACCTCTGCCTTGAAGAGGTCAAAATCATCTTCAAGCGGTGAATTTTTGTTACTCATAATAAAATTCCAACAATTATATAGTGGTATTGTAGCGTTTATCGGAGGCTATTTTGGATAAGATTTTTGTCGACGAAGCTGTCAGCGAACTTCACA
Source organism: uncultured Photobacterium sp. (assembly GCF_947039875.1). GTDB lineage: Bacteria > Pseudomonadota > Gammaproteobacteria > Enterobacterales > Vibrionaceae > Photobacterium. Next base: position 83,018 of record NZ_CAMRAN010000011.1, read on the forward strand.
CATTGCAGGACATGCTACGTTGGACGGTAAGCCGTTTTAATGCTGCTGGCCTATTTTACGGTCATGGTACAGACAATGCATGGGATGAAGCCGTGCAATTGGTGTTACCGACAGTTTACTTACCGTTGGATGTTCCACCAGAAGTACGTAACTCGCGTTTAACCAGCAGTGAGCGTCATCGTATTGTTGAGCGTGTTATGCGTCGAATCAATGATCGTACACCCGTATCATACTTAACGAATGTTGCCTACTTTTGCGGTATGGAGTTCTTCGTTGATGAACGTGTATTAGTACCACGATCACCAATTGGTGAGCTCATTGAAAACCGTTTTGAACCATTTTTACAACAAGAACCAACACGCATCATGGATCTGTGTACGGGCAGTGGCTGTATCGGTATAGCTTGTGCGCACATGTTTCCTGAAGCCGAAGTCGATATCGTTGATATTTCGACAGATGCGTTAGCTGTTGCTGAGCAGAATATAACGGATCATGGTCTAGAGCAGCAAGTGATTCCGCTTCGTTCTGATCTTTTACGTGATATACCAAAAGATAAATACGATCTTATCGTGACCAATCCACCGTATGTTGACCAAGAAGATATGGACAGCCTACCGGAAGAATTCCGTCATGAACCAGAGCTAGGATTAGCTGCGGGTAGTGATGGTCTTAAACTGGTTCGTCGTATCCTTGCTAACGCACCAGATTACCTTAAAGACGACGGTATTTTGATTTGTGAAGTGGGTAATTCAATGATCCACATGGAAGAGCAATATCCGCATATTCCATTCTTGTGGTTAGAGTTTGCTAATGGTGGTCACGGTGTGTTCATGCTAACTCGTGAGCAGCTTGTTGATTGTGCGGCAGATTTTGCACTTTACCGCGATTAATTAGCATCAAAACAACGCAACAAAAAAAGCCGACATCAATCGTATTGATGTCGGCTTTTTGTATTATTCGCTATTTAAATCAAGGCGATAATGATTACGCTTTATGTTGTGCTTGCTTGGCTTTTAATGTTGCCATAACCGCCGCTTGATGCTGTAAGTAATCTTCTAAGCCTGCACGACGTAAATCGCAAGATGGGCAGTCACCACAGCCATCACCGATAATACCGTTGTAACAAGTTAATGTTTGTTCGCGAATATAATCGAGTTTGCCATATTGATCTGCAAGCGCCCATGTCTCAGCTTTATTGAGCCACATTAATGGCGTTTCAATTTTAAATTGACGATCCATACCTAGCACTAATGAGTGGTTAAGTGAACGCACAAATTCATCACGGCAATCAGGGTAGCCAGAGAAATCCGTTTCACAAACGCCAGTGATCACCGCTTCAGCACCAATTTGGTAGGCATAAATACCCGCTAAGGTTAAAAATAAAATGTTACGCCCAGGTACAAATGAATTAGGTAAACCATTGGCTTGTAATTCATGAGAAACAGGAATGCTATCGCGGGTTAATGAACTGATTGCAAGCTCACCAATTAAGCTGACATCCATGACTTTATGCGCCGCAACACCAAGATCTTTGGCAATGTGCTCTGCAATTTCAACCTCTAGTTTGTGGCGTTGACCATAATCAAACGTAATACAGTGCACTTCATCGTAGTGCGCTAATGCTTGAATGAGACACGTGGTCGAATCTTGACCGCCACTGAAAACAACTACGGCTTTTGCCATGATGAATTATCCTTTGTGAGTGATTACCGAGAAACAGTCGGTACAATAATAGTCTAATGATGATTTCATTAGCATGAGGATATGCTAACTCAGCTGAAGGTGATAGAAAAGTAGCGATGACAAATAGCACCGATAAAAAGCCGTACAAAGCGTACGGCATAAAAGAAGCATGATACGGTATCCATATAAACCTAATAGATAAAAATGCAGAGCACAATTAGCTTTATCCGTATTTGCTTAAAGACACAAAAATACAGAGTGTAAATAGAAATAGGGGGGTTGGCGCTGTAGCTAACCAACCCAAGGGGCTGTTCTTTATTCGTTATACTGTGACCACTCACCCGTTTGTTGTAAGTGCTGCAATTGAGCTAGGTGTGGATTGATATCGCCAATATTGGTGGTGATCCAGTTGTCGTTATAATAGGTGTCTAAGTAACGTTCACCGCTGTCACATAACAAGGTTACAATTGAACCTGTCTCACCGCGCTGTTTCATTTCCGTTGCTAATTGCAGAACGCCATAAAGATTAGTACCTGTTGATGCTCCTGCTTTACGGCCAATAATATGTTCTAGCCAGTGAACGGTTGCTACGCTTGCGGCATCAGGAATTTTGCGCATTTCGTTAATAACATTTGGAATAAAACTTGGCTCAACCCGTGGTCGTCCGATTCCTTCAATACGGCTTCCTGCTTGTGACGTAATCGTGGCATCGCGTTCCATGAAATAGTCATAGAAGACAGAGTTTTCTGGATCAACTACACACAATTGAGTTGGATGAATCTGGTAACGAATATAGCGACCAATTGTGGCTGATGTACCACCGGTACCTGGACTCATTACTATCCAGCTAGGAATTGGAAATCGCTCAAATTTCATTTGGTTAAAAATACTATCAGCAATGTTGTTATTACCACGCCAATCTGTTGCCCGTTCCGCGTAAGTAAATTGATCCATATAATGGCCATTTAATTCTTTGGCTAGGCGACGAGATTCTTCATAAATAGAGGCCGATGAGTCAACAAAGTGGGCTTTTCCGCCGTAAAATTCAATTTGTTCAATTTTCTTACGTGCTGTTTTGCGTGGTACGACGGCAATAAACGGCAACCCGAGTAGGCGTGCAAAGTAGGCTTCTGATACCGCAGTGCTTCCTGATGATGATTCAATCACCGTCGTATTTTGGTTTATCCAACCATTACAGAGAGCATATAAAAATAATGAACGAGCTAATCGATGTTTTAGACTTCCCGTTGGGTGAGTACTTTCATCTTTTAAATAGATATCGATACCTGTAAGACTAGGCATATCGAGCTTAATCAAATGGGTATCGGCAGAACGTTGATAGTCTGCTTCAATGGCTTTGATTGAGTTGCTGATCCAAGCATTTTGTTCTGGTGCGGTATTTACAGTCTTATTCATTGTATTACCTTTTTGCTTAATTCGAATCCATCGAATGTTTACTTAATCAACTCCCTTGATGCAACTTGGGTATATAGTAAACAAGAGTGATAAAAAATCTTCTTTATTGAGTGCTGGGCGAAAATTAACGCTATTATTTAGAATATAAATAATATCTGATTCTATTTTTTGTGTTTTGCGGGAATTAAATTTTATTGCTGTCGATGTTTTTCAACGAGAGCGCCACTGTAGTTTTAAAACGCATCCTTGTCTATTATGAGATTACATAAATATAGTGGTAGCGATCGTTATTATTTGTAATTTTTTTGCCTCTTCGATGAATAAAAGGTATTTTTTAGGAAGTATTTACCCTTTTATCCTACTTGGTGGCATTAATGGCAGTTTTAGATAGTGTTGATAGAACGTTATTACGTTTATTGCAAGATGATGCGACCATGCCGTTGGCAGAACTTGCGGACGCTGTGAATTTAACAACCACCCCATGTTGGAAACGATTGAAGCGTCTTGAAGAAGACGGTATTTTACGCCAACGAGTGGCATTGCTTGATCCTGTAAAATTAGGTATCGCCTTTACGGCATTTGTACAAATTAAGACCAGTAATCACTCACAAGATTGGTTTAATCATTTTGTTTCAACGGTCACAGAATTTCCTGAAGTGATGGAGTTTTATCGAATGGCTGGGGAATATGATTATATGATGAAGGTTCAAGTCGCTGATATGCAAGCTTTTGATAACCTTTATAAAAAATTAGTGGCATCTGTTTCTGATCTTACTAATGTGACGTCCACCTTTGCAATGGAACCACTTAAATACACAACCGCATTACCGGTTTAACTGTACGATAATACTAAAAATAAACCCGAGTCATAAAGAAATAGTGGCTCGGGGTTATTTTTATGCCGTGCTTTAGTTAGCGCTGACGAATCAATCCTTCCTGAACTGCTGATGCAACAAGTTGTCCTTGCTGATTATAAATTTCACCACGCACAATGCCACGTGCACCACTGGCTGATGGGCTATCAATTACATACAGTAACCATTCATCAACTTTAAATGGACGGTGGAACCACATTGAATGGTCAATAGTGGCTACCTGCATATTAGGACTAAAGAGTGTGACGCCGTGTGGGTGTAACGATGTGGTTAAAAAGCCCCAATCAGATGCATAAGCTAGCATATATTGATGAATACTTAATTCATGAGGCATTTCACCATTGGTTTTGATCCATAAATATTGCTTTGGCTCTTCAATTGTTGGTTTTAAAGGATTCACTACTGTTACTGGGCGAACTTCAATCGGGCGTTGATTACCAAAAGTCTCAACAATTTTGGGGGGTAAATATTGTGCGATTGATTCAACTAACTCACTTTCCGAGGCTAAGTTTTCAGGCCCCGTTACGTTTGGCATTGTAGACTGATGCTCAAACCCTTGTTCATCTGGCTGATAAGAAGCGGTTAAGTAAAAAATAGGACGGCCATTTTGAATCGCTTTTACACGGCGAGTACTAAAACTTTTGCCATCACGAAGGGTTTCTACATCATAAATAATCGGCTTTTCTGGATTACCAGGTAAAAGAAAGTAACTATGAAATGAGTGTAAATGACGCTCGGGAGCTACAGTTTGTTGTGCTGCTGATAAAGATTGGCCAATAACTTGGCCGCCATATACTTGCGGTAAACCTAAATGTTCACTTTGGCCTCGAAAGAGTTCACGTTCAATTTGCTCTAATTGTAATAAAGTTAGTAGTTCATCTAATTGCTTGCTCATGGTACATCCTGAAAAATAAAAACTAAGGGAATGGTATGCTGATTTAGCGCCGCTGCCAATATGCCTATGAGTGCCCTTGCCATCGATAATAGCGTAGTGATATTCGCCCAGTGTCAGAGACAACAATGTTTTCTGCTCGTACTGCCGCTATCTGTCTTAATAGTGCATCATCTTTTAATGAAATCCGGCCTTGGCTATTAATAACACGATGCCAAGGTATTTTTGAGCCTTCTGGTAAGGTCGCCATTAAGCGTCCGACATGACGAGCATACCTAGGAAAACCTGCAAATTTAGCAATATCGCCATACGTAGAAACCTGTCCAAATGGAATTTGATAGACTTGGCTATAGATTTGATTGCAAAAGTCGTCCATATTTAATAAGTAGCCGTTAAATGATGCGCTTGATAAATAATAGCGGTTCTATTTTTTTAGACAACAGGATAACGCAAGGAGGTGTTGCCATGTTGTATGCTGCTTCATTGGTTACCGTTACCTTAATTTTAACGGTATTAGGTGTCAGTGCTCTCGGTCAAACTGCGGGAGAGTTGCCCGTGTTAGCACTTGCTATTCCTGCTCTGTGGCTATTACCACAAAGCGGTGTTGCAGGTTGGCTATTGCTCTGTGGTTTAGGTGCCTACGGTGCAATGTTACCTGAACAACCGTTAGCATTATCAATCAGTTTATTTATGATGCTACCTATTCTGATGATTTGTATCTCCACCAAAGGCTGTTGGCAGCTTGGCGCATTGATGATCTCAATTGCACTCTCAATGAATGTTGGCTTAATGGCATTGCAAGGAGAAGGCAAGCTAGAGGGCAGTATCAGTGCAACCTTAGTGCAAATTATAGCTATTGGTGTTATTTGGTATGCCGCCCGCTGTTGGCGTCCTATTGCCGGTAACACATGGTGGCCATTATTAGCCGTATTACCACTATGGATAGGTGGTATGGGAGCTGCAGCTTTGGTTGGCTTGTGTGTTACAGGGTTAATTGCCGCGTTACAAAGCCTTGTTAAAGTAAAACATCAAGATTGGATCCCACGTTTAGCCTGTGTATTACCTGCAATAGGGTTTACGACGTTAGTGGTGTTGCCGCAATTTAGTGTTGCGAACCCGATTTTAGTCTCATGGTTATTAATATTAGGCGGAGGCTTGTTAGGTGAATCACTATTAGATGATCCTGAAGAAGAGGATGAATAATCTTATCTCGCGGGCAATAGGTTGACTTTATTACTATTTTGTTTAAATTCGAGTAAATAAACAGCAGTTAAACAAAAGGATAAGATAACGGCTTGCATTGTTGGTGAGGTTAATAGATAATCCTTTCCGTTCTCGAAAGAGACAAAGAATCTATGGAGGCCCCAATTGGTCCTCCCGCAACACTAACCTGTGAACTCGGCCAGGCCCGGAAGGGAGCAACCGCAGCAGGCGTCGTGTGTGCCGGGATGTGGCTGGTGGGGGCTTCCACCCATCTGCTTGTTACCAAAAGTTGTCATAAATCCCCTAGAAGCTTGTTACGCTCACAACCCATCTAGCGTTTAGCAAATCCCTTTCCTATCAAATAGTTACATTCTAGTTCACTCTTTACAGTGTAGTTCAATATTATTGTTTTGTTCTTTTTATTACTATCAATAATAAATACTTCGTTATAATCGTCAAACTACCAAACTACCAAACTACCAAACTACCAAACTACCAAACTACCAAACTACTCACATATTTAGATCTGTAAGCGCATTACAAGCGTCATTTAATCTAAGCGCCATGTGTGATTCAAGTGCTATGTGATCCAAGCGTTACCTAACCACTGAACCTCCCCCGCGTCATTCCCTACAGTGAGGTTACGAACGAGATAGGGAATCTACTATTAGC
>NZ_CAMRAN010000012.1 GCF_947039875.1 uncultured Photobacterium sp.
CCGACACGAGGATTTTCAATCCTCTGCTCTACCGACTGAGCTATCAAGGCAACGGGGCGCTATTAAAAGGTTTTTGAGCCTTTTCGTCAACCCTTTTTTTAATAAAAAATGATTATTATATTTGAGTGTTGACTTTTTGTTCGTTGTGGTTTGATTTTTTACTTTTTTTAATGTTTTCCGCCGTTTGAGTCACGGCGGAATATCTCTTTGATCTTAATATTATTTTGTAGGTGGTGTGTAACCATCAATTACGACATCTTTACCTTCAAACAAAAAATTGACCATTTCTGTCTCAAGTAACTGGCGATGTTCAGGATTCATCATATTCAATTTTTTTTCATTGATCAGCATAGTTTGCTTTGCTTGCCATTGTGCCCATGCCTGCTTTGATACCGTATCAAAAATGCGTTGGCCAAGTTCACCTGGGTACAATTGAAAATCTAGACCTTCAGCTTCTTGCTGTAGACGAACACAAAAAACAGTACGGCTCATGGAATATTCCTTATGCATTCATTATTAAATTACAGCGGGATAGCTGTATTTATAGTAATAGTTATACCAGACTCGGCCTGTAGCGGCTAGGGTCGAGACTGTAATAACAACCGTGTAATTATTGAGGGTATAATAATCCATCAAGGATCTTTTGCACTGGCGCTGCGAGACCAATTTTAGCGGGATCATGCAGATCATACCATTGCCCTTGGCGCTCATGAACCACCTTTGGAAGAGTGTTTAAGGTAAATAAAACTGGCACAATATCAAGGTGATAATGACTAAATGTGTGTCTGAATGCAATGAGTTGCTGTTGGTTGGCGATCATGGTTTGAGGTTGTCCGAGCTGCTGTAACAGCAAATCATCAAGATCGTCATTGTCATGTTGAGGGAAACACCATAAGCCACCCCAAATCCCCACTTGTGGCCGCTGTTCAAGCCATACTTTGTCGCCATAACGTAAAATCGCGAACCAAGTTTGTTTTTCTGGCATTACTTTTTTAGGTTTTTTGCCTGGAAATTCAGTTTGGCGCTGTTGGGCTTTAGCAATACATTGGGCCTCAATGGGGCACAAATCGCATTTAGGTTTGCTACGAGTACAAATCATCGCGCCCATATCCATCATCGCTTGGTTGTAACGTTCCACGCCAATGGCTGGTGTATTTTCAGTTGCGATGTCCCACAATGCATTTTCAACGGTTTTTTTCCCCGGCCAGCCTTCAATCGCATAGCAACGAGCAAGAGTACGCTTAACATTGCCATCTAAAATAGGGTGGTGTTGGTTTAATGATAGCGATAATACCGCGCCAGCCGTTGAGCGTCCGATACCGGGCAGGGCTTCAACGTCTGCAATCGTTGTCGGAAATTCACCATTATGCTCAGCGACAATTAATTGGGCTGCTTTGTGAAGATTACGAGCACGAGCGTAATAGCCTAGGCCGGTCCATAAATGCAGTACTTCATCTTGCTCGGCAGCGGCTAAATCTGTCACCGTTGGAAAGCGTGCCATAAAACGTTCAAAATAAGGGATCACGGTAGCAACTTGAGTTTGTTGTAACATGATTTCAGATAACCAGACTTTATAGGGCGTCTTTTGATGTTGCCATGGCAGGGTTTTACGGCCGAATTTGTCATACCACGCTAAAATAGCGTCGGAAAAAGCTGTACTCACGTTGGGCTCACTTTACTTATAGACATGAAAAAATGTCAGGTTGCGCTTTATTGTTGAATGAGCTTGCGGAAAGTTGGAGTCCGTGGGAACGATCCCTTATACTGCAAGTCATCAATGTTATGGCGTCTATAATGACGTTATTGACTAAGGTTGCATCATAAACTGGCGATTGTCACACTTGATAGACTTGAATTGAGCCTATAAGTTTGGATAATGCCGTTCCGTTTCTTTTTTTGTTTGGATAGTTAGCATGAGCGAAGTTTCAAAAAAGTCAGGTGACGTAACTCTGACTGAATTTACCGATGAAGGCAAAATGGTTCGTAAGATCCGTAGTTTTGTTCGTCGTGAAGGCCGTTTAACCAAGGGTCAAGAACATGCGATGGAAAAAAACTGGCCAGCCATGGGTATTGATTTCGCCACTGAAATGCTTGACTGGACACAAGTCTTTAACCGTGAAGCGCCAGTTGTGTTAGAAATTGGCTTTGGCATGGGTGCATCATTAGTTGAAATGGCACAAGCTGCGCCAGAGAAAAACTATGTGGGTATTGAAGTTCATAGTCCAGGTGTTGGTCACTGTTTAATGGGCGCTGAAGCGGCTAATTTAACTAACTTACGCGTAATGTGTCATGACGGTGTGGAAGTGTTTGAACACATGATCCCTGATGGCAGCCTTGATATGGTACAGTTGTTCTTCCCTGACCCATGGCATAAAGCACGTCACCATAAGCGCCGTATTGTTCAGCCTGAATTTGCTGAGATGCTACGTAAAAAGCTTAAAATTGGTGGTATTTTCCATATGGCAACTGATTGGGAAAACTACGCAGAGCATATGGTTGAAGTAATGGATGCGGCACCTGGCTACAAAAACACTGCCACTGATGGTGCTTACATTGTTCGCCCTGAAGATCGTCCTTTAACCAAGTTTGAAGCACGTGGTCATCGCCTAGGTCATGGCGTATGGGATATGAAGTACATGCGTACTGAATAATTGCAGAGATTGCTGTGACCGTCGAGTAGGGTGACAGCAGTGATTGCGTTATTTATTTAGAAAGCCAACTTTTGTTGGCTTTTTTGTTATTGGAGATGAAATAAATGAAGCCGACAGAGACCTTACTCAATGGCATTTTAGATGAAGTTAGACCATTGATTGGTCAAGGGAAAGTCGCTAACTATATTCCAGCTTTAGCTGAAGTTCCTGCGAATAAATTAGGCATCGCTGTGTGTTATAACGATGGTGAAATTATTCAAGCTGGCGATAGCCAAGAAAGCTTTTCTATTCAATCAATCTCCAAAGTTTTATCACTGACATTAGCGATGGCACTTTATGAACCCGATGAGTTATGGGCGCGAGTAGGGAAAGAGCCTTCAGGTCAGGCATTTAATTCAATGATTCAGTTGGAATTAGAAAATGGTATTCCTCGAAATCCATTTATTAATCCCGGGGCGATTGTGATTTCTGACATGTTGTATAGCCGCTTGTGTGCGCCGCAATATCGCATGCTTGAATTAGTACGTGAATTATCCTGTAACCCACAGATTGTTTACGACAAAATTGTAGCGAACTCAGAGATGCAACACAGTGATCGTAATGCTTCGATTGCTTATCTGATGCGGTCATTTGGTAACTTCAATAATGAAGTCATGCCAGTGTTAAATAACTACTTTAGCTACTGTGCATTAAAAATGAGTTGCGTCGATTTAGCGCGTACATTTTCTTATTTAGCAAATAAAGGTCAGCCTTTAGGTGCAAAAATGCCAATTATTAGCCAAACTCAAAGTAAGCATATAAATGCATTGCTTGCGACATGCGGGTTATATGATGGCGCGGGAGAGTTTGCTTACCGCGTTGGTATGCCGGGTAAATCAGGTGTTGGTGGCGGTATTGTCGCGATTGTACCGGGAGAAATGACAATCGCGGTGTGGTCGCCAGAATTGGATCAATCAGGGAATTCTCTGGTGGGTACCGCAGCATTAGAAAAGTTATCAGCACGGATTGGACGTTCTATTTTTTAGTGGGTAGATATCGAAATGATATGTCGCAACCCACTTTTTCAGGGAAGCGAGTATTATTTATGAATATTAAACAATATATAAAAAATGGTTGTGGGTTATTATTTGGATTGAGCATGAGTTCATCCGTTATGGCTGTCGAGTGTCAGCCATTGTGGCAAAATAATGTCAGTTTTACCGATGAAAAATTAATACTAGAGCAAGACACACAGACCTTTACGATTAAAGATAATGGTCAGCTTTATTTTGATATTCATAAAGTAAATTTAGCCCCACAACAAACTGAATTATTGGCACAATACTATCAGACGATCACCACTGATTTGCCATATGTTTTATCTCATGGTCAACATATTGATACGACATTATGTGATTTTGCAGCGGTGCGTATTGATAAAGAAAATCAAATTCGACAACAGATCCCAGCATTGAAAAATTGGCGGAGTGTCAGTTTAGAATAAGATTTTTATTTTTGGGGTTAGCTTTGATTACAGATGACTAAAAAAAGCGATTCACTGGGGGATATCGCTTTTTTATGATTATTTTTTGAGGTTATGCTGAACAATAATTCGGTGGGTTAACTACTCATCATCTTCAACAAAAGCGGCTAATAAATCATTTAAGAATAATTTACCATGCTCAGTGATCTGCCACTGATCGCCATTATCTTGTAAATAATTTTGCTCAATTGCCCAATCAATATTGGCTTCAATGATCGTCAACGGTAAACCAGTACGATCAATGAAGTCTTGCTTTGGACACGCTTCTAATAATCGAAATCTGTTCATGAAAAACTCAAATGGACGTTCGCTATCAGCCACCGCAATTTGCTCGCTTAAATAAGGCTTATCCGCTTGTAAATATCCACGAGGATGTTTGACCTTTACGGTACGAATAATACGCCCATCATCAAAACTGATTTTTCCATGCGCGCCACAGCCAATACCTAAGTAATCGCCAAAGCGCCAATAATTAAGATTATGTTGGCATTGCTTTCCGGGCTTACTGTAACCAGAAATTTCATATTGCTGGTAACCCGCAGCAGTTAGCAAGGCATGACCTTGCTCAAAAATATCCCATAAATCATCGTCATCAGGCAATGTTGGTGGTTTTGAGTAATAGAGGGTATTGGGTTCAATCGTAAGTTGATACCAAGACAGATGCGGTGGATCGAGTGCGATCGCTTGTTTAAGATCGCTGATCGCATCAGCAATCGATTGATCAGGTAAGCCATGCATCAGATCAGTATTAAAACTGTTTAATTCGGCAAGTTTTGCCAGTTCAATCGCTTTAATTGCTTCTTGACTGCCATGAATACGGCCTAAACGCTGTAATTTATCGTCTTGGAAACTTTGAATGCCAATTGAAATTCGGTTTACCCCTGCTTGACGATAACCGTCAAAACGTCCGGCTTCAACCGTGCCCGGATTGGCTTCCATGGTGATTTCAATAGTGTCACTAAATGGAATACGGCTTTCAATGGCGGCCAGTAAGCGACCAATTTCAGAGGGAGAAATTAAACTTGGCGTACCACCACCAATAAAAATTGAATGCAGTGGTCGTTGACCATTCACTAATTGATATGCCATCAGATCGGTTTCGAGATCATCAATGAGCGCATCAATATAATCAAGTTCTGGCAATTCAGTTTTTAGCGCATGCGAATTAAAGTCGCAATAGGGGCACTTTTGGACACACCAAGGAATGTGAACATATAAGCTGAGTGGTGGAGGAACAAGCATGAGTTAGCCTTTTAGTGCACTGAAAAGTTGTTGAAGTGCTTTACCACGGTGTGATAGTTGCTTTTTACGACTTGGGTCAAGTTGCGCTGAAGCACATTGATCTTCAGGTACCCAGAAAATCGGATCATAACCAAAGCCATTGTCGCCATGACGTTCAGTTAAAATACTACCTTCCCACGAGCCATGACACACAAGAGGCGTTGGATCATTTTTGTGACGCATCATCACTAAGACACAATGGAAACGCGCACTACGTTGTGCTTCTGGAACACCGTCCATTGCTGCAAGTAATTTATCAATGTTTTCGGCATCCGTTGCACCTTCACCGGCAAAACGAGCTGAATAAATACCCGGCGCACCTTGTAGGAAATCAACCTCAAGTCCTGAATCATCAGCAATCGCAGCACAACCGATTTCTTTGGCAGCATGGCGCGCTTTGATGATCGCATTTTCAATAAACGTGGTGCCTGTTTCTGCTACTTCTGAAACATTAAAATCGCTTTGAGCGACCACATCAAATCCAAAGTCAGCAAGTAGGGAAGCCATTTCTTTTACTTTGCCTTGATTGCCTGTTGCCAGTACCAGTTTGCTCATATTGATGCCTTTTGAAAACGTTCATTCGTTAATGACCGCTATGATAGCCGTTGTGGGAATAATAACAAAGTCGAGCACTCAGCAAGGTTATGTTATGAGGGATGATTGAATATAAAAAAAGCGAACATCAGAATGATATTCGCTTTTTTAACAATAGTAACTGGCAGCAAAGCTATTGCATTAAATTAGCGATAGTTTCAGGGATCTGCTTAGGATCTTCGATACGGATTTGCTTATGGCGACCTTGAAAGCCTTTTTCCACGTGCACTAATCCTTTTGCTACTTTAAATTGCTTGGCTAAGTATTTGGCTAAATGTGCATTCGCTTTACCATCAACAGGGGGGGCTGTAATGGCAATTTTAACTTCACCACCATGCAGACCAACTATTTGATCACGGCTGGCTTTAGGTTGAATGTAAAGTCGAATAACGACATCATCACCTTGGCGAAATACAGCATTATCACTCATAACTGGAACCAAATTGGACCAATTAAATCACCCATTAAATAGTTAGCAAACTGCAAGCCTAAGAAGATCACCAGAATACTTAAATCAAGACCACCCATCGCTGGCAGAACGCGACGAATCGGTGCCATTAGTGGTTCTGTTAGTTGGTGCATGACATATTCCATTGGGCTGCGACCTTGGCTTACCCAACTTAAAATGGCACGAATTAATAGTACCCAGAATAATAAACCGCCAGCGGCTTTTAAGAATGCTAATAGACCAAAGAATAAGAACATTGGACTAAATGCTGATGCTCCACCTGTTAGCGCCAATTGCAGTAAAACAAACTTAGCCACACACAATAGGTAACCAAACAAGATGGTTGCCATATCAAATGAACCCACTGATGGGATCACACGACGTAGCGGTGCCACAACTGGTTGAGTTGCTTTGACAATAAATTGTGAGAACGGGTTATAAAAATCTGCTCGTGACCATTGTAACCAAACACGTAGCAACACAATCATGATATAGAGATCAAAGACTGTGGTAATTAAAAAAGCGAGTGAATTCATAATTAAACCTTAAAACAATTGTTCCATTTCTTGAGCACGAGCAACAGTAGCTTGCATTGCTTTAGCCACGATTTCTGTTAAATGATGCTGATTGAACGTATTAATCGCTTCTGCTGTAGTGCCACCTTTAGAAGTCACTTGCTGACGTAGTGTAGCCAGATCCGTGTCAGGATTTGCTTGCACCATCTCTGCTGCGCCTAATGCGGTTTGTTGAACGAGCAGTCGTGCTGTTTGTTCATCAAAACCTTGTGCCATCGCTTGCTGTTGAATCGCTTCCATAAACAAGAAGAAGTAAGCGGGCGCACTGCCTGCTGCCGCAATAATACCATTGATATCTGCTTCTTGTTTAACCCAGCAAATTTCCCCGACGGCTTGTAATAGCTGGCTGGCAAACTGATGATCTTGCGGCGCTAATGTTGCATCTGCATATAAACCGCTCATGCCTTTACCAATTAATGCTGGTGTGTTTGGCATTACGCGTACTAAGTGTAATTGGCTATCAAGCATGGTTGCTAGCCGCGCACTATTAATACCAGCAGCAATAGAGATCACTAATTTATTACTGAAATCTACCGCTTGCAATGGCAAACACACTTCGGCCATTAATTGTGGTTTGACTGCCAGTACGATGACATCAGCTTGTTGCGCTGCACGTAGGTTATCATTATCGGTATGAATACCAAAATCAGCGTTTAACGGTGCGAGACGGGTTTTTCTTGGTGCGGTAGCCGTAATTTTACTCGCGTCATAACCACTGGCAATTAACCCTGCGATGATTGAACGTGCCATATTACCGGCACCGATAAAGGCGATAGAACGTTGTTCCATGTAATATCCTTTGCTGTTGGTACGACGTGCAAACAAGTCGGCTGAGTCGTTGACCGTTATTAAAAAACTATTGTTAGGGTTTAAAAACCATTATTAGATTAGGCTTGGTTGCTATAATCACGCGCACCAAACAGAGCAGTACCAATTCGAACCATAGTACTACCTGCTGCAATAGCAGCTTCCATGTCGCTACTCATACCCATTGATAGCGTATCAAGCTGCGGATGGTGTGGTTTCAGTTGCTCTAATAAATCTGCCAATTTTTCAAATGCGGCAAATTGGCTATCATAATCGGTTTCTGGTTGTGGAATCGACATTAATCCGCGTAAAACTAATTGAGGCATGGTTGCAATGGCTGCAGCGAGCTCTATAACGTCATTAGCAGAAATGCCTGATTTACTTGCTTCACCGCTAGTATTAACTTGTAACAACACATTTAACGGTGCCATTGTTGTTGGTCGTTGTGCATTTAAACGGGTTGCTGTTTTTAGGCGATCAATTGAATGAACCCAATCAAAATGCTCAGCAATTGGGCGAGTTTTATTTGATTGAATGGGACCAATAAAATGCCAAACTAATTGTTTTGCGATGGGATGATTCGCAAAATAATTAACTTTATCAACCCCTTCCTGAACGTAGTTTTCACCAAAAGCAAATAGACCGGCGTCAATCGCTTGTTCGATTGCAGTAACGGGCTTAGTTTTAGTTACTGCTAGCAGTTGCACTGAATCGATGTTTCTACCGCATTTTTCAGTTGCGAGTGCTATCTCATTGATGACCTGTGTAATATTTTGCTTAATACTGTTCATAATTAATTCTTGAGGAAAGTTGTTTATGGATATTACCGAATTACTCGATTTTAGTGTAAAGCATAATGCATCAGATCTGCACCTTTCTGCAGGTGTTCCACCAATAATAAGAGTCGATGGTGATGTGAGAAAGCTCAGTTTACCTGCTTTAACTCACAGTGAAGTGCATCAACTAATTTTTGATATTATGAACGATGCTCAGCGTCGAGAATATGAAGAAAAATTAGAAGTCGATTTTTCTTTTGAATTACCCGACATTGGTCGTTTTAGAGTTAATGCTTTTCATCAGTCACGTGGTGCTTCTGCTGTACTACGAACTATCCCTGTTAATATCCCTACTTTAGCATCACTGAATGTGCCGGAGGTTTTTTATGATATTGCGCAGCTTAACCGTGGCTTAGTACTGGTGACGGGCTCAACGGGCTCTGGTAAATCAACCACCATCGCGGCTTTAGTAGATTACATCAATAGCAACTATCAACGCCATATATTGACGATTGAAGATCCGATTGAATTTGTCCATACCAGTAAAAGTTGTCTGATCAACCAACGTGAAGTGCATCGCGATACACTCAGTTTCCAAAATGCATTACGGTCATCATTACGTGAAGATCCCGATGTGATTGTGGTGGGTGAGTTGCGCGATCAAGAAACCATTAGTTTGGCGTTAACGGCAGCTGAAACTGGTCATTTAGTATTAGGTACTCTGCATACTAGTTCAGCGGCTAAAACCGTTGACCGTATTATTGATGTCTTTCCTGGTAATGATAAATCGATGGTACGTTCAATGTTGTCAGAATCATTACGCGCGGTTGTGGCACAAAATTTATTGAAGTGCACTTCTGGTGGGCGTGTTGCTTGTCATGAGGTGATGATGGCAACGCCTGCGATTCGAAATTTAATCCGTGAAGATAAAATTGCTCAGATGTATTCGATGATTCAAACCGGCTCATCCCTTGGTATGCAGACGATGGAACAAAGTGTAAAAATGCTGGTGGCACAAGGAATGGTAGAAGCCGAAGAAGGACGTCGTATTCTTGATAGCAATCAACGTGGATTTTAAATAAATGAATAGTTGCATGACGTTAGATGACATTCTTGATCAAGTTGTTATTAAAAAAGCCTCTGACTTATATATTACGGTTGATTCTGCGTGTTTATTAAAAATTGACAGCAATCTGCATGATATTGGCAAGGTATTAAACCGTGATGATATCGATAGTTTGTTTGATCAAGCGATGGACACCAATATTAGACAAAAATTTATCAGTACTAAAGAAGCTAAT
The DNA here is from genome assembly GCF_947039875.1 of uncultured Photobacterium sp. Lineage (GTDB taxonomy): Bacteria > Pseudomonadota > Gammaproteobacteria > Enterobacterales > Vibrionaceae > Photobacterium. The sequence continues at coordinate 9,956 of NZ_CAMRAN010000012.1, forward strand.
TTTGCTTTAGTACGTAATGGACATCGATTTCGTGTCAGTGCTTTTTGGCAACGAGAATTACCCGGGATGGTGATCCGCCGTATTGAAACTCAAATACCAAAAATAAGTGATTTGCAGTTACCGATTGAGATGGAACGGTTGGCATTATCAAAACGGGGTTTAGTGTTAATTGTTGGAGCGACAGGCTCGGGTAAATCAACCTCGATGGCGGCAATGACTGGCTATCGAAATCAACATCGAAGTGGTCATATTTTAACGGTTGAAGATCCGATTGAATTTGTTCACAAGCACAACAAATGCATTGTGACTCAGCGTGAAGTTGGACTGGACACTGCCAGTTATGAAGTGGCGCTAAAAAACTCCTTACGTCAAGCGCCAGATATGATTTTAATCGGTGAAATTCGTACCCGTGAAACCATGGAATACGCGATGAATTTTGCTGAGACAGGGCACTTATGTATGGCAACTTTGCATGCCAATAATGCTAATCAGGCATTAGAACGTATTTTGCATTTAGTGCCTAAAGAACGACGAGATCAATTTTTATTTGATTTATCTCTTAATCTTAAATGTATTTTGGCGCAGCAGTTAGTGGCTGATGCGAATGGGGTGGGGCGTCATGGTGTGTATGAATTACTGCTTAATACACCGCGCGTTGCTGATTTGATTCGCCGTGGTGATCTGTATGAAATTAAAGGTGTGATGGCTAAATCGACCGATGCGGGCATGATAACTTTTGACCAATCATTATATGCGTTATTTAGTGAAGGAAAGATCAGCGAGCAAGATGCACTTTATCATGCCGACTCAGCTAATGATTTACGATTGATGATAAAAGTGGGAGATCACAGCGTTCAGCCGTTAAGTAGTTTATCGGGAGTCACGCTTGAAAAAAATTAAAGCCTATGATGATCCTTTTAGTAAAGGATCATCATGGGAATATTGCTAATAATTATATTAAAAAATGCATTCTATTTTAATTATTTGATTTTTTAATGTTTTTGTTGGTTGATGGTGCGAGGTTAGATCTTAAATGTAGCTTTTGAGTTTAAGTGATCAAAAAGCTGTACAAGCTGATCAAGCGAGTAATAATGCGGTTTGAGCAGTGAATGAAAATATTGTAGAAATAAGCTGTCAGCTTTACGATGATCTTACTAACGAAAGCTGTACTGCATAAAAAAGACAAACGAGAAAGAACGTTTGTCTTTTTTATCTGTTTTTTTTAACCGATTTTTTGAAAGGATAAATCAGATGAAATTAAGCGCCATATTGACGTTCAAACCAGCTTTCTAAAATGACCACGGCTGATTGTGAATCGATGTTACCTTTACTTAATGAACGATAACCACCGCGTTCAAATAACTCTGCTTTTGCTTCCACTGTACTTAAACGTTCATCGTGCAATTCAACCGCGTAACCAAATCGACCATGAATACGATTAGCAAATTTCTTGGCCCGTGGTGCGATAGTTTCTAGTTCTTTACCTTCAAGATCTAATGGTAATCCCACCACGATTAAATCGGGTTGCCATTCTTTAAGGATCTTTTCAATGTCATCCCAATTAGGAATACCATCTTTGGCTTTTAAAGCGGCGAGGGGACTGGCAGTACCAGTAAGTTCTTGACCGATAGCAACACCAATACTTTTGGTGCCGTAATCAAAGCTTAATACGCTGCGAGATTGACTCATGCATGGCCTATATCTGATGACAGATTCGCTGGGCTAATACCCAATTTTGCAAGGGCTTGCTGCCAGCGCTGATCTATCGGAGTGGAAAAAATAATATCGCTATCTGCTTCAATGGTTAGCCAATTATTATTCGCTAATTCTTGCTCAAGTTGACCGACATCCCAACCCGCATAACCAAGGGCCACAATAAACTGTTGTGGTGCTTGCTGGGTGCCCAGTTGAGCCAAAATATCTAATGAAGTGGTAACGGCAAGTTGAGGCGTGATAGTAATACTGGAGTTATAATCAGCTGAAATCGAGTGTAATACAAAGCCGCGATCTTCTGCGACAGGCCCGCCATTAAGTACAGGCGCTTCAATACTTATCGGGTCAATTAATGGTTGTGTACGTTCAATATTAATTTGATCAAGCATGTCGACAATTGAAATTTCAATCGGCTGATTAATGATGATACCCATTGCACCTTCATCATTATGTTCACAAACATAAATGACACTATGCTTAAAATTTGGATCTTCCATAGTGGGCATTGCCACTAGAAAATAATTGGTCAGGTTCATTTACAACACCATTAAATACACGTCAGCACCGATGATGGTGTTGATAATAAAAAGCAGCGATAAAAAATAATCGCTGCGTTCTTGGTTTGATTATGGCTGATGTTTAGCGCTTAGGTGATCTTAGTTAGCGTTAATACGGCGTTCAATCGCATCCATTAATTTACCTGTGATAGAAATATCAAATGCAGCTTCAATTTCACAAATACAGGTTGGGCTGGTTACGTTAATTTCAGTTAGCTTGTCACCAATGACATCAAGGCCAACAAAGATCAGGCCTTTCTGTTTTAAAATTGGCGCTACTGTTTCTGCAATTTTACGATCGGTGTCGCTAATTGGACGCGCTTCACCACGACCGCCAGCAGCAAGATTACCGCGAGTTTCACCTTTAGCAGGAATACGCGCAAGGCAGTATGGCATTGGTTCGCCATCAACTACTAAAATACGCTTATCACCGTTACTGATATCAGGCACGAATGTTTGTGCCATACAGTAGTTTTGACCCATTGCGGTTAGCGTTTCGATGATCACCGATACGTTAGGATCATTTTTCATTACGCGAAAGATAGACGAACCACCCATGCCATCAAGCGGTTTTAGGATCACATCACCGTGTTCTTTATGGAATGCTTTTAGTTTGTCGGCACGACGGGTCACAATCGTGGTTGGCGTTAGCTCTGGGAACCATGCGGTAAATAATTTTTCATTACAATCACGTAGGCTTTGCGGTTTGTTAACGATTAATGCACCGTTATCTTCTGCACGCTCAAGAATGTAAGTCGCATAAATGTATTCAGTATCAAACGGAGGATCTTTTCGCATTAATACCGCATCAAGATCCGCGAGTGGAATCTCTTGCTCATTATGGAATTCAAACCAGTTGTTTGGATCTTTTTTTACAGTGACAGTGCGTGTACGTGCAATTGCGACACCTTGCTCTAAAGAAAGATCACTCATTTCCATGTAGTGTAATTCCCAACCACGACGTTGAGCTTCCATCATCATGGCAAAGGTCGAATCTTTTTTGATATTGATAGACTCGATAGGGTCCATCACAATACCTAGCTTGATCATTGTTTTCTCCTGATTACTCAGCCAAGATCACCAAAGCGAACTTGCAGTGCGGTAATGGCTGTCATTGCGGTAGTCTCAGTGCGTAACACACGTGGGCCTAATAAAATTTCGTCGAATTTATATTGCTCTGTCATGCTGATCTCTTCAGCTGACAAGCCACCTTCAGGACCGATCAATAACCGTACTTTGGTTACTGGGGTCGGAAGGGTGTTAATTGAATAGTGCGCTCGCGGATGTAAATTTAGTTTTAAACCGTCATATTCTTCAGCACACCATTGCTCCAGCTTCATTACTGGGCGAATGGTGGGTACGACATTACGGCCACATTGTTCACAGGCTGCAATTGCGATTTTCTGCCATTGTTCAAGTTTCTTCTCAAAACGTTCAGCATTGAGTTTAACGCCACAACGCTCTGAAATCAGTGGCGTAATAGTATTCACACCCAGTTCAACCGATTTTTGAATGGTGAATTCCATTTTATCACCACGTGAAATCACTTGACCTAAGTGAATATCTAATGGTGATTCAATGCTATGTTCCACACGCGCTTGAATCTCAACTGCAACACTTTTTTTGCTGGCGCTACTAATAACAGCAGGGAACTCTACATTACTGCCATCAAACAGTAATACCTGTTGCCCAACTTGCATCCGCATTACACGGCCAACATGGTTAGCCGCATCGTCGCTAAGCATAACCGTACCTTGGCTAGGTAAAGGTTGTGGGTGGTAAATTCGTGGAATTCTCATGATGCGGTCATCTGTAGTAATTGTTGGGTGATAAAATATATTATCATGGTTAACGACAGAAGAGAGGGGAAAAATCAGTGTGGCGAGGAACGAATAATAAAAATCAGGAAGGTCGTTTAAATACGCTTCAAATTACGATGCTTTGAGCTGTAGCGGTTGGCGACATTTACGGCAATGGTAACTGGCTTGGCCTCGCAAAACCTTATTATGGCGGCGAATGGTTAGTGGGTATTCACTACACTGGCAGTGGTAAATAAATGTTGTTCCTGCTACTGAACTAACATTAAAGTTGTGAGTAGTTTTGGGGGCGACATTGAAAACTTCAGTCATGATTATTTGCCATTCACGGCCATGCGGACGAACGCGACCAAAGTGTTTAAATACCACTAAATGGGCAACTTCATGAGCAACCACTTCATTAAGAAACGCATCAGGGTTTTCAGTTAATAAAATAGGATTAAAGCGCAGTTCCCATTTTTGTAGATGGGCTGTGCCCGCTATTTTACCGCGTTGATTAAAATTAACCGTAGGTATCGTTAAGCGTTTATTAAGCCGTTGGTTCGCCTGTTTGATACAGCACTCTACGTGAGTAAGCACTTGCTTTTGTAGCGGGGTCATAGCCAAAAATATCCTCAGTTATTATCTATATTGGTGCAAAATAACCATAGCTGACTATACACTGCAATATAAAAATAGCGGTTATTTTATTTTAGACATAAAAAAGGGACGAATAATCGCCCCTTAATTATTGATAAACTTAAATTTATTATTATTTAAGTTTAGCGAAGTCGCGTAGTGCGTCTACTTTGTCTGTTTTTTCCCAAGGGAATTCTTCACGACCAAAGTGACCGTATGCAGCCGTCTTTTTGTAGATAGGCTGAAGTAGGTTTAGCATTTCTTGTAGGCCATATGGGCGTAGGTCGAAGTGCTGACGAACCGCTTCAATAATAATATCTTGATGTACTTTTTCAGTACCAAACGTCTCAATCATGATAGACGTTGGATCTGCAACACCGATAGCGTATGAAAGTTGAATTTCACAACGCTCAGCCATACCAGCGGCAACGATATTTTTCGCTACATAACGTGCTGCGTATGCTGCTGAACGGTCCACTTTTGATGGATCTTTACCTGAGAATGCACCGCCGCCATGACGTGCTGCACCGCCGTAGGTATCAACGATAATTTTACGACCGGTTAAACCACAGTCACCCATTGGGCCACCGATAACAAAACGACCGGTTGGGTTAATAAAGAATTTAGTATCTTTACGTAACCATTCTTGTGGTAATACTGGCTTGATGATCTCTTCCATTACCGCTTCCCGAAGATCGGCTGTTGAAATTGAATCACTGTGTTGGGTTGATAATACAACCGCATCAATACCTACAATCTTACCTTGATCGTATTCAAACGTTACTTGAGATTTAGCATCAGGGCGTAACCAAGGTAGGCTGCCATTCTTACGTACGTGCGCTTGACGTTGAACAAGACGGTGTGCATAAGTGATTGGTGCAGGCATTAATTCTTTAGTTTCGTTAGTTGCATAACCAAACATAATACCTTGGTCACCAGCGCCCTGCTCTTTAGGGTCTGCTTTATCAACACCTTGGTTGATGTCTGGTGATTGCTTACCAATGGTATTTAGAACTGCGCAAGAATTAGCATCAAAGCCCATATCTGAGTGAACATAACCGATTTCACGTACTGTTTCACGAGTGATTTCTTCGATATCAACCCAAGCAGATGTTGTTACTTCGCCACCGACCATTACCATGCCAGTTTTTACGTAAGTTTCACAAGCAACACGTGCTTTTGGATCTTGCTCTAAAATTGCATCCAAGACTGCGTCTGAAATTTGGTCTGCAATTTTATCTGGATGACCTTCTGATACCGACTCAGAAGTAAACAGATGTTTAGCCATTGATGGTCTCACTTATATTCATAAATTTGGTAGAACGGTAGCGGTAATACTGATACTGCACTGCATTCCATACGTTTATATGTATGGAGCTACCTCCGTCTAGACGTCTATAATACCCCGACCAGTTATAAAATCAACAATGTAATCTGTAAGGATTTAGCGAAAACCGGCATTGGTGAAAGAAGAAGCTTTTTATTGTTACCATTTTAAATACAAAAACTTAAATTTAGACTGATTGCATATTGTTGAATAAATTGGTTTTTTTAAAAACGAAAACGTTTGCAGTCAATGGCATCTATTTGAGACAATATTGAAACGAAATTAAGTGATCATTAATAAAAATGGTAACTATTTGTTCGTAATTTATTATTTTATGACTATTTGGAGCAGATATGTCTTCTAGCAATGCGGTGTCTCGTAAAGAACTAGCCAATGCAATTCGTGCACTTAGTATGGATGGTGTGCAACAAGCGAACTCAGGTCATCCGGGCGCGCCGATGGGAATGGCAGATATTGCTGAAGTATTGTGGCGTGATCATTTGAATCATAATCCACAAAATCCAAACTGGGCTGATCGTGATCGCTTTGTATTATCAAACGGCCATGGTTCTATGCTGATTTATTCTCTGCTTCATTTAACAGGTTATGATTTATCGATTGATGATCTTAAAAATTTCCGTCAATTACATTCAAAAACACCTGGCCATCCAGAATATGGTTATGCGCCGGGTGTTGAGACCACGACAGGTCCTTTAGGTCAAGGTATTACCAATGCGGTTGGTATGGCATTGGCAGAAAAAGCCATGGCTGAGCAATTTAACCAGCAAGGGCATGAGATCGTTGATCACTACACCTACACCTTTATGGGCGATGGCTGCATGATGGAAGGTATCTCTCACGAAGCATGTTCATTAGCAGGCACTCTAGGTCTTGGTAAGTTAATTGCTTTTTGGGATGACAATGGTATTTCAATCGATGGTGAAGTCGAAGGTTGGTTTACCGATGACACCGCCAAGCGCTTTGAAGCTTACGGCTGGCATGTTATTTCAACCGTTGATGGCCATGATGCTGATGCGATTAATGCCGCGATTGCTGCAGCACAAGCAGAAACCACTAAACCAACCCTTATTTGTTGCCAAACCATCATTGGTTTTGGCTCGCCAAATAAAGCTGGTTCTCATGATTGTCATGGCGCGCCATTAGGTGCAGAAGAAATTGCCGCCGCGCGTGAATTCCTTGGTTGGAACCACGGTCCGTTTGAAATTCCAGCAGACATTGCAGCGCATTGGAATGCGATTGAAGTCGGTAGCGCTAAAGAAACCGCATGGGATCAAAAGTTTGCCGCTTATAGCGCAGCTTACCCTGAGCTAGCCGCTGAATTTAGCCGTCGTATGAACGGTGACTTACCAACGAATTGGGAAGCGGAAACATCACGTATTATTGCGGATCTGCAAGCTAACCCAGCCAATATCGCATCACGTAAAGCATCACAAAATGCGCTAGAAGCGTACGGTCAGTTATTACCTGAATTTATGGGGGGTTCTGCCGATTTAGCGCCATCTAACTTAACTATGTGGTCTGGCTCTAAATCACTGACACCGACAGATGCATCGGGTAACTATATTCATTACGGTGTGCGTGAATTTGGTATGACAGCCATTATTAATGGTATTGCATTACACGGTGGTTTTGTTCCTTATGGTGCAACCTTCTTAATGTTTATGGAATACGCACGTAATGCATTGCGTATGGCGGCACTGATGAAGGTGCAAAATATTCAGGTATACACTCACGATTCGATTGGTTTGGGCGAAGATGGTCCAACGCACCAGCCAGTAGAGCAAGCCGCATCACTGCGTTTAACCCCGAACATGAGTACATGGCGTCCTTGTGATCAGGTTGAATCAGCGGTTGCTTGGAAATATGCGATTGAACGTAAAGATGGTCCAACAGCGTTGATTTTCTCACGTCAAAACCTTGATCAGCAGGATCGTAACGCTGAGCAAGTCGCGAATATCACCAAAGGTGGCTATATCCTTAAAGATTGTGCCACTGAGCCAGAGCTTATTTTAATTGCAACAGGTTCTGAAGTGGGTATTGCAGCGCAAGCATATGCAGAGCTAACCGCTTCAGGTCGCCAAGTACGCTTGGTTTCAATGCCTGCGACAGATTTGTTTGATAAACAGAGTGCGGCTTACCGTGAAACTGTATTACCTGCAAATATAACTGCGCGTATTGCTATTGAAGCGGGCATTGCGGATTACTGGTACAAATATGTTGGCTTGAACGGTCGCATCATTGGCATGACAACCTTTGGTGAGTCAGCACCTGCAGATGAGTTATTTAACATGTTCGGCTTTACTGTTGAAAATATTGTTAATAATGCCAATGCGTTACTAGGGTAAGTTTTCCCTATTAACCACAGTTTTTAAAGACCGCTAATTGCGGTCTTTTTTATGTTGATAATTCCTGTTAAACATTAAAAATAAAGTGGTTATATGACAGCATTTTTCATTACTAAAACTAATCCGAAACTGCTATTTTTATCACTTTTAAAGTATAGCGAAATATCTATAATGACTCTCATCGAAACACGACCGCAAGCCTTATATATTCGATGGTTAGGCTATGGTTGTCCTATTTAAAATAGCTTAGTTTATTGAGGAAAAAGAAATGACTGGTATCGTTAATAAAATTATTGCACTTTACAGCCCTGTATTCGCTCCTATGTACAAAAGCAGCAACATGACCAAGTAAAGTTTGCGTTAAGGTTTTTCCTTAACCCTCGACATATTTCTAAAAAGGCTTTGAACTTATTGTTCAAAGCCTTTTTTACGTTTGGACCTAAAGTACATTTTTTCAAAAGCCGCCTTCCTTTAAAATCATACTTTTTGGTTATATGTTGATAGCCATACATTCCACTAGCGATATATTTCGCTGACATTTGTCAATTTTTATTTTTGTTACATTATTTATCTTTTCTTTATTTTTATAATGATTAAAATAAACTCATAAGTTTACCTTTTTTTGAGTGTTGAGATGAAAAAAGCTATTTTAGGATTATTACTTGGTTTAGCCGCGATAACTTCTTTACCTAGCCATGCTGATGATTGGGGTAATTGGGGCGATACTAAAAAAGGCCGTGTTGAGAGTGCTAGAATCTGTGGTAAGAATGGCTATATCTTCAAAGTTCGTGATAGTTTTTATGTTGCAAAATATCAATCGGGTAAGCGTTTCGCCGTTGGTGTTCCTGTAAAAGCACGTTTTGGTAAAAATAAGTGGCTACGTGTTGAAGGGCTTAAAAACGACGGTAATTACCTTGTTAAGCGTAAGTATTACAGCCTTGCTAAAGCAAAAGCGAGCGCGTGTGGTTTAGCGTGGTAAGTCATCTTTGATGATATGAATTATAGAAAGGTCGCTCAGGCGGCCTTTTTTGCATCTGAATATTATTGAGGTGGTCGCTAGGAAGATATTCAAATGCGGATCGTGGCGATGATGTTAGCTGAGTAGAGAAGCGTTTCTAGGGGGAATTTGGTTAGCATTAGATTTCATATATTAAATATAAGTAATGATAGGTATTTAATATTATCTTTTCATCTAAATAAAATATGACACATGTCTCATATTGTTTGTCTATATACTCTATTATTATTTTAGGCATATTGCCTAACTGAGGATGTAGTTATGAGTAAAATAATTATATTTGAGCATATAAATTGTACTGGTAATTCTCTTGTAGTTACTACAAACACTCCGAATTTAATTCTAAAAGAATGGAATGATAAAGTATCGTCATTAATCGTGATTAATGGTGCTTGGGATTTATTTGATGATTGTAATTATAGTGGACAGCATTGTAGTGTTCATCAATTAGGCGGGCCAACTAATGATGGGGTTTATCCTAAGTGGACTGACTGGAATGGTACAAATGATGTTTTATCTTCACTAAAGCCTCAATACTAGGTTTTGAGATTCATGATTAATCATAAGGAAATGAAAAATATGAATAGCATCTATAACTCAATTGGTGGATATACCCCTTTTACAACAGATATATCAGATGAGTGTCTAACGGTTTTTGCAGTAACAATGAAAGAATTTGTTAGTGTTGGCTATAAGCCTTTTGCTGTTTCGACTCAAGTTGTTAATGGTATAAATTATCGTTTTTTATGTACAGCTACCAATACGGATAAAGAAAAGACAACTTATAGTGTAATGCTTAGCATTTATAAGCCTTCATCTGGATCTTCCATTATTAAAAGTATTAATGAGATTTAATAATTAGGAAAGTCGAAAAATAATGTAGTTATGTGTGTAAACAATGACTAACAGGTAAAGTAGCCAATTAGAACTTTATTAACAGTCATTACTGACTTTGTAATTAAGTTATTAGATGATGCAGATAATAAAGTAAAAATTTTTTGAAGTAATACGATACTGCTTTATCTCTAAATAGCCTCAATCTAAATTGGGGCTATTCTCAAAATGTGAGTGAAAATTAGTAATCTTACCTAAGAGCTACACTGTTTGTCCGCATAAAACCTGTGATGTTAAATACCGCCTCAAAGGCGGTATTTTTATTCATTTGGTGCTGTCATCTCATATTTCTATGCGATAGCAAAAGCAACTAACAGTGATAACGAATCTCGACCCCAAGTCCGGGGTGACAATCATAAAGTTTGATTTCACCTTGGTGTAAGTCTGTCACTGCTTTAACTAATGTTAGTCCAATACCTAAGCCGCCATCATTACGTGATTTGTTAATTCGATAAAGACGCTCAAATACGCGCTGTTTTTCTTGGTCATTAATCCCTGGGCCATTGTCTGCCATGGTGATCACCACATTATCTTGCTCAGTGTGGCACGAGAGTGTTAGCTGACTTGCTTGCGGGCAATAGCGCAGTGAATTTTCTACCAAATTAGCAAATTGTTGAATCAGTAACTCTTTATCGCCTTGAATGAAAATAGGCTCTTTTTGAGTATTAAGGGTCAAGGTCATGCTCGCATCTTCAGCAACATCGGTATAAATTTCAGCAATGGTATGGACAATATCAACCACGTTAATGGTTTCAAAGCGTTGGCGTCTATTACCTGATTCAATTTGAGATATACGCAGTAAAGCATCAAAGATATTCGCTAACCGGTTGGATTCTTTGAGTGACAGTTGTAGTTGTTCTGAAAAAACATCATCAAGATTATCACCGTGTGCGTCAGCCATCTCACTTAGGGTTTGTAAATTATATTGTAAGCGCGTAATCGGGGTTTTTAATTCATGAGCAATATTGGAGGATATATCGCTCATTGCAGCCACTACGCTTTGTAAGCGTGACAACATTTCGTCAACGGTTGAGCCGATACGAGTGAGATCATTTGTTTGGCTCGACATCATGGTTCTGGCTGATAACTCACCATCAGCGGCGGCGCGTAATACCGTTTCAATGCGATCAATTTTTGCTTGGTTGCGTCGCGTCATATAAATCACGATAGCTGAGCTGCAAAGTACAACTAGAATACCGGATAGGATAAAACCTGTTGCCAAAACGTCGATAACATCATCTTCATCAATGGGCTCTTTGTTGATCTCGGTGGTGGTGCCAAGCATAAAGGCTTCAACGTTATGTTCAATGTTGTTATTTACTTCATCAAGATGATAGTCAACATACGCAATAGTGAGGCTCGACATCAAAATTAAACTCACCACTGACACCATGATAAACATCAGCCCTTGCTGCATAGCAGAACTGCGTAACCATACAGGGGTCGGCAATCGTTGTTGAAGTTGCGTGATAAAAGGATGCATTAGGCGTTTTTCCCAAGTTTGTGTTCTAACTTGTAGCCAGCCCCTCGAACGGTATGAATAAGCTGATCACCAAACGGTTTTTCAAGCTTGTTACGTAAACGGCTAATGTGAGTTTCCACCACACTGGTTTGCGGATCAAAATAGATATCCCAAACGTGTTCTAATAACATGGTTCGCGTGATAACACGTCCTGGATGACGCAGAAAGAGTTCAAGAATACGAAACTCTTTTGGTTGCAGAGTTAAGACTTGTCCTTGGCGGATCGCGGTATGATCAAATAAATTAAGACTGAGATCGCCATAAACTAATTCACTGGGTTTTGCTTCAGAGAGTGTTGATGATCGACGAGATAAGGCTGATATACGCGCTAGTAATTCTGAAAAAGCAAAGGGCTTGGTTAAGTAGTCATCTCCGCCTGCTTCTAAGCCATCAACGCGATCATCAATACCACCTAATGAGGTGAGAAAGATAACCGGCATTGAAATTTTGGATGCGCGAAGTGCTTTTACAAATGATAACCCATCTAATCCTGGCAACATCCGATCAACAATGGCGATATCAAATTGTTCTGACATGCATATTGAAAGGGCAAACCGACCATTATCAATACACTGCACATGATGTCCCGCTTCTGTGAGCCCTTTTTCAATATAACGGCTTAAACTAATATCGTCTTCGACAAGCAGTATTTGCATAATGGCAGCCTTACAATCAGATAAAATCTATTGATGAAAATTTGAATAACTCGTTGATGTGCTAAAAAGGCGTAAATATTGGTGCTTTTAGCATCTAACAACTTATTACGTTATTAGAGTGTAAACGCGTATTTTTCATGCGAGGTGATATGACCTGCATTCAATTAGACGTTGGTAAACAGTGTGACAATAAAGTTTATCGTTATGTCGGCAAGATTAATATGAAATTAATACGCTATAGATGATAAGACGGCGAGTGATTGATGCACTCGCAGCCTAATGATGGTGATAAAGGGATTATCCCACAACACGAACATGGTTCACATCAATCGCGGTATGATTAAATTCTTGATCAATTTCACCTTGAATAGTGATCTTTGTTTGTGGGGTTACTTGAGCACCAAACCATTTATCATGATCAATATCGATCGTAATTGAACCAGTACCATCGGTAAATTGATAATGTTCATCACCTAATGAATTTGTAATGTGTCCGGTTAAAGTGACAGGGGTATCGTCACTGAACATGCCAGCATCAAGAACGGCTTTTACTGTTTTTAGACCCGCACTTGGACCACTAAAACCTTGCTGTTGAGTTGCTACTGCATTGATTGGTTGTACTGTTGCAGATGTTGGTGGTGTTGTCGCAAATACTGATGTTGATAACAGTACCGCAGGAACAAGTAGTATAGCAAAGCGTTTATTAGACATTGTAAAATTCTCTGTTGTGTTTTGATGTGAGAATAATAACTAACGATTTATACACTGACCTTGCCTGTAGTTTACATTTTTGTAAGCTTTCTCTGATTGATGTTTTGAACAAGACCGAGGGGGGCTTTGAATATAATGTCTAGTCTGCGTTATTGATTGTAAAAATGATAAAAAAGACCACTGACATACATAGTGGCCTTTTTGATAGCTATTATCTTTTGTTGCCTTACGGTTATAGCACTACAACATTGATTGCTTGCAGACCTTTTTGACCTTGCTCAACATCAAAAGACACTTTTTTGCCTTCTGGTAGCTTGGTTAATGCTTTATCAGCAATGCCGCTGCTGTGAACAAACACGTCAGCATTGCCTGTGTCTTGAGTTAGAAAGCCAAAACCTTTTTCTTCACTAAACCACTTCACTAAACCCGTTGCTTTATGCGACATGTGTAACCCTTAATATTCAAAAGATAAAAATGTGAGTGCTGATAAGCGTAACTATTAAATGCGACGATGAAGCTAAGGGAAACACTGAGGATGACAACATTGACGAAGATATTCTAAGGGTTTTACTTTTACTTGATGTTTCATTTATAACGCAGAACAACAGATCGCGATGATTATTTATTTAAAATGCAAGGTTGTAAAGGAGTATGTGTGATTCTGCTGAATGGTTAAACTGATTTATGTAACAGTCATGGTGTTGATTGTTGAGTTAATAAAAACAAGGATAATAAGGTTAAGCTGTATTATGGTATCGCGAAAATGACGATCAAAAATAGACATTAGCAATATCATGTTGCAATAAATAGTTTGTACGAATAGTTGAGCATTAACTGAGATAATATTGCAGGGTGTCGTGAGATTTATATTGGTAAAGCATATGGTTATTATCTCGGATAAATATGTCACCTCTTTTATTTAGTATTGTGATGGGTATTGCCAGAATGTGCCCTAAAAAAGCCAATTCTAATGATAAAGATTTGATATGAATAATTGATTAGTATGGCTAATTATTCACATTTTAGGTTTTGATTAGGGTGGTTTATGTGATTATATATTTGATTATGAACATATTTAATTAAACGCAGTGAGAGTTGTCACAATTATGGTGATTCTCAAACTTGGTTGGTATACACTAACGCCGCTTGGTTTTTTTGTAGCACGGATATGACACTAAAAGTCGCAATAAATGGATTCGGCCGCATCGGTCGCAGTGTGTTACGTGCACTGTACGAGAGCGGTAAATACCACCAGATTAACGTCGTGGCAATCAATGAATTAGCAGAGCCGGAAGCTATGGCTCATCTGCTTCAGTATGATTCAAGCCATGGACGATTCGGTAAGCCTGTCAGTCATGATCAGGAGCATCTCTTTATTGCCCATGAAAATGGTCACCGCGATCAAATTCGCCTGCTTCATCAACCGGAACTTAAATTGCTACCTTGGCATGATTTTGACGTCGATATTGTCCTTGATTGTACTGGTAAGTTTGGTTCTCGTGCTGATGGCTTAGCCCACATTGATGCTGGTGCTAACAAAGTGTTATTTTCCCATCCTGCTGCCAACGATATCGATTTTACTGTGATATATGGCGTTAACCATCAACAGTTAACCCAGCAACACACGATTGTTTCTAATGGCTCTTGTACGACGAATTGCATCGTGCCCATCATTCAAGTGTTGGATGATTGTTTCGGTATTGAAACGGGTGCTATAACTTCAATTCACTCTGCAATGAATGATCAGCAAGTTATTGATGCTTATCATCCTGATTTACGCCGAACGCGTGCTGCTAGCCAATCCATTATTCCAGTAGATACCAAATTACATTTAGGTATCGGTCGTATTTTTCCGAAGTTTTCTGACAAATTTGAAGCTATTTCTGTGAGGGTGCCCACAATAAACGTCACCGCCATGGATTTAACGGTTACTGTTACAACAAACGTGAAAGTTAATGACGTAAATCAAGCATTATTGAATGCGTCTCGTTGTACATTAAAGGGTATAGTGACTTATACCGAAGCACCCTTGGTGTCGATTGACTTCAATCATGATCCTCATAGCGCGATTGTTGACGGCACTCAAACCCGTGTTAGTGGGCAGCATTTAATTAAAATGTTGGTGTGGTGTGATAATGAATGGGGGTTTGCAAATCGTATGTTAGATACTGCGTTAGCAATGGCGGCAACAGGTAACTCTGCTGTAACGCCACAAAAATAAGTAGTAAGAATTATTGGGTTTGGCAGTGACGCCGGGCCATGAAATTTATGAACTTTTATTTTAAATAATGTTGAGAGGGCAAAACATGTCTGTAATCAAGATGACTGATCTGGATCTAGCTGGTAAGCGTGTATTTATTCGTGCTGACCTAAACGTGCCAGTAAAAGACGGTAAAGTAACTTCAGATGCACGTATCCTTGCATCTCTACCTACTATTCAGCGTTGCCTAGAAGCGGGCGCTAAAGTAATGGTTACTTCTCACCTAGGTCGTCCAACGGAAGGCGAATACGCAGAAGAATTCTCTCTACAGCCTGTAGTTAACTACTTAAACGACGCACTAGATTGTGACGTTAAATTAGCAAAAGATTACCTTGATGGTCTTGAGCTAAACGCAGGCGAGCTTGTTGTTCTTGAGAACGTACGTTTCAACAAGGGCGAGAAGAAGAACGAAGACGAACTATCTAAGAAATACGCTGCACTTTGTGACGTATTCGTAATGGATGCATTTGGTACGGCTCACCGTGCACAAGCATCTACTTACGGCGTAGGTATGTTTGCACCTGTAGCATGTGCAGGTCCACTACTTGCTGGCGAATTAGAAGCGCTAGGTAAAGCAATGGATAACCCAGCACGTCCAATGGTTGCTATCGTTGGTGGTTCTAAAGTATCTACTAAACTAACTGTTCTTGAGTCACTATCTAAGATTGCTGACCAAATCGTTGTTGGTGGTGGTATTGCTAACACATTTATCGCAGCTGAAGGCAACGATGTAGGTAAGTCACTTTACGAAGCAGACCTTATTCCTACTGCTAAAGAGTTAATGGCGCACACTGATATTCCAGTAGCAACTGATGTTGTATGTGCGAAAGAGTTCTCTGACTCAGCTGTTGCAACTATCAAAGCATCAACTGAAATCGCTGCTGACGATATGGTTCTTGACCTTGGTCCTGATTCAGCTCAAGCACTTGTTGACATCATCATGAACGCAAAAACTATTCTTTGGAATGGTCCAGTTGGCGTATTTGAAATTGAGCAATTCGGTAAAGGTACTGAAGTTGTTGCTAACGCAATCGCACAATCTGCAGGTTTCTCTGTCGCTGGCGGTGGTGATACTCTAGCTGCTATCGACAAGTACGGCATCAAAGACAAAGTATCTTACATCTCTACTGGTGGCGGTGCGTTCCTTGAGTTCGTTGAAGGCAAAAAATTGCCTGCTGTTGAAATGCTAGAAGCACGCGCTAAAGCATAATTTATTTGGCGTGGAAACTGGGTATATTTGTAATAATAGTGTCAGTTTCCGCGTTTAAATGTTTGTGATAGACGTTATGTTTCAGTAAAATAGAAGCTTATCGCAAACGTTTGCACAAGAATTTTTCCACAGACAACAAAGTAAAATATAGGACTATTGTTATGTCTAAGATCTTCGATTTTGTAAAACCTGGTGTTATTTCTGGCGACGACGTACAGAAAGTATTTGCTGTAGCAAAAGAAAACAATTTTGCTCTACCTGCTGTTAACTGTATCGGTACTGATTCAGTTAACGCTGTTCTTGAAGCTGCTGCTAAAGTTAAAGCGCCAGTTATCGTTCAGTTCTCTAACGGCGGTGCTGCATTCTTCGGTGGTAAAGGCCTTAAACTTGAAGGTCAAGGCCCTCAAATTCTTGGTGCTATCGCTGGTGCTAAATACGTTCACGCAGTAGCTGAGTCTTACGGTGTGCCAGTTATTCTTCACACTGACCACGCCGCTAAGAAACTTCTTCCTTGGATCGACGGTCTACTAGACGCGGGTGAAGAGTTCTTCGCACAAACTGGTAAGCCTCTATTCTCTTCTCACATGCTAGACCTTTCTGAAGAGTCGCTAGAAGAGAACATCGAAATCTCAGCTAAATACCTTGCGCGTATGGCTAAGATGAACATGACACTAGAAATCGAATTAGGTTGTACTGGTGGCGAAGAAGACGGCGTTGATAACTCTCACATGGACGCATCAGACCTATACACTTCTCCAGAAGACGTTGCATACGCATACGAGAAACTAAACGCAGTTAGCCCACGTTTCACTATCGCTGCATCTTTCGGTAACGTACACGGTGTTTACCAAGCAGGTAACGTTGTACTTACTCCAACTATCCTACGTGATTCTCAAACATACGTTTCAGAGAAGTTTGGTCTTCCAACTAACACGCTAAACTTCGTATTCCACGGTGGTTCAGGTTCTTCTGAAGCTGAAATCCAAGAGTCAATCGGCTACGGTGTTGTTAAAATGAACATCGATACTGATACACAGTGGGCATCATGGGATGGTATCCGTTGTTACGAAGCTGCTAACCACGATTACCTACAAGGTCAAATCGGCAACCCAACGGGTGAGTCAGCGCCAAACAAGAAATACTACGATCCACGCGTATGGTTACGTGCAGGTCAAGTATCAATGGTTGAGCGTCTAGAGAAAGCATTCTCTGACCTAAACGCAATCGACGTTCTATAATTTCGATTTTGTCGCAAGATAAAATGTGAAAAAGCCCACTTCGGTGGGCTTTTTTTGTATGTAAGACGTCGTTAGTATTGTACGTTGGTAATTTATATTTTTTTATGATTGTTCGATTTTTTTTACTAGCCATCTAGCTAATAAATGATTAATAATGCACTGTTTCTTTGATATTAGAATATTCATACTGATAATTATACTAATCGCAGCATTATTAGCGATTATTGTCTAATATCATATTTGTTGCAAAGGTGCTATTTTTACCGGTTACGGTAAGATTTACGCATCAGCGACATTTTACTATTGTTATACTTTGAGAGAGATACCTTCATGACAGAGAGCGTTACTGATAAGGTTGTTGAAAATATATCTGATAATTCATTGACTAATGGTGTTATGCACGCGAGTAATTGGATTTCTAAAAACGAAGATCTATTAGTTCAATATGCAGTGAACATTGTTTCAGCATTACTGATTTTATTTATTGGTAATATCATTGTTAAACTCATTGCGGGTTCAATTGCGAAAATTTTACGCAAAAAAGACATGGACAATGCAGTTGTTGAGTTTATCCATGGTCTAGTGCGTTATGTGCTATTCGTTATTGTTTTAATTGCAGCATTAAGTCGTATTGGTGTTCAAACTGCATCAGTGGTTGCGGTTATTGGTGCCGCAGGTCTTGCTATTGGTCTTGCACTTCAAGGGTCATTATCAAACTTTGCAGCAGGTGTGTTGATTGTTGGTTTCCGCCCATTCAAATCTGGCGATTACGTTGAAGTTGCTGGTGTTGCGGGTTCTGTAGAATCTATTCAGATTTTCTCTACTGAATTACGTACGCCTGATAACAAAACAGTTATCGTGCCGAACGCTCATATTATTGGTAACCCAATTACTAACTTCTCTCGCAATGACACTCGTCGTATCGATTTAGTGATTGGTGTTTCTTATAATGCTGATTTACAAAAAACAAAAGAAGTATTACGTCGTGTAGTAAAGGCTGATAGTCGTGTGCTTCAAGATCCTGAACCAACTATTGGTGTGGTTGCTCTTGCTGATTCTTCTGTTAACTTTGTAGTACGTCCATGGGTTAATACGCCTGATTACTGGGCAGTATATTTCGACCTAAACCAAGCGATTAAAGAAGAGCTTGATAAAGAAGGTATCGAAATCCCATTTCCACAGATGGATGTCCATGTAAATAAAGTTGGCGCTTAATTTGCCCAAGTTTTAATTATATGACACTAAAAAGAAGCCTACGGGCTTCTTTTTTTTATTCTAATAGACGCTAATTCTCGCATTAATTATGGTATTAAAACGATATTATTACTAAAGGATTGCTGAATTGTGACTAAAAACAGTGTTCATTATATTAAGGCTTTGCTAGCATAGCTTTCTCATTTACAGATAAACAGCAATGTATTTATTAATGTTGGTATCAATAAATAACCCTGTTGTGCGGTCAATAAAAGGATGAATAATGAAAAAACAATTGTTAGCGATGGTACTTGGCGCTAGTGCGTTTGTTTCAACTACTGCAATGGCAGCAGATATTCCATTTCCTCATTTAGAAACAACGGGCCGTGGCGAAGTTACGGTTAAACCGGATATGGCGGTTTTTTCTGTTAATGTGGTTGAAACTAAAAAAACGGCGGTTGATGCTAAGAAGGCTGTCGATCAAGCTGTCACTAAGTTTATTGAGCGTTTACAAGCATCAGGTGTGAATAAAAAAGACATTAATAGTGCCAATATTTCATTATCAGCACGGTACACTTACCCAAAAGACCAAAAACCGGAACTCTCAGGATTTAAAGCCAGTCGCAATATTGAGGTGACGGTACATCAACTAACGAAGCTGAATACTTATTTAGATGACGCGTTGGGTGATGGTATTAATCAAATAAATAATATTAATTTAAAAGTGTCTGATGTTGAAAAATATCAACAACAAGCACGCCAAAAAGCGATTGAAAATGCTAAGCAAGTGGCTGCTTCATTAGCGCAAGGTTTTGATAATAAAATTGATAGTGTGTGGCGGATTGACTACAACACTAATGGCCAACCAATGCCATATCGTCAAAGTAATGATGCTGTGATGAGCAGTATGAGTAAAGGCTCTATCGATAAAAGCTATGCCGATAACAGCATTGTAATTAAAGACCGAGTTAATGTGATTTTTAAATTAGCTGAAAAATAATTTGACGATAAAAATAATCAAATTAGAGATTAAATAGTAATAAAAAAGGAGAGCATGATGCTCTCCTTTATCGTTATTAAATCGTTAATATTCTAATGTAAAATACGAGCGCGAATCGTACCTTCAATAGATTTTAGTTGTTGTAATGCTTCTTTTGAACGTTCTGTTTCAACATCAATCACCACATAACCGACTTCCGCACCTGTTTGTAAGAATTGGGCTGCGATGTTAATGCCTTCCGATGCAAAAATAGTGGTGATTTGATTTAACACTCCTGGACGGTTGTGGTGAATGTGGAGTAAACGAGAACAACCACTATGATGTTCTGGTAGTGATACTTCAGGAAAACCTACTGCTGATAATGTCGATCCGTTGTCTGAGTATTTCACTAATTTCCCAGCAACTTCAATGCCGATATTTTCTTGAGCTTCATGAGTTGAACCGCCAATGTGTGGGGTTAAAAGTACGTTATCAAACTGCATTAAAGGGGATTCAAAGGGATTATTATTGGTTTGCGGCTCAATAGGAAATACATCAATAGCAGCGCCTGCAATGTGTTTGCTTTCTAATGCACTACATAACGCATCGATATCAACAACTGTTCCACGAGCTGCGTTGATAAAAATAGAACCTGGCTTCATGCGCGCGAATTCTTCAACACCCATGAGATTAGCTGTTCCTTTTGTTTCTGGTACATGTAAGCTCACCACATCAGCTTTATTAAGTAACTCTGATAAAGAATTTACTTGAGTCGCATTACCTAGCGATAGCTTGCTTTCAATATCGTAGAAGCAGACTCGCATACCTAAGTTTTCAGCAAGAATACCGAGTTGAGTTCCAATATGACCATAACCAATGATGCCAAGGGTTTTGCCTCGCGCTTCAAATGCATTGTCGGCAGATTTAAACCATTCGCCACGATGAGCTTTGGCATTTTTTTCAGGAATACCACGCAATAATAATAGAATCTCACCAAGAACAAGTTCAGCAACACTACGAGTATTTGAAAATGGGGCATTGAAAACAGGGATACCGCGTATCATTGCTTCCTTAAGATCAACTTGATTGGTACCAATACAGAAACAACCGACGGCGGTTAGCTTTTTCGCTGCGGCAAAGACTGCTGGTGTTAATTGGGTACGTGAGCGAATACCAATGAAGTGAACATCTTTGATGGCTTCTAATAGTTGTTCACCATCAAGAGAACCTTTGTGGTAGTCAATATTGCTGTAACCTGCTTGCTGCAACACTTCTACTGTTGAAGGATGGAGACCTTCAAGGAGGAGGATTTTTATCTTTTCTTTATTGAGTGATACGGTTGCCATAAGTTCTTATCCTTAAAAACGTGGCGACTGATAATGACAATTTTGCCTTAGCTTGGTTGCGGTAAATATTGCCTTTCAGTAGCTAAATGGTTAAATATTTGATTGTTCCTGTTTAATAAAGTATCAAAAATTAACCACTATGGGTAAGAATATTACAAAAAAGCCAATAAAAAACGGCAGCTAATGATTCACGAGCGATCAATAGCTGCCGTTTTGTAATCAAATAATGAAGCAATCATTATTTTGGGATGATTTTCGTGCCTTCTGGTGAGCCAACAAGTAATACATCAGCACCACGATGAGCAAATAGACCGACAGTCACTACACCGGGTAAGGCGTTGATGCTGTCTTCCATTGCTTTAGGATCAGTGATAGCCATGTTGTAAACATCAAGAATGATATTGCCGTTATCCGTGATTACACCTTCACGGTAAACAGGATCACCTCCAAGTTTTACCAATTCTCGACCAATGAAAGATCGCGCCATTGGAATCACTTCAACGGGTAATGGGAACTGACCTAAGACATCAACTTGTTTGGTATTATCAACAATACAAATAAATTTTTCTGCGATAGCCGCGACAATTTTTTCACGGGTTAATGCGGCGCCGCCACCTTTGATCATGTCAAATTCAGCATTGATTTCATCTGCGCCATCAACATAAATATCAAGACTAGCAACATCGTTAGCATCAAAGACTTTAATGCCAATTTGCTCTAGGCGCTCAGTTGAAGCAACAGAGCTTGAAACCGCCCCTTTGATCTCTTCTTTACGAGTTGCCAAGGCATCGATGAAGTGATTAACGGTTGAACCAGTACCTACACCAACAATACTGTTTTTCGTTACGTACTCAAGTGCTGCCCAACCCGCTGCTTTTTTCATTTCATCTTGTGTCATGCCGTTCTCCTCGTAATGACCTCAATTATGCGAAAGGTGATTATAGCTAACCGAAGTGATTTCGTCAGTTGGATTCTATGGTTAATGGCTGCAAACTTAAAACTAAAAATATAACTTTATGAATAACATACAATTACATTCGGTTTTTTTACCCAGAAACCAAACGTTTGCGTTGAGGGTGTGATCACTCGCTGAATTGATGGTTAGGGGTAATGATTAAGGGCAATGGCACATCCCATTCTTCGTTAGGTAATTGCGGTATATATTGGCAATCATGACCAATCCCAATTGGATAAGGCCCTTGGCGATAGAGGTGCCACTGGCTCAGGGTTCTATCATAATATCCCCCACCCATACCAAGCCGTTGGCCTGTGCTATCAAAGGCGACCAATGGGGTACAAATAATATCAAGCTCAGCAATAGGTTTAACTCGGCGTAAATCTAATTTAGGCTCACGAATATGGTAACGATTGGTGGTCATTGGCGTAGTTGCGTCGTAATGCAAAAACAGTAAATGCCCTTTGCTAAAAGGATGCAACACTGGTAAGTAAACGGATTTTCCTTGTTGCCATAACCAATCAATAAACGGCTGCGGATCTATTTCACCATCTGCCGCGAGATAAAGTGCAATATGTTGGCTGTGTTGAATTAAAGGTAAGGCTTGTAACCGTTGGGATAATTGTTGAGCAGCATGTTGTTGTTGTTGAGAAGATAACTGACGCCTAGCGTGACGAATGTGTTGTCGTAGTTGTTGGCGTAATGGTTGTGAGTTGGAAATGGGGGGCGTTATCACTTGAGTATCCAATCCATGAACGGTGAGGGTTTAGAGATTGTAGGATGCTAGCGCGTAGAAAGAAAGTGAAACTCAGAAAGGGGATGCCCCAAGGTGCCGTTGCGAAATAAGGCCCTTGAACCAGATGTTCAAGGTGGATTAGCAACATTAACCGTAGGCTTCTCAGTCGGGCTGAGCATGCTCAATAGTTAATAAAAAAGCTAATCCTGGGTATTTGCTTATCGGCTCGGGGACGTTCATTCACTGACGTACACCCCAGGGTCAATTCATTATCAACGCTTTGGCTGATTTTGCAATACTTTATCCAAATTTTCTTCTAGTGAATTGATTTTATTGGATATTAATTCAGCGTTGCGATTATGTTCTTGTCGTTCTAAATGCAATTCATTACTGATGTTCAGACCAGTAAAGATCAATAATTGTTCTACGGATACACTACTACGCGCAGACATATCTTTCAAGCGCTGGTCAAAATCTGCCGCCGCGGCACGTAATGCATCTTCTTGACCTATTGGGCAATTCACTTTTAACTTTTTGCCCAATACTTGAATTTCTACAGCCTGAGTACTCATAAATCTTCGATTTGCTCCGTGCCAGAATGGGTGTTCATTCCGCTTGCGACTAGTGCCAATATAGAAAAACCCTACTTAAGATGCAAGCGGCTATGTCTCGGTTTCGATTCAATAGCATCTGACAAGACAGATATTAATCACACTCACTATGGAGTTGGTTAAGGATTGAACGTTATCGCCAGTGTTATCATTTGCTGAACTAGGCTTAAGTGTTAGCATAACACAGTGCTCGCATTCGCTCATTGCTATTTATTATACTAACTAAGCCATAAGTGTGATTATTGTTTGGTACAATTTCAAAGTGTAATGTTAATTACTGACATCATTTTAAATTCAGTAATGGTCACAAAACTATTTATTTTAAATCGCGCCAATTAAAAAGGTGATAAGCCATGAGTGAAATAACCCTGCCAACATACCAAGCTGTAGAAGCTGAATTAAAACAACAAGGCTTGGCTGCTATGCCTGCTGAATTACATGGTTTACTTAGCGGAATGATTTGTGGTGGTTTAGCTGTTGATGATGAAAGTTGGGTCGGTCCTGTTTGTGATTACGCCAATGAAGGCCAGCCGATGACAGACGGCGCCAAAATGATGGTACGGACGCTATTTACAACGACGGCTGATGAGTTGATTGGTGGTGGATTTGAATTTTCATTATTGATGCCTGATGATGACGAGCCGTTAGCCACTCGCGCTGAAGCATTAACTGAGTGGGTAAACAGTTTTATTTCTGGTTTAGGACTAATGGATTTGCAAAAAAATCAATTATCTGAGGAAATAACTGAAGCACTGGCTGATTTACAAGAGATCTCACAACTTGGCATTGATGAAGACGAAGATCTTGAAGATCAAGCGGCTTTATTTGAACAAGTGCTTGAACATGTACGTATGTGTGTCTTGAGTTGTCATTCTGAATTAGGTCAACGCCTTGTCAATGATGATAATGCTGACGAAATGCCAACTCTTCACTAATTATTTCGATGGCGAAAGGGACAAAATGTGAAGCAATATGATGTGGTTATTGCGGGTGGCGCAATGGTGGGTGCATGTCTAGCGATAGCACTGGATGAATTAACGCAGCATCAATTACATATCGCGGTTGTTGAAGCGGTAGCGGCTGATCAGCATGGGCATCCTGGCTATGATGCTCGCAGTATTGCGTTGTCTCATGGGTCAAGTCGATTGTTAGATACGATCCAACTTTGGCCTGCTTTAGCAAAGGTTGCGACGGCAATTGAACATATTCATGTATCGGATCGCGGTCATGCTGGAATGGTTGAGCTGTCTGCGCAGCAATTGGCAGTTGATGCGCTAGGTTATGTGATTGAATTAGCTGATGCGGGGAAAATTTTTCACCATCAGTTAGCGACTCGCCCTCAAATTGATCTGTTTTGTCCCGCTAAAGTTGAACATATTGAGCGTACTCAGGCTGAGGCATTGGTGCGTTTAAATACAGGAAAACGGCTACGGACTAAATTAGTGGTTGCTGCTGATGGTGCGACGTCACATTGTTGTAACTTGTTGCGTATTGGTTGTGATGAACATGATTTTGAGCAAGTCGCGGTTATTGCTAACATTACCACTGCTAAGCCACATCAAGGCCAAGCTTTTGAACGCTTTACTAAATATGGTCCTGTGGCATTGTTGCCGATGGCTCAAGGACGGAATTCATTGGTGTGGTGTATTGAACCGCACCAACAAGCACGCATTATGGCATTATCAGATGCGCAATTTTTAGCAGAATTACAAGCCGTGTTTGGCTGGCGTTTAGGGGCACTAACTGTTGTTGGTGAGCGTTATTGCTACCCTTTAATTTTACGTCAATCACAGCGGCTAGTCTCACACCGTACTGCGGTGATTGGTAATGCGGCTCAAACGCTTCATCCTATTGCTGGACAAGGGTTTAATCTTGGTTTACGTGATGTGATGACTCTGGCGGAAGAAATTGCAGCTGGCGTTCAGCGCGGTGCTGATATTGGTTTACCTACCGTATTAGGTCGTTACCGTGAACGCCGTTTACCTGATCGTCAAGCGACGGTATCCATGACCGCCGGGCTGGTAAGCTTATTTGCAAATGATAATCCTGCACTGGTTGCTGGACGTAATCTGGGCTTGATGACCATGAGCCTTTCTAACACACTTCAAGCACCGCTGTTACGCCGTGCCATGGGACAGGTAAAACGATAGCTATGATGCAAAATGTTGATGTCGCCATTATCGGTGGTGGAATGGTTGGTTTAACACTGGCCGCAGCGTTAGCCGATACTGAATTACGTATAGCGGTGATTGAAGGTCAATTGCCGAATCCTGAATTAGCCGCTTTGCCTGATATTCGTGTATCGGCATTGAGCCGTGCTAGTGAACGCATTTTACGTAGCGTGGGGGCGTGGGAAGGTATTTGCTGTCGCCGAATGAGCCCTTACAGCAAAATGGAAGTGTGGGAGCAAGACAGTTTTGCCCATATTGATTTTGACGCTGAGCGGCTATCACAACCGGATTTAGGTCATATTGTTGAAAATCGAGTAGTGCAATTAGCATTGTTAGAACAGGTTAACAAACAACATAACGTGACCGTCATTGCCCCTGACCGCTGCCAAAATATTGCTTTTGGGGAAACGGAAGCATGGTTGACTTTAGCCTCTGGTAAAAACCTCACCGCTAAATTAGTGGTTGGTGCTGATGGTGCCAATTCATGGTTACGCCAACACGTGGATATTCCTCTGACACAGCGGGATTATGGTCATAGTGCATTAGTGGCTAATATCCGTTGTGATGAGCCTCATTTACAAACCGCCCGTCAAATTTTTCGTCCTGATGGTCCGTTGGCCTTTTTACCTTTAGCTGAAAAAGATTTATGTTCGATTGTGTGGTCATTACCACCTGAGCAAGCATTACAGCTGTGTGATGTTAGTGATGAAGAGTTTAATCAGCATTTAACGACAGCTTTTGATCACCGTTTGGGTTTGTGTCGCGTGGAAGGTGAGCGCCAAACCTTTCCTCTAAAAATGCGTTATGCTCAAGATTTTGTACGTGAACGGGTCGCGTTAGTTGGCGATGCAGCCCACACGATTCATCCGTTAGCTGGGCAAGGGGTTAACTTAGGCTTATTAGATGCAGCGGCCTTAGCGCAAGAGATCATTGGTTTGTGGCAAGCGGAAAAAGACATTGGTAAGCAGGTTAATTTACGTCATTACGAACGCTGGCGTAAAGCGGAAGCAGCGAAAATGATCACCGCGATGCAAGGTTTTAAGTCGTTGTTTGATGGCGCTCATCCAGCGAAAAAACTGGTACGTGATTTAGGAATGTTATTTGCTAATAATGCCCCAGGCGTTAAAGATGAATTCATGCGTCGAGCATTAGGATTAAGTGGCGAATTACCTGAATTAGCGCGCTATAAATAAGCTGTAATCAGCCACTGAACTGAGTGATTATTTATTAAACCGTAATAAATTTTTTGTTACGGTTTTTTTTGTTCTCAAATTGAGCAAAAGATATTTTTTCACCTACAGTAAATAGAGTGATAACGACCTATTAATTGTGAGCTTAAAAAGGATGTGAGAATGAGCTATGTGCCCTCAGAATTAAAATTTACTCATACCCATGAATGGTTACGTGATGAAGGTGATGGAATTTATACCGTTGGTATTAGTGATCATGCTCAAGCCTTACTTGGTGATATGGTATTTATTGACCTTCCTGACAGTGGGGCGGCTATTGATGGCGGAGAAGAATGTGCCATTATTGAATCCGTAAAAGCAGCATCCGATATTTATGCACCATGTACGGGCACGATTATCACTATTAATGACGAGCTCGAGGCTGCACCTGAATTAGTCAATAATGATCCCTATGGTGATGGGTGGTTATTTCAAATTCGAATTGATACAGATGCGGATGTGGATGAGTTGTTGGATGCTGAGGACTATTTAGCGACGATTGTTGATGATGAATGGCGTAAAAACATTAAAGCCCACATACTGTAGTGGGCTTTATTCGAGAGGCTTTAATTCTAAAGGATTGGCTTAGTAAATTTCACGTAGACGCTTAATTTCTAAGTTAACCTCGTTCACTGTATCGTAATGATGCTGTTGTGCTTTTAATGGCACCAACAATATTCCTTTCTCAAAATGATAGCCGCCACGGCCATCAATATAAATTCTTCCTTTAAATATACGACTAACATGCTTGGCAATTAGTTTCGGCAAGTAGCGTTTGAACATCCGCATAATACAGTTTAACTCCGACCTTCCTGGCGATTAACGCGAATAAGTATACGCTAATTATTAGAACATTTCTGTGACATTATTAGCATAAGTTTAACGATAAGTTTCATTTATTGGAGAATTGAATAAGTTTAAATCTTATGCTTGGAATAATATTCTGATTGTGGCTGTTTTTTTGGTTCTGTCGCAAAGTTTTGATGAAGTACAAACGTGCCGAATTCCAGACACAATTATGCTGCGAGCGCGTAAAACGCTCCCAAACGGGTTAACTTAAATCCCCAACTTGCCTCCGTTTTATCTGAGTCCAAATTTCTTGCCCTGACATCGTGGTCGTCGTTCCCTTAACAGATTTCCAACCCAACGCCTGAACCATCTTTTGTTTTATTGGCCTATGGCTTTGCTCAACGATGTTGTATATCTGATAGGTATTAGTAGCCTGAGAAGTCTATTTAATGCTCGAGTTAATGCAAAAAACAGAACTTTGAGTATCACATAGGCTATTTAGTCCCCTCCCATGCGACAGAACCCAAAATACATTAATGAATGTTTAGAAATATAGAAATAGACCGCCCATAGAGGCGGTCTTTTTGTATCTAGACGTTACCGCGTATCTGTATCGAATCGTTTTAGAACAATTAAGTTAAATAGAGTCAATTCTGGCCATTTTTATTTGAAACAATTCAAGGATAATCTATGAGGAAAGCAACCAAAGTTAGCGCGAAACCCAATGTTAAAATTGCAAATATTGGTCATGACAAATTAGACCCAAAGCCTGACTCAGAGCTTGATAGTAAAACTGAAACGCCTAGGGAAAAAATACAACGGCAACGACAAAAACGTCATGAGCAATCAGAAAAAATATGGGTTTATGTTCAGGATAATGACGCTCAATATGCCGCGCATAGGGCTAAAGTTTTAGCAGAGCTTGATGCAGTCAATGCTACCAAAAAGTATGAACAAACACTGAAAGAAATATCTGATAAGTTTGTGACTCAATCTCATATGCAAGCTATCAAAGAATGTGCGGATGTATTCGATATGGTGGTGACTTTCCGTGAATCTGGTGAATTTACAATAGGCGCATTAAATAGAGGTGCTTCTGCGAAAGGACACGATATTCTTGAAAAAACAATAAAACCCAAGACTATACAGGACGTGTATAATTTAACGAATAAGCATCAACAAGTTTTAGAAGCTGAAGGGCTAATGGGCATTGTGGGTCATGTTGTTAACCATGCCGAAAAAAAAACGCTTGGAGGCGTTTACAGTACCACTTATGAAGTAGATTCAACTGGTTGTCAAAAAGCTAAGATTTTTCCACTGGATACGAGCTCTATAGAGAAATTTTCTTTTAGTATAGTTACGATGAAATCTGAGCTAGGCAATAATTGGATTACTAAACTCTTTACAGGTGATTACGATACCCATGATGTATTAATAGGAGATAGAAAAGGTAAGTACCGTATTGTTGAGCCTGAGAGTAAAGAAGAACGTGAAGTTATTGAGAACATAAACTTATATGTGAGCGCTATTGATAAAAGCCGCGAATATATGCCTTTTGAACCCCATGGTAACTATGAAAAGCAAGCCCGACATATCGTGAGGCATGGCGCTCAAGTTAATTATGGATGGCATCAGATGATAGCTGAACCTAATACAAAGGTGATTAAACCAGTAGCAGAAGCTGGCGAATTTCCATTAGCCTATTATTCAGCGAAAGAAAATCGTTGGGGAATGATTAAAGATTTTAAAGGTTTAAAAGAGCTTTATGTCGACCATGGGGCAACGATGCCTTTCTATTGGACTAATACAGAGTTGAACTTAGATACTCAAGACATTCATTGGCAATCTTTCGAGCAAGACAAAAGTAGTCAAAACCCAATGCATATAACCATTAACCGAGAAGGCGTTAAGAAAGAAGATCTACAACGATGGGACAAGAACAAATCAGGTTGATAAATCTAGAGATAAAGACATATAACAGAAGGTGCTGTTAGTGTATTTTGTGACGACTTATCATGACATCCTGATAAAGTCGCAGTAATTGCGGCTATTAGTAATAGATCCTTGATGCGCATTTATAATACTGCAACTTTTATTATTACTTTAGATTATTTGGTTCTGTTGCACAGTTTTGGTGAAGTACAAACGTGCCGAATTCCAGACACAATTATGCTGCGAGCGCGTAAGCGCTCCCAAACTGGTAAACTTAAATCCCCAACTTGCCTCTGTTTTATCTGAGTCTAAATTTCTAGCCCTGACATCGTGGTAGTCGCTCCCTTAACAGATTTCCAGCTCAACGCCTGAACCATCTTTTGTTTTATTGGCCTATGGCTTTGCTCAACGATGTTGTTGAGATATTTCACATCGACGATCTCAATTAAGTACAGCCAATGCATTGGCCCCACTCTTTAATGCTCGAGTTAATGCAAAAAACAGAACTTTGAGCATCACATAGGCTATTTAGTTCCCTCCCATGCGACAGAACCGGTTAATAGAGATTTAAGGCTTTTTATTAAAAAAACGACTTAGATCATCAGTTATGATCCTAGATCAATACTGAGTTTTTGGCATATGCCAATAATAAACCTTATTAGCAAGGTTATCATCACCATGGCAAGACCTAAAATTGAAAGAAAGATCAGTTGCCGCCCAGCTTATAGTTGCTTTAAACCCAATGGGGTTCCAATGACGCAATTACCTCGACTTGTTTTAGCTAGTGATGAATTAGAGGCGCTAAGATTGGTTGATATGCTGGGTTTACAACAACTTGAAGCAGCCCAACAGTTAGGTGTTTCTCGTCAAACATTAGGTAATATTGTGGCGCGAGGGCGGCATAAAGTGGCGCAGGCGTTAGTAATGGGAATGGCATTAGAATTGGTAACCGACACCCTTAAAAACACAGAGGAATAATGTATGTTAATAGCGATAGCGTTAACGCCAAGAGATCAGATTGCAGGCCATTTCGGTAAAGCGGCAATATTTGCTATTTATGATCAACAAGGTCTGCTGGTGGATCGCATTGAAAATAGTGGTAGTCGAGAGTTGGGATGCAAACATAAAAAAATACTTCAGCGACAACTTGCAGCACTGAACGTCAATGAAATTGTTCTGGGTAATATTGGTACTCGATCTTTAGCACGTTTGTTGCAAGCTGGATTTAGTGTTAGTCGGGTACCGCCGAGAACATCATTAGCGACTTTTTTAGCGGGTGGTATTAGCAAAGAAGCATTAGTGACAGCCGATCAAGGTCGTGCTTGTAAACGTGAAAAAGGTGCATGTGGCTGTGGCTGTGGCACTAAAAAAGTGGTGCCTGCCGTGGCTAAAGTCGGTATGCTCGCGACCAGTTTTAATCAGTTAGGAAAAATTGGAGGATTAAAATGATGACTACATTTTTTCTGACGTTAGGTATTTTTTGGGTGGTGATATTAGCAATGGCGATTGGGTGGTTTGTTAAACGTCAAACCATCAGTGGTAGTTGTGGCGGTTTGGCTAATGTTGGTGTCAATAAAGAGTGTAATTGCGATGAACCTTGCGATGAACATAAACTTTATCAAATTCAAGAGCCAAATAGCCGCGCGCAGTAATTGTATTGGTATAGCAACAACAGCCATTGGCAGAGTAAATATGCTCTGCCGCGCTCTTCTCTTTATTGGTTTATTGACCCGCTCGAAGTTGTTCGACTTGGGTTATCACCGTTTGGGCAACAAGGTGGCGTAACCATTGATTGCGAGGGTGATTACTGTTGCGATGCAGCCATAGTAATCGAATATCAAAATCAGCTATCGCAACAGGGGGAAGGCATTGGGTTAATTGGTCATTGAAAATATCCAGCTGCGCCATCAAACGTGACACTACACAAATTAAATCGCGACCGCTTAGTAAGTGTCGAATGGTGAGAAAGTTATGTGATCCTACCGCGACTTGACGCACAAATCCTTGTTGTTGTAATTGGTCATCAACCTGAGTGGTTAATTTACCATCCGGACTTACAAGTGCATGGGGGTGGTGACTGTATTGATCGAGTGTAACGTTATCATTAAGCCCCGTTGCGCATTGATCATAAAGGCACACATGATCTTCGGTATATAAATATTGATGTTCAATATCCTTTCCCATATCTGTCATTGAACCTATAACCACATCTATTCGATGTTGATTAAAATCGGTGTGATAACTATGACGATCGACATTAAAAAAGCTCAGTTGACATTGTGGTGCTTGATGATGAATAGCATCATACAGTGCGGGGGCAAATAATAATTCGGCATAATCAGTTAGACCTATTTTAAAGGTGCCACAAAAATCAGCAGGAATAAATGTACTTGGTCGCAGTAGTTCATTGGTGACTAATGACAAAATCATATCGACAGTAGTGGCATGTTCTAAAGCGGTTTGAGTGGGCAGCATTTGATGACCATGACGCTCAAATAGAGGGTCATTTAATAAATTGCGTAAACGCGATAAATTATGGCTCATTGCTGATTGACCAATGGCTAATTTATTGGCGGCTTTGGTTACACTGCGGGTGTCCATTAATGCCGAAAAGGCAATCAATAAATTAAGGTCGACACCGCGCCAATTAATATCGTGGTGGTGATGGTTAGCCATAGCCTATTCCTTTACCGAGTAAGTAAACCAACGGTATTTTTATTCATACCGTTGGTCTAGGTGTCACTAATTAAGCCTGTTCTCGACAAATATCAGCGACCATAGGATCACACAATATCAATAAATCATCAGTAGCGATTTCAATGCCAGCCATGCGATCACCACTACTGATATTAACATGCTCAATCGCGGTTATAGTGGCATCAAAAACAATCACTAATGGACGCTTTAGCCCTATAGGTGCCACTGTGCCGATGACTAATCCCGTGACTTTTTCTACTTCAGTGGCATCGGTACAAGTCATTCGCTGACAACCTAATAGCGCCCGTACCTTTTTGGGATCAACCGATTGTGGCCCTGGAACACATGCTAGTACATGAAAACCTGACATATCTTTTAATAATATCGATTTCACCATGTGTTGCGGATCAACCCCGCGTTCTGCTGCGGCTTCGGCAATGGTCTTTGCCGGCTTCGTGTGTGGCAGCAAGCGGTAATCAACCCCTTCGTTATCAAGTAACTGCGTTACGGCGGTATCAATTAAATTATTCTGCATTAAGATCATACGGTAAATCGAGTTTGTGCCAAAGTGCGTCAGGCGTTGTGGCAAAACGGAACTGACTGTCATCGTCGAGATCGTTAGGTAATACCACTAATGCAATTGCTTGATCATCAGCGTAGTGATAGCCGCAAATAACCGTACCGCCTTTACGCCAATTTTCACCAACACTGCGTTCTAATGCATCACCCGCTTGTGGGCATAATGTCGCAGCGCCTGTTACGATATACATCGCACGTTTATTGATACCACGGTATTTAGCTCGTGCGACGGTTTCTTGGCCGGTATAGCAGCCTTTTTTAAAGCTAATACCATCAACCGCTTGTAAGTTTACCGCTTGAGGAATGAATTCAAGTTCGGTGGCATTATCAATGCGTGGCATGGCGGCTTTAATATCGTAGAGATTCCACAAGTCAGTGGTTGTTAAGGTTGCTGTTGGTGCCAAGGTGGTGATAACACTGTCAGCTTGTTCCGCGGTGGTGATAATTAACCAGCGCGCGTTATCGACTTTTATAGCCGTGGCAGTATCGTTATGACGTACATCGGCATCGCCATTGAAATGATTATCAATGGTGGTTTGAGCTTGGGTGCCTGTAAGCCCTAAAATAATCGCTGAACTTTGGGTTATTTCTGTTTTAGAAAATACCGCATATTTTTTTAATTCAGGTAGTTGGGTTGCCATTACACTTTGACGTTGTACTAAACCATAACCATTTTGGTAATGGAAAACGCGCATAATAGTGCGTAATTTTCCTTTGGCATCACAGTGACCGGCAAAGGTTGATTTATCGGCGCTTAATGACACTACATCACAAGTTAACTGACCTTGTAAGTAGGACTTACTGTCAGGGCCAACGAGTGTCACCATTCCCCAACCACTGAGGTTGATCATTGCTAAATCAGGTAGTGAATCAGTTGTGCTTAACGCGAACGGGGTAAAGGTGTGTTGAGTTGACCAAGTGTTCATAATGGTATCCACAAATGCTGTAATGATTACACTATGTTATACCAACTGAACAAAATAATTAACCATGGTTACACGATGGGTTAATTGGATGTTTTTGTGTGAGGCTATTATGGTGGGCTAGGTCTCATCTTGAAGGATTATTTGTGCTAGCGCATGGTCGTTATTGAGCATGGCTGTTACTCTATTTGTAACGGAAATACGCACAGTATTCGATTATCAGTGAGCCATTAGGCACGCAATAGAGGTTATGTATGTTAGGTGCAGAAGAGAAAGCTCGCGTAAAATGGGCATGTCGTCGTGGTATGCTTGAATTAGACGTGTTGGTGATGCCATTTTTTGAAGAGTGTTTTGATGATTTATCAGAACAAGAGCAACGTGATTTTATTTCTCTACTAACATGTGATGATCCTGATTTATTTAAATGGATGATGCAGCATGGGCGCAGTGATAATGCGGCTTATGCGATGATGGTTGATAAAATTGTTGCCCATAACAACAGCAAGCTACGTTGATCTAAAGCTTAACTTATCCCCGCGACTGAACACTGCGCTGAGTCTATCTTACTTCAGTGCAGTGCTATTCTTATTGATTGTCCCGCCCGTATTTTTACCACTTAGTTACTTGTTTGCTGAAGCATTGCTGTTTGAATGGCAACGAAGCTATCACTATTATTTAGCTCAACAAGGCCCTTTACGGCTTTATAGTGATGGTAATATTCGTTGGTATGATCAAGCTGGAAAGGTGATAGCGGTTAAACTGGTTACGCGCTGGCTGGTGGTGTTGTCGATTACACACCATAGAAATCAATGGTTAATTATTGGCT
The DNA here is from genome assembly GCF_947039875.1 of uncultured Photobacterium sp. Classification (GTDB taxonomy): domain Bacteria; phylum Pseudomonadota; class Gammaproteobacteria; order Enterobacterales; family Vibrionaceae; genus Photobacterium. The sequence goes on from NZ_CAMRAN010000012.1 coordinate 44,830, forward strand.
ATGACGGTTGTGACGCAGCTCAGTATCGACAATTAAAAATGATGATCCATTTAGGGCTATTAAAACCTGACTCCGGCCACAATAAACCATGATGCTAATATTGAAATTAGCATCATGGTTATTAATAATAAAAACAGTTGATTGCTAACGATTAATGATTGTTAGGCACTAAAACCGTTGCTGTTGCTTGTTCATCAAGCTCTGGATAATCAAGCGTATAATGTAGCCCTCGGCTCTCTTTACGCGCCATTGCACAACGGACAATGAGTTCGGCAACTTGCAATAAATTACGTAGTTCCAGCAGGTTATTTGATACACGAAAATGGCTGTAGTATTCATCGATTTCATGTTTTAGTAACTCAATTCGATGCATGGCTCGTTCTAAACGTTTGGTAGAACGTACAATACCAACGTAATCCCACATAAATAAGCGTAATTCATGCCAGTTATGTTGGATCACCACTTCTTCATCTGAATTGGTCACTTGGCTATCATCCCAAAATGGTAACTGTTGTGGCTGCAAAATTGTCTTAAATAGGCGTTCAATATCTCGTGAGGCTGACCACGCATAAACCACACACTCAAGCAGAGAGTTTGACGCCATACGATTAGCACCATGCAGGCCAGTATAGCTCACTTCTCCAATGGCATATAAACCATCAATATCAGTTTTACCTGATTTATCAACCATGACTCCGCCGCAAGTGTAGTGCGCAGCAGGAACAATTGGAATCATATCGGTGGTGATATCAATGCCATAACCATGCAGTTTTTCAGCAATCATTGGAAAGTGGTTTTTGACAAAATCGGCGGGTTTATGGCTAATATCAAGGTACATACAGTCAGCACCAAGTCGCTTCATTTCATAGTCGATAGCGCGAGCGACGACATCCCGTGGAGCCAGTTCTGCGCGTTCATCAAAATCAAGCATAAAACGGCTACCATCAGGGCGACGTAAATAAGCGCCTTCGCCACGTAAAGCTTCACTTAATAAGAAGGTTTGTGCTTTAGGGTGAAATAAACACGTAGGGTGGAATTGATTAAATTCAAGGTTAGCAACACGGCAGCCTGCGCGCCATGCCATAGCAATACCATCGCCCGATGAAACATCAGGGTTAGAAGTATATTGATACACTTTTGATGCGCCGCCTGTGGCTAAGACCACAAATTTAGCCGCGAGGGTTTCAACACATTCTTTATCACGGTTCCACACATAGGCACCTAGTGCTCGGTTGGTTTCTGATTGCGGATTTATTTTTTTCTCGGTGATAATATCAAGTGCATTATGACGTTCAAGAATAGTAATATTAGGGTGGTTGCGGGCTTGTTCTTGAAGCGAGGTTTGCATTGCCATTCCGGTGGCGTCAGCAGCGTGAAGGATACGACGATGGCTATGACCACCTTCAAGTGTGAGATGATAACGTGGATGATCATCTGAATCTGATTCTTCACGATCAAATGGTACCCCACCATCAATAAGCCACTGCACACATTGCTTGGCGTTTTCAGCAATAAATTGTACGACGTCTTGGTTACAAAGGTGAGCACCTGCAATTAAGGTATCTTCAACATGGGATGCAATACTGTCTGATTCATCAAAAACGGCAGCGATACCTCCTTGAGCATAATAGGTTGCTCCTTCATTGAGTGGTCCTTTGCATAAAATTGTGACTTTACCAAGATGCGCTAAGTGGAGTGCGAGCGATAATCCTGCTGCGCCACTACCAATGACTAAAATGTCGCTATCGTGTTGATGAGGTTGGTTCATAGTGATTACATGTCCATGTGATAATCTTATTTCATGCTACCAAATTTGTTATTAAAGCGCATTTTTGTTTGGGTTTTAGTTGCATAACTATCACGAAAAGATGGTGTTTTAGCTGTTGTATTGTTAGAAATGAGTAAGGCGATTATTTCATGTCTTTGTGATTTTTTACTTTTTTCCGTCATAGATCCTCGTTAGTGTTATTATTTCAGGTAAAATGACTGATGTAATTAGATCTGCTTTTTGTGTGTTTTTGTTAAAGAGAATAACTTCACGGTAACCAAAACATAAAATTATTTTTTAACGGTGGAACTTTGCCATTATCCATCGGTCTTAATTAGTGCTCATGCTCATAAATATTTCATAAGTCAGTGTTTTATTTACGGTGAGACTAACGCTTATAGTGGCAGGACAATCTAAATAAACCATTGTGCATCAATAACGAATCTGCGCCATTATTGCGTAAGTTATCGTGAGATGAATGCAATATTACTAATCGTAGACATGGGAGTACACGCTCGAATGAGCGAGCAGCAAACTGATCAGGTATTAATTGAGCGAGTACAGCGGGGAGATAAGCAAGCATTCAACCTTCTGGTTATTAAGTACCAGAATAAAGTTTGTAACCTTGTTTCTCGTTACGTTAGCAATTCTGGTGATGTACCAGATGTTGCTCAAGAAGCGTTCATTAAAGCATATCGAGCCTTACCCACATTTCGTGGCGAAAGTGCATTTTATACATGGCTTTATCGTATCGCGGTTAATACGGCAAAAAACTATTTAGTCGCTCAGGGGCGTCGTCCGCCTGCATTTGATGTTGATGCCGAAGACGCGGAATATTATGAAAGTGGAAATGCGCTTAAAGAAATTTCGAACCCTGAGAACCAAATGTTGTCAGAAGAATTAAGGCGGGTTGTTTTTAGTACGATTGAAGCATTACCCGATGATCTTAAAACAGCGATCTCATTGCGTGAACTGGATGGTCTAAGTTATGAGGAAATCGCTGAAGTAATGGGATGTCCAGTAGGTACAGTTCGCTCACGTATATTCCGTGCTCGAGAGATGGTCGAAAAACGTATTCGTCCCCTTATGCAACAATAATAATGTTGCACCAAACGGTGGAAAAAATGGCTGATAAAGAAAAAATTTCGGCATTGCTTGATGGCGAAGATTTGGATCAGAGCATTATTAATGCGCTGACCGTTGACAAAGATAGCGAGCAAAGTTGGTATGACTTCAGCTTAATTGGTGATGTTATGCGTGGCGATGCACCGCAATGCATAGAATGGAATATTGCAGGAAATGTCGCGTTAGCGTTAGAGGCTGAACCTGCACACACAGGTGCAGTGATCGCTCATATTGAGATGGTTACTCAGCCAATGATTACTGAAGAGCAACCGACTCCATTTAAAGCAAAGCGGACATTACCTGCTTGGCTCTCCCAGTTTGGTCAGGTTGCAGTGGCTGCATGTGTATCATTAGCGGTAATTGTTGGTGTTCAACAATACGACGGTAATGGTAATAACTTTACAACGGCAACCAGTAATGATGTGCCTGTATTACAAACGATTCCATTTACAGGTAAAGCTGAACCTGTGAGCTTAAATACCAGTATGGTTGATAATAATCAAACACCATCTGAATCACAGTTAATGGAACAACGACGTCGTATTAACTCGATGTTACAAGATTATGAGCTTCAGCTTCGGTTTAATGCCGAAGATGGTAGTATCGATCATTCACGCTTACACCCAAATAACTCAGTGGCGGATTAATGAACAAAATACTGGTCGGTGCGCTTGCATTGGTCAGCCTATTATTGCCACTCCAAGCCTCTGCTGAAGCGGTTAAACCTTCAACAGAGGCTTTGTTGCATCAAATGGGCCAAGCCAGTCGCGATCTTAGTTATGAGATGTCTTACATTTGGGTAAAGAAAAATAGCATTGATACTTTGCGCTATCGACATGCACTAGAGAATGGTCAAAGTTATGCTCATTTGTTGTTCCTCAGTGGGCCACCACAAGAGGTTATCCAACGGGGCGATGAAGTTAGTTACTTTGAGCCAGGACTTGATCCTTTTACTATTAAAAGTAATAAAATGGTCGCACCAATATTGCCGTTAATGAAAGCCAATATAGATAGACTTGCTCATTTTTACGACTTTATTGCGATGGGACGCGCCCGTGAAGCGGGTGTTGCTTGTGATGTTGTTCGCGTTGCCCCTAAAGATGGTAATCGCTATTCTTACTTATTGTGGATTGATCAAACTACACACTTAGTAATGCGGGCTGATTTATTGGATCGTGAAGGCGAGCTACTTGAACAATTTAGAGTGGTGTCATTTGTTGTGAACCCTAAAGTAGCTGAAATGCTCAGTAAGCTAGATCAAGTTAAATTGCCAGCTGTGGTACAATTGCCACAACAGCCACAACAGCCACAACAGCCACAACAGCCACAGAAAAAACTTGAATGGGCAGTGAAGTGGTTACCTAATGGCTTTGCATTAATTGCCGGTAATCGTCATCGCTTGTTATTAACTGAACGTGCGGTTGAAAGCCGAATGTACAGTGATGGTTTATTTAGTTTCTCTGTGTATGTTTCTGATGTTGATAATTTTGTTGGGCGAGGACAATTAGTTCGCCAAGGACGCCGTACCTTAACCACCAGAGTTGATGGCAGCAAAGAAATAACGGTTGTCGGTGATATTCCACCAGAAACAGCGCGACGAATTGCAGAAAACGTAACCTTTGATAATACTAAAACTGAGGTTACTCAGACGAGTAAATAATCATGATGAGAACATTAGCGACAGTTGTCGCTGTTGAAGCTAGCCATATAACTGTGAGTTGTCAGCAACAAACCAGTTGTGGTCATTGTGCTTCGAGTGATAGTTGCGGCACAGGTATTGTGACAAAAGCCATGCCTGGGCGTTCTCATCAAATAAATATTGCGACCAATGAAAAAATAACTCTCGGACAAGTGGTTGAAATCGGCTTGTCTGAGCGTAGTATGTTGAGTTCAGCATTATTAGTTTATATGTTGCCGCTGTTATTTTTAATCGGCGGAAGTTTAATTGGACAATACATTTTTATTGATTTAGCAGCCAGTAACCAACTCGGTGTTATTGTGTCGGCTGCTGTTGCTACCACGGTAGGATTAATGATTGCACGGTATTATGCCAAGAAATTCGATGGGGATGCAGCCTACAAACCAAGCCTTATTCGAGTGCTAGGGTTACCCATTTCAGCAGATAAGCTGATAAATGCCGCATCGAAAGATAGCGAGTAGCGTTTAAATTCGGTAGAATCCGTCAACTTGATCGTAAGATCCCATTCATTTTAATCACGAGCAGTCACGCCATTCATGAAGCACATTCGTAACTTTTCGATTATCGCACATATCGACCATGGTAAGTCGACCTTATCCGACCGTCTAATTCAAGTCTGTGGCGGCCTTTCTGATCGAGAAATGGCTGCACAGGTTTTAGATTCAATGGATCTTGAACGCGAACGCGGTATTACTATCAAAGCCCAAAGCGTTACGCTTGATTACACGGCTAAAGATGGTGAAACTTATCAATTAAACTTTATCGACACCCCTGGACACGTTGACTTCTCGTATGAAGTATCGCGTTCACTTGCAGCTTGTGAAGGTGCATTGTTGGTCGTTGATGCGGGTCAGGGCGTAGAAGCTCAGACTTTAGCTAACTGTTATACCGCTATGGAAATGGACTTGGAAGTCGTGCCGATTTTAAATAAAATCGACCTTCCTGCTGCCGATCCTGAGCGTGTGGCTGAAGAAATTGAAGACATTGTTGGTATTGATGCGCTTGATGCTGTGCGTTGTTCAGCAAAAACAGGTGTCGGTGTCGATGAGGTTTTAGAAAAAATCGTTGAAGCAATTCCAGCACCTGTAGGTGATCCGGATGCGCCATTACAAGCACTAATTATTGACTCATGGTTTGATAATTACTTAGGTGTTGTTTCTTTAGTCCGAGTTAAAAACGGTAAGCTAAAGAAAAACGACAAAATTAAAGTGATGACCACAGGTCAAATCTGGGGTGTTGATCGTCTTGGTATCTTTACACCAAAACAAATTGATACCACTGAATTAAATACCGGCGAAGTTGGCTGGGTTGTTTGTGGTATTAAAGACATTTTAGGTGCGCCAGTTGGTGATACATTAACGCTAGCTAAAGGCGGTTGTGAGACAGCATTACCTGGCTTTAAGAAAGTAAAACCTCAGGTATACGCAGGTTTGTTCCCAGTATCATCTGATGATTACGAGAACTTCCGTGATGCGTTGGGTAAATTAAGCCTAAACGATGCGTCATTGTTTTATGAACCAGAAAGCTCGACAGCACTTGGTTTTGGTTTCCGTTGTGGTTTCTTGGGTATGCTCCACATGGAGATTATTCAAGAGCGTCTAGAGCGTGAATATGATCTGAACTTGATTACTACTGCACCAACAGTAGTGTATGAAGTGAAGAAAACTGACGGCACCATGTTGTATGTTGATAGCCCGTCAAAATTACCAGCTGTCAATGACATTGAAATTATGGGTGAGCCGATTGCTCGCTGTAATATTCTGGTACCAAGCGAATACCTAGGTAATGTTATTACACTATGTATTGAAAAGCGTGGCATGCAGGTTGATATGGTTTATCACGGTAATCAAGTAGCATTAACTTATGATATTCCAATGTCAGAAGTGGTACTGGATTTCTTTGATCGTTTGAAATCAACATCGCGCGGTTATGCATCGCTAGATTACAATTTCCAGCGTTACCAAGAATCAGACATGGTTCGAGTCGATATTCTGTTAAATGGCGAACGTGTTGATGCGTTAGCTATCATTACTCATAAAGAAAACTCACAGACTCGTGGTCGTGATGTTGTTGAAAAAATGAAAGAATTTATCCCTCGTCAAATGTTTGACATTGCTATTCAAGCAGCGATTGGTGCTCATATCATTGCACGTTCAACTGTGAAGCAATTACGTAAAAACGTAATCGCAAAATGCTATGGCGGCGATATTAGCCGTAAGAAAAAGCTGCTACAGAAACAGAAAGATGGTAAGAAGCGCATGAAGCAAATTGGTAATGTTGAATTACCACAAGAAGCTTTCTTAGCGATTCTTCATGTGGGCAAAGATAAGTAGTAACCTTTCTTTGTTTATAACAGTCTTATAATTAGAAAGTGCTTATTTAATCTGTTAAATAGCACTTTCTTTTACTTAGACGTTTTAAATTATCCTAAATAAACAAATAGTTGTGGGTAGTTGCATTAAACCTAAGGAATAACATGGCAAATACATTTTCAATAATATTGGTCTTAGTGACGATTTTTACCGGTATTATTTGGGCGCTAGATAAATTTTCATGGGCACCGAAGCGACAATTAAAGATTGCCGCCGCAGCTAAAAAAGCCGGTGATCAAGTGGATGCTGAAGTACTTGCACGAGTTGCGCCTCAGCCAAGTTGGATTGAATCTGCAAGTTCAATGTTCCCTGTGATTGCATTGATCATGATCTTCCGTTCATTTATTTATGAGCCGTTCCAGATTCCATCAAAGTCAATGTTACCAACCCTGTATGTGGGGGATTTCATTCTTGTTCAAAAATTTGCTTATGGATTGCGTGATCCTGTTTTTGATCATAAATTTTTAAATACTGGTGAGCCTAAACGTGGTGATGTAGTTGTATTCCGTTACCCACCTAATCCAAAGATTGACTATATTAAACGTGTTGTTGGTTTACCTGGTGATTTAATTCGTTACAGCGCTGACAAAAAACTATGCATTCAGCCACAAGGCACTTCTGTTTGTAAGCCTGTGAAATTAACGGATATGAAAGACAGTGATTTTACGCAAGATATGACTCGTCTGATTGAATATAACGAACATCTTGGTGATATAAATCATCATATTTTGATCAATCCGTCACGACATGATAACCGTATGGCTTATGTACCTCGTCCGGGAATCGGTGAGTGGATTGTACCAAAAGGTGAATATTTTGTTATGGGTGACAACCGTGACAATAGTGCTGATAGTCGTTACTGGGGTTTTGTACCAGAAGCGAATTTAGTCGGCAAGGCAGTTGCTATTTGGATGAGCTTTGATTTTGATCGCAAGCCTGATAGTTTTCTTCCATCTTGGATCCCTACCGGCGTACGTTTTAATCGTATCGGTAGCATTAAATAAAATAATCGAGAGAAAATGACAACTCCAGCGAATAGGCTTCAGCGCAAGCTGGGCTACCAGTTTAATAATTGTGAGTTGATGACATTAGCACTGACACATCGCAGTGCTAATGGCACCCACAACGAGCGCCTAGAGTTTCTAGGCGATTCTATTTTAAGTTTTGTTGTTGCTGATGACTTATATCACCGTTTTCCTAATGTGGATGAAGGTGATATGAGCCGAATGCGCGCAACACTAGTCCGTGGTAAGACCTTGGCTGAGTTAGGACGTGAGTTCGAATTAGGTGACTACTTACTATTAGGTCCAGGCGAGTTGAAAAGTGGCGGTTTCCGTCGTGATTCTATTCTGGCTGACTGTGTTGAAGCAATCATTGGCGCGGTTTATCTAGATAGTGATGTTGAGACAGTGCGTCAAGTCGTATTGGCTTGGTATAAATCACGTCTTGATACAATTGAACCAGGCATCAACCAAAAAGATCCAAAAACACGCCTGCAAGAATGCTTACAAGGTCGCCGTTTACCATTACCTGCATATACTGTAACTAAGGTACAAGGTGAAGCTCATAACCAAGAGTTCACTGTACAGTGTGATGTCACAGGTTTGGACAAGCCTGTAATCGGTAAAGGCGGCAGTCGGCGCAAGGCAGAGCAGGCAGCAGCAGAAATTGCACTTAATCAGTTGGAATCATGACAGATAAACAACATTGTGGCTTTATTGCCATCGTTGGTCGACCGAACGTCGGAAAATCAACCTTGCTTAACCGTTTAGTGGGACAAAAACTGTCTATCACTTCACGTAAACCTCAAACGACACGTCACCGTATTATGGGGGTTGACACTCGTGATGGGTATCAAGCTGTTTATATTGATACTCCAGGTTTGCACATTGAAGAAAAACGTGTGATTAACCGTTTAATGAACCGTGCTGCTAGCAGTTCATTAACCGACGTTGAATTAGTATTATTCCTAGTTGATGGCACGACGTGGACGGCAGATGATGAGATGGTACTGAATAAGCTTATGAAAAGTGAGCTACCAACAGTATTGTTGATCAATAAAGTCGACAACATTAAAGAAAAGCATGAGTTATTTCCGCATTTACAGGAATTAGCGAAAAAAATGCCGTTTGTTGATGTTATTCCAATGTCGGCAAAGAAAGGCACCAACATTGCGGCAATTGAAAAAATTGTTCATGATCATTTACCTGAATGTGAATACTACTTCCCTGAAGAGTATGTAACGGATCGTTCACAGCGCTTTATGGCGTCAGAAATTATTCGTGAAAAACTAATGCGCTTTACGGGGGAAGAATTACCGTATTCAGTCACCGTTGAAATTGAGCGTTTTGATTTCAATCCTGAAACAAATGGTTTTGATATCAATGGGTTGATTCTAGTTGAGCGTAAAGGCCAGAAGAAAATGGTAATCGGTAAAGGCGGCGATAAGATCAAAGTTATTGGCCGTGAAGCCCGTTTAGATATGGAAGACTTATTTGAACGTAAAGTGTATTTAGAACTTTGGGTTAAAGTAAAATCAGGTTGGGCAGATGACGAACGTGCACTGCGCAGCTTAGGTTACATTGACGATCTATAAGGATAGTAATGGAGGGCTTACAGCGTTGTTTTGTCCTTCATTATCGTCATTATAGTGAGACGAGCCTGATCCTCGATGTATTTAGCGAGGATTATGGCCGTCTTACCCTACTAGCTAAAGGCGCGCGTCGTAAGCGTTCTAATCTTAAGGGTACATTACAACCTTTCACGCCATTGTTTATGAAATGGAGTGGTAAAGGAAGTATGCCTGTCCTTACCCATGCTGAACCCATCAGTATCGGTCTGCCACTGCGCAGCTATATTTTATATTCCGCGATGTACGTTAATGAAATATTAGTGCGAGTATTAGAAAATCACACTCCTTATCCGGTGTTGTTTCTTGATTATTTGAATGTGTTACGGGAGCTTGCACAAGCGGATAATCCAGAGCCAGCATTGCGTCGTTTTGAACTCGCTTTACTACATCATCTTGGTTACGGTATCGACTTTCTGCATTGTGCTGGCAGTGGGTTAGCGGTTGATGATCTAATGACATACAACTACCGTGAGCAACGTGGTTTTATTGCCTCAATGAAAATAACCCAACTGACTTTTCGTGGTAATGAATTAAAGGCGATTGCAGCGAGATGCTTTGAAACCCCTGAACAACTTCGTGCGGCGAAACGCTTTACAAGGATGGCCTTAAAGCCGTATCTTGGCTCAAAGCCATTAAAAAGTCGGGAATTGTTTATCCCACGAGCAAGGAGCATCGGAAAATGAACAACATTCTATTGGGTGTCAATATCGATCATATTGCAACGTTACGTAATGCTCGCGGTACACGTTACCCCGATCCCGTACATGCTGCAGAAGTGGCTGAGCGTGCTGGCGCTGATGGTATTACGGTCCATTTGCGTGAAGATCGTCGCCATATTAATGATCGTGATGTGCGAATTTTACGAGAAACATTGCAAACACGGATGAATCTAGAAATGGCTGTCACTGATGAAATGGTGGCGATTGCAATAGAAACGCAACCTGAATATGTGTGTTTAGTACCGGAAAAACGTGCGGAACTTACCACTGAAGGCGGTTTAGATGTTGCCGGGCAACGTGAGAAAATTACAGCAGCAACAGCCAAACTTGCAGCGGTTGGTATTAAAGTGTCATTATTTATTGATGCAGATAAGCGTCAGATTGATGCTGCGCTTGCAACGGGTGCCCCATTTATTGAATTGCATACTGGCCATTATGCCGATGCTATCACCGAAGATATTCAAACGGCTGAACTTGCAAAAATCGCTGAAGCAGCAACGTATGCTGCTAGTCTGGGAATTAAAGTCAACGCAGGACATGGTTTAACTTACCATAATGTTAAAGCTATTGCGGCATTACCTGAGTTGTATGAGCTTAATATTGGTCATTCTATTATGGGACGTGCAATGTTTGATGGTCTTGAAAAAGCAGTCACAGATATGCGTTCATTGATGCAGGAAGCGCGTGGTTAATGGCTATTTTAGGTTTAGGGACTGATATCGTTGAAATTGAACGGATTGAGAAAGTGCTCACTCGTGCTGGTGATGGATTTGCTGAACGGGTGTTATCAGCCTCTGAACTTGAACAATACTATCGATTAAAGTTGCGGGCTCGGTTTGTAGCAAAACGGTTTGCGGTTAAAGAAGCGGCCTCTAAGGCATTAGGAACGGGCATTGCGTGTGGCGTGTCTTTTCAAGATTTTAGCGTGACTAACGATGAACGTGGTAAGCCCGTGGTTGCTTTTTCGGGTCAGGCATTATCATTACTGACGACAATGGGAGGGCAACACGTGCATCTGACTATTGCCGATGAGCGTCGTTATGCGGTAGCAACCGTGATCATTGAAAGTTGATCTCATCGTAATGATGAGTAATAAAAAAGCGCGAGTCTTATCAGCTGGCGCTTTTTTATTATCTTATTTATGGCCATATGATGCTATCAGATAAGTGTAGTATTAATGTCGATATTGCTTAGAAGCTTTAACCACATTATCCATTTCATCGATAAGCTCTAATAATTCCGGTTCAATATCTACTATAATTGCATTTGCTTTTAGCTCAGTCTCAATGGTGTGGCAGAGGTATTTTAAGCGTGGTACGCCACTGTAAGCACAGCTACCGTGGAGTTTATGGATTGAAGGCCATAACTCGACTTGTTTACCATCCAGCGCTTCATTGACTAATAATTCCACCTCAGGCATATAATCCAATAGCATTTGCAGCATGTCACGGGCTAAATCTTCTTTTCCTGCCGCTTGTTTAAGTGCCAGTGACCAATCAAAGCTAATACTATTATCAATGGTTAATGGTGTATTTTGCTGCGCCTGAATAATATCAATGGTGGTATTGGGGGAGGATATTGATACTGCACCTTGATGATCACTTGGCGTGATCCACTTCGCCAAAATTTGTTGCAAAATATGCTCTTCAATGGGCTTGGTAAGATAATCATCCATTCCCGCATTAATTAACCGCTCTCGTTCTCCAGTCATCGCGTGAGCGGTAACGGCAATAATCGGCGTATTGTGGTTGAGGGGAGTTTTATGTATTGCTTGGCAAGCGGTTACGCCATCCATTTCTGGCATTTGAATGTCCATAAAGATCAGATCAAATGTTTTTTGGTGAGCATATTCGACCGCTTTTTTACCGCCAGTAGCGGTAATAACGGTTTCAACCCGCTCACCTAATAGAGCTGAAATTAACTTTAAGTTAGCAGGGTTATCATCAACAGCCATTACTGTTAATGCTTGAATCGGTTCTGGTGGCGTAGTTAATACTAGCTGTTCGGGCTCATTATGTTCATCATTGTTATCGCATAATGCTTCAAATAATTTACGTGAGGCAATCGGCTTACCCAGACAAATCTCAACCCCAGTATTGGTCAGCTTTTCTGATAATGCGAGCTCTGTTGTCGGTAAACAAACCAGTACTTTATCGGCAATCTGTTCAGCCTTAAATATGTGATTAAACAGGACGGCTGTTGGTGGTTGCTCGCATGGCGATAAACACAGCAAAGCAAAATCATGATGTTCAATATCTTCAGGCATGGTTGAGCGATAAGTGACATGAACCCCCGCATTGATTAATCGTTGTTGCACGACTGAGGCGGCTTGCATATTGGGCTCAATAAGCAGTAATTTCTTACCCATTAATGAAGTTGTATCAATAAGCTGTGATACAGGTAAATCTGTTTTGTGCATGCGAATGCTAAACCAGAATGTTGAACCTTGGTGAAGACGACTGGTCAAGCTGACTTGGCCACCCATTTGGCTGACCAGTTTCTGAGTGATCACTAACCCCAATCCGGTGCCGCCATAACGACGCGAGATACTCGCATCTGCTTGGCTAAAGGCTTGGAATAGCTGGGCTTGTTGACGTTCTGAAATACCAATACCAGTATCACGTACCATAAATTGCAGTTCGATATTATTATCATGCTCAGATTTGAGCTCGATAGATACATCAATGTTGCCCGTTTCAGTAAACTTAACCGCGTTACCGATTAAGTTAGTGACCACTTGCTGTATACGCAGTGGGTCACCAATTAAGCTTGGTGGTATGCGAGTGTCAACTTTAAGGGTTAATTCTAAGCCTTTTTCATGAGCACTTGGCGCAAGTAGGCGCATCACATCATCAAGCGCATCAGTGAAATCAAACGGAATATTTTCTAATAATAATTTACCCGCTTCAAGCTTTGAGAAGTCTAAAATATCATTGATGATGGTGAGCAAGTTATTGGCCGAATTTTCAATCGTCAGTAGATAATCTTGTTGGTTGGTGTTGAGTTTGGTTTTCAGCATTTGACGAGTAAAGCCAATCACACCATTGAGTGGGGTCCGTAATTCGTGTGACATATTGGCTAAGAATTCAGACTTAACTCGTGCAGCCTCTTGAGCTCGTTTTTTAGCAATATCTAACTCAACGTTTTGAATTTCAAGTTGTTCAAGGGTTTCACGTAAATCAGAGGTTGCTTGATCAATACTTTGTTGCATTTCAATATGATATTCAGACAATGAAATTGCCATCGCATTGATGCCGTTTTTAAGGGTATCAAGCTCACCAAGTAGCTGACCTTCGATTCGAACATCAAGGTGTCCGCGTCGAATTCTATCAACGACACTGATCATGTGGGAAATTGGACGAGTAACATCTTGCATTAACCGGTAAGCAAACAAAGACGATAGGCTGAGTCCAAGTAGTAACACCATTAAGGCGGTAAAAATTTCTTGATATTGTTGTAATCGTAATGAGCTAAGATCAAGTTCAATGGCGATATAACCCAATGGTTTCCCTAATGAGCTAGTACTGGTGTTTGAACCAAATTGGCCTTCGGTTAAAATGGGGGTGCGTAAAATAAGGGTATTATCGTTAAGCTGAGTATCAAGCAAACGTGGAATTGGCCTATCGTCTGGATACATAAAAGAAGCAAAATTACGGTGAAAATTAGAGGTTGCAAAAATTTTATTGTGATCCGTAAAAACAGCAATACTTCGAATAATATCGGAATGTTTGCGATGGGTGTAACCGATCAGGCGTCGAATAGACTCCCGATTTTTTTCGGTCATGCCATATTCAGCCGAAATTGCTAACGGCTCAATTATGCTGGTACCTGTTGAAATCAACTGATGTTCAAGATCTTGATAGCGGCTCATGGTAAAAAAAGCGCTCAATAACAGGCCGATTATCAGTGTTGGTGCTAATGTCAGGGTAAAGACCCTGGCACGAAGTCCATATTTGGTCATGGTTCTCTTAATTACAAGCAAGCGATTCTGTGGGAGAATTAGCACCCATCTATAATCCTAGTTTAAATAAACTAGGACTATGCAACAAATACTCAATGTCTGAACAGTGAGCAAAACACTATGGCACGCTTTTTTAAGCCTCAAAAACGTACAACTGACACCAAACATAAAGAAATCACGATTAGCCGTTTAGACCACCTCGGTGCTGGTATTGGTCATCTACAGGGCAAATCTGTCTTTGTTGATGGCTTACTTCCCACTGAAACGGCGGTAGTACAGTTAACGGAAGATAAAAAAAATTACGCTCGTGCTAAAGTGATTAAGCGCCTTTCAGACAGTAATGCCCGTATTAAACCCCATTGTGCGATCTATGACCAGTGTGGCGGTTGTAATTTGCAGCATTTATCGCATCAAGGTCAAGTGACAGCTAAACAGCAAGCGCTGGGTGAACTGATGGAAAAGTTTGCTGTTATTGATCAAGCTGATTGTATTCAGCAGCCACCAATTATCAGTGAGCCGCTGCATTATCGTCGTTGTGCTCGTTTTGCCGTGCGTGTTGAAAATAACGGTCAGTTACAATTTGGTTTCCGCAAAAAGCAAAGTAATGACATTGTTAATGTTAATCTGTGTCCAGTATTAGCTCAGCCGCTGAATGATTTATTACCGTCATTACGCGCGTTATTACAAAATCTAAAAGGCCGCCGTTTTGTTGGTCATATTGAATTGACTCATGCTGATAATGGGTGCGTGATATTAATTCGCCACCTTGCGCCTTTTAATGCGGATGATAGTGCACTTATTGATGCATTTGCTATCCAACACAATGTGATGTTGTTTTTAGCACCAGCAACCGATCAACTTATTCAATCTCATGGCGAACAACCTTTCTATGAAGTTGATGATCTTAAACTGACGTTTTCACCTAAAGATTTTATTCAAGTCAATCGTGATGTGAACATTAAAATGGTAGCACAAGCGATTAAATGGCTTGATGTTCAGCCTCAGGATAGAGTGTTAGATTTATTTTGTGGTTTAGGTAACTTCAGCCTGCCATTAGCTAAATATGCTAAAGCGGTGGTTGGAGTTGAAGGTATTGATGATATGGTTTTACGTGCGACAGATAATGCTCAAACTAATGCACAGTACAACGCTACTTTCTATCAAGCTAATTTAGAACAAGACGTGACTAAATTGGTGTGGGCACAAGAACAATTTGATAAAATTTTACTCGATCCTGCGCGTGCTGGTGCTGCTGGAGTGATGGATCATGTGGTTAAGCTAGCACCGAATAAAGTAGTTTATGTATCATGTAATCCCGCAACATTGGCTCGTGATAGCCAAGTGTTATTACAAAAAGGTTATCAGTTAGAGCGTCTTGGAATGTTGGATATGTTCCCACATACAGGGCATTTAGAATCTATGGCATTATTTGTAAAGACTCAAAAAAAGCAGAAAAAATAGTTATAGCAATGATTGCTATTGCCATTAAATAGAAAACAGGACAGAGACATGGTCGCAGTACGTGGAGCACATCTAAAACAAAACACGATATTTGAGTTAGCCTCATGGGTCGAAAGTTTACGTTTGGATGCAAAAACGTTTGGACGTTTAGAAGGAACTTATCTACGTTGTCAGGAACAGGTTATCGATTATGATAACGGTCCGTTGCTGTTATGGCGCGGCCGAGAGATGGTTGAGATTCTGGTGACGTTAAGCATGGACACCGATACATTAATATCGGCAATGCTATATCCATTAGTTGAAGCGGGTTGTTATAGCCATGAGCAAGTAAAAGAAGATTACAACGGCACTATTCTGCATTTGGTAGAAGGTGTTGAACAAATGTGCGCCATTAGCCAACTTAAATCTACAGCAGAAGAAACGGCTCAATCAGCACAAGTTGATAGTATTCGTCGAATGCTACTATCAATGGTGGATGATTTCCGCTGTGTTGTTATTAAGTTAGCTGAGCGTATATGTAATCTCCGTGAAGTGAAAAATGAACCTGATGCGGTGCGTCGTATCGCGGCACAAGAGTGTGCCAATATTTATGCACCATTGGCAAATAGACTGGGTATCGGGCAATTAAAATGGGAAATTGAAGATTACGCTTTCCGATATCAACATCCCGAAGTCTATAAACAAATAGCCAAACAGCTTTCAGAGCGTCGCATTGATCGTGAAGACTACATCATGCATTTTGTAGATGATTTGTCTGATGCAATGCGAGCCTCAAATATTCGTGCAGAAGTGCAAGGTCGACCTAAGCATATCTACAGTATTTGGCGCAAAATGCAGAAGAAAAGCTTAGAATTTGATGAGTTATTTGATGTACGTGCAGTACGTATTGTCGCTGAAGAGCTGCAAGATTGTTATGCTGCGTTAGGGGTTGTGCACACCAAATATCGTCATTTACCTAAAGAATTTGATGATTATGTCGCTAATCCTAAACCTAACGGCTACCAATCTATTCATACGGTTGTATTGGGTCCTGAAGGTAAAACAATTGAGATTCAGATTCGTACTAAGCAAATGCATGAAGAATCTGAGTTAGGTGTTGCGGCGCACTGGAAATACAAGGAAGGCCCAGCAGCTTCTGGTGGTGCTCAATCTGCTTATGATGAAAAAATAAATTGGTTACGTAAGTTACTGGTATGGCAAGAAGAAATGTCAGATTCTGGCGAAATGCTCGATGAGCTTCGAAGCCAAGTGTTTGATGATCGTGTGTATGCCTTTACGCCTAAAGGTGATGTGGTTGATTTACCATCAAATGCAACGCCATTAGACTTTGCTTATCATATTCACTCTGAAGTGGGGCACCGTTGTATTGGAGCGAAAGTAGAAGGGCGAATTGTGCCGTTTACTTACCATTTACAGATGGGGGATCAGGTTGAAATTATCACGCAAAAAGAACCTAACCCTTCTCGTGATTGGCTAAATCCAAATCAAGGTTTTGTGACCTCTAGTCGTGCGCGCGCCAAGGTCCATGCTTGGTTCCGTAAGCAAGATCGTGATAAAAATATTATTGCAGGTAAAGAAATTCTTGAAGCTGAGTTGAGTAAGATCCATGCGTCGCTAAAAGATGCACACTCTTACGCCAGTAAACGCTTTAATGTTAATTCGCCAGAAGAGCTGTATGCCGGTATTGGTAGTGGTGATCTACGGATCAATCAAATTATCAATCATATTAATGCGCTAATTAACAAACCTACAGCGGAAGAAGAAGATCAACAACTGCTTGATAAGCTGTCTGAAGCCAGTGAAAAAGCGTCACATACAACCAAAAAGCCACGTCGTGATTCTGTCGTTGTTGAGGGAGTTGATAATTTAATGACTCACTTAGCACGTTGTTGTCAGCCAATTCCTGGTGATGATATTCAAGGTTTTGTGACGCAAGGACGAGGTATCTCTGTTCATCGTCATGATTGTGAACAGTTAGAAGAACTACGTCACCATGCACCAGAGCGTATTATTGATACGGTGTGGGGCGGCGGCTTTATTGGTAATTATACCATTACTGTTCGAGTAACGGCATCAGAGCGTAATGGTCTGCTTAAAGAGCTGACCAATACCTTGATGAACGAAAAAGTTAAAGTTGCAGGCATGAAGAGCCGAGTTGATTATAAAAAGCAAATGTCGATCATGGACTTTGAACTTGAATTAACAGATTTAGACGTTTTAGGGCGAGTGTTAAATCGGATTGAACAAGTAAAAGATGTTGCACAAGCTAAACGTTTATATGGTTAGTTATAATAGATAATATCGAATACAAGAATAGGTAGCTTCGGCTACCTATTTTTATTTAAGGGGATAATAATGGACAGCAAGACCACACTTAATATTAACTCTCTTTTAACCATTATGAGTCAGTTACGGGATCCTCAAACGGGGTGTCCGTGGGATTTAAAACAAGACTTCGATTCAATCGTGCCTCATACCATTGAAGAAGCATATGAAGTAGCTGATGCGATAGAGCAAAAAAATTGGACTGATGTAAAAGAAGAGTTGGGTGATTTATTGTTTCAAGTGGTTTTTTATAGCGAGCTTGCCAAAGAACAGGGCTTGTTTGATTTTGATGATGTAGTTATAGGCATTAGTGAAAAATTAACTCGTCGTCATCCACATGTCTTTAGTGATAAACAATTTAAAGATGAAGTGGCAGTAAAACAAAATTGGGAAGCTGAAAAAGCCAAAGAACGAGCACAAAAATTACAAGATGAAAGTTTGCTCGCTAATATTCCTTTAGCATTACCAGCATTGACTCGTGCAGATAAAATTCAGCAACGCTGTGCAAGTCAAGGTTTTGATTGGGATAGCCTAGGACCTGTGGTAGATAAAGTGACGGAAGAGTTGGATGAAGTGATGGCAGAGGTCATTCAAACGCCACAAGAACAATATAAGATAGCTGAAGAGATGGGAGATTTACTTTTTTCAGTGGTTAATTTAAGCCGCCATCTCGGGGTAAAACCTGAACATGCACTCCAACAAGCAAATAAAAAATTTGAGCGACGTTTTCGCCAAGTTGAAAAAAATGTGCTAGAACAAGGTAAGTCACTAGAACAATGCTCACTAACTGAGCTAGATCTTGAGTGGGATAAAGTAAAGCAACATGAATGCAATAAATAACTATTCCCATTTGGAATGTATATGCTATAAGGGTATAGTGATTTAGTGGCTAAAAGTATCGAAATGGGGTGAAAATAGAGCGCATATCACTTCCTTGATTTGAGACAAAAAAAATCTTAGGAGTGTGTGATAGTTTTTCACGTTGTGGCGATAAATGGTGTCTGGTATACTAATTTCCCGTCCAGATACACTTTATCCTCTACACCAATCTTCCAGGTTTAACATGACAACGAATTATATTTTTGTTACGGGCGGAGTAGTATCCTCTCTAGGTAAAGGCATTGCTGCAGCATCTTTGGCAGCTATTCTAGAAGCACGTGGTCTTAATGTGACCATGATGAAATTAGACCCTTACATTAACGTTGATCCAGGCACAATGAGCCCTACTCAGCACGGTGAAGTATTCGTTACGGAAGACGGTGCAGAGACTGATCTTGACTTAGGTCACTACGAGCGTTTCATTCGTACCAAAATGACTAAGCGTAATAACTTTACTGCTGGTCGTGTGTACGCTGATGTACTACGCAAAGAACGTCGTGGTGATTACCTAGGTGCAACGATTCAGGTTATTCCACATATCACAAACGAAATTAAAGATCGTGTGATTGCAGGTGCTGCGGGTCATGATATCGCGATTGTTGAAGTTGGCGGTACAGTTGGTGATATTGAATCACTACCGTTTATGGAAGCTATTCGTCAACTTGCAATTCAACAAGGTCGTGAAAACACTTTGTTCATGCACTTAACGTTAGTGCCTTATCTTGCTGCTGCTGGTGAAGTGAAAACTAAGCCAACTCAACACTCAGTAAAAGAATTACTTTCTATCGGTATTCAACCTGATATTTTGATTTGCCGTAGTGATCGTATTATTCCTGCAAATGAACGCGCAAAAATTGCTCTGTTCTGTAATGTGCAAGAAAAAGCGGTTATCTCAATGAAAGATGTAGATTCAATCTACAAAATCCCACAACTTATTAAAGCTCAAGGTCTTGATGACTTGGTATGTAAGCGTTTTGGTATTACTGCACCAGAAGCTGATTTATCTGAGTGGGAACAAGTTATTTATGAAGAAGCTAACCCGACAGCAGAAGTGACTATCGGTCTGGTTGGTAAATACATTGAACTACCTGATGCATACAAATCAGTTAACGAAGCGCTTAAGCACGCAGGTCTGAAAAATCGTATCTCAGTGAAGATCAAATATATCGATTCTCAAGATGTTGAGTCTAAAGGCACCGAAGTGCTAGCTAATCTTGATGCAATCTTAGTACCTGGTGGCTTTGGTCATCGTGGTATTGAAGGTAAAATCATGACGGCTCAATATGCACGCGAGAACAAAATTCCATACCTAGGTATTTGTTTAGGTATGCAAGTTGCGCTTATCGAGTTTGCTCGTAATGTTGCTAACATGGCAGATGCGCACTCAACTGAATTTAATACTGAAACTAAACATCCAGTTGTTGGTCTTATCACTGAGTGGGTTGATAGTGAAGGTAATGTAGAAGAGCGTACTGAAAAATCTGATCTAGGTGGCACAATGCGCCTTGGTTCTCAGTTATGTCATCTTCAAGACGGTTCAAAAGCACGTGAATTGTACGCTCAAGCGTCAATCCATGAGCGTCACCGTCACCGTTACGAAGTTAATAACAACTTACTACCAAAGCTAGAGAAGGCTGGTCTGAAAGTATCAGGTCTCTCTGCTGATAAGAAGTTAGTTGAGATTATTGAAATTCCGAACCACCCATGGTTCGTTGCTGCACAGTTCCACCCAGAATTCACATCAACACCTCGTGATGGTCACCCATTATTTGAAGGTTTTGTTAAAGCTGCAGGTGTATACCACCGCGGTGATTCTGATAAGTAAGGATTACTGATGGCTGCAACAACCTACCGTTGCAGCTATTTTATTTAGCTTTTAATTTGAAGATAAAGCAGAGGAAACACAATGTCTAAGATCGTTAAAGTTCTCGCTCGTGAAATCATTGACTCACGTGGCAACCCAACAATTGAAGCTGAAGTTCACCTAGAAGGTGGTTTCGTTGGTATGGCAGCAGCGCCGTCTGGTGCTTCTACGGGTTCTCGTGAGGCTCTTGAGCTTCGTGATGGCGATAAATCTCGTTTCCTTGGTAAAGGTGTTCTTAAGGCAGTTGCTGCTGCTAACGGCCCAATTGCTGAAGTACTAATGGGTAAAGACGCGACTGATCAAGCTGCAATCGACCAACTTATGATCGACCTTGATGGTACTGAAAATAAGTCTAACTTTGGTGCTAACGCAATCCTAGCTGTTTCTCTTGCTAACGCAAAAGCAGCTGCTGCATCTAAAGGCATGCCTTTATATGAGCACATTGCTGAGCTAAACGGTACTGCTGGTCAGTTCTCTATGCCTCTACCAATGATGAACATCATCAACGGTGGTGAGCACGCAGATAACACTGTTGATATTCAAGAGTTCATGATTCAGCCAGTAGGTGCTAAGACACTTCGTGAAGCTGTACGTATGGGTTCTGAAGTATTCCACAGCCTAGCTAAAGTTCTTAAGTCTAAGGGCATGAGCACAGCTGTAGGTGACGAAGGTGGTTTTGCACCAAACCTTGAGTCAAACGAAGCTGCTCTTAAAGCAATCCAAGAAGCTGTTGAAGCTGCAGGTTACGAGCTAGGTACAGATATTACTCTAGCGATGGACTGTGCTGCTTCTGAGTTCTACAACAAAGAACAAGGCATCTACGACCTTAAAGGTGAAGGTAAGCAATTCACTTCAGAAGAGTTTAACTACTTCCTGAAAGATCTTACTGAGAAGTTCCCAGCTATCGTTTCTATCGAAGATGGTCTAGACGAATCTGATTGGGCTGGCTTTAAGCACCAAACTGAACTACTAGGTGACAAGATTCAACTAGTAGGTGACGATCTATTCGTTACAAACACTAAGATCTTCGCTGAAGGTATTGAGAAAGGCATCACTAACTCAATCCTAATCAAGCTTAACCAAATCGGTTCTCTAACTGAAACTTTAGCTGCAATTAAGATGGCTAAAGATGCTGGTTACACTGCTGTTATCTCTCACCGTTCAGGCGAGACAGAAGACGCAACTATCGCTGATCTAGCGGTAGGTACAGCTGCAGGTCAAATCAAAACTGGTTCTATGAGCCGTTCTGACCGTGTTGCTAAGTACAACCAACTTATCCGTATCGAAGAAGCACTAGGCGAGCGCGCTGCTTTCAACGGTCTGAAAGAAGTTAAAGGCCAAGCTTAATTCTTTTAAGCCTATAATTGAGCTTGCTCAATTAGCCTAAATCAAACCGTCTCTTAAGAGGCGGTTTTTTTTTGTGAAAAAGTGATGCTGCTATAAATATCGCTTAAAAAATGTTTTTTGTTTGATTTAACAGCAAATTTGACACTCAACTAGCACTACATCAACTCTATAACCATAATAGTGGTCACAATAAGCTGATTATGGGATTATTATGCACCCGCAGCCTGTATTCCAATACTTCGCCATAAGTGGTTTATTGGAATGTATTTTGGTGGCATTGACATCTACGCTAATTTTGAAGGGGAATCATGCGTCTGTTTATCATTATCCAGCTAGTGCTTTTAGCTTGGCTGCAGTACGATTTTTGGGATGGTAAAAACGGTATGAATGAATATACCGCAGTAAAAGAAAGTATTGCCTTACAGCAAGCAGCTAATACTGAATTACAACAACGAAATCAACAAATGTACGCAGAAATTAAAGATCTTCACGGTGGCAAAGAAGCAGTGGAAGAACGTGCGCGTAATGATTTAGGCTTAATTAAGCCCGGTGAAACCTTTATTCGCGTGCTTGGCGATAATAACTAAAGCACGCATTTTTCTGTTGTGAGTGACGTTGATGATGACTGAAGAATTTATTGCTGTAGTACCAGCGGCTGGGGTTGGTAGTCGAATGGCGGCCGATCGCCCAAAGCAATATCTTCATATTGAAGGTAAAACGATTTTAGAACATACCGTTGATCGATTATTGGATTTACCTGAAATTACGCGGGTAGTGATTGCTATCAGCGCTGATGATCCTTATTTTCCACAGCTAGCATTAGCTACAGATCCTCGCATTACGGTAGTGAGTGGTGGCGCTGAACGGGCTGATTCAGTGTTTGCGGGTTTAGCTGCCATTAACAATGATAATGCATGGGTATTAGTGCATGATGCTGCGCGACCATGTGTTCGTCGAGCAGATTTACGCGCTTTAATAACCTCCGCTGTGAATAGTGACTGTGGCGCAATTTTAGCAGCACCTGTACGTGATACCATGAAACGCAGTCATCAACAGTTAGCTCAGGCTCATATTTCTCATACTGTTGAGCGTGATAATTTATGGCATGCACTCACACCACAGATGTTTCGTGCTGGGCAATTACGCCAATCGTTAACAACGGCTTTAGCACAAGGCGCAACCATTACTGACGAAGCGTCAGCGCTTGAATTTTGTGGTTATACGCCACTGCTTGTTGCGGGTCGCAGTGATAATTTTAAAGTGACTCAGCCAGAAGATTTGGCGTTGGCTGCGTTCTATCTTCAACTTTTATTAAAGGAACAACATTAATGCGTATTGGTCATGGGTTTGATGTGCATAAATTTGGTGGTGTAGGTCCCGTTATTATTGGTGGCGTTGCTGTTCCTTATGAACAAGGCTTAATTGCACACTCTGATGGCGATGTAGCCTTGCATGCTGTTTGTGATGCTTTATTAGGGGCAATTGGTGCGGGTGATATTGGCCGTCACTTTCCTGATACTGATGCAGAATGGGCGGGTGCAGATAGTCGATTTTTACTGCGTGATGTCTATAACAAGGTTAAGGCAATGGGCTATTGTCTTGGTAATCTGGATGTCACTATTATTGCCCAAGCACCTAAAATGGCATCACACATCACTGCGATGTGCCAAGCCATTGCCGATGATCTGGAAACAGATATCGCTAATATTAATGTTAAGGCAACCACTTCTGAACGTTTAGGTTTTACTGGACGTAAAGAAGGCATTGCTTGTGAAGCAGTTGTTTTAATTAAAAAGGTATAATGACATCATGTCGACAAATAACACCTCTGCAAACGTAATGGATTGTTTTAAGTGGCTTCATGAGCAGCCAACTTGCCAAGGAAATATTAAGGCAAACCCACAAGATTTTATCGTTAACGAGCAGTTAGGTTTTACCTTTAGTGGTACTGGCGAGCACTTAATGGTTAAAATTCGCAAAACGGGCGAAAATACTAAATATGTAGTGAATGAATTAGCCAAAGCCTGTGGTGTGAAATCGCGTGATGTGAGTTGGGCTGGTCTTAAAGATCGCCATGCAGTGACCGAACAATGGATTAGCGTTCATTTACCAGGAAAAGCCGATCCTGATTTAACCCAGTTTGAAGTTGAACATCCAGGTATTGAAATTCTTGAAACGACACGTCATGATAAAAAATTGCGTCCAGGTGATCTGCAAGGTAACTGGTTCCAATTACGTTTAACCGATTTAGATCAACCACAAGCGTTGGCTGAGCGTTTAGAGTTGGTTAAACAACAAGGTGTCGCTAACTATTTTGGTCAACAACGTTTTGGTTATGGTGGCAATAACGTCATTAAAGCACGTGCTTGGGGTAATAATGAATTCCGCGTTCGTGATAAGAGCAAACGCAGTTTTTATTTATCAGCAGCTCGTTCTTGGATGTTTAACCAAGTATTATCAGCGCGTATTGAGCAAAATCTTACTCGTGAAATCATGATGGGTGATTGCTTGCAAGCCGCGGGTGATGATCGTACTTTTATTGCAGAAACCATTACACCTGAATTGCAGCAACAAGTAATTAACGGTGAGCTGGCAATTACAGGGCCATTACTGGGTGATAATGCATTACCTACAACAGCAGATGCACAAGCATTTGAATTAGCGATTGTTGAACAAGAGCCTACACTGGTGGCATTGGTTCGTGATAATCGTATGCGTCATGATCGTCGTCCATTGTTATTATTGCCTCAGGATATGCAATGGCAGTTTGATGATAATGGTGTGATTCTTTCTTTTGCTTTACCTGCTGGTAGTTTTGCGACGTCGGTCGTGCGTGAGTTAATCATGCCACTAGAATCAGAAGGTATGAGTGATGAGAATACTGATCAGCAATGATGACGGTATTTTTGCTGAAGGTATAAATACGTTAGCCAAGGTCCTTAGTGATCTTGGTGAAGTAACGGTGGTAGCTCCTGATCGTAATCGTTCAGGAGCCTCTAATTCGTTAACCATTGATTACCCATTACGTATTCGTCAGCAAAGTGATAATAAGGTTGCCGTGCAAGGAACACCCGTTGACTGTGTCCATTTTGCACTTACTGAATGGTTAGATATTCGCCCTGACATTGTGGTCACTGGCATTAATCACGGTGCAAATTTAGGTGATGATGTACTGTATTCGGGTACCGTTGCCGCGGCAACAGAAGGCTATTTTTTAGGTGTGCCTGCGATTGCGGTATCATTAGTGGGTGAGACCCATTTTGAAACTGCCGCTCAAGTTGTTAAAATATTAATTGAAAAGATGGTTATGCAGCCCTTAGTTGGAGTGCATAAAATTCTTAATGTTAATGTGCCTGATGTACCTTTTGAACAACTAAAAGGGTGGAAGATAACCCGTTTAGGTGCGCGCCATCGAGCGGTCAACATGATAAAGAAAACTGATCCTCGGGGTAATCCCTTATATTGGTTAGGTCCTCCTGGTGATACCCAAGATGCAGCAGAAGGCACTGATTTTTTTGCGATAGAACACGGGGAAATTTCAATTACTCCGTTGCAAGTCGACCTGACTGCGCATGATGCAATAGCCGGGCTAAAAAGCTGGATGCATACGGTGGAGATCCGATAACTATGCGTTATCAGAGGCAAGTTGATAACTTAATTGCATTATTAATGGCTCGTGGTATTACTGATCAACGAGTGTTGCGTGCGATTGCTGCAATACCGAGAGAGTTTTTTATTGATGAAGCATTTTCTTATCAGGCTTATGAAAATAATGCGTTACCGATAGGGAGTGGTCAGACGATTTCGCAGCCTTATATTGTTGCAAAGATGACGTCGCTATTAGCGTTGACAGCGCAATCTTCAGTGCTAGAGATTGGTACAGGATCAGGTTATCAAGCGTCAGTATTAGCACAATTAGCCGATCATGTTTACTCTGTTGAGCGAATTAAAGGTCTGCAATGGCAAGCAAAACGACGTTTTAAACAATTAGAATTGTATAATATTTCAACCAAGCATGGTGATGGATGGCAGGGCTGGGAAAGTAAAGGCCCATTTGATGCTATTATTGTGACCGCTGCGCCAAGTGAGGTTCCCCAGAGCCTCTTAACCCAACTTGCTGATGGCGGCCGATTAATATTACCCGTAGGTTATTCAGAACAAGTGTTAAGATTGATTGTTCGCAACGGCGATCAGTTTATTGAAACGGATATCGAACCTGTTAAATTTGTGCCGTTAGTGGCTGGAGATTTGGCGTAACCATGAGTAGTGAGCGTATGATAAAAAAAATAATTCAACCTTCTTTGCTGGCAGCAACCTGTGTAATGCTGCTATCTGCATGTAGTAGTCATACGCCTGCGCCTGTTTCAAATCTTGGTAAAGATTATTCACAATTGCAACGTGGTAGCTTTCATGGCCGCTATTACACTGTTCAGAAAGGAGATACGTTGTATTTTATCTCTTATATGGCAGGACGCGATGTTAAAGATATCGTAAAGCTGAACCGTTTACCTTATCCCTATACTATTTATCCAGGACAAAAATTAGCGATCCCAACCTCGGATCGTCATATCACAGCACCAACCCCATCAAAGAGAGTTGCTATAACCCCATTGGCTGAATCTTCAACAACAAAAACAGTAGTATCAAAACCATCAGTACAAAAAACAACCAACAAACCAGTTGCTAAGCCTAAAGCAAAAGAGTACTCTGGAAAAACAAAAGTTAACAAACCTGTAACAACTAAGCCCGTGGTAACTAAACCCACTGCACATGTTTCAAGTTCTGGTTGGGCTTGGCCAGTGAAAGGGAAGGTGATTGCTGGATTCTCAAATGCAGATAATGGCAATAAAGGTATCGATATTACCGCTGCTCGTGGTACTCCAATTCGAGCAACCTCAGCAGGTAAAGTCGTGTATGCAGGTGATGCACTACGAGGATACGGTAACTTAGTCATTATTAAGCATAGTGAAGATTACCTCAGTGCTTATGCGCACAACGATAAAATATTAGTCAAAGAACAACAATCAGTTAAAGCTGGCCAGGAAATCGCAACAATGGGGAGTTCTGGTGCATCAAGCGTTAGATTGCACTTTGAAATTCGCTATAAAGGCAAGTCTGTCGATCCAATGCGCTTTCTTCCTAAGTAGCACACCATAATAAAAATAGAGAGAAACGTACAAATTAGAGATAACATCATGAAGTTGTAATGTCTTTAACTCGCCATTTGGGAGGCGCTATGAGTAGAAGCAGCACAGCCAAAAAACTTGAATCATTGACAGTAGATGACAGTACTGAACTTAATAGTTTAGTGGTGACAACAGATAATAATTCTGATGTATCAGCATTGATAGAAGAAGATGCTGATAACTCCAAATATGAGACAAGTACTAAAGCACTTGATGCAACCCAACTTTATCTTGGTGAAATTGGATATTCTCCTTTGCTCACTTCTGAAGAAGAAGTGTTGTATGCCCGTCGTGCACTGCGGGGTGATGAAGTCGCTCGTAAACGGATGATTGAAAGTAATCTTCGGTTAGTCGTAAAAATATCGCGTCGTTATAGTAACCGCGGGTTAGCGTTACTTGATCTGGTTGAAGAGGGGAATTTAGGCCTTATTCGTGCGGTCGAAAAGTTTGACCCGGAACGTGGTTTCCGTTTTTCAACTTACGCAACATGGTGGATCCGTCAAACCATTGAACGGGCGATCATGAATCAAACCCGCACTATTCGCTTACCGATTCATGTTGTAAAAGAGCTTAATGTTTATTTACGTACTGCACGTGGATTAGCACAAAAGCTTGATCATGAGCCAACGGCTGAAGATATTGCACAGCAACTTGAAAAATCTGTCGATGATGTTAACCGCATGCTGCGTCTTAATGAGCGAGTGAGTTCGGTGGACAATCCTATCGGTGGTGATTCTGAAAAAGCTTTGCTGGATATTATCCCTGATGAAAAAGGTGGTAGTCCTGAAACCTCCACTCAAGATGACGATATTAAAAATTCGATCGTCCATTGGCTACAAGATCTTAACCCGAAACAACGTGAAGTATTAGCGCGCCGATTTGGTTTATTAGGTTATGAAGCATCGACATTAGAAGATGTTGGTCGTGAAATTGGCTTAACGCGCGAGCGAGTACGTCAGATTCAGGTTGAGGGGTTACGTCGTTTACGTGATATGTTAATCCACCAAGGGTTAAGTATTGAGTCTCTTTTTAATCAAGAAGTTTAACCAAGAGGCTTCATTAATATATCTCATGGTTAGTCATAATCTGCAATTATGAGATAGTAGTACAACACGGCTGTGAGTATTAATATTAGCGGTCTTTTTATGCACATTTTTACGCGAATAATACTCATTAGAATCATAAAAAAGGACGCTTTTGCGTCCTTTTTTGATGTCGTTTTCTTAACTTATTATTATTTTAAATTAGCGTAATAGCGCTTTTAGACGATAGAGTTCATCTAATGCTTGGCGCGGTGTTAGTTCGTCAGGATTAACGTTGGTTAATGCTTCTTCGACTTCACTTGGCTCTGGAATCAAACTTAACTGATGTTCTTGTCCCTCAATTATGGTTGACCGTTGGGCTTTTTGATGCCCCAGTGCTTCTAATTGCTTTAACTTTATTTTGGCACGTTTGATTACCGCTTTCGGTACGCCTGCAAGGCTAGCCACAGCTAAACCATAAGATTTACTGGCGGCACCGTCTTGGACGCTATGCATAAATGCAATATTGTCGCCATGCTCAACCGCATCAAGGTGGACATTCGCCAAGCCTGATAACAAGGATGGTAATTCTGTCAGCTCAAAATAGTGAGTGGCAAACAATGTCATTGCCGCAATTTTATCCGCTAACCATTCCGCACTGGCCCACGCAAGAGATAAACCATCATAGGTACTGGTGCCACGGCCAATTTCATCCATTAACACTAAACTGTGTTTGGTCGCATTATGGAGAATATTGGCTGTTTCTGTCATTTCAACCATAAAGGTTGAACGGCCAGATGCAAGATCATCTGATGCGCCAATACGGGTAAAGATACGATCAAGTGGGCCGATAGTAACCGCTTCCGCAGGGACAAATGAACCGACATGAGCCATTAATGCAATCAGTGCAGTTTGACGCATGTAAGTTGATTTACCGCCCATGTTTGGACCGGTAATGATCAACATGCGACGATCTTGGTGTAACGCGATTGGGTTAGCGATAAACGGTTCGCTTAATACTTGTTCTACTACCGGGTGACGACCCGCAGTAATATTAATGCCTGTGGTGGTGGTCAATTGTGGGCGGCAGTAATTTAAACTATCAGCACGTTCAGCTAAGTTTGCTAATACATCTAATTCAGATAAGGCACTTGCTGCTAACTGTAATCGTTCTAAATGTGGTAACAGTTGATCAAATAGTTCATCCCACAGCTTTTTCTCAAGTGCTAATGCTTTTGATTTTGAATTTAGTACTTTATCTTCGTGCTCTTTTAATTCAGGAATAATATAGCGTTCAGCATTTTTTAGGGTCTGGCGACGAATATAGTGATCTGGAACTAAGTGGCTTTGACCACGACTGACCTGAATAAAGAAACCGTGAACCTGATTAAAGCCCACTTTTAAACTATCAATATCGTAGCGATCACGTTCGCGGTTTTCAAGATCGGTTAAGTATTGTTTAGCGCCATCGGCTAAATCTCGCCATTCATCGAGTTCAGCATTATATCCTGGTGCGAGCACGCCACCATCACGAATAATCACGGGCGGATTTTCAATAATAGCGTGTTCAAGTAATTGGCACAGATCATCCATTGGCGCAGCATTCTGGGCTAATTCTGCAATTCGATCTTGGGACATTTCAGCTAATAATTGCGCTAGTTCTGGCAAATATTGCATCGCGGTACGCATGCGGGCTAAATCACGCGGGCGTGCTGAACGTAACGCTAGTCGTGCGAGAATACGTTCTAGATCGCCCATATGACGTAATACGATGGCGGTATCTACAAACATGCCGCTATCTTTAAACGCTTCAATGGCATTTAAGCGGCCATTCAGTTGGTGTTGATCGCGAATTGGTTGGTGAAGCCAGCGCTTTAATAAGCGGCTGCCCATTGGGGTCGCGGTATGATCCAATACCGATGCTAGGGTGTTATCAAAGCCGCCAGCTAAATTTTGGGTTAATTCTAAATTACGTCGTGTCGCGGCATCTAAAATAACCGCATGATCTTGGGTATCAAGAGTGATTGCACGAATATGAGGTAGCGCAGTACGTTGAGTATCTTTGACATATTGCATCAAACAGCCAGCAGCACATAAGCCAAGGTTGGCTTTTTCAACCCCAAAGCCGACTAAGTCTCGAGTACCAAATTGTAAGGTTAGTTGCTGGCGCGCAGTTTCAAGTTCAAATTCCCAAATAGGGCGACGACGCTTACCTTTAAACGATTCAACTAAATGTAAATAAGTAAAATCTTCAGGGTAGAGTAATTCCGCCGGACTGGTTCGTTGCAGTTCTGCCTGCATTTCTTCTTCAGTCGTAGGTTCAGTTAACATGAAACGGCCAGAGGTAATATCAAGCGTTGCATAGCCAAATTTATTATTGGCAGTGTAGATTGCCGCAATTAAATTATCGCGACGTTCATTAAGCAGCGCCTCATCACTAACCGTACCTGGAGTGATGATACGCACAACTTTACGTTCAACTGGGCCTTTGCTGGTAGCGGGATCGCCGATCTGCTCACAGATAGCAACAGACACCCCTTGCTGAACTAATTTAGCCAGATAGCCTTCAGCTGCATGGTGAGGAATACCCGCCATCGGAATCGGTTCACCGTTGGTCGCACCACGTTTTGTCAGCGAGATATCAAGTAATTGTGAAGCTCGTTTGGCATCATCAAAAAACATCTCATAGAAGTCACCCATACGGTAGAACAATAAAATATCAGGGTTTTCAGCTTTGATTCGAAGGAACTGCTGCATCATAGGAGTATGTTTTTCTAAGCCTTTTATCGTCACGATATTGTCTACTCTTGCTGGTTCAACGTCGGCCACTGAAGGTAGCTCGACCAATAAAATAATAGAGTCTAAGGATACGTGAATCAACGGATCGGTCAAAGTAGCCATTGAACTTTTTTTATCATCTTTGCAATGGTATTGAACAAGCGTAAAGTTAGCTGATATACATCAACGTATTAAAAGACAATAAATAGAAACCAGTTTGGAGGCATTAATGGTAAATATTGAACAGTTGGCTTATGAACTTGGTGAAGTATTAACAGCTAAACAGTGGGTGGCCACTACTGCAGAGTCTTGTACTGGTGGTGGAGTTTCATTTGCTATTACCGATATCCCAGGAAGTTCAGCATGGTTTAATCGCGCTTTTATTACTTATAGTAATGAAGCGAAGAAGCAAATGCTGAATGTAAGCGAGCAAGCTCTGACAGAATTTGGTGCGGTAAGTGAGGCGGTTGTGTTTGAAATGGCTTGTGGCGCCTTAGCTGCGTCACGTGCTGATATTAGTGTCGCAATTAGTGGTATTGCAGGCCCTGATGGTGGCAGTGAAGATAAGCCTGTGGGAACAGTATGGTTTGCTTGGGCGGATGCAACTGGCTGGCAACAAACACGATGCTGTTTATTTAATGGTTCGCGCCAACAGGTGAGACAACAAGCGATAGCTGAAGCATTATCTGGCCTGATTTGTCGCATCAATAAAATGATGGATTTGTGATCTTATCCTTAAAAAATTGTATTTAATAAAAAAAAGTAAACCAGAACTAGACACTGTATGAATAGACAGTATACTAAGTCTCATACTCAGTTTAGTTACTTTATTTTAGCATCCGTTGGAGAGTCGAATGGACGATAACAAGCAAAAGGCTCTTGCCGCAGCGTTAGGCCAGATTGAGAAGCAGTTCGGTAAAGGTTCAATTATGAAATTGGGCGATAACCGTACTATGGATATCGAAACTGTTTCAACCGGTTCATTATCACTTGATATTGCACTTGGTGCTGGTGGTCTACCAATGGGACGTATCGTAGAAATCTACGGCCCAGAATCTTCAGGTAAAACAACCTTAACTTTAGAAACCATTGCAGCCGCTCAAAAAGCAGGTAAGACGTGTGCATTTATTGATGCTGAACACGCACTCGATCCAATTTATGCGGAAAAACTGGGTGTTGATATTAACCAACTTCTTGTTTCTCAACCCGATACTGGTGAGCAAGCATTAGAAATCGTTGATGCACTAGCTCGTTCAGGTGCGGTTGACTTAATCGTTGTTGACTCCGTAGCAGCTCTTACACCAAAAGCTGAAATTGAAGGTGAAATGGGTGATTCACATATGGGTCTGCAAGCACGTATGTTATCGCAAGCAATGCGTAAATTAACCGGTAATCTTAAACAATCTAACTGCATGTGTATCTTCATCAACCAAATTCGCATGAAGATTGGTGTAATGTTTGGTAATCCAGAAACGACGACTGGTGGTAATGCATTGAAGTTCTACGCTTCTGTTCGTCTTGATATTCGCCGTACTGGTGCAATTAAAGATGGTGATGAAGTTGTGGGTAACGAAACCCGTATTAAAGTTGTTAAGAACAAAATTGCAGCGCCGTTTAAGCAAGCTGAAACTCAGATTTTATATGGCCAAGGCTTTAACCGTAATGGTGAATTAATTGACCTGGGCGTTAAGCATAAATTAGTTGAAAAAGCAGGTGCTTGGTATAGTTACCAAGGCAATAAAATCGGTCAAGGTAAAGCCAATTCTTGCAAGTACCTTGTTGAAAACCCTGAAATTGCAACAGAGATTGAAAAGAAATTACGTGATTTGTTGTTAACGCCTGTTGTTGCTGAAACAGAGAAAACAGATGTTGAAGTAATTGATGATAAAGACGGTGACGTTTTTTAATCAAACGATTATTTAGCGTATCTATATATAATACGCCGATAGAAACCCAGCCATTGTGCTGGGTTTTTTTATGGGCTCAATTTAAGTTGTAATGGTATTCATAGACGCTAATTTAATTGACAAATTTAGCGTGTTTTCTGCTTTAATATGCCAAGTAAATAGTTAGCGTTATATTTATTGGTCATTGAATTGAGTCCTCACGTTTAGTAGGTAGGCGTATTTGTAATGAAAGAACACGTGTCGTTTATACGTTGGATTGGGAATATTATTCGACGGTTTACTAAGTGGCTTTACACGCTGCGCCATATTTTTGTGGCTTTGTTTGTTTTAGGTAATAGTGGGCTTATTTTTCATACGATTTACGGATTACCGATTGATTTATTGACGTTGTTTAACGTTCGAGATTATGAGCAGATAAATGCGAGCTTTTTGATCAATGCGCCTTACTTTATGTTGGGGGTTTTTATCGTTATGAGTTCGATAGGTCTGTTTTTTAGAGCGCGAATATCATGGATGATCAGTTTTACTCTAATGCTGATCAATATTTTTTATACAAATCATATTCATCCACAGCAAACACATAATATTCATTACGGTATTGCCTCATTAATTTTATTATTTATGGTGCGCAAATATTTTTCTAAAAGCAGTGTTGCTGCCGGTAGTATCTTTGCGTTAATCAGTGTGATCACTCTTTTATTAACATCGACCTATGGCGCATTGTATTTTGGCGATGGGTTTAATCCCAAGATCACCAGTTTATTGACTGCGTTTTATTATGCGATAGAAACCATGTCTACGGTGGGATATGGCGATATAGTCCCTGTTTCTGAGCCAGCACGATTATTTACTATTTCAGTTATTGTGTCTGGTATTACCGTCTTTGCCACCTCGGCAACGTCAGTGTTAGGCCCTGTCGTTCATAGTGGTTTTGAACGACTTGTTAAAGGTAATAGTAAAAAAATGGATCGTACTAATCATTTTATAATTTGTGGTTTATCCAGCCTAGCTGTGAATACCATCAAACAATTAACAGAACGTAAGCAACCTATAACTGTAATTGTTTCGCCTCGAATTCAGCAAGTTGCTAAAGATCAGCTGGAAGGGTTAGATGTAGTTGTTGGCGATTACAGCGACGGTACTATTTTAACTCAAGCTGGAGTGATGAATGCCAAAGCTGTACTGGCATTGAGTGATGACGATGCTGACAATGCATTTATTGTGTTATCAGCGATTGAATTGGCCAGTTCCGCACGAACAGTGGCACTGGTTAACGAAAGTAAGAATATAAATAAAGTGAAAAGTGTTAATCCTGACATTGTGATTTCACCGCAACAGTTTGCGAGTGATATTCTGGCACGGTTATTAAATGGCGAAAGTATCGATAGTGATTCTATCGTGGCATCGCTATTGCATTCAGTACAAGGGCTGTCAGAAAAAGAAATTAATAAATAATATTAATGCATTCACTTTTTTAAAACATCGATGCTGCATGGAATGACAATGACGATAATGCTTAATTTATCGCCATTATAGGTGTTAGCTCATAGGGTAAATGAATAGTTTACATGCGGGAACAATATCGAGACGGTGTTTCAATGGGGATTATTTGATACATTTCGGCACATATCATTTCCCGTAATAGCTACCGTTGTTTTACAATAGCCCCCAAAAAATTTATCTTAGTTTTATTATTAGATGGTGATTGTTCATTGTTCCTGTGGTTTGAGGGCTGAACGGTTATCGAAGAAATTCGTCATGAGGCGTTTTTCTGTCTTTCTATTCCAAGCATTAATTCAGGATTTGCCAATGTACATGAGCACTGATGAGATTCGCCGCGCGTATCTTGCATTTTTCGAGAGCAAAGGCCACCAGATCGTGGAAAGCTCGTCTCTTGTACCTGCGAATGACCCAACGTTGTTATTCACTAATGCAGGTATGAACCAGTTTAAAGATACATTTCTAGGTCTTGAAAAGCGTAACTACACACGTGCGACAAGCGCTCAGCGTTGTGTACGTGCGGGTGGTAAACACAACGACCTTGAAAATGTAGGCTTTACAGCCCGTCATCATACTTTCTTTGAAATGTTAGGTAACTTCAGCTTCGGTGATTACTTCAAGCATGATGCAATTGGTTATGCGTGGGAATTTTTAACCAAAGAGCTAAAGCTCCCTGAAGATCGTCTTGTTGTTACTATCTATGAAAGTGATGATGAAGCGTTTGAAATCTGGAATAAAGAAATTGGTATTCCAGCAGATCGCATCGTACGTATTGGTGACAACAAAGGTGCACCTTTTGCTTCAGATAACTTCTGGCAAATGGGCGACACTGGCCCTTGTGGTCCTTGTACTGAAATTTTCTACGATCATGGCGATCACATTTGGGGTGGTCGTCCAGGTACACCAGAAGAAGATGGTGACCGTTTCATCGAGATCTGGAATAACGTATTTATGCAGTTCAACCGTCAAGCTGACGGTACAATGGAACCGCTACCTAAGCCTTCTGTTGATACAGGTATGGGTATTGAGCGTATTGCTGCAATTATGCAGGGTGTACACTCAAACTACGAAATCGATATCTTCCAAACATTAATTAAAGAAGCTGCAGCAGTTATTGGCTATGACGACTTGTCTAATCAATCACTACGCGTTGTTGCTGACCATATTCGTTCTTGTGCTTTCCTTATTGCTGACGGTGTAATGCCATCAAATGAAGGCCGTGGTTATGTATTACGCCGTATTATTCGTCGAGCAGTGCGTCACGGTAACAAGCTAGGTGCACAGGGCGTATTCTTCTACAAACTTGTTGGCCCATTGGCTGAGATCATGGGTACTGCGGGTGTTGAGCTAAAAGCACAACAAGAGCTAGTAGAAAAAGTATTAAAGATTGAAGAAGATAACTTCAGCCGTACGCTTGATCGTGGTCTAACTATTCTTAATGAAGCATTAGATAACATCGACGGTAATGTACTCGACGGTGAAACGGTATTTAAACTTTATGATACCTATGGTTTCCCTGCGGATTTAACTAACGACGTTGCTCGTGAGCGTGGCTTCTCAATCGACGAAGACGGTTTTGAAACCGCAATGGCAGCTCAACGTCAACGTGCTCGTGATGCGGGTAACTTTGGTGTTGACTATAATGATACTATCAAAGTTGATGCTGAAACGACGTTCTGTGGTTACAGCGCGACGGATGGCGAAGGTGTGATTGTTGCGCTATACCGCGATGGTAATGCTGTTGACACCATTAATGCTGGCGAAGATGCATTGGTTGTATTATCAAATACACCATTTTATGCAGAATCAGGCGGCCAGTGTGGTGATAGCGGTTTATTAACGGCTGAAAGTGTGGTGTTCAACGTTGCTGATACGCAAAAATTTGGTGCTGCAACAGGTCATAAAGGTCAATTAGTTGAAGGTTCATTAACAGTGGGTCAATCATTGACTGCTGCTGTTGACTCTGAGCGTCGCCAAGCGATTAGCCTTAACCACTCAGCAACGCACTTAATGCATGCAGCATTGCGTACTATTTTAGGTGATCATGTTGCTCAAAAAGGTTCATTAGTAAAAGCGGATAGCCTCCGTTTTGACTTCTCAAACCTAGAAGCAGTTAAACCTGAACAATTACGTGCTGTTGAGAATATGGTTAACGAACAAATTCGTGCTAACCATAGCATTGATACCAACATCATGGACATTGATGCTGCGAAAGCAAAAGGCGCGATGGCATTGTTTGGTGAGAAATACGATGACGAGGTACGTGTACTGAGCATGGGTAATTTCTCAACGGAGCTTTGTGGTGGGGTTCACGCTAACCGTACTGGTGATATTGGCCTGTTTAAGATCTTATCTGAAAGTGGTATCGCTGCGGGTATTCGCCGTATTGAAGCGGTAACTGGCGCAGGCGCAATTGCGGCAATGCACACTGAAGACATGATGCTTGCGAAAACTGCACGTTTAGTGAAATCTGACGTGGCGTCTGTTGTTAGTAAAGTGGATGCCTTAGTATCACACAGCAAACAACTAGAAAAAGAAATTCAGCAACTAAAAGACAAGTTAGCGGCGCAAGAAGGCGCAAGCTTGATCAATAAAGCGCAAGAAATTAATGGCATTAAAGTGTTAATTGCAAAACTTGACGGCGCTGATAACAAAGCATTACGTGGCATGGTTGATGAGTTAAAAAATCAACTAGGTAGCGGTGTGGTGTTATTAGGTAATGTTAGCGAAGGTAAAGTTGGCTTAATTGCTGGTGTTACTAAAGATTTAATTGGCAAAGTCAAAGCTGGTGAGTTAGTTAATTTGGTTGCATTACAAGTTGGCGGTAAGGGCGGCGGTCGTCCTGATATGGCACAAGCTGGTGGTACTGACGCTGCAGCATTGCCTGCGGCATTAGAGACTGTTACACCATGGCTAGCTGACAAACTGTAATCACTGGAGAGGTAATGTGGCACTATTAGTGCAAAAATTTGGTGGTACATCTGTTGGTAGCATTGAACGAATAGAAGCCGTTGCTGAGCGAGTAGTAAAAGCTCGTCAGTGTGGCCACCAAGTAGTTGTTGTATTGTCTGCAATGGCCGGTGAAACTAATCGACTATTGGGCTTAGCTAAGCAAATTAATGCGATTCCGACACCGCGTGAGCTAGATGTTCTACTTGCTACGGGTGAACAAGTATCAATTGCTTTATTAGCTATGGCGTTGAATAAACGAGGCTATAGTGCGACCTCATTGACGGCGGATCAAGTTGTTATCCATACCGATAGCAACTTTAATAATGCCACTATCCATGAGGTTGAAACCCAGAATATGACCACATTACTAGGCCAAGACAACATTGTTGTCGTGGCCGGTTTCCAAGGGCGTGATATTGATGGCAATATCACAACCTTGGGACGTGGCGGGTCAGATACCACTGCGGTTGCTATTGCTAGTGCGCTTAATGCAGATGAATGTCAAATTTTTACAGATGTTGACGGAGTGTATTCTACTGACCCAAGAATTGTACCAAGTGCAGCTCGTTTAGACGTTATTCATTTTGATTACATGACTTGCATGGCGCGCTTAGGGGCAAAAGTGCTACAATTACAGTCTGTAGAGTATGCATGCCAACATCGCGTTCCATTACGGGTTCTTTCTTCCTTTGAGGAAGGGCAGGGAACGTTAGTGAACTTTGATGTAATGAGTAATCAAAATATCATTGGCGTTGCGCTCCAAAGGCAGCAGGTTTTAGTTAACATTACACTACCAGCAACTGTTCTTAATGAGCAGTTGGACTTATATGGTTTGACAGCTTGGAATTTATCAACTAATTCTAGTGATGACATATCACAAATCGTCATTTCTAATGATGATTTAGCGCGTTTAAGACTAGTGTTTGATAACAAAATGCGCCATATTGGTATGGTCTCTATACTTTCCTTGATTGGAAAGGATATTCAGCAACATTTGGAGTCAATTCAAAAGGTGCTGCAAGAGGCTGGCATTACAGTGTATACATATCAGGGTGATAAGAAATGTTTATCTTTATTGATTAATGAAGATGATCATCTTACAGCTGTTGATTTAATCCATGAAAAATTTGTGGTCGATAATCCGAGTTTCGGTAATCTATCGCATCTTGCTGTTTCTTGAGCCACGGCTATTTACGAAATTGTGAATTTTATTGGATAAAACGTTAAATTCTTATAAGACTGAGATTACTCAAGGAGCACTCGAATGCTAATTTTAACACGTCGTGTAGGTGAAACTCTAATGATCGGTGACGAAGTAACTGTTACTGTTCTTGGTGTTAAAGGAAATCAGGTACGTATTGGTGTTAACGCACCTAAAGAAGTATCTGTTCACCGTGAAGAAATATACATGCGAATTCAAGCAGAAAAAGAAGCTGGTACTCCGAGTACTGGTAACTACTGATTCAAAGGAGGCCAGGATAATTATCCTGGCCTTTTTTGTGCCTGTAGAAAAAGAAATATCTTGTAAATCGTGATTAAATAGAGCCTAAAGACGATGTTTTTTTGTTCATCTTTGAGTGCGTTATCTGTTTTATAAGGTGAATGTTTCTGTGGTCACGTTGCATTAATTATCGCATTGTTTACTTAGTGTTCATTCGTGCGGCGAGTATTGGTTTTTAGCAATAAAGTGTTTGACTTATTTTGGGCTAACAGTAATATGTGCCTCCACAACATGGTGAGGTGGCCGAGAGGCTGAAGGCGCTCCCCTGCTAAGGGAGTATACGGTTTATCCCGTATCGAGGGTTCGAATCCCTCCTTCACCGCCATTATTTTTTTATGGATATTGTGAACGCTTTCTTATTGATTTAATTATCTTAATTTGGGATAATGCAGCGGTAACAAAGCACAGTGCGCGCGTAGCTCAGCTGGATAGAGTACTTGGCTACGAACCAGGCGGTCGG
>NZ_CAMRAN010000013.1 GCF_947039875.1 uncultured Photobacterium sp.
CTCACTGTAGGGAATGACGGGGTGGGTTTTGTATTTATTCTTGGAATTTTCAGTGAGCGTTTAAAAATATCAAAAAATAATAACACTACAACACGCTGAAAATAGATTCTATATCTCGTTCGTAATCTCACTGTAGGGAATGACGAAGTGAGTTTTATATTCACTCTCAGAATTTTTAGTGAGCGTTTAAAAATATCAAAAAACAATAACACTACAACGCGCAGCAAATAGATTCCCTATCTCGTTCGTAACCTCACTGTAGGGAATGACGGGGTGGGTTTTATATTTATAATTGGAATTTTCAGTGAGCGTTTAAAAATATCAAAAAATAATAACACTTCAACACGCTATAAATAGATTCCCTACCGCGTTCGTAACCTCACTGTAGGGAATGACGGGTTGTTGTTTTGTGGCTTTAATATAACAACATGCGCTGTTCCTAAACCCTCGTCCCTAATAACCTGTTTCCTATCCCCTTTCTCCCCCCAAAAAAAGCCGACAATTAAGTCGGCTTTAAATAATAAATAATCTATTCGCTATTAATTACGCGTTAGCTTGTGCCGCTTCAGCCGCAACAGAGCCTTCTTCTGGACGCTTTAAGAATGCGTACATCACACCTGTTACTACCGTACCCGCAGCAATGGCGACTAAGTAAAGCAATGCTGGTGAAATTGCGTTTGGAATTAGCAGAACAAACAAGCCACCATGTGGAGCCATTAATTTTGCGCCAAACAACATTGATAATGCACCTGTTAATGCGCCACCAATCATACAGCTTGGAATAACACGCATTGGATCGCGCGCTGCGAATGGGATTGCGCCTTCAGTAATAAAGCACATACCTAGTACAAACGAGGCTTTACCTGCTTCATTTTCGCTAGCTGAAAACTTACGTTTTGCAAGGAATGTTGCTAAACCCATACCCATTGCTGGCACCATACCCGCAGCCATTACTGCTGCCATTGGGGCGTAGGTTTGTGACGCTAACAAGCCAACACCAAAGGTGTAAGCGGCTTTGTTTACAGGGCCACCTAAGTCGAAACACATCATACAACCAAGAATAATACCCAGTAATACCGCGTTGGCTGAACCCATGTTGTTTAAGAATGTGGTTAAACCTGCCATTGCTGCTGATACTGGACCACCAACGATGTAAATCATTACCAAGCCGGTAATTAAACTTGCTAATAATGGCACAATCAAAATCGGTTTTAGCGCTTCCATTGATTGTGGCAATTTGATTTTTTCAACCAAGAATTTAGCACTGTAACCCGCAAGGAAACCGGCAACGATACCACCTAAGAAACCAGCACCCGTGGTACTGGCTAACATACCGCCAATTAAACCCGGTGCTAAACCTGGGCGATCAGCAATTGAGAATGCAATGAAACCTGCCAATACTGGCACCATTAACGCAAATGCTGAGCCACCACCGATGGTCATTAGGGCTGCGGCTAACGTGCCTTCTTGTTTAAAGGCTTCGATACCAAATACAAACGATAAGGCAATGGATAAACCACCAGCTACCACTAATGGCAACATGTAAGATACACCCGTCATTAGGTGTTTATACGGCCCTGCTTTTTCTGCTTTGGTGTCCGCCGTTTGAGCGTTAGTATTTCCAGAATGTTGATATACTGTAGCGGTTACAAAGGCTTTTTCAATTTCTGGTTTAGTTTTCTTAAGTGCTAACCCTGTGCTGGTTTTGTAAAGCTTTTTGCCATTAAATCGGGCTAAGTCTACTTCAATATCGGCAGCGATAATCACTAAATCTGCGGCTGCAATCTCCGCATCTGTTAATTGGTTTTTAGCGCCAACTGAGCCACGGGTTTCAACTTTAATCTCATAACCCTGACGCTGACCTTCTTCTGTCAATGCTTCTGCTGCCATAAAGGTATGAGCAACACCCGTTGGGCAAGCGGTGATCGCGACAATTTTCTTAACCGCATTATCGATTTCATCAGCGACAAGTTGAGTGCTGGCTGCTGTTAATAATTGTGCTTGTGTGACAGCGTCTGTTAGCCATGCTTTGGTATTTTCAAAACAAGCTGTGATATCGGCTTGATAAACTTTTTTACCCACAAAGCGTGAGTTATCAATCGCTGTGCCCGTCGCAATGATGATCACTTCAGCGTCATCAATCTGTTGTTGAGTCAGTTCTTTGGTTGGATTAAATGCAGTTTGGCATTCAATGCTTGCTTGCCATTGTAGTTCTGCGGCGGCTTTTTCTAATAAACCCGCTGCGATAATGGTGGTTGCGATGCCGCTAGGACAAGCTGTTACTAATGCTATTTTCATATTTACACCTTGGTCAATGTTGCTTCACATGTTCTTCTGTCGTTAAGCAATGATGTGATTAAGCTCTATGTACTTAAGCTATTGAGTTACAATGACATGTTTAGCAATATCATTAACTTTATTGATATTATCAACACCGACACCCACTTGTGTCACCGCTACTGCTGATAATGCCGTCGCAAATTGTAATGACTGCGCTTTTGAATGTTGATTAAGTTCACCCCAACATAAACCAGCGACTAAAGTATCGCCTGCGCCAACGGTGCTCACGACGTCCATTTTAGGCGGTTGAGCATGTAACCAGCCTTCATGGTTAAGCCACATCACCCCTTTTGCACCGAGTGATACCACAACATTCGTGATCCCTTTAGCTGCAATTTGTTCTGCAACGTCCATACATTGTTGTTGCGTTTCTAGTGCTTGTCCTGCCCATTCAGCCAGTTCTTCATCATTCGGTTTAACAAGCCACGGATGGGCTTCTAAACCTGCTTCCAATGCTGACTTACTGCTATCAAACAATACTTTTTTGCCCAATTGATGCAATTTTTCTAACCAATTGGCACACATGTTAGGAGTAATACCTTGTGGCAAGCTACCTGCAATCACAAACACATCATGAGTTGTTGCTAATTCAAATAATGTCTTTTCAAAGGCTAAAATATTAGCTGCAGTAACCGCAACACCAGGGAAATTAATGTCACTTACTTGACCATTTTTTTCGACTAATTTAACGTTAATTCGGCTTGCACCCGCCACGCGAATAAACTTATCTGTTGCGCCGATTTGCTCAAACAATTGGCAAAAAGGTTCTTGGTTATCAGCACCTAATAAACCCGTTACTGTTACATCGGCACCAAGCTCTGCTAAAACTTTAGCAACGTTCACGCCTTTGCCCGCAGGATGAAGACTTCCGCTATCAACCACATTGACGCCGCCTAGCGAAATGGCCGCTAAACTGCCAGTAAGATCTAATGCTGGATTGAGTGTTACCGCGACAACTTTGGGTTTAACAACATGGGGCATGGCTTGTGTCTCTGTCTGTAAGGTTGAAATTGTCATTGCTGCGATCCTTATAGTTTTTCGCCTAAGCCATCAGCAATAGCTTGACCGATTGCCGTTAATGCCGCGTCTGCATCACTACCATGTGCGGTAAATTGCAGTTCATTACCGCATTTCACACCAAGGCCAATCACTTTCATTAAACTTTTCGCATTAACGGGCTTACTGTCGCTGGTGATATTAACCACTTGAATATCTGCATCGAATTTCTTGGTGGTATTAACTAACATTGCACCAGGGCGAGCATGTAAACCATGAGGATTACGAATCTTAAAGATTGCTTGATTACCTTCTAAGGCCACTTGCGTCAGTGCGGTTACCATTTCTTGTGCTGATGATGCTAACCATTGCGCAATTTTACCTTGATAGATCAATGACATTAAGTATTCAAGGTTCGCTTTATGGGACATATTATTCGCAGCAACCATGACCATGCCAGCAACAGGATGACCTAGCTCTTCAAATGGTACTTGGGGTGTTACCACTGCAATCGCGGTACGTTGCACTTGTTTATTACTTTTAACCAGCCATAGCCCTTGACCTAAA
The DNA here is from genome assembly GCF_947039875.1 of uncultured Photobacterium sp. Taxonomy (GTDB): domain Bacteria; phylum Pseudomonadota; class Gammaproteobacteria; order Enterobacterales; family Vibrionaceae; genus Photobacterium. The sequence continues at coordinate 3,904 of NZ_CAMRAN010000013.1, forward strand.
TAAGTCGGACCTTGATTAATCGCATCAGTCACCGTCGCGATTTCTGCAAATCCTTGGTATTTAATTAATCCCGCAGCAACAGCAGTTAACTGTAATAAATCTTGCGCAGGAAATTGCTTCAAAATAAGCTCAGCATTACATTCAGCCTCTTGCTGCTCATCACCACTGAGTAAGGTAATGATCGCTTGCTCAGACTCACAATGGCGTAATTTTTCTTCAATACCATCAGCAGATAACACTTTGGTTAACTGTTTTAGAATGCCTAAATGCTCATCGGATTGAGCCGCAATCCCTATCGCAATGTAAGCCGTATTATCATTGCCCCATGGCACACCTTGTGGAAAGTGATGAATTTTCACTCCGGTATGGTTAACTAAATCACGGGTTTCAGTCGTACCATGTGGAATCGCAATACCGTTACCTAAATACGTTGAATTTTGTTGCTCTCGGGCAAGCATGCCATTGACATACCCTGTCTGTACTAATCCTGTAGCTTCAAGATCAGCCGCCAACGCTTTAATGGCGTCTTGTTTGTTCGATGCCGTTTGCTGCATCGCAATATCATTTTTAGACAGTGATAACATGTAACTCTCCGATTCAATACTTTGTGAGATCGTCGCTATTTATAGTGCTGTTCATTAAGCTATTGATAAGCCCTAATCACTTCTGAGCAGTATGTGCTTATCAATAGCTGAATCGTTTCAGCAAAGCGGGAAATAAAAAATGTTTACAACGGGTATTTATTGTTCAACAACACCCAGCTGAAACCTTTCAGCTTGCATACTGAATCGTTTCAGCTAGAATTGCAAACGCTGATAAGTATGCATTAAGTGAATATATGATCAAGCGCACAAACTTATATTTAGAAAATAATAATCATCCCGATTAGATCTCTGATGCTTTCCCTAGAATGAATTCACAACGGATAACAATAATGACATTGGATGAAATCGCAAAACTAGCAGGCGTGTCTCGAACAACGGCAAGTTATGTTATTAACGGTAAAGCGAAACAATATCGTATCAGTGAAAAAACCCAACATAAGGTCATGGCCGTTGTTGAAGAACATAACTATCGCCCCGATCATGCTGCGACCTCGCTTCGAGTTGGAAACAGCCATTCACTCGGGCTGATTATTCCTGATTTAGAAAACAGCAGTTATGCCAAAATTGCTAAGTTATTAGAACGTGACGCGCGCAAAGCGGGTTATCAAATGATCATCTCTTGCTCTGATGATGATCCAACAACCGAAATGAAAGTTGCCGACATGCTATTAAGCCGTCGAACTGACGCGTTAATTGTCGCCAGTGCCCTTGCTTCTGACAACGCGTTTTATCGAAAGATTCAAGCCAATGGTGTACCAGTGATTGCCATTGACCGAGCATTAGACGATGAGTTTTTTATCTCCGTGATCAGTGAAGATTTAGAAGGCGCTTATCAACTGACACAATCATTGTTGAGTAAGCCAATTAACAGTATTGGCCTTATTGGCGCGGTTGCTGATTTAGGAGTATCGAAAGAACGCCAGCAAGGCTTTACCGCAGCGATTAACCGCCATTCACAGCCGATGACGACTATTATCAGTTATGGGGAACATTTTAGTCAGCAAAATGGGCAATCGATGGTTCAACAATGGATTGATGATGATTGTTTTCCTGATGCGATATTAGCGACATCCTATACCCTGTTTGAAGGCGTTCTGGATTGTTTACTTAAAAATCCACAACTGATGAGTCGTACTTATCTCGCAACATTTGGTGATAACCGCCTATTGGATTTTTTACCCAATAAAATACAGTCATTACCACAACAATTTGAAGTTATAGCTGATCATGCGCTTACATTGGCACTAAAAGCGATAAAAGGAAGTTATGAGCCAAATATTGAGGTCATTCCGCGCCAAGTCATTCATCGTTAAATGATATTGCTATTATTCTATTGCGGAATAATAGCAATAATGAAAAAATACTCGATGACGCATTATTCTCTCTCTTTCTATTAGGTTGCTATAGGCTTCACCATGTATATACGTCTTAAAGCATTATTAATATCGCATGCACAATTTTCTCATGCTTTACGGGTAACATTGGCGATTGCTTTTACGCTTGCCTTTTATGCCGTTGTCCACGTTCCACATTCAATGTGGGGGCCTGTCACCGTGGTTGTGGTTATGATGCAGCCTTATGCAGGAGCCATTGTTTATAAAGGTTTTCAGCGTATTGGTGGCACATTACTCGGTGCAATGTTAGGGCTATTAACCGTCCTGTTCCCCGATAAACTTAATTATCTTATTCCGGTGTGGATGCTGGCATGGGTCTTTTTACTGTCATTGAAATCTTACGGTAAGAATATTTATTTCTACTTTTTAGCCGTGATGACGCTCATCATTGTTTCTTATCAAGGAGACACTGCGTTAGAGGTTAGCGTCGCATTATGGCGTGTGGCCAATATCTTAATTGGTAGTTTGATTGCCATTGCTTTTTCGTTGCTATTACCTATTCGTGCAATAACAAGTTGGAATACCCTGTTTAATCAAAATTTACGTGCATTACGTCAGCTTTATCAAGCGCACGCTTCAGCCCACATGCTAAGTATTAAACAGCTTAATGCCATGAAACGTGAAGTATTAGAACGCCACATGAAGATGATCATTCTATTACCTAATGTACAAAAAGAAAGGCATAAACTCGCAGGCCATTATCGAACAATCATTACCGTGCAACGTTCATTAATTAGTGTTACTGAACAATTAATTGAAACTCATTGGAGTTCAGATATTAGCCGCCGTCAATTACTGGCTCAGAATGATTTAAAAGTCTATCAGCAGCATATTATTACGATTCTAAGCCAGTTAGAGCAAGCATCAACGCCGCATGCGGATTTATCACATATTGATCCGTTACCTGATATTGATTTGTTATCAACGATGGCTGAAGAGATTTCCCCGACGGATGCGGCTAATGCGTTGGGTATTTATGGCTATTTTTGGCTAACACGTCAATTTATTGGTCGCCTAGAAGCGTTGATTATTCAATTACGTATTATTAATCAGTAGTGAACAATCAATAATAAAAAGCCAGCACTATTAAAATCAATAGTCGCTGGTTTATTTTTTTATTAAATAGCCGATAGTTAACAAATAACAGTGCTAACTTCATGATCCATCAGCCACCGTTGTAAACGCGGAGCTTGTGAAATAGCATCATAATAAATATCGCACTCTTTAGATGCATTGCCCGCAACTGCTAACAACATTTTTAATAGCTGTATCACCGCATCATTTTGAGTATCAACCTGGTAATGAAGCTTGGTATTGGCAAAATCTTGTCCTAACGTCAATTGTGCTAATTGCGCGACATCTGCGACAAAACCATCAAAATAATGAATAAAAGTATCCGCTAGCAATGCATTTGCAGGCACAGAACAAAGCATATGCACTTTTAAGCCGTTTGCTCCTCGACATAAACCTTGTTCAGCCAACAAATCAATCATGGTTGCAGCTTCACTAAAAGTACGTACAAACGGCACCACCAATTCAATTGTATCGCCTCCCACGACTACACGAGCACGCTTAATGGCCTCGCATTGCAAAGCAAAACTGGTTTTATAATGAATATCGGTATAAAGACTCGCACCGCGTAAGCCTAACAGTGGATTAACTTCGGCACTTTCAAGTTCAGCACCAAGAAGTTGATAGCGACATTCAGCATTCGCCCCTGCTAGTTGTACTTTTAATGGAGCGTTACCTTGTTGTCTTGCAGAAGCAACTAATAACTCAGTCAGTAGAGCGACATAATATTCAGCTAATGAGACACTCTGTTGTCCATACTGATCCGCTATTTTTTGTTGTAGCGCTTGTTGAGTAGCATCAGATAAAAGATTTTGTTGGGTAAAAACTAACGGATGAATACCAACCTCGGTGGCAATAATATCATCTAAAGAAACTAGCCCAATACCTTTATGCTCTAGCGTCGCTAATTGTTGTGCGTTGTGTAATACCGCTGTTGTTGCCAGCATTAATTCAGTTTGTGTTGTCATACTCAACCTGTACCTCCATGTTAAATAAACCAATATCTATCCATTTACACCAATGAAATAGACCGTTATTGACCTTACTGTGTGTTTAATTTGCAAGCAAGAATAAAACGTTATTTGATAACAATTATTCAACTTACCGATCATATGCCACCAAGTTTATTTTGATACATAATTGCATGTAAAATCACCCTTTCAGCTAACAATATCCACAATTACTCATTAAAAACCTATTTGTTATCACAAGTTTGGTTTATTCCAGTGCTGATTTGGGCTATCTTAACGGGGTTATTACAGGAATACCAAGGTAGGCAAACTATTATGCCAATGAAAACAGATGAACTTCGCACAATAAGTCTCGGTCTAATGCCGACCCCAGCAGAAGTAGAAACAGCCTCACCAATGACAGATGCTATTGCAGTGCATGTTGATAGTGCGCGTAAGCAAGTAGAGGCGATCTTATCAGGTAAAGATTCTCGTCTTTTGGTAATTGTAGGGCCATGTTCAATTCATGACACCAATGCTGCTATGGATTATGCGAAACGCCTTGTTGCTGTACAAGAAACATATAAAGACCAACTATTTATCGTTATGCGTACTTATTTTGAAAAGCCGCGTACTGTTGTTGGTTGGAAAGGTTTAATCTCAGATCCACATTTAGATGGCAGCCTTGATCTGGCTACTGGCTTGCATAAAGCGCGTAAACTATTAATTGATATTAATGCGCTAGGGCTACCCACTGCGACTGAGTTTTTAGATATGATCACTGGGCAATATATTGCTGATCTTATCACATGGGGAGCCATTGGTGCCCGCACCACTGAATCTCAAATCCATCGTGAAATGGCCTCAGCACTTTCTTGCCCGGTTGGCTTTAAAAATGGTACCGATGGCAATATTAAAATTGCGATTGATGCTATTCGTGCCACGCGCGCATCTCATTTGTTTTGCTCACCCGATAAGAACGGTCAAATGACCATTTATCGTACCGCTGGCAATCCATATGGCCATATCATTCTTCGTGGTGGCAAAATGCCAAATTACCACCAACAAGATATTGCAACGGCTTGCGAAACATTGGCTGAATTTGAATTAGCGCCAAAGCTAATTGTCGACTTCAGTCATGGAAATTGCCAAAAACAACACAAACGTCAGCTTGATGTAACGGCTGATATTTGTGAGCAAATTCGTAATGGTAGCCAGTCAATTGCAGGCATTATGGCTGAAAGCTTTATCAAAGAAGGTAATCAAGCGGTTATCTGCGGTAAAGAAAGCGAACTTGTTTATGGTCAATCAATAACAGATCCCTGTGTTGATTGGAAAGATACATTAGTGATGCTTGATATGCTGGCCTATGCAATTAAAGATGCCAACGCATAAATTTGCTTTACTATTTTAATACAATAAAAGGAGCACCAACATATTGTTGCTCCTTTCCTCGTATTAAATTAACAGTATAATGTACTCATTAATTCATAACGGGATAAATTTCCCATATTTAGGTTAGAGGCCAATAACATGCCATCTTTTGATATCATTTCTGAAGTAGTTACCGTAGAAATTAAAAATGCGGTAGATAATTCAATCCGAGAAATTAGTACTCGTTTTGATTTTCGTGGTGTTGAAGCCAACGTAGAATTAAATAAAGAAATCGTCAAGATCACGTCAGAATCAGAATTCCAAGTTGATCAAATCGTTGCTATTTTACGTGGTAATCTGGCTAAACGTGGCGTTGATGCCAATGCCCTTGAGCGTAAAACAGTGACGTTTTCTGGTAAAACAGCATCACAAAATATTGAATTTAAGCAAGGTGTCGAAACAACCAATGCTAAGAAGCTGGTTAAAGCAATTAAAGACGCAAAGCTAAAAGTTCAAGTGTCTATTCAAGGTGAAAAACTCCGCGTTACCGCTAAAAAGCGTGATGATCTACAAGCAACAATGGCACTTGTTCGTTCTCAAGAACTGGGGCAGCCATTCCAATTTGATAATTTCCGCGATTAATCACAGCAAATATTGAGAAGGAAGCGTTTATATGCTTCCTTTTTTTGATCAAAACATTAAACTTTTTTTGAGTAAATTTAAAAAAATTAATAATATTTAAACTATGATTATTAATATTATACTTTACTGTTATGCGCAAATACGTCATACAAATATAAATTAACACACGATACAAACATCAATTTATCAAAAAAACCACCTTAAAAACGCATAAATAACAGCCGTAACATAAAAATCACACCTTAGAATACTTTTTAAGCAAACGAATTTTTTTTATTTGCAAAAATTGTTGCGGAGCATGCTTATACCCTATAATTCACGCACTTCAATAATGGTTAATTATTTTTCATTCTCTGTAACTAACATAAGTAGGTAATAACAACAGCAACGATAACTAGCACGGAATGCTTATTACGATCATGGAACGCTCACCTCTTACAACAATTACCCTTGTTGTATATCACTATCTATTTGCTTGCTTGTACGGCTTCACTTATCTCGGTATGCAGTGACTGAAAAGAAAATAAAGGAGATGTCCATAATGGGCACCGCACAACAGAAAACAACTGCAACAACCGAAAATACCCAAAAGCTCGGCTGGAGTAAAAGTGATACCGTATGGATGCTAGGTTTATATGGCACAGCAGTTGGTGCCGGCACTTTATTTTTACCGATCAACGCTGGCGTTGGCGGTTTAATTCCCCTTATCGTAATGATGATTCTAGCGTTGCCAATGACCTTTTTTGCTCACCGAGCGATGATGCGTTTTGTACTATCAAGTGCTAACCCTGGTGCTGATATTACAGAGGTAGTTGAAGAGCACTTTGGTAAAAATATGGGTAAGATTATTACTATCTTATATTTCTTTGCTATCTACCCTATTTTGCTTGTTTATAGTGTGGCTTTAACTAATACCGTTGAAAGCTTTATGAAGTTTCAGTTAGGTATTGAGCCACCAGCACGGGCAATCTTAGCTTTAGTTTTGATTCTTGTGTTAATGGCCATTGTTCGTTTAGGTGAGCAACTGATCGTAAAAGCGATGAGTATTCTAGTATTTCCCTTTGTTGCGGTTCTGCTGATGCTTGCGTTATACCTTGTTCCGCATTGGAATGGGGCTATTTTCACTGATATTATTCCTCAAGGCGGCGGCAGTAATACCGTCATCATGGCAGTATGGCTAATCTTGCCTGTAATGGTGTTTTCATTTAACCACTCACCGGTTATTTCTTCATTCGCTGTTGCTAAAGAAAAAGAATATGGTGCTAACGCAGAGCGTCAAGGTTCTCGTATTTTATTACGCGCCCATATTATGATGGTTATTACGGTGATGTTTTTTGTTTGTAGTTGCGTGTTAAGTTTAACGCCAGCTAACCTCATCGAAGCTAAAGCACAAAATGCTTCTATTTTGACTTACCTAGCGAATCATTTTGATACACCAGTGATCGCTTATGCTGCGCCGATTGTGGCAATTATTGCTATCACAAAATCATTCTTAGGCCACTACTTAGGTGCAAGCGAAGGTTTGAATGGTATTATTCATAAAGTTGCTCGTGATAATAACAAGACACTTTCAGACAAAAAACTTAACAGCTTCACTGCTTTGTTTATGCTGCTTACCACTTGGGCAGTTGCAACATTAAACCCAAGTATTTTAGGTCTGATTGAGAACTTAGGCGGACCTGTTATTGCGATGTTGTTGTTTATCATGCCAATGTATGCAATTAAGAAAGTGCCAGCGATGAAAAAATATGCGGGTTCAATCAGTAATATTTTTGTTACCGTTATTGGTTTAATATCTATCTCTGCTATTTTCTACTCATTAGCACAGTAATATTACACGCCATAATACAAAAAACCGAGCCCTAAAAGCTCGGTTTTTTTGTAGTGAATGTCGACGTTCTTCAAGTAAAAATATCAATCATTTACTCGCGAATGATATAGACTTGGTTTACCCTCAGGACGGGTTTTAAAACGGCGGTGCAACCACATATATTGACTTGGTGCCGCCATAATTGAACGTTCTACTGCTTTATTGATATACACCGCAGCAGCATCAGGATCCTTATGTGGAAACTCAGTTAATGGCGGAAATATTTTTAATGTATATTTACCACTGTTACTATTACGAATCATCGCAAAAGCCAAAGGCACCGCACCTGAAGCATCAACCAACAAACTGGTTCCGGTTGTTGTACAAGCCTCTTTCACTGCAAACAAAGGAGCAAAGGTTGAGTTACGGCCATGCCCATAATCTTGATCAGGGGCATACCATAATATCTCACCGTTCTTTAAGCCTCTAAGCATGCCTTTAACATTTTTACGATCAAGCATATATTTATTAGAGCGTACACGACCTTTAAACTGGAAATAATCAAAACAGGGGTTATTATTCGGTCTATATACACCAACACCCGGCGTCTTTAAACCAAAAGCACGTGCACCTAATTCTAAGTTCATAGAGTGTACCGCTATTAGTAAAATGCCCTTTCCTTGCTGTTGTAACTGTTCTACGTGCTCTAATCCTTCGACCTCAACATGCCTTTCTACACGAATATCAGGCCAAAACCACGCCATTGCCGTTTCAAATAAGGCCAGCCCAGCGTTATCTATATTCTGCTTCATTATATGTTGTTGCTCTTCTTCCGCCATAAAGGGAAAACACAGAGCGATATTTTGCTGGATTGTATCGCGGCGACCAGACATCATCGTCATGACTAATCGGCCAATACATTGCCCTAAACGAAACTGAATAAAATAAGGCAACCAACTTAGCAGATACATTATTCCTATTAATATTAAAACAGGCCAATAACGCGGATGTAAGAAAGCTTTACGAAATGCTGGCTCAGTAAATCTACTCATAATAAAATACAGGGTTCCTCTGCTCATATTTTAAGAATACGTATTCTTAACAGTCTCTTAAAAAACTCACATAACTAATCGTGCCATTATATTATGTAAAATACTTTATTGAATGCAAGTCAATGCAATATCGCAATAGTTGCTATACAGCAAAGATTAAGTTTAGTTATTATTTGGTTAATAAATCAACGTTAATTATTGGCTATTATATAAAATAAAAAAGCCCACTTAAAAAGTGAGCTTTCACAGTATTATTCATGATGTCGCTTTAATTAATAAAGACTTGGCTGCCCTTCTGGACGATTTTTAAAACGACGGTGTAACCACATATATTGGCTTGGGGCTGCCATGATTGATTGCTCTACAATCTTATTAATAAATCCAGCCGCAGCATCAGGAGCTTTATGCGGGAAGCCCTCAACAGGCTGGCATATCGTTAACGTATAATGACCAGAATCATTATCCCGTACCATAGTAAATGGCACGACAGCACAATCTGTCGCATCAACTAACAAACTTGTACCGGTTGTAGTACATGCTTGTTCAACCGCAAACAAAGGGGCAAATGTTGAACGTCGAAGACCATAGTCATGATCAGGCGCATACCATACTCGTTCACCTGATTTTAGCGCTCGCAGCATACCCTTCACATCTTTACGATCGATTAATGTACGATTAGATCGTGAACGACCTTGATATTGGAAGAAATCAAAACACGGATTATTATTGGGACGATAAACACCCATACCTGTTTTTTTAATGCCAAAAGCTCGCGCACCAAGTTCTAGATTCATTGAATGTACCGCAACCATTAATGCACCTCTGCCCTCGCGCTCAAGTTGCTCCATATGCTCCATTCCGTTAATCGTAACGTGACGACAAACGCGAGCATCAGACCAAAACCATGCCATTCCAGTTTCAAATAGTGCTAATCCCGTGTTATCAATATTTTCTTTAATTAAATTTTCTCGTTCATTTTCACTCATCAGAGGAAAGCACAACTCTAGATTACGACAAATTGTATGACGACGCTTTTTCATTAACTTAATCGCTAAACGGCCAATATGTTTTCCTAAAAAATGTTGCACCGAATAGGGTAATAAACTCAGTGAATACATTAATCCCACTAATGCTAATGTACCCCAGTAACGAGGGTGAAGTAATGATCGTGTAAATACAGGCTTATTTTTAAAACTCATGCGATATTGTGACCTATTTTTTCGTTATTTTTTATCCTAAAAAACACAAAAAATATAATAATTAGATAGGCCTCCATAATAAGGCCTAACCATAATAGTAAACAGAAAAACTCGTCTATTTGTGATGAAAATTGACCCAATACAAACTTTCCAATAAAAATAAATAAAAATCTGTTTAATATGCGGATATTCTGTATAAAAAACAACCACAATGAAATATTAAAGATATCTAAATCTTTTTATTATCAAATTGTTATTTATCACTTATATCGACTTTCTCCTCTTACTTAACGAGTAATATGTAACAACCCGTAACAGAGGCTCGTTCAATACGCATTTTTCCGTATAATTGTCCTATCTTTCTTTACTCTGTGGATCATGCATTGGAATTATTGGTAATCGATTTTTTAGGTAAGCCGTTACGACTTGAAGGTTCAATGGCAGGATGGCAACAATTATTTTGGGACAACACCCTCGTCTCTCAAATTGCCGCTGCACCAACCGATACAGATCAGTTTATACATCAGTTTGAGCTTTCAAATAATGAACAAACCATTCAATGCCAACTGAACGGTAGCTTGAGTTGGCAGCCTTTTCTGATCCAATATCACGCGACAGCTAATAACCAAATGATTGCGCAAGGCAAGCGGGATGTTAAAGATATTGAACGTCAACACCCTCAGCAACCGATAAAACCAGAGAAAAAATTCAGCCTGATTGGATTAGTGTCTTTAGGCATGAAAGCCCTCAAAAGTGCTAAATTAATTAAGGTCGTACTTGCCTCTGCGAGCCTTGCTGCTTATTCATGGCTATTCTCAATTCAATTTGCATTAGCGTTACTGGCTTGTTTAGTTTTCCATGAATATGGGCATATTCGTGCCATGAAATATTTTGGCATGAAAACCAAAGGCATTTATTTAATTCCTTTTCTTGGCGGTTTAGCATTAAGTGATGAAAAAATTAACACCCGTTGGCAGGATGTAGTGATTTCAATTATGGGGCCGGCATTTGGTTTAATCATGTCATTAGCCAGCATGATCGCTTATTGGATCACTGGCGAAATGTTTTTTGCGGGCTTAGCCGTTTTTAATGCACTGTTAAATTTATTTAATTTATTACCTATTCTACCTCTCGATGGCGGTCATGTTCTAAAAAGCATTAGTTTTTCGATGAACAGTAAAATTGGCATTATTGCTTGTGCATTGGCGGCAGTTGCTGGGGTAATTTTAAGCTACCGTTTAGGGCTGACTCTATTTGGCTTCCTATTGATTATGGGCAGTTTAGAGATTATTTTTGAATGGAAACAGCGTCATCAAAGTCATTTATTGCCACTAGATCGTTACGGTCAAATATTCTCAACCGTATGGTATGTCAGTCTTGTTGCTGCCTTTATCGGTATTATTGCCTACTTTGCGAGCCTAGGTGACAGCTTACTTAGCTTGCCGCTACAAATTTTAGGCACTTAATTATATTGGCTTAACCATATAGATCAACACGACAAAAAATAACAATAAAAAAGCCAGCATTCGAATAATAATTGCTGGCTTTTCTTGGCTGTTATAATCAATAACAGCATCTAATCTTATTCGCGTGTTAGATTATTTTTTCTTTTCCATCATCGCTTTAAGATCTGCAAATGGGTTAAATGTCGCAGCTTGGTGATCATCTTCACCCGCACGAATTACACTGCCTTGACCATTATCAGCATCGGTGTATTTCTCATGCTCATGATCATGACAAAATAAGCATAACAACTCCCAATTACTACCATCTTGAGGGTTATTAGTATGATCATGATCGACGTGGTGAACAGTTAACTCACGTAGATTTGAATAAACAAACTCACGCGAACAACGGCCACACACCCAAGGATATATTTTTAATGCTTTTTCACGGTAGCCCGCTTCTTGGCGAGCATAAGCAGCACTAGTACCAGTATAATCAGATGACATATCTTGACCTATTTTATAAAGAAATAAACCGCTAGTCTCTCTAGCCGTTTAGGCAACTCTCTGCCAATGGCCGTATTGAACCATCACCGAACAACAAATTTCAAGTAAAGTTTCAGCTCTTCTGTTATCTATCACATTTTAATCTAGGTTGATCTTTTAATACAAACAGTTAGCTTGAAATCGTTTTTAAGTGCCTCCATATATAGAATAGGCAATCTTTTCCGTTAAAAATCACACAGAAATTCATTGTATTTAACTTAATATTTTGACTGTAATTTAAGCGAAGAGACCTTTTATTCGAGATTTTAGAAGATAAAACCTTGTATAGATAACACGTTTTTAAAAGGTCTATGCTAAGATTCATTCAATTATTTGAAGCTGATTCTAACAGAACGTTTCACGAATCGACCTTTAACCGCTAAGAGTAAACAAATTATGGCTTTTGATTTTTCCAATATGCTCACTGAATTATCAGCGATGCACGTAGATTTGTCGGCGATGCCAACGAGTATCGACATGGGGCACGCGATCTTAGGCGCATTAGCAGTGATCTTTTTGTTAATGTATCTAATGAAAAAAGGTAAACCTGTTGAGATCGAAAAAATTGTTGAAAAAGAGATTGAAGTAGAAAAAATCGTTGAGATTGAAAAACCCGTCGAGATAATCATTGAGAAGATCGTCGAGAAACCTGTTGAAAAAATTGTTGAAGTAGAAAAAATTGTTGAGAAAATCGTTGAAGTAGAAGTTGAACCTAAACTTAAAACATCAACACCCGATTCAGCTCTCCAGCTACTGTCACTTTTACAACAAGACGCGCGCTTTATTGATTTTATGCAAGAAGATCTTAAAGGCTTTGCCGATGCTGATATTGGTGCCGCTGCTCGTGTTATTCATGAAGGTGGTCAGAAAGTACTTAACGAATACTTTAGTTTCGCACCTGTTCGTACTGAAGAAGAAGAATCACGTATTACCCTACCTCAAGGTTTTAACGCATCTGAAGTACGCTTAACGGGTAACGTAGTTGGTGAAGCACCATTTAATGGCACTTTAATCCATCGCGGTTGGAAAGTGACAAATGTTAAATTGCCTAAATTGGCAGAAGGCCATGATGTACATATCATCGCAGCCGCTGAGGTAGAACTATAATGCAAGAAACACAGCAACATCGCTACAGCGTGGGTATTGACTTAGGCACAACACATTGTGTGTTGTCTTATATCGATCTTGAAAATGAAAACGCTGATGTGACAGTAATGGCTATTCCACAATTAACCACGCCTGGTAATGTGGAAGATAAAAACCAATTACCGTCATTTATGTACCAAGCCCATGAATCAGAATTAGCTGAAGGTGATACGGCACTTCCTTGGAATGCAAAACCCAATGCTATTGTTGGTGCGATGGCGCGAAATTTAGGTAGTAAGACTCCTATTCGTCTTATTTCCAGTGCAAAAAGTTGGCTTTGTCATGGTGGTGTAAACCGTCGCGAAGCATTTTTGCCACTCAATAGCCCAGAAGAAGTCGTTAAAGTATCGCCATTAGAAGCAACACAAAAGTACCTTGAGCACATGGCTGATGCGTGGAATTTCCAATATCCTGAAACGCCTATTTGTGATCAAGACGTCACAATCACAGTACCTGCATCATTTGATCCAGCTGCACGTGAATTGACCGCAGAAGCAGCACGCAATGTTGGCTTTAAGCACCTAACCTTGCTTGAAGAACCACAAGCGGCAGTTTATAGCTGGATCAAAAATAACGACGAAAACTGGCGTGACCAAGTTGCTGTTGGCGATATCATTCTAGTGATCGATATCGGTGGTGGTACAACAGATTTATCGTTAGTTGCTGTTACTGAAGAAGATGGTAATTTAACCCTTAACCGTGTTGCTGTTGGCGATCACATCCTTCTGGGTGGTGATAACATGGATCTTGCTCTCGCTTATCGCTTAAAGATGAAGCTTGCGCAAGAAGACAAACAATTACAGCCATGGCAAGTACTCGCCATTACTCATGCATGTCGCGACGCTAAAGAAGCATTACTGAACGATGCAGAGTTACAATCAATGCCGATTGTTGTTCCTAGCCGTGGCTCTAAACTATTGGGCGGTACGTTACAAACTGAACTGACCCAAGAAGAAGTGCAACAAACGCTAGTTGAAGGTTTCTTCCCTCAAACAGCAATTGAAGAACTACCAGTACAAACAGCCCGTGGTGCATTAACCCAAATGGGTCTGCCATATGCACAAGATGCTGCGGTATCACGCCATGTTGCAGGTTTTTTAAGCCGTCAAAACCAAGCTGTTGAAGAGTTATTTGCACAATATGAACAACAGCATGAAGGCTTTATTCGCCCGACGGCTATTTTGTTTAACGGTGGCGTACTTAAATCTTCATTACTATCAGATCGCTTGTTATCAACCATCAATAGGTGGTTAACAACGGCTGGTTCAACTGAAGCGAAACTACTTTCAGGTCTTGATCTTGATCTGGCGGTAGCAAGTGGTGCGTCATATTACGGCTCTGTACGTCGTGGTAAAGGTGTACGTATTCGTGGTGGTATCGCTAGTAGTTACTACGTTGGTATTGAAAGTGCAATGCCAGCAATTCCAGGAATGGAACCGCCATTAGAAGCACTATGTGTTGCTCCTTTTGGTATGGAAGAAGGCAGTCAAGCTGATGTACCAAGCCAAGAGTTTGGTTTGATTATCGGCCAGCCAGTACAATTTAAATTCTTTGGTTCAACGGTACGTCGTGATGATGTTGCAGGTACACACCTTGATTGGTGGCAACCAGAAGAAATGGAACAATTACCGACAATTCAAATGACATTACCTGTCTCTGAAGGTCGTAGCGCTGGTGAGGTTGTTCCGGTTAAACTTGCCTCGCATGTTACTGAACTGGGTATGTTATGCCTTGAAGCTATCGCGACCGATAATGGTCAAAAATGGCAAGTCGAATTTGACGTTCGCGAAGCGTAATAACTTATACAGCGGCGCACTTTATAGTGCGCCGTTTATTTATCTGGCCAATGAAACATGTCAGCGGGCTATATTCTTCTAATTTTCACCCGAAAAAACTGACACATCAATCGTTTCCCATCAGGCTATTTTCTCATTGCAATTATTTTATGGAGTCAGCATGCCTTCATCTTCCCCACGTTACCTTGTTGGTATTGATCTTGGTACAACACACACCGTTGTCGCTTATTGTGAAATCACGGATGCGTTAGAAACAAGCCCAATGCATATTTTTGACATCGACCAATTAATAGCTCCAGGCGAAGTTGCACGTAAGCCTCTCTTGCCCTCATTCCGTTATCATCCAGCGGAAGGTGAAATGGACGCCACTCAATTAGTATTACCTTGGAATGCTGAGCCTGTAAACGGTGAAATTCCAAGTGTCATTATTGGTGAATTTGCGCGTGAGTTAGGTGCAAAAGTTGAAGGTCGCCAAGTTGTCAGTGCGAAAAGTTGGTTATCACATCAACATGTTGATCGTAATGAAGCAATATTACCTTGGTCATCAACGGCCTCAACGTCTGATGTAAAGAAAGTCTCGCCCGTTATTGCTAGTGCAAGTTACCTTAATCATGTCCGCCAAGCGTGGGACTATCATCATAAAAATGACAAACTTGCCCAACAAGAAGTGGTCATTACCGTTCCGGCCTCTTTTGATGAGTCAGCACGCGCACTGACACTAGAAGCTGCAGAATTGGCAGGATTAAAGAAAGTATTACTACTGGAAGAGCCACAAGCGGTGTGTTACGACTGGTATGCCCAAAACCGTCAACAAGCTGATGAATTATTAAAAGACATTCCATTATTGATGGTGTGCGATGTCGGCGGTGGTACTACCGATTTAAGTTTAATCAAAGTCGGCACTGATGAAGGTAAATTGACCCTTGATCGTATTGGGGTTGGCGATCACTTAATGTTAGGCGGCGATAATCTCGATTTAGCATTAGCACACGTTGCCGAACAACGATTACATGGCGAATCTAAAAAACTCAGCCCTGCCGCGTTATCAAAGCTAATTCAGCAAACGCGAAAAGTGAAAGAAAAGTTATTATCAGGTAATGCGCCAGATAACGCCAAAGTAACCATGCTAGGCAGTGGCTCACGTTTGATTGGTGGTGCTAAAAGTATTGAGCTAAACCGTGAAGAAGTGCATAGCATCGCCCTTGATGGCTTTTTCCCTATCACCGCATTTACAGATCAACCGAACCAACGTCAAGCAGCGATGGTTGAGTTTGGACTTCCCTATGCAGCGGATCCAGCTATCAGTAAGCATGTAGCACAATTTATTGATCTGCATGACAATGTCTGTCGTGAAGCGTTTAATGATTTTAACCTGCATCACCCTGATTCAATCATTATTAGTGATGATCAACCTGCAATTCCAGTTGCCGTACTGCTCAATGGTGGTGTGTTTAACAGCCCCCTACTGTCAGCACGTACGCTAGATATTATTTCTCGCTGGCGCGGTGCTCCAGTTACTGAACTTAAAAACCTCCACCCTGATTTAGCGGTTGCCTTTGGCGCTGTTGCTTATGCCAAAGCACGTCATGGCGCACAACTCAAAATTGGTGGTGGTTCTGCCCGTTCATTTTTCCTCACTATTGGTGAAAACAAAGGTACCAAGCAAGGAATTTGTTTATTACCAAAGGGAATTGAAGAAGGTGTCGAAATTACGCTAACTCACCGTAAATTTGCATTAACATTAGGTGAGCCAGTACGATTTAACTTAGTTTCCTCAACGAATGATAAGCATCACGATGTTGGTGAACTGATTGAAATCGTCGGTGATGGTTATATTAGCCTGCCGCCGTTCATTGCAACCTTAGACAGTGATCGTGATCGTGACCTACTGGCTGCGAACCAAAAAGATCGTGAAGAAGTAACCCTAGCTTGCCAGCTAACTGAAGTAGGCACCCTGCAAATTGAAGCAGTTAGCCTTAATGATAATGGCAAACGTTGGAAAGTTGAATTTGCTATTCGTAAAGACTTAGCCCGATTAAATCGTACTAACAATGACAGTGATAGCACGCTTGCAGAAAGTGAACTTCCAGCACGCATGCCTGATGCCATTGATGCGATTAAAAAAGTCTTTGGTGGCACTAAAGCCGCAGATAATAAAGCAGTAAAAACATTACGTAATGATCTTGATAAAATCTTGGGCAAACGTGACGCATGGGAAACGCCATGTTTACGTGAACTAGCAAATGCGTTACTTGATAGTAAGAAACGTCGTCGACGCTCTGATCTTCATGAACGTAATTGGTTAAAACTTACGGGCTTTACTATGCGTCCAGGCTTTGGCTATCCTGCGGATGAATATCGTATGGAGCAGATCTGGCAGTTATATCAACACGGGATTCAATTTGATACCAATACTCAAACTTGGTGTGATTGGTGGATATTCTGGCGTCGTGTCGCTGGTGGCTTATCGCAAGAACAACAGCTTGTTATCTATAAAGACATCGCTAAATACATTACGCCTGGCGCAAGTCGTAACGCTAAGCTTAATAAAGAGCTCCAAGAACGTAGCTACGAAGACATGGTACGCTTAGCGGCTTCTTTAGAGCACTTACCGTTTGATAAGAAGCTACAGCTGATTGAGTGGTTATTTGGTCGTTTACAGAAAACCCAATATGCACAAGCACATTGGTGGGCTATTGGCCGCATTGCAACACGTTCACCTTTCTATGGCAGTGTTCATAACCTATTGTCAGCTGAGCATGTCTCTTACTGCTTACCAGAACTAATGAATTATGATTGGCGTAAAGAGTCATACATTGGTTTTGCTGCAGTAATGATGACGCGTATGACAGGCGATCGCACACTAGACATTAGCGATGAACTACGCCAACAAGTCATTACTAAGTTAAAACAAAGCAAAGCCCCTGATAGTTGGATCGAAATGGTATCTGAGGTCAAAATATTGACAGAAGCAGAAACCAAACGCGTATTTGGTGATGCGTTGCCCAATGGATTACGCCTTATTGGGTAATTAACTTAAAACAATACAATAAAGGGAGGTTCAGCCTCCCTTTATTTTACTGCATATATTCAATCTAATATTCCTTATTTAAAAACAAGATGAAATTAACTACTTTTTGATTAAAAACAGAAGCTTTTTATTTTAAGTTTCTATTTTTAATGCGAAATTAAACCATAATAATAATTCTATTAATCTTCTGTTAAGGTTCACATTGCTATTGTCTTGCTAACAGCATTTGTTTACTTGTTATATATCTAACAAGTCGACCGTTTTTCAAGCATTGAGTGGACGAATTGGAAAGACCATTATCCCGCTCTTAAAAATTAAAATAGGCAAGACTATGACAAATACACAATATGATTTAATCGCACAACGTATCTTTAAATCAGAAAACCAACGCGTTGCTGTTGCTGCAGTCGTGTTTGATGGGCTATCAAGCTACGAAGCAGAGAAGCGTTATGAGCTACCAAAAGGCACACTATCTCGCAACGTTCGTAAATATAAAAATGAAGTACAATACATTGAGTCTGTTTCTGCAGCTTAATTGTTAAATATATTATTTATAACTGTTCCAATATACTTAGGTATATATAAAATAAAATAATCATCCTCAGTTATAAGTTAAATAAAAGAGAATGTAGCTCTACATTCTCTTTTTTAATAACATTAATAATAATATTTCAAATTTAATCACCGCTTCTTAAATAAACACTTGTCTTAAATAGACCTACCGCAGCAATTAATAACCCTAATAATGTTATCGTTCCTATACTTACTAATGTATGCCAAGGCTGATCACTGGTTAAAATATTAAATGCCAAATTACTGACGCTGTTTAACCACCCCCCTATTGCCATTGAATCAAACAACATGTAACTAATGAACTTAATGAGTGTTATTGCAACAAACAACACTAACAATGGGTGCTCTGTTAACTGAGAAGCACAAAAAATTATGCAGGCAATCGGCAATAACGCTAAACTCATTGCCGCCATCATTGAGATAAACTGACTCCAGTGCAATACAATAGCAACAAAAGAAAGTGAATTCTCAGCCAGCATATCTGCAGGCATCATCCACATAGCAACAAGCCATACAGCAACATCCACAAACAATAAGAATAATGATGAAAGTAATGGAATAACGACAAGTGCGACCAATAACTTAATCGCTATTGCTTTACTATCACTCACGGGCATTGAATGCCAAAAAGCCAACGTGCCTTCTTTACGTTCTTTTGCAAGCGCTCGCGCTGAATAAGTAAAAAAACTCAGCAATGAAATAATACCAGCAATGAAAAAAGAGACCGATCCGACAACACCTGCAAATGATGAGGCGACAATTGGCGGTTGCCAACCATCAATATTATTCATCTGAATATTAAAAGAGAAATCATTAATATTACTTAAAACCATAACCACTAATAGCGTTGCAAATAACGCTAAAAATAGGGGTAACCGTATAATTATTTTATGCTCTAATAATTCATTTCTTACTAAGGTATAACTCTGTTTCATTGTACGGTCTCCTGCTGTTTCGCTAAAAATATATCAGCAAGGCTGGGTTGGCTAATATCACCTAACAATGCCAATTGAGAAATATCAGCATCTTCAAATAACAATCGATATTGGCCTAATTGACAATTAACCGTTAGTGGGTTGAGTTGTTTGGCAGCGGTAATATGTTCATCATTCACCGATAAAATAGTAAATTCGCTCGCTAATGAAGATAGTGGCGCTTGTAATACCGCTTGGCCATTTTTAAGTACTAAAACATCTGTCAGCAAATGTGCAATCTCATTCACTTCATGGCTCGCTATGATTAATGCTCGCTCACCTTCTGCAAACCATGCCATCAAGGTACGATAAAATGTCGAACGATACATAAGATCAAGCCCTAATGTCGGTTCATCTAAAATAAGCACATTGACGTTCGTTGCCATCACCAACGCCAAATGTAACTGCACTTTCATACCTTTTGATAAGGCTTTTATTTTACTATTAAGCTTAATCTTAGTTTGCGCTAAATACTGAACCATCTTTTGTTGTTCAAAACGCGGATGGACACCCATGGTATATGCCATTAATTGCTTTACTGTCATCCATTCAGGTAAAGACTCAGCATCAGAAATATAAGCAAGATGTTTAACTATTTTGTCGCGATTTTTTTCAGGCGATAAATTAAAAATACTCAATGCGCCGGTACAACTATGCATACCCAGCAAAGTTTTAATTAAGGTTGATTTACCTGCACCATTATGGCCAAGTAAACCAAGGACTTGCCCACTAGATAAACTAAAGCTAATGTTTTCTAATGCTTTTTTATCATGATAAGACTTAGTAATGTGTTGAGCTTTAATAAAAGGTTCATCACAGTTTATATTACTCACATGGAATCCTTAGTAGCCACTAAATTGAAATAATATTTATTAATAACACAAACAAATTGCTTTATAAATTGATGGCTTACAAAATAGCACCTTTAAAATAAAACAACGTTTAATTATAAGGCACCAATAAACGACAATAATACGAGCTTAATAATGAAAAATAAGGCGAGAGTATACAGAACTACTATAACTAGCTCTGTATACTGAATAAGTGGTTAATATAAAAATGTAACTTACTATATTAAAATAAGAAGGCTGTAATCGAAATTACCAATAAATATAGTATTAAAACATTGGCAGTATAAACATAATTATATTGCAATAACTAAACATTTAAGTTTAATCATTGATTTATATCGCTATTCAGCTTGATTAGGTAAATTTTCAATAACAAGATCGTGTGGTGACACATCATCTTTTTCCATCATCGCTAAAATCTCAATCATACGGGAATGACGTGATTCTTGTTTAAACTCATGTAGAACAGCAATCAGGTTATTTATTTTTTGTAGGGGGATACGCTTGATTACTGCTTTTTGGCGACCTGGTACTTCATCAGCAAAATCAATTAAAATTTGACGATAGTCAACACGAGCTTCCTTTGCCTCACCTGTTGCTTCTACACTTTTTAACATCGCACTGAGCGCTTTTTCTGCAGCTGCGAAACTGTCCATTAATAACCTCGGATAATAATACAAATTTGCTTTGAACATGAAATTGCAAAGCATGCATTGATAAAATGAACAACCTTAATATGAAAATTTAACATTGCTCTATATTTAGCTAAATGAAATTAATAACCTCAGATGAATAAATGAGATTGGTGTTTTCCCACCAACACACTTTAAAGTGATATTTTCACATTAAAGACTCTTTTATTATAATTGATCTTTTCATTTTCGTGTAACAGGGGACGCTACTTCCGTGAATATTACTCTGACTTAGCTTTATTGTGAACACTAATTTAAAAAAAATCGTCAATTTATTCACTCTAAATTGAATATATGTCCTTTTTGACTCGGTTTCTCGTACAACATCACATATTATTATCCAATACTGTATCTAATTCCTCTTAATAAAAGAGGAATAATCAACTATAGTTAGCCCAAATTTATCATTTCATAATAGGCAAACTGTGCGTTCTCATTCTCTTTTAATTACCGTTATTGTCGGTAATATCATTTCTTTATCTAGTTTTGCTGCAAATGCATCAATTCAATCATCAGGTAGCTTTACCTCAAATGGCACTTGTGAGGCATACCAGTCTTTTCGTAAGCAAACCAACCCAGATAACACTCAACTTGTTAACAACAAGCAATATGCAATCAAAGCTATTAATGAAAAAGAATTTGATTGGATCCAAATACTTATTCCCAACGCATCTCCTGCTATGCGTTGGGTCAGTAAATCATGTGGTACAGCACAGTTTAATAGTGATGATCTCTCTAAATCTTCTACTTCTACTTCTACTTCTACTTCTACTTCATTAAAAGCATCATCAAAAAGTTGTGACACCCGCAACGACTTTGATTCATATGTATTAGCATTAACATGGCAACCTGGATTTTGTGAACATGTTAACTACAGAGGTAATAAGCCTGAATGTACAGCCATTAATGACGGTAAATTAAGCATCACTAATTTAACCCTACATGGATTATGGCCAAATAAAGCCAGCTGTGGCACAAAATATGGTTATTGTGATCGTTATTCTCGTCTCGATCTTTCAGCATCGACAATCAAAGAAATATCACCATGGATGCCAAATTTTTACTACCAAACAAAATTTGGTGAATATGAGTGGAAAAAACATGGTGTTTGTCAAAACCTCGATGCTAATGACTACTTTTTAACAGCAACTAAGCTCGTTGAGAAAGTCGATGCTTCAGCAATTGGTCAATTTATCAAAGAAAATATTGGTAATAATGTCTCAACGGCTAGCTTTAAAAAGAATCTGATCTCTCATTTCGGTGCAGATGCCGTTGATCGTATCAGTTTATCCTGTAGCCAAGGTAAGTATCTGAATGAAGTTAGATTGAACATTGGTAAATCATTTAATGTTAACAATAGTGTTCAATCGTTACTTGAATCAGGTCCTAAAGGTCGTCCCTTCTACGGTAATTGTCATAAGAAAATACATATTGAGGCTGCAGGTAAGTAAACATTCTCATATTTGAATTTTCACGATAATAAGAGAGTAATTAATTCTATCACTCTCTTATTATCTATAATGCCTAACTTTCTATACCAGACGCCTTAATTGCTATAATTTATCTCGTAAAACGATGATCAAACGAATAAATAAGATGATAAATAAAAATATAGCGCCGACTTTTTTTAATGGTCAAATCTCAACATACGATAATGCACATCGTACAATAGCATCCCTATAACTCCAACCGTGCTTCTTTTCAACATATTGATTAAAAAGAATAAAAACACGACGCCACACTATCGATGTAACGTGTTACATGGTAATAATTCTTTTTTTGTGATATAAGTCTCCTTGGATTTTTGATTTTTTGTGCTACCTTGCATCGCCTTAGATCACAATGAAATCGGTTACATGTTTAATAATTGTAATAAATAATACCCCTGTATATTACAAATTATAAGCAATAAAAAACCTATTATAGAAACCGATAGCAAGAGCACTCACAAGTAACGAATGTCCCTCTTCACTAAGTAGTCCTTCAAGATTACATAGTTTTATTAACAGGAAAAAATATGATTTCTACGAATGGAAATATACTGAACTCAATCAATGACACCTTGATGGCAATTATTGGTTCAGTAAACGGCGTTTTATGGGGCCAACTTCTTGTTTATTTATTAGTTGGTGTAGGAGTTTATTTCAGTGTCCGTCTTGGTTTTATCCAAATACGTCAATTCCGTCATTCAATCGATGTATTAAAAAGCGGCCGTGAAATAGAAAATGGCATTAGCTCTTATCAAGTTTTTTGTACATCAATGGCAGCTCGTGTTGGCACCGGTAATATGGCAGGCGTTGCGGTTGCATTAACCATTGGTGGCCCTGGTGCGATTTTTTGGATGTGGTTGATTGCTATCTTTGGTATGGCAACAGCGTTTATTGAATCAACCTTAGCACAAGTTTACAAAGTAAAAGACGTTGACGGTCAATACCGTGGTGGCCCCGCTTATTATATGGAGCAAGGTCTTGGCAAACGCTGGATGGGTACTCTTTTTTCAATTTGTCTTATTATAGCTTTCGGCTTTGTCTTCAATGCCGTCCAAGCAAATACCATCACAGACGCACTGCACCACTCTTTTGGGTGGGATGAAACAACACAAGGCATCGTTATTGTTGTCTTTACTGCCTTCTTTATTATGGGTGGCTTACGCCGTGTTGCGACCGCATCAACAAAAATTGTTCCAATAATGGCGGTTGGCTATTTAGCGATTGCATTAGTTATCGTTGCAATGAACATTACTGAACTACCAGCCGTACTTGCTCTTATTGTGAAAAGTGCCTTTGGTTGGCATGAAGCAGTTGCAGGTGGTGTAGCATTTACCGCTTCACAAGCAATGCAAAGTGGTATTGCTCGTGGTCTATTTTCAAATGAAGCAGGCATGGGTTCAGCGGCTAACGTAGCGGCAAGTGCAACACCAAACCCTAATCATCCGGCTTCACAAGGCTTTGTACAAATGCTAGGTGTGTTTGTTGATACTATTGTGATCTGTACAGCATCGGCAGCGATGATCATGCTATCAGGCGTAATGAACTCACCAGATGCAGCTACTGGTATTGGCTTGCTTCAGCAAGCGTTGAGTAATCAATTAGGTGATTGGACGACCTATTTCATTACTTCAGCTATATTACTATTTTGTTTCTCATCGATTATTGCAAACTACACCTATGCAGAAACAAACATTATGTTCTTAAACGGCAATACCAAAAAAGGCTTATTCCTGTTCCGTCTTGCGGTATTAGGCATGGTAATGTTTGGTGCTGTAGCTTCACTTCCTGTTGTTTGGAGTCTAGCAGACGTTTCTATGGGCTTAATGGCACTGGTTAATATTGTTGCCTTAATCTTCCTTTCGGGGTTAGCAATTAAAGTCATCAAAGATTATGAAGAACAGCTTAAAGCAGGTAAAACACCAGAATTTGATCGCTCTAAGTTTAAAGAACTAAAAGATATTGAAGGGGCGTGGCACCCTGATACTATTGCAGAAGCACGTGAAGCAAATGGCAACACGTTTGATAAATAAAATAATCAGATAGTATCTCTATATTGAAACCAGTCAGTAATGGCTGGTTTTTTTTATCTTTATTTTAAGCATTAATAATATTTAGATAAAAATAAAAAAGGCTAAAGAAATAAATTCTTTAGCCTTAGGCATATTTAAACATTATAGGTAACCATGTTGGCTTTTCCAGCTTTCACTCATTTGCGCTAAAACACACGCAGGAAGTGGACGATGGGCTTTTGCAGGCTGTGTTGCTATTTTTCGATAACCACTAGCTTGCAGTCTTAAATCAAAGGCTTTATCAATTGGCTTGCCAACTCGTGCCAAATCCCAACGGAAGACACGTAGTGCTGTATATTCATGCTGTTCAATATCACCACCATAAGGATACATTAGCACTTTAGCATATGCTTGTTTTGCCAATTCGAAGTTCACATTAATCATGAGTTTCTCCTTAGCACCTATTTGGCTATCACTACTGCCAAGGGCTAAATTTAACGTAAAACGTTACAGTGTCTCATGCAAGCAATTTCTCAAAGATCTTGATGTAAAATGATAGATATAACTAAATTATGTGACACCCACCCCACTATTGTACAGTTGGCAACCATTTTATGCGGTAAAAATAGCCAACTA
Source organism: uncultured Photobacterium sp. (assembly GCF_947039875.1). Lineage (GTDB taxonomy): Bacteria > Pseudomonadota > Gammaproteobacteria > Enterobacterales > Vibrionaceae > Photobacterium. Next base: position 29,190 of record NZ_CAMRAN010000013.1, read on the forward strand.
TTATTAAATTCACTCGATGATATCACTTTCTAAAAATTGCACTTTAAACCCGTTATAAGCTGCATTACTATGCTAGGTATAACCACTTCAAGGACAACATAATGCAACCAATACAAGTGCAACCTAACCCACAACTTGCCGTTATTTTTAAAACATGGTCTACGGAGTGGGCTAAAGATGTTGAAGCTGGAAAAAAAGACACAGCGAACCAATTTCACACTGTGTATAGCATTGCTGCTAATTTGTTTGCAAAAGGTGGTGAAATAGATATTGCCGTTATTTCTGCATTATTTAATGACTGTAAACAAAAAACAGAAATGGCTGAGCAGCTAGTTAAAAAGATAAGCATCAGCTTAAAAGATGACGATGAACGTGCACAACAATTAATTACTAAAGTGAATACCGCGGCACAAGATGCAGCTTTTGCAATGAATTACCTTGGTCAGCTATTAATAAAATCAGCATAAATTTATAAATAAGTAGTGCTTCGTATGATGCACTGCTTATTTTTTAACTAATACCATTCTGTAACATTACCAATAACGCATTACTTGTATTGCATTATTTATTATATTCTACGCCTCATTTTAGCTTATTTTATCGCTATATTTTGACGTATCAGCATGTTTTATTATTAACAAGCCGCCATCATGAAAATAACAACGTTAACGACTATGTTTAGCCGCTGGTTTTCCAATGCAGCAGATATTCCCGACTCTATTCGTATAACCATTCCAATGTTAGTCAGTCTAGGTGTGTTTTATAGCTTAGGTTTTACTAGTGCCGGTATATCAGGCTTGATTACAGCATGGTTACTTGGCGTTCAAGCTCGCAATCTACCCTATTTAAAACGATTACAAATACTGTCTATTTCCATCATAATCACCGTTGTTGCAACTTATTTGGCGTTTTTAGTCTTTAGCTATATGTGGTTAAGTGCTATTACATTATGTTCAATCGCCATTATTTATGGCTTAATGTCTAATCAACGCCCTCATATTCGCTTATTTGGCTATAACTTTGGTTTTATCTACATTATGGCGATTCATTTTGCCTCTGTAGGCGATAGTTTAACTATTGTGCTGATGGCGAATATCTTTGCTGGCTTATGTGTCATGCTCTCATCTTTAATGCTATGGCCTTTTTTTAAAGGACGTATTTTGCATCAACACACAGTAACAGTGCACAATGCATTGGCTGACTGGCTTGATGAATTACGATTATCTAATGATGAAACACAGTTAGCGGCAAGACGACAATTCTTTTATCAAAGTGCCCACAATTTAGCGTATTACAGCAATTCTGTTTCATCGTCTAAGCGTGCCCTACAAATAAAAATAGAACTGCAACGTTTATTAGAAATGTCTGAGTATATTATTTGTTTAGAGCGGGTACTCAGCTTTGATATTCATACAACCACACGAATTAAACTATTTGGTTGGATAGAAAAAGCCACCGACCAATTAAGAAAAAAACAACAAATCACTGCAACATTTGCAACTAATGAATACAAAAATACAGTTTATATTATTGATATAATAGAAAACTTTAAACGTTGTTATAATTTTGATACTTTTTCATCACCCGATAATAGTAAAAATATCTATTTATTTACCAATGACAGTGAAGCATTTATTAGTGATTTTCGCCTTGCTCTTAAATTTAATTCTAAAGAGTGGCGTCATGCTGGAAAAATTGCGGTAACATTAGCTGTAACGCAATTTTTAACTGAATTTTATCATTTACCACAAGGTTATTGGATCTCACTAACAGCCTTTATTGTGTTGCTGACCTCATCAATGGCAATCACTAATCACCGCATTTGGAATCGTTTTTCTGGTACGGCTTTAGGGGGAATTTATTGCTTTGTTTGTTTATATTTTGTGCCGCCACAATACGTTTTATTATTAACCAGTATTTCGGTCTTTTTCTCTTTTACGTCTTATCACAAAGAGCGTTATGACATCCATGTATTTTGGTTAACATCAATGATTGTATTCGCGATCAGTTTGTTATCTCCTGATAATACTTATGTGTCTTTTTATCGCATTATCGATACATTATTTGGAGTAACTATCGCATTTTCGGTGAATTATTTTATTGCGCCAAGTTGGACGATGACATGGCTAGATCGCCACACAGCTAGCATGATAAAGTCTCAAATATTATATGTGGCTGTATTAAACAAACCGCAATGGGAACAAAAAATCAATTTATACCAAAGCCAGCAACGTTATTATGCGCTAAACGGCGAGGTTATGAATTTACTCAAAGAGCCTAACTTAAGCCCTCGTACATCACAAGACTGGCTAAGTTTATTAGTATTAATTCAACATTTAAATGATGCATTATTATTAGCAACCAAATTAGGTATCCAATCCGATAAACCACAATCAACCTCTCACTGGGTCAACCAATTACAATGGATAAAACAGACATTTCCTGATCGTTGTAAACATGGCGAGATGCCTCCATTTTATACAGAAACAACGCCTATCCCTGAAGATATGTTATGTGCATTAATCGAAAAAGACATTCAACAGCTTACTGCATGGATGCTTTATCAACGGGCTTTTGTTGTCGGTTAAATTCATACATTTATTACTGATAAATAAAAACCGCGCATCATTCAGATACGCGGTTTTATTTTTCACACCATCTATATTTACGTTATTTAATTCATTTGACGTACTGTTACTGAATTAATTTGTAATGGATCATGCTTTGGTTCATCAAGCTTTAATGCTTTGACTGCCGCATGTCCAGCAGGTGTAACTCCCCCTTCATAAGAAGGTTCTGTCGCGCCAGGGATCATATAAGCTTTAGAGCCTGGTGACCAAGCACTAAAGAAGCCACTTAAATCAGCTTGTGCTGCATAAGAGGCACATACCATTAATTGATCACCTTTACTCAAACCTTGAGTAGATTGGCAGGCATTAGGCATTGGTAATTGCATATTATCTTCTAAGCCACCCCGCGTTAGGCGGTGCATTAGTTTAAATAAGTTCCAGCCCTTCATGCCATCAACATCAGTAACATAATAACTCGGTAGCTTACCTTTAACTGCTTTAGTAATATCAAACTCAATTTCAGCCCACTCTTTTAATTGAGCAAACATCACTAATCGTTCGCCATTACCACCAGCAGCCCAAGCATAATCTAATTTAGCAAAAGCAGGTGCCATACGAATATCTTGCTCAACACGCGCCATTTTACCCAGATGTTTATCCTGCATATAAAGAGCTAGAATATTGTTTACAACCTCAGTAGAACCTTCAACATTAAATGGTGCTTCAGCTGCGTTATGGCCAACTTCATGCCATAACAACCAGCTATTTAATGGTGACATTTTAATATCACTGCTGTTAGTATCAAAACTGATATTCATAACAGGATAGCCTGAGTGTGCGGCACCAATTGAAATAGCAACGTCGTTAACCACATGATGCTTATTATTCGGCAATGTCGTGTCGGTTACTTTTTTATGACGTCCTGTACCTTCACCATTAATTTCATCACGCGCATAAAAATCATTTAAACCTTCAGCAAAAACATCTAACTCTTGCGCAAATTGCTGTGGGCTACCGCCATAATTACTCGCTTGTAGATTTTTTGCTACCGCAGTATAAATAAAGCTATTTGATTCAATTTCACCAATTGGAGCCACTGAATCTATATTATTTACCCATGCATTATTTTTGTACCATGGCGCATCAACCGTTCCGTTTAAGCTAACACTAACCTTCCCTGTTTCATTGCCTGATACATAAATCAAACCACCGTATGGCGCAGTAAATTCTGTTGAACCACCTGCTGGTAATGTAAATGATTTAGAAATACGCGGAGGACGCTGTAAACCCAACTCATGTTTTTCACGTCCAGTTAGATCGTCAGCTAAAGCCACCGTGATTGTCACTGGATTACTGTTTCCTTGTACTGAAATAGTAAATGGCTGATGTGCCACAGCCCATTGACCAGTTGATTGACGATTGCCCGCGTACCATGCAACGGTATTATTTGATAAATCAACATCGACATTTGCTGCTGATGAACCTTTCGCTTCCCCTGGGTATTGACGAATATCGGCTTTAATATCTAAATCAAAATATGAACGACCCAACATTAAACGCGTTAATGGTTTTTCCATATAGTTCAGTGGGTAGCTTGGGTTCATCCAACCTTGATAGTCAGCATTAACATTACTACTAGCACCATAAATCATGTTGTTATCAATAAGACTCTGGCTTAATTCATCACTACACGCAGTTTGACTTGGCGCTTGATCACCATAGCAATTTAAAAATTCGGTGAAACGCTTAAAGCCCAATTCATCATTATTAACACCGGGCTCATAACGGTAATCAAGATTATTCCACAGCCATACTGTCATATTTTGATAAATACGATTTAGATCAACACTGGTTAAACGCTCACCTTGTTTTCCTTTTGTACGGAAATACAATTCATGCAGATATAAACGCTCGATATTGGTTCCAAGATCGGCAGCTTTTACCATCGCTTTAGCTGTCGCTTCATTAAGATCTAACTCTTGGTAACGTGGAGTATACATCCCTCCATCCGTTCCAATTCCTGTACCAGGTCGATACTCTAAGCAATTAACCTCATAGTGATAATCACTCAGGCGACATTCTTGATAACCAAATTCTCCATCACTAAATATGGCTAATAATTTTTGTTTTTCAGCCTCGATCTCTGACGGTTTTTTGTTATATGTATCAATAAATGCCACTATCGTTTCGTTTTCGCCTGTATTATTAGTGATAACTTTCTTTGCAACTTCTAACGTTGGCTTATCATCGGGTTTATTATTAGCAATGAAATCCCAAATAACGATGCCATCTTTAATCGTGTATGGTGGCTTTATCTCGCCACTGACTTCATCTTTTGCTGACTCATAACGTTCAATAACCCAAAAACCATGTTCACGTTGTGCACGTACACGATCGGGATAGCCAAAACTTGGACCATTAGCGATAACTGAATGTCCATTTAATGCTATGCCTGCACCATCCAATAAACGTGCAAACTCATCTTTCGGTTGCGAAGCAATACTTTCCATTATTAGAATATTACCGCCACGCTCAACATAACTCAGCAATCCAGAAACATCTTGCTCTGTTAGTTTAGGCTTATTAATATCCGCAACAGTTGGTACTGTATAACTGCCCGTAATAGTTGAGAACTCATAACCGTTTAAAATCACTAATGGCATTATCTCAGGATCAACTGAACTGAAATCGGTAACTTGCTCTATATTTAGATTAAAGCGCTTATCTGCTTTAAACTCTGCCGAACGGCCGATCTGTTGATGCCCAGCTTGACGAAAATAAACATGTGATATATTGGTGCCAACCGTAATCGGTGCTGTAGTATTAATATAGCTATCACCTAATAAATAACGGAAAGTATTTGCAAAGAAATTTCCCATATCTTCACTATCATTCGCACGATCTTTACGCTGCCAACATACGCCATTGTTATCAACACCGTCATTCCAACTATAACTATCAGGACATACTAAAATACTGTTATAACGATTATTACCGACCATCATAACTTTACCTGCCCCTAATTCACCGATACTAATAAATGGTAAGTTAAAGGTTGCAGTATCAGCTGTCACATTTTCAGGAACGACCGTTGACGGTGCTTCAGTAATATAAGCTAGGCTTTTTTCATCCCATGCTTTTTTATCACCAAACTTGATCCAATAATTATTATCATTACGTGACATTAGAATTGGAAAAGCACTATTAGATATATTAATTGCACTTTGACCGCGCGCATTACCAGAACTGCCATAGAACCACGTTTCATCAGTAAATACGTGAAATTTAGTAACAGGCTTCCAACCATTCTTCACCGCGTCAGAACTCGCCCCCCAAAGCTTATTAATATCAGTTTGGATATTCTTGTCCATTACTGCTGCAGTACGCGGAAATGATAACGGTGAAAAAAGCACATTGGCTTGGCAATTATTACCACAAATAGCACTATCGATCAGTTGTGCTAAACCTGATTCAAATTGTCTAACTGAACAGATTCAGAAAGCTCAATATTTAACGCTTCATTAATCACATTTGGGTATTGTGCAAACACATTATGAACCTGATCGGTAATCTCAATATGATCAGTTGATGCAGAATAACGTTGTAATAAACGTGCAATATTACGTCCAGCATACCCTTCGGCTAGGTCGTTTACTGTAAATTGTGTTTTATTAGCTTTAAGTTCACCTAGCTCAAAGGTATCAATACCAAAGGCAACACTTTCGCCCCAGCTAAAGCTAAATTTACCGTCAGCATCAGTTTGTCCACGCCCAGATGAACTGTAATAATCAACGCCAACAATAGGTTGGCCATCAAGATCACGTAAAAAACCATCAGTTAAGATCATTTTTGTTGGCTGATAAGTTAAATTTTGCTCTGCATTTGCACTAACAAAACCGCTGTTTAAATCATCACTCGTTCCTGGTGTAACAACAGGATGAGATTCAGGTTCATGCGTAGATGGTTTATTGTCAGTTTCTGTACTTTCTTCTAATTTATCGCTAATCAACGCATTAAATTCAGCACTTGGTAATAATAAATCATCAGAATTATAGAAATTATCAAACCGTAATAGATCCGTTGCTGATAATTTAAAATCAATAATCTTATCGCTTACAACGGCCATTTTATTGAGCAATGCTTGTGTATTCGCAATGGCATTAACACGAGCATCATTAGCAAAAGCTACAAACCGATCAGACTCTGCCAGTGTCAATTGCTTGATTTTTTCTTTTACGCCAGTTTTCGTTGCTTGTAATTGAACATCGCTAAATGTCGCTAATTCAACGTTTTCCAATGAACAAACAATCGTCTCACCATCATTAACGATGAACTCAGTCGCAGGAGCACCATTACAAAGTACACTCGCACCAAAATTGATGGCACCATTAAGCGAAAAAACACCTGTTGCCGCTGGAATAACCTCAGGTTCTTCAGGATCAACCACTGGCGGTGGAATAATTTCAGGGGTTTCAGGATCAACAACCGGTGGTGGTGGAATAGGATCACTTGAATCACTACTGCCATTACACCCCATCAAAAGAGCTGATGATATAGCCAACGCAATCAACTTTTTATTTGCCACAATATACACCTAATCAATTATTTTTATTATAAATATCAGCCGTATATATATTGAGTTATCTTTATAAGCAATAGCTATAATGAGATAAATAAGCAAATCTAAAAAGAAATCCTTTATATTATAACTTCCTTAAAATCAATGCATTACACTATTACCCTTTGTAACAAATAGATACACTCTTTATATTGAAATCATGCCACTTATTATATTGTGTAATTAGATTAAGGATATGGCATTACTGTTTTATCATCAGTATTAACAGATAAATAATAATTTTTATCTGATTCTTCATAACGATTAAAGCTAAATAAGAAACACTGCTGGCAGTCGAAAATAGGTTGTGAATAATTGAGCGCTAAATTACTACCACCGTTACGGTAATATTGGCTATCTAATGCTAATCCTACCGCCACTAATGCTTGCTGGTGATTATTAAACTCAGGCGCTTTATTTACATCGGTAAGGTAATGACCTGTATTATATTCAAGACGGTACATTTTATTATCATCAGCAACTAAAATATCACGCCACCCATTATGTGATTCATCTGCCACTAAAATTGGTTGATAAATGTTTTTCCATTGTGCTAATTTTTTTTGAACATGGCTAAATAAAAACCCCTGACAGCCTTTTTCAGTACAATACTCTTCATTTTGCATAAGGATAAAGACTTCATCACTACCGTTATTATTTAAATCTGCATAGCCATAAATATAAGGAGATAAGCCATCTTCACTTACCGATAAAGATTGATCGGGCTTTAATATATATTTATGTACAATTTCCGAGACAAATTGTGCACGTTCTTTATCATTATCTAAATACACCGAGTCTTTCGTCTGCATCAATAAGTGATCATTATGAATTCGGTCTACTATTCGCACAACACCAACAAACACAACTGCAAACAATAAATATAACACCCAATATTTAATCATGCCGATATCCCAATCCACTTATCCTTTTTTAGTGTACTAACTGTGATAGAATTTTGCTGACTCGGTTGTAATAAAAACATAAAAAAACGGGATCAACGTTAATAATCGGACTATCCATTCAGATTCTTTTTTCTTCCACCTTTTGGCTCATGAAGAACGCGTCGATGCCAAATTGAATAATGGCGTAATCCCGCAGGACCATGAGCAATAAAGACTGAAAGTAATAAAACGGTAACATAAATATGGGGTTGTTGCTGAGGCACTAACGTAATTGAAGCCAGTAAGGCCAGTTTAACAAAGGTCAATACGCCTTTAAGTTGAATTAACCACAACTTTGAACGATAAACTTCTTGTACCATCATTAAGAGGCCACTAAATATAGCTAACAACCACCAATTGAGCCATAGCGTTTTATCAAGGCCGAAAATAAAGCCGCCACTCGATATAGCAACACCTAAGATATGTAGTGCACGAATAGATGTTTTGCTTAAACGTTGAATCCAAAAGCGGGTTTCAGAGAGTGAATGTTGGTTGCCGTTGTGCGATGAAGCTTTAGTCATTATGACATCACTAATAAGTAAAAAAACACCACTAGCATAACGTATTTATTTAAAAGGCTAAACCTTAGGATTAAAACGCCATAAATTCACCACACCATTTCTGACTCGATAACAATCCATTCTGGCGGTATATGCAGTGATGACGGTAACACCCTATCCAGACTGATATACGTTTATTCGCTTTTTTATTGTTGCAATACAGAAAATGTGTCGGGAATAAAATTACCCTTATGCTTAATATCATCAAAGTGACGTAATTTACTAGCAACAAGTAATTCATGAAATGTTATCATTTATCAGATAATCAAAAGAAGTATAATTAAGTTATAAACAACTCCTCCATAATCTGTAAATGATCATCAACCGACTATGATTTTTTATAATTATTTGACCTAAACTTTCCAGGCGAACACCCGATGTGTTTCTTAAATACTCGGGAAAAATAAGACACATCTTTAAAGCCTGCAGAAACCGCCACTGATGCGATTTTTTCACGATCAGAACTTAATAATCCACAAGCTAAATCTAATCGTTTTTGAATAATATACTGCTTTAATGTTACACCCATCGTAGTATGAAATAATCGAGAAAAATAAGTAGCTGAAAAATCACACGCTTTCGCTAATTCTTCTTCACGTAATGGCGCACTAATATCATCATCAATAATAGATAACGCAGGTAATATTGAACGTTCACGTTGTGATATATCATTATCAACAACACTCTCTTCTTTATGAGTATGTAACCGACTTAAACAACTATCAATTTTTTGTCTCTTTGCACTAGCAACTAAGATATCCTCAGCACCTGCACGCAGTGCAACAACCGCTAACTCAGAATCTAAATCATGATAAACAATCACGATTTTCACAATAGGATAATGCTGTTTGATAATTCTTAATAATTTAAAACCATTAGAATGTGAATTTTCAAGTTCAATAAAAATTAATTCATACCCAGTCATCGTTAATAATAGTTCATAAGGTGATATTTCTAAAACATTATGATTTTTAACAAGATTATTTTTAACATTGGTATATTTTTCTTTATGGCAGCAATTAACCCAGATCATATTACCCCCGAACACCACAATTAGTGTACTAAGTTATCCAACATTACGCCTTTAATATAAAATTCATTTATACCTTTAAATAATAAAATAATTACATGCTATTAATAAAATAATTTAATCTTCTTAATTCTGCTGTTCCAAATATTAGATTTCAGCACTATTACTTCAATATACCAATGAAAAATAAAATGATAATTAAAAAGAATATTCAACAGATTATAGCGTTGCCTGACTCATGTCAGCGATTTGAATGAGTCCTTGTTTTGTGATGCATATCTAATAACAATAACAAACGGTTATCGGGATATTATAGATACAGTCAATAATAACAGCAGTTCTTATATCTTGATTAAACGTAAATGACTTCTTTTTTAGCCACAACTCGATCCATTTCTGTATACTCACTTTTAGCCTGTAGCTTATTATTCCAAATAAATATTACGCATGCTGCTGAACATGATCGTCCCTATACGGTTGCAGCTTATTATCCTGATTGGAAAGTTTATACCCCTAACAATCCGTATTCTGCAAGCATGATCCCTGCAGAGAAATTAACTCATCTTATCTATGCTTTTCTGGCAGCCTGTGGTCCTGTCGATTCATCTCCTGATAACATCAAAAAAATAATTAAAACCCAATGTAAAGATAAACCTATTGGCACTGCCATTATTTTAGATGAATATGCCGCATTACAAATAAAACTTGCGGGTGAAACTGCCAAGAATGTCAGTTATAAAGGTAATTTTGGCCAATTAAAACTACTATCAGAAAAATACCCTCACTTAAATATCCTTCCAAGTTTTGGGGGCTGGACCCTTTCAGAGCCCTTTCATACCTTTGCGATTGATCCTATTTATCGTCAGATATTTGTAAACTCTGCAATAGATTTAATCACGAAATATGATTTTTTTGATGGTATCCAAATTGACTGGGAATATCCTGGCGGTCATGGATTATCAGGAAAAGGAAAAGAACAAGTCTCTCAAGAGCGAGAAGCCTATAGCCTTTTGATTGCGGAATTACGACATAAATTAGATAGCTTAGGAAATAAGAATAACCGTCATTACCAACTTTCAGCGGCGATCAATGCCGATAAAAAAACATTACCTGGTATCAACTGGGCCCATGTTGCTAATCATTTAGATCAGATCTATTTAATGAGTTTTGATTTCTTAGGCAACTGGAGTAGCGTCGTTGGCCATCACAGCAATCTATACAGTACTGCCAATACACCCAATAATAATTCTGTGGATAATCTAGTAAAAACACTGATAGCAAAACAGGTTGATCCGCATAAGATCATTATTGGGAGTTCTTTTTATGGCAGAGGGTGGCAAGGTGTTGATCTTATATCCCCCGACAAACTTGAAAATTTACAGAGCCAAGGTGGATTACGTAAAGGCTCTGACATTAAAGATCCTGGGTATTTTACTTACAGTGATATCAGTAAATATTTTATTAACAACCCTAAATTAGGATACCGTTATTACTATGACCAGTATGCTGAGGCTGCTGTACTCTATAATCAAAAAAACAAAGAATATATTAGTTTTGAAGATAAACGTTCCCTCAAAGCTAAAGCTGATTATGCAAAGAAACATAAACTTGGCGGCGTGTTTGGTTGGGAAGTCACATCTGACGCGAATAATGAACTGGTCACCATACTCGATAATAATTTAAATCCTTAATTATCAAGTATAACTTACTATTAATATCAATTGCGCTAGCATAACTGATAGCTCTTTAGCTGATTTATTTTTATACGGAATATTCCTTTTATTACCATCAGGCGCTTATTTTATTTCGCTAGCGCCTTTTTTTTTACTTTTTTGCTGACAATCACATTTTTATCCCCTAACATTGCGGACGAAATGAGTTCCGATGAAGATAGCAGGAGAGCGGCCATTGACGACTGCCATTATGGCATAATACGTCGGCCCGCCGAAGAAGTAAGCGAAAAACAACATGATCCCATCAGGTTGTCACTCGTAAATCTTTCAGGCACCAGGTTGCAGTAATGCAATAGGTATGGACTGTTATTGGAGGAGCCTCTGGAGAGACTCGTTAAATCGAGCGCCGAAGGAGCAAACCGTTGCAATATAGCGGTGAAACTCTCAGGCAAAAGGACAGAGGAGATAAGAGCAGCAACCAGAAGCCATTCTGTAACTAACATTTACCTGTTGTTCTGTATCTCTTCCTTTGTACGTTGAAGGAGGAATAATGAATCCACTACATGACACAATTTTTAATTTTCTACGCACGTTAGATAGCTTTGTTTGGGGACCTCCCCTATTAATTTTATTAGTAGGTACAGGTTTATATCTCACTATTCGACTTGGTTTTATCCAGATCCGTTACCTACCACTGGCATTACAGTATGTTTTTGGTGGTAAAAAAGATCCAGATAGTCGTGGCGAAGGTGATGTTTCAAGCTTTGCTGCTTTATGTACTGCTTTATCTGCAACAATTGGTACAGGTAATATTGTTGGTGTTGCAACCGCAATTAAACTCGGTGGTCCCGGCGCACTATTTTGGATGTGGCTTGCTGCTTTATTTGGCATGGCAACAAAATATGCAGAGTGCTTATTAGCCGTTAAATACCGTGAAATTGATGCGAATGGTCAAATTCTTGGTGGCCCAATGTACTACCTTGAAAAAGGGGTTGGCAGTAAATGGCTTGCTAAACTGTTTGCAATTTTTGCTGTGGGTGTTGCCTGCTTTGGTATTGGTACCTTTCCACAAGCAAACGCTATAGTAGAAGCAGCACATATTTCATTTAGCGCACCTAAAGAAATCACGGTTGTTATATTAACGCTATTGGTTGCAACGGTAACATTAGGCGGTATTCAATCCATTTCTAAAGTAGCAAGTACGGTTGTACCATTGATGGCTGGCTTTTATATTATAGCTTGCCTAATCGTTTTAGGTACCAACTTCCATGCGCTACCCGCTGCTATTGAAACCGTTATTCAATCTGCCTTTACGGGTCATGCTGCTACTGGTGGCTTTGTGGGTGCTGGAATGATGCTTGCAATTCAATCAGGTATTGCGCGAGGCGTATTCTCTAATGAGTCAGGATTGGGCAGCGCGCCTATTGCTGCTGCTGCGGCACAGACAAATTCATGTGTACGCCAAGGCTTAGTCTCAATGACAGGTACGTTCTTTGATACGATTATCATCTGTACTATGACAGGTTTAACGCTTGTGGTAACAGGTGCATGGGCAGGCGATTTCGCTGGTGCAACCATGACAACGCATGCCTTTGCTACTGGTTTGAATTCTGAATACTATGGCCCTTTAATGGTCTCTGTTGGCCTAATGTTCTTTGCCTTTACTACTATTTTAGGCTGGAACTACTATGGTGAACGCTGTATTACGTATTTATTTGGCGTAAAAGCAATCATGCCATACAAGTTAGTTTTCTTAGTCCTCATCGCAAGTGGCGCTTTCATGCAACTTGATATGATTTGGGTTATTGCTGATATTGTTAATGGCTTAATGGCTATTCCAAACCTGATTGGCTTAGTGGTATTGCGCCATGTTGTTATTGCGGAAACTCAGCAATACTTCATAAACCTAAAGTCACAGCGCAAAAATAGCGATCCAATCTCAGTAAGCTAATTAACCTTAGCTCACAATAAAAAGCCTCAGTTCATCACTGCAACGTGATACTGAGGCTTTTTTGCTTCTTATTAATCCTATTACTTATTAAACCGTCTCTCGCTTGCCATAAGCAGACCATCATCATCTCGCTCAGCTCTAACGCCCCTCTTAATTACCATCGATCTCTATCACATCCTTAGGCTCTTCAACAGTAACACCATTAACAAGCTAATCATTACCATGTTGCCAACATCAATACAGATGAATGTGACTCTTCTATATTTGATATAATCTACACAATAACACATACCCTGCTCTTCCTGCTCTTCCTGCTCTTCCTGCTCTTCCTGCTCTTCCTGCTCTTCCTGCTATACATCATATTATTCATAAACAAAAACGGATGCCAACAACGCTGAACGTTGGCATCCGTTTTATTTAGCAATACAGCTTTAATCAATAATTATGATTATGCAGCTGTTACCTCTGTAGGTGTATCTTCACCACGCATAACACGCGTTAGTTTTGGTGCAATAAGCATAGTGAAAATAGCAATACCAGCAGTAGAGTAACCAATAATGCCAAACACATGGCTATATAACATTAGTGTTTGATGCGGTTCAATAACGTTTGCAGGCGCCGCAGTTAGCGTCGCAACCCAACCCGCAACAACCGCAGCAGTTGCTGATGTTAGGAACCACATACCCATTGCAAAGCCCATCATACGTTGTGGTACAAGTTGAGCTACCATTGCTAAACCAAGACCCGATACGAATAACTCACCGATAGATTGGAATCCATAAGAAACAATAAGCCAGTTTGAATCAACAATACCATCGCTATTGGCAAAATGTGCACCAAGTACTAACACTAAGAATGACAAGCTACATAGCACCATGCCCAATGCAAATTTAAATGGCATAGAGAAACGATCGCCATATTTATTGTAAATCATCGCAAGTACTGGACTGGCAATCATGATCCATAATGGGTTAAGTGCTTGGAACTGTTCAGGCGCAACACTGATACCAAATAAATCATGAGAAATATTATGGATAGCAAAGAAGTTCAGTGATGTCGGCATTTGGAAATAAAGAACAAAGAACACTACACCTTGTAGCATTAATATAAAGGCAACGAACATTTTTGCACGTTCAATACCTGATGTTGAGAATAGCTCTTTAAAGTACAAACCAACAATAGTACAACCAACAACAATTAAAATAGCATGTGCATAAAATAGGTGCTGTAATAATACTGAGCTAACAAAACTTAATGCGATAGTACCGATAACAACACCAAGATAATATGTTTTGTTAACAGACTTCATGTCCGGCTTAGAACCGATAGTTTTAACAATATGACCACTAATAAAGAAGTTAATAAGAGTAATAACTAGGCCAGCAGCACTTACACCAAAGGCAAAATCATAACCAAATCTCTCTGCGATCCATGGTGATAATAACATTGAGAAAAACGAACCTAGGTTGATAGCCATATAGTACATGGTAAATGCACCATCTAGGCGAGGATCATCTTTACCATAAACTTTTGCTAGTAAACTTGAAGGGTTTGCCTTAAATAAGCCATTACCCATGGTAATAAAGCCCATTGCTATATAGATAAGATCTGAACCACCGTAACCACTGGTTGCAGATAAACCTAATAAAGCATAACCAACAACAAGTACCATCGCGCCTAATCGAATGGTTCTTTTTGTTCCGAGAACTTTATCCCCTACCCAGCCTCCGATAGCAACAGAACCATATACCAATGCTGAAAAAGCGCCAAATAAAGTAAAAGAAGCGGTTTCTGACATGCCAAGAATTTTAACCATATAAACAGTTAAAATTGCTTGCATACCGTAGAAGCCAAAGCGTTCCCAGAATTCAATTGAAAATATCAAATAGAACGGTTTTGGTTGTTTAAATACGTTCCCGTCAGACATATGCTGTTCCTTGAAAGATTTCAGGTAAAACTAATCTAAACACGTATATTTCTTAATGTTATTTCGCCCCAATGTGAAATAACAACAATAATGACGCTATACCGTTTTATTAGTAATGAATATAAAGTAAAAAGCAGCTACAAATTATAGTTATGCATTTTCTTACATTAAGACTGAAATAAAACAATAAATAAAGACACCGAAAATGGAATATTACATACCATCAATGTAATGTACTCATTAACCCTTTATAAACATACAATTACGTCATTAAAAACATCATTCGAATATTGTCCTAATATATTGTCATTTCTTTAGATACAATAATCATCAATGATAATAATTATTATTGAGACTTTACCTATTAAAATAGCCTATTTTTTAAACTATTTTATCTCTTCATATTATTATTTAAAAACAAGCACATTGAGCATATTGTTAAAATAATTACGTTACTTATTTTTACTTTTATTAACTACATCTCAACATATATATTCAATATAAAGAATAAAGTAGGTATTATACGAGCAATACTTTGATGGGGACGTTTTATGCAATTTACTGTAAGCGGTATTATTGGATTAACCGCAGATAATAAATTTATTATACATCCAGCATGTGTAGCGAACTTCCTCATTTTGAAGAAAATAACCACAAGTAACCGTACTAAAATATGTTAATCATTCCAAAGTTAAGAACCAGCCATATAAAAAATGCTTATTAATTCGTAATAATACCAATAATAATCACTGGCAGCCTTGTACCTTACTTCCTGATAAGACCGACAATATCACGGCTGATGTTCAACTTATGCATCAAAACCTACATAAGTATTATTTCTCTTCCACATTTTAAAATGCCTGCGTTATAGCGCAGGCATTTATATCATTACCATTATTTGTTAACGGTAACAACGCTCACCCCAACGCGCTAATCCCGCCGTTACAGAACCAAAGTAGCTCCCGCTTACGATAGGAATATTCGGTAACTGTTGCTCTATGCATTGGCGTAAAATAGGTGAACGAGCGGTACCCCCCGTCATAAAGATAACATCTGGCTTAATTTGACTTTGAGCCATTGCTTCAACAACAAGCTCGCGCATTTTTTCTTTTGGTGTTTCAATTGCTTCTGCTAATTGCTGTGTCGAAATATCCACATGAAATAAATCTTGCATCAATGCCATATTCACCGTGTGGTAAGCTTGGCTCGATAATGCAATTTTTGCTTCTTCTGCATGACGAATAATCTGGTAACCTAATGTCTCATGGTAAACATGTATTAATCGTGACAATAATTGAGGATCAGCAGCATCATGACGCAGCTTTTCTAACGCACGTAAATTAGCATCACCATAAAATTCAGTCTGTGCTGCAACGTTATTAATCGCAATCGGGTTCCAAAACTGATTAAACGGCATATCAATACCACGTACCGTTTTACTACCTAAACCAAATTGAGGCATAAGTTGTTTAAACGCTAAATGGATATCAAGGTCATTACCACCAATACGTTGACCACTATGCGCCAATAAACTTGAACTACGATCGGTTAAATGACGAAAACTAGGTCCCATCTGAATTAATGAGCAGTCAGTTGTACCACCACCGATATCAACCACCAGCACAGTTTTATCTGCAGTTAAGGTTGATTCATATTCAAGCCCTGCGGCAACGGGTTCAAATTGAAAGCATACATTTTTAAAACCTGCTCGTTTAGCGGCCTGTGATAAAATACCTTCCGCCTGCTGGTTAGCACTTTCACCACCGATCCCCTGAAAGTTTACTGGACGTCCAATAACAGTACTAGTGATATCTTGTTGTAAGCTTTGTTCTGCCGTACGTTTAATGTTAACCATCATTGCGCAAACAAGATCTTCAAAAAAACTGATCTGACCATCACGTAAACCGTTCGCACCCAAAAATGATTTTGGTGATTTTACGTAATAGACTTCTTCAGGATCACCAAGGTATAGATCAAGCGCAGCCTGACCAAATTGCAGATCGCCAGCAACAACCTCAATATCTTCTTCTCGATTAAAAGCCATTGCGCGACGTAGTACTTGCTCCCCAACACTGTCTGAGGGTGAAATTCCCATAAAACGATACAGGTATTCAGACACTGCTTCTCGGGTTGGTGCACATAAGGTCGACGGAATATATTGATTATTGTTCTCTAGCGGTAAAAGTTTAGGTTTATTATCTTCCATCACTGCAACCGAACAATTCGCGGTCCCATAATCAAATCCAATGTACATCGATTAACACTCACATGCGGCAAAAAAGCCGCTAATAATAGCTGATTATAAGGTCTAACACACGGAGATATTCACGCTTAAAATTAGATAACCTATCAGCACTGATAAATATTTAACATTCGTACACAAATTAATTAAGTGGCACATTTTTTATGAGTTTTTATCATTTTGTCGATGCATTTATCATAAATTATCGACATAATGGAATAATTATTATTTATAAAAGTACCGAAACATGAAACGTATTTATCAAGCTTTTTTTGTTCTACTCTTTACAGTGTTTGCATTATCTGGCTGTTCTGATTCAAAAACACCACAAGAAGGTGATCAATACTCAGTGATCCCAACGCCTATGCCTGAAATGAAGGGGATCACTGAAATTTTTTCTCTTTCTTGTGGCCATTGTCGTAAAATGGAAAGCATCCTCCCGGAAATAAAGAAATTAACGAATAGCAATATTAAGCAAGTGCACGTTATTTTTAATGAAAGCGCTCAAAAAGCTGCCTTTATTTTCTATGCAGCAATGGTACAAACAGATAACAACCCAAACCATGCATTAGTTGAGCAATTATTTGCGTTTGTACAAGACTCACCTAAAGACATGAGTGTAGAGCAACGTAAAACGGCTATTGATAAAATCTTCCATGACAACAAACTAAAAAGCCCTTATGAGCTAACAGAAGCTCAACAAAAAGAAGTCTTTAAGATGTTCCAACAGTCAGAAGAGATTGTCCGTAATGCAGCACTAGAGTCAGTGCCTGCCTTCCTAATCAATGGCAAATATCTTGTAAATACCAGCGCGCATAAGAACCTACAAGATTTAGCAGCTACCATTGATTATCTAAAAAACAAACAATAATCATATAAATGTTCTGTTATAAATACCTGTCATTGGCAGGTATTTTTTTATTCAAAAACAAATAAATAACAATAACGAATAAAAGTATTATTACGTTCAAAACCACCTACTCCAATATCAACGCTCTCGCTATCAATATCTTTCAAATATTACACCATCATTGTATTTGCAGTTAATTCTTCATACTCCGCCCCATTTCAATAAAAAAACGATAACACTCACGTTCAATTTGTCGTACAAAATAGCCACTTATTATAAATAGCTACAAATGGATTTTTAACATTAACAAGGAGGTGCTTGTTATGAGTGATATTGCTTTATCTATCAGTATATTATCACTGGTAGCCGTACTCGGTTTATGGATGGGAAACTGGCGCATTAAAGGCGTGGGTCTAGGTATCGGTGGCGTATTATTTGGCGGAATTATTGTCGGGCATTATACCGAAACAATGGGCATCACTTTAAATGCACATACTTTACATTTTATTCAAGAATTCGGTTTGATTTTATTTGTCTACACTATTGGTATTCAAGTCGGACCTGGCTTTTTTGCATCTTTACGAAGTTCTGGTTTAAAACTCAATGGTTTTGCAGCACTGGTCGTATTATTAGGCTGTGTCGTCGCAATCATGCTTTATATTGTTTTTGATGTACCACTCCCCATTTTATTGGGTATCTATTCTGGTGCTGTCACAAATACGCCAGCATTAGGTGCAGGGCAACAAATTCTATCAGAGCTTGGTGTTTCTACTGATTTATTAGATATAACCGGTATGGGCTATGCCGTCGCTTATCCTTTTGGTATTTGTGGCATCCTCATCACAATGTGGCTATTACGATTAATTTTTAAAGTTAATATTGATAAAGAAGCAATGGTTTACAACTCTAACAGTGGTGACAAAAAAGAAGGCTTACAAACGCTCAACGTTGCCGTTCGCAATCCTAATTTAAATGGCCTTACCTTTGTTCAAATTCCAGCGATCACCGAAGGCGCTATTATTTGTTCACGCTTAAAACGAGGTAATCAACTGTCGATACCTAAAGAATCAACCACGATTGAACTCAACGATGTATTACATTTAGTGGGGACAAAAGTAGCACTTGAGAAAGCACGATTAGTGATTGGTGATATTGTTGATATCTCCCTTTCAACAAAAGGTACTGATTTACAAGTTGAACGTTTAGTGGTCACGAATGAAATTGTATTAGGCAAAAAAATTCGTGAATTGGAATTAAAAGAAAAATATGATGTTGTGATTTCTCGGCTTAACCGAGCCGGTGTTGAATTGGTGCCTAATAGCCAAACATCACTTCAATTTGGTGATATTCTTAACCTTGTTGGTAGTAAAGATGCTATTGCCGCCGTAAGCGGCATGGTGGGTAATGCCGAACAAAAACTCCAACACGTCCAAATGCTACCTATCTTTATTGGTATCGGCTTAGGTATCTTATTAGGTTCAATTCCTTTGTATCTGCCAGGATTTCCTGCCGCACTCAAGCTTGGTCTTGCCGGTGGTCCTTTAATTATTGCCTTAATACTGGCTCGTATTGGTAGTATTGGTAAACTTTATTGGTTTATGCCACCTAGCGCTAACTTAGCATTACGTGAAATAGGTATTGTCTTATTCTTGGCGGTGGTGGGATTAAAATCAGGCAGTGGTTTCATTGACACTTTGGTCAATGGTGATGGTTTTAGTTGGATGGCTTATGGTGCCTTAATCACTTTCATTCCTTTAATCATTACAGGCTGTATTGCGCGCATATTTGGTGAACTTAACTACCTTTCTATGTGTGGCATGTTAGCCGGATCAATGACAGATCCACCAGCACTAGCATTTGCAAATGGACTGCATCCTAGTAATGGTGCTGCGGCACTTTCTTATGCTACCGTTTATCCACTCGTTATGTGTTTACGTATTTTATCACCGCAAATACTGGCTATCCTACTCTGGATTGGATAACAAAAAACAGCCATTATCGTTAGTATTCAGACGATAATGGCTGTTACTTATTCCAGAAAAATATCACATCATTAGATAACTTCAGTTAATCAATAAACACCAGACATGGCCTTCCATTATGATCTATTTTATCAATATCGGTTTTAAACACCGCTTGTAAACTCTCAACAGTCATAACCTGCTCAACACCACCAAACGCAACACATCGTCCCTGATCTAGCAACATCACATTATCCGCTTCGCGTAAGGTTCGGTTGAGATCATGATTCACCATAACAACTGTAATCCCCTGCTGTGACATTTTTCGAACTAATTGATACATCGCCACTTCTTGACCAATATCTAAAGCGGCAGCAGGTTCATCAAGCAATAACAACGTTGCTTGGGGGTTAATCGTTGGCCAAACTTGTAAACATGCAGCAGCAAGTCGTACTCGTTGCCACTCACCACCAGATAATTGTTGAATATTGCGTGATAACTTATCTTGAAGATCTAGACGCTGACATATCTCATCTAATGCCAGTTGCAATTGCGTCATGCCAACATTCTGCAAAGCAGAAACCGCCAAAGATAAATATTGAAATACAGGAATAGAAAAACTGGGTTTATCTTGCTGTGATAAATAACTGCGAACATGTGCTAACGATGGCAAATCATAATCCGCAAAATCAATATTCAGTAATTTAATACGACCACTATAATCAAATAATCCTGATAAAATAGAAAGTACTGTACTCTTACCGCTACCATTAGGCCCTATAACATGCGTGATTTGCCCAGAATAAAGAGTTAATGACAACGGTAACAACCGTGGCACAAAAGCGATATTTTGAGCAGTTAAAACGACAGTCATTGATGTCGAGCTCACGTCATTATCCAATTTTGTTGCCATAATTTAATCCAACTGCGAACGCATCAGCATCCAAATAAACACGGGCGCGCCTAGTGACGTTGTCACTACTCCAATAGGTAAATCTGCGTCAGCTAATAATACTCGTGATAAGGTGTCAGCTAATACTAATAATATGCCGCCACAAATAGCAGAAAGAGGCAGTAAATACCGATTTTCAGTACCAAACTGTAACCGTAATAAGTGCGGGACAACTAAACCAACAAATCCGATCACCCCAGCGAGTGCCACCGAACAGCCCACCAATAACGAGATCATCAAAATCAATAACCATCGAATACGCCTAACATCGACGCCTAATTGCCGCGCAGCCACATCACCCAGCATCATCACATCCAATGATTTACCTTGCATACAAAGCACGACCAATACTGGCACAATCACAAATAAGAGTGACAATTGCTCCCAACTCACACCACCGACACTGCCCATCAACCAATACATCAATTGGCGCATACTTAAATCATCACTGAAATAAAACGCCCATGTCACCACTGCCCCCGATAAAATACCAAGCGCAACACCAATTAATAATAAGCGTGCCATAGAGACTTTTTGGCGCCGAGAAAAGCCAACGAGAATAAGAGTAAATAATAATGCACCAGCCATCGCTGCCATCATGGTAATAAAAGGCGTTGGTGTAATAGCGGTCACAAAAAGTAATAGCACTACGGCCAGGCTGGCACCACCCGAAATACCTAACACACCAGGTTCTGCTAATGGATTACCTAATAATACTTGTAATACCGCCCCTGAACTTGCCAATGCCGCACCAACAATTAAGGCGGCTAATACGCGTGGTATTCGTAATTGTAATAATAATTGTTGCTCAAGTGCGCCATTCGGTGCCCACGGTAAAATCCAGACTTCACCGACTGCAACAGCAAACACACAAATAACCACTAACAATAAAGACGCAACAATCAAACAAGTACGCCACCTTTGCTGTTGCCGAGATAATAATTCATTTAACAACATCAATACTTATTACGCTCAAAGAATTAGGCTAAATACCATACATTGCCAATATTATAATGCAAACAAACACAGGAAAAATAGAAACATTAAATTTAATTATCAATATGATGCGTTAGTTCTAGTACAAACTCGAACTTGCTCATCAAAGATTAAATTCGCTTTCTTAACCATTAATGCAGCTCGTTGCCCAAGAATCACATGTCGATTAGGAAAAACGACCGCCTCACCACCAATGCTGGCACTATAAGTTTGATCCCCTTCAATTGCAAAGTCATCACCTTCTGCAAAAAAAGTAAAATTGGCGACATCGTCATTAAAGGTAAAAGAGAAATCATCGCGATGTTTAATAATAGTGCGACTGACTTGATACACCTCAACTTCACTTGTCCAAATAATAGGTAAAGCAGCACCAGTAATTAATTGCAGCATTGCATCTCTAAAAGGTACTAATAACGTAAAATCATTATGCCCAATTTTACCCACTCGCCCGAGTTCTACTGTAAGTGCCTGTGCGCCATGATATTCAGCACTGTACCAAGCAAAAGTTGGTGACGGCGTATTAGATAACAATACCGCATCGAGTTTTGCATGATGAATGAAACTAAATAATTTATTACTGCGGGTCTGTTTATCGGTATAAGGGCTAATAGCAAAGGTATCGTGTTGTGAAGGGCGAATAGCGCAATGCAGGTCAAGATGCCATCGCTCAGGCTTTATGGCAATAGAAGCACCATAGAAACTATTAATGGCCAACTGTAACGCATTTGCAATGCAACATTCATTATTGCGTTCAGGATTTCTTACTTGGAACAAACGATTCATATTTTCAGTCATGAAACGTTGCTGATAATTAACAGCCTCAGGGTGAGCAATAATTAACAATAATCGGTGTATTGGCTGAATATGGCCAAGTAATATGCTTGAGGCAACTTGCTGAATAAGTTCTATTGGTGATGTCTCATCACCGTGGATACCAGAAGACAAAATAATGTCTTTTGCATCACAAGATAGCTCTCTTGGCGTGATCTGTAATACACCACGGTACAATAGCTGACAATGTAGTCCAGAATCTAAAGTCCATTCGTCAGCTATAAACGGTTGCGAGAAATCACACGCCGCATCAAGAAATCGCCCTCGTTTGATCTGCTCAATTAATGTCATCACTACCTCCATGTTAATTATTTAAGTAATCCTCAGTATTTACTCTTATGTCATCCTGATTATAAAAATAATATCGCCTCTATTTTTAAAATATAGTGGCAAAGTCAACACAATCGTAAAAATAAGATAATAAAAAACCCAAGTAAAAATACATCTACTTGGGTTTCGGTTCGGATCAGCAAACTTGCGAAAGATTTATTTATTAACTTCTAAACTTTCGACACGCGCCTTAAGCTTCTGACCAGGACGGAATGTAACGACACGGCGGGCTGAGATAGGAATATCTTCCCCTGTTTTAGGGTTTCTTCCAGGTCTCTCATTTTTGTCACGCAAATCAAAATTACCAAAACCAGATAATTTAACTTGCTCACCATTTTCTAGAGCCTTCCTAACTTCTTCAAAGAAGACTTCCACCGTATCCTTGGCGTCCCGTTTGCTTAATCCAACATTTTCAAACAGGTTCTCAGCCAAATCGGCTTTTGTGAGCGCCATAGATAACTCCCTCAAGACTATGTTGAATAGATAGTGTTCATACCTACAATATAAAAAGTATGCCACTGTGAATAAGGTATATGTTAATTAGAGATGTAATTTAAAACATTCAAAACTACGGGACTATATTATCCCTCTCACTATTAACTAGACTCAGTCTAAGCCAACTCGCTGATTTTCGCCAACTTTTTTACGTTAACTTCATGTCAAATAACTCCACTTTAGTCGCTAAACTTTACTATAACAATGCATCTAGTTGATCTTGTTTTTATACTCAACAGTGTTAAATCACTAAAAAATAAGCAATGCGTAGTTTAAAACTCTAATTCATTGCGTACAATTAGAAAATATAACTATTTATCAAACTGTTATTATTTTTTAGATCTAGATCAAAAAAAAGCAGCCCGTAAGGACTGCTTTTCGAAAACAAAGACTTAAAATTAATTATGATGTTTTTTTAATCACGAAGTGATGCATCAAATTTTTCAGCCAATGCATTAACTATACTTTCTACTGCCGCTGCAATATCGGCTTCTTCTAATGTACGTTCAGCTGATTGTAACGTTAACGCAATTGCAAGACTCTTCTGACCGTCATCAACACCTTTGCCGGTGTAAACGTCAAACAGATTAACCGCTCTTAATAACTCGCCACCGTTATCACGACATGCTGCAATAATATCATTCGCAGCTACGTCATTATTAACAACAACAGCAATATCACGACGGTTAGCAGGGAACTTAGACAGTGCTACTGCTTCTGGTAAGTCACGCTTATTAATAGCATCCCACTCAACTTCAAACGCAATAGTACGGCCATTAAGACCAAACTTACGCTCAAGCTCAGGGTGAACAGTACCAATAAAGCCAACTTCACGCTCAGTTTCAAGACCAGCATCAACAACAATCGCTGCTGTTTGACCTGGGTGAAGTGCTGGGTGTTTAGCAGCTTTAAAGCTATAACTATCTTTTGCTGTTAGCTCAAGAATGGCTTCTAAATCACCTTTAAGATCAAAGAAATCAACAGTATTAGTTTCAATGTCCCAATGCTCATCACTACGCGTACCAGCAATAACACCGGCAAGCATCATATCTTGACGCATACCGTTTTCAGCATTTTGCTCTGGTACAAAACGTAAACCAGCTTCAAACAAACGTACACGTGACTGTTGACGCTTCTGATTGAACACTACTGTATTTAGTAGGCCAGTCCATAGGCTTAAACGCATTGCTGACATGTCCGCAGAAATTGGGAATGGCAGAATCAATGGCTCAATTTCAGGCACGATAAGTTTTTGTTGCTCAGGCTCTACAAAGCTGTAAGTAATAGCTTCTTGGAAACCACGGCCAACAAGCAAATCACGTACACGTTTAAGCGGTAAATTCGCTTCTTTATGTAAGTTCATGCTAAGTGCAGCAACAGGCGATTGATTAGGGATATTGTTGTAGCCGAAAATACGACCCACTTCTTCCACTAAATCTTCTTCAATTGCCATGTCAAAACGCCATGCGGGTGCCGTTGCTTTCCAGCCAGCATCTGTTGTTTCAACATCACAGCCAAGACGCGTTAGGATTTCTACTACTTCTTCAGAAGCAATAGCATGACCTAATAGACGATCTAATTTAGAACGACGTAATTCAATTGTTGCAGCTTTAGGTAAATCAGCTTCTGATTCAGCTTCAACGATTGGTGCTACTTCACCATCACAAATTTCAACAAGAAGTGCAGTTGCACGCTCCATTGCTTTCATTTGTAGTGTTGCATCAACACCACGCTCAAAGCGATGAGAAGAATCAGTGTGTAGACCGTAGCTACGAGCACGACCACGGATTGCGTCAGGTGCAAAGAATGCACACTCAAGTAGTACGTCTTTAGTCTCAGCATTAACGCCAGAGAATTGACCACCGAAAATACCCGCAATCGCTAGTGCTTGCTTGTTGTCAGCAATCACTAGTGTATTGTCGTTTAACTCCGCTTCGTTGCCGTCAAGAAGAGTAAGCTTTTCGCCCTGCTCTGCCATACGAACCACAATACCACCATCAATCTTAGCAAGATCGAAAGCATGCATTGGCTGACCCATTTCAAGCAATACGTAGTTAGTAATATCTACGATTGCATCAATTGAGCGAGTACCACAACGGCGTAGTTTTTCTTGCATCCATAATGGTGTTTCAGCTTGCGCATTAACATTACGAACAATACGGCCAAGGTAACGTGGACATGCAACAGGTGCTTTAACTTCGATTGAAATCGTATCAGCCGCTGTTGGCGCAACAATATCAAACTGAGGCTCAGTCACTTCAGCGCGGTTCAATACGCCAACTTCACGAGCAAGACCAGCAATGCTTAGACAGTCAGCACGGTTAGCCGTTAGGTCTACATCGATAATAACATCGTCAAGACCTAGGAACTCACGGAAATCAGTACCAAGAACAGCGTCTGCTGCTAATTCCATGATGCCATCAGATTCAATATCAATACCAAGTTCTGTGAAAGAACAAAGCATACCGTGCGAAGGTTGACCACGTAGTTTTGCCTTCTTGATTTTGAAATCACCAGGCAGAACAGCACCAACAGTTGCCACCGCAACCTTGATACCTTGACGACAGTTAGATGCGCCACAAACGATGTCTAGTAGCTCTTCAGCGCCAACATCTACTTTTGTTACGCGTAGTTTGTCTGCGTCTGGGTGTTGAGCGCACTCAACAACTTGGCCGACTTTAACGCCAGTGAATTCACCAGCAACCGCATCAATACCGTCAACTTCCAGACCCGCCATTGTGATCTGGTGAGCTAGTTCTTCGCTGTTTACTGCAGGATTAACCCACTCGCGTAGCCAAGATTCAGAGAATTTCATAGATTTCTAGCCCCTAGTGCTTACTTAAACTGTTTTAGGAAACGTAAGTCGTTCTCAAAGAACGCACGTAAATCGTTAACGCCGTAACGAAGCATAGTTAGACGCTCAACGCCCATACCAAATGCAAAGCCTGAGTATTTCTCAGGATCGATGTTAACTGAACGTAGAACATTAGGGTGTACCATGCCACAGCCTAGTACTTCTAACCACTTACCGTTCTTGCCTTTCACGTCAACTTCAGCTGAAGGTTCTGTGAATGGGAAGAAAGAAGGACGGAAACGAACTTCAACTTCTTCTTCAAAGAAGTTACAAAGGAAATCGTGAAGAATACCTTTAAGCTGAGCAAAGTTTACGTTTTCATCAACTAACATACCTTCCACTTGGTGGAACATTGGCGTGTGAGTTTGATCGTAGTCATTACGGTAAACACGACCTGGTGCAATGAAACGGAATGGCGGTTTGCCGCTTTCCATTGTACGGATCTGAACACCAGAAGTGTGCGTACGTAGCATAAGATCTGGGTTAAAGAAGAACGTATCGTGATCGGTACGTGCTGGATGATCTTCAGCAATGTTTAGCGCATCAAAGTTATGGAAAGCATCTTCAATTTCAGGGCCAGCTTCAGTTGTAAAGCCAAGCTCACCAAAGAAACTTTCAATGCGTTCAATGGTACGAGTCACTGGGTGAAGACCACCGTTTTCAATACGACGACCTGGTAAAGAAACATCAACAGTCTCAGCGGCAAGCTTTGCTTCAAGCTCTGCTCGTTGTAGACCATCTTTACGCTCAACAAGTAATGTTTGTACTACTTGCTTCGCTTTATTGATTTCTTGACCAGCAGTGCGACGCTCTTCTGGTGGTAATTTACCTAGGGCTTGTAGTTGAAGAGTTAAATGACCCTTCTTGCCTAGAAATTGAACTCGAACTTCGTCCAGAGCAACTGATGAATCAGCCTGCTCAATAGCTGCCGTTGCGTTGGCAATAATCTCGTCTAGATGTTGCATCGTATCCTCATCCACCCACAGGTGGCGTCCTTAAGGGAGATATAAAATCGCATAACGATACATACTAAAGAAAGCAGCGTCTAAATCCAAATTGAATCGTAATAAAACAGTAAGTTTGGACGAAAAAAAAACGCCTTTGCCCATTAAAATATGAAATTGTGCTTTTTCAGTACACTGAAAGTAATTTGGATTGACTATAAAACAGATTTCGCACACCTATATTCCATTTTTCTCTATTCCTAAAATAAGCAAAAAAAAGTAAATTTCAGCTATATTTATTTTGGAATAATTATTATGAATACCCAATCTCTTTCAGCCTTAATTAAAATGAGTGGTTTTGCATCCTTACTCTGCTTTGGGCTGGTGATTCTCGGTAATTATGGCATGTTCTCAAGTATGCCAATTGAAATGAAAGATAACCTAGGTAATCAAACACACATCGATTTCATTCATATAATCTACTATGTAGGGTTTAATTTCATGTTTGTTGGTTTCCTTGCTTATTTGCTAGTCGGCCTTAAACATTCACAACAACAAATGAAGGCTTATTTAGCTCAACACCAATAATCACCTTCATTCAATATCCCACTTTTAAACCATAACAAATCATATTATTAAATATAAAAAATATGACCTGTTATGCAATCTAACTCATCTACATTTCAGATATTTTTTATCAATTTTGTTTTAAAATTACTCTTTTCAGTGTAAGTTATGATCAAAATTAATGTTAGGACTCTATAATGAATACTCAAGATCTTGCCGCTCTATCTAAAATTTCAACTATCGCTGCGATTCTTTGTACTATCCTATTACTGCTTGGTAATTACGGCTTAGTATCAGCAATGCCGATTGCACCAGAAGACGGCTTTAACTTTATCAACCTTGTATTCTTTATAGGTTTCAATACGTTATTTGTTACCTTCCTAGCGTTCTTACTTAAGACATTAGCAACAGCAAACAAAAAGCGTAATCAACGTTATGCGCGTGCATAACCGCTAACCACTCGATTCTATTTTTAAAAGCCAGTCATTCTGCTATATAAATGACTGGTTTTTTTATGTCTTGTATTTCTGTATACGCAAAATATGAATTTCAGAATGGTAATAAAATACCAGACCCATTCGTAACAACAGGGACCATTAGCCATGGACATTGATGTAATCACTATCACTGCAGCTTTTGACGTAGAACTCTGCAAAATAATTAAGCAAGTCGGCGCTGAATTTGGGGCGGTAGGTGAAGGGTTTGGCCCATCAGATACTGAAGTGTTAAATATGAGCCACTTTTACCATGATGGTGTCAGTAGTTTATATTTAGTGGCTTTGGTTGATGGCAAGCTTGTCGGTGGCTGCGGTATTGCCCCTTTCAATAACAGTAAAACAACATGTGAACTAAAAAAACTGTTTCTGTTACCCGATGGGCGCAAACTTGGATTAGGAAAAAAGCTTTCCCTTCAATGTTTAGCATACGCACAAACAAAAGGCTTCACAGAATGTTATCTCGATACACTATCGAGCATGCAATCTGCAATCGGTCTATATGAAACATTGGGCTTTACTCACCTTGATATGCCATTAACAGGCACTCAACATGGCGGTTGTGACGTCTGGATGCTAAAACAGCTCTAGAAAAAAGAAATATTTGTTTAGCGAATAGAGAAGAAGAAGAAAAAATAACAACCTATACGAAAAAAGGAGAGCCAAGGCTCTCCTTTTAACATAAAACTAGACTGATAAATTACAGTGCAGCTTTTGCCTTTTCCACAAGAACAGTGAAAGTAGCTTTGTCAAATACAGCAATATCAGAAAGGATCTTACGATCGATTTCGATAGACGCTTTCTTAAGACCGTTGATTAAACGGCTGTAAGACATACCATTTTGACGTGCCGCAGCGTTGATACGAGCAATCCAAAGTTGACGGAAAGTACGTTTCTTCTGACGACGGTCACGGTAAGCATATTGACCAGCTTTAGTAACAGCTTGGAAAGCTACGCGGTAAACACGTGAACGTGCTCCGTAATAACCTTTAGCTTGTTTAAGAACTTTCTTGTGACGTGCACGCGCTTGTACACCACGTTTTACGCGAGGCATAGGAGACTCCTAACTAAAATTAAAAAAATATAAAACTAAAAACGATTAAGCGAACGGAAGCATACGAGCAACTGCAGCCACTTCACACTTAGGAAGGATTGCATTTGGACGAAGCTGACGTTTGTTCTTAGTAGTACGTTTAGTCAGGATGTGACGCTTAGTAGCGTGCTTAAACTTAAAGCCACCAGCTGTTTTTTTGAAGCGCTTAGCTGCGCCACGATTTGTTTTCATCTTTGGCATGAGATGATAACTCCGCATTGTTGATAGTTAATAATCATAGTAATAGGGCGAACAAAAAGCGCTACTAAAAGCAGCGCTTTTTAGCTACTTGAATGCCGTTATTACTTCTTCTTTGGGGCAAGCATCATGGTCATTTGACGACCTTCTACACGATTAGGAAAACTTTCACAGACCGCAATCTCTTCAAGCTCTGCCTTAATACGATTAAGAAGTTCAATACCAATGCCTTGGTGGGCCATTTCACGACCACGGAAACGTAGTGTGACTTTACCCTTGTTGCCCTCTTCTAAAAAGCGACTCAGGTTGCGTAGTTTTACCTGATAATCGCCTTCGTCTGTACCAGGTCGGAATTTAACTTCTTTGATCTGGATTTGTTTTTGATTCTTCTTTTGCTCTTTAGCAGCCTTGCTCTTCTCGAACAGGTACTTGCCATAGTCCATCACACGACAGACTGGTGGCTCGGCATTAGGGCTAATTTCAACTAGATCCACACCAGCGTCAAGAGCAACATTCATTGCTTCTTCAATAGAAACAACACCAACTGATTCGCCATCAAGGCCAGTTAGGCGAACTTCACGTACGCCACGAATTTCTTCATTTAGACGATGCGCGTTTTGCTTAACTGGTGCCTGGGTTCTTTTTCCGCCTTTAATACCTTATTCCTCCACAATATTGAGCTTACGACTGCTAATTTCTTCCTGCATAAATGCAACAAGTTCATCAATCTTAAATTTACCCAAATCTTTACCCTTGCGAGTACGAACTGCTACTACGCCTGCTTCGACTTCTTTGTCACCACAAACGAGCATGAAAGGCACTCGCTTCAAAGTATGTTCGCGGATTTTAAAGCCAATCTTCTCATTTCTCAAGTCCGCATTGACTCTAATTCCACTTTTTTTCAATTTTTCTACAATTTCTTGCACATATTCTGCTTGAGAGTCAGTAATATTCATCACTACAGCTTGTTGAGGTGCCAACCATGTTGGGAAGAAACCTGCATAATCTTCGATAAGAATACCGATGAAGCGCTCTAGTGAACCAAGAATTGCACGGTGAATCATAACCGGTGTATGGCGTTCGTTGTCTTCACCTACATATGTAGCGCCTAGACGCTCAGGTAATGCGAAGTCAAGCTGAACAGTACCACACTGCCATGCGCGATCAAGACAGTCGTGAAGTGTAAACTCGATCTTAGGACCATAGAATGCACCCTCACCTTCTTGAATCTCAAATGGGATATTCATTGATTCAAGCGCGGTAATTAAATCGGCTTCAGCTTTATCCCACATTGCGTCAGAACCTACACGTTTTTCAGGACGTGTTGATAATTTAACAACAATATTGTCAAAACCGAATGTCTTGTAAGTATCATACACCATTTCGATGCAAGATGTAACTTCTTGTTGTACTTGTGCTTCTGTACAGAAAATATGCGCATCATCTTGGGTAAAACCACGAACACGCATAATACCGTGAAGTGAACCAGAAGGCTCATTACGGTGACAAGATCCAAACTCTGCCATACGTAATGGTAAATCACGGTATGACTTAAGGCCTTGGTTAAAGATCTGCACGTGACCAGGACAGTTCATAGGCTTAATTGCGTATTCACGGTTCTCAGAACTTGTTGTGAACATTGCCTCTGCGTACTTATCCCAGTGACCAGAACGTTCCCAAAGCACACGGTCCATCATTAATGGGCCTTTTACTTCTTGGTAATCATATTCATTCAGTTTTTCACGAACAAATACTTCTAACTCACGGAAGATAGTCCAACCGTTGTGGTGCCAGAATACCATACCTGGTGCTTCTTGCTGCATGTGGAACAGATCAAGTTGCTTACCAATCTTACGGTGATCACGCTTAGCAGCTTCTTCCAAACGCGTTAGGTGCGCTTTCAGTGCTTTCTTATCGTGGAATGCAGTACCGTAGATACGTTGCAGCATCTTGTTATCACTATTACCACGCCAGTATGCACCAGCAACGCTTAATAGCTTGAAGTTTTGACAAAAGCCCATGTGTGGAACGTGAGGACCACGACACATGTCAATATATTCTTCATGATGGTATAGGCCAGGACGATCGTCGCGAGCCACGTTTTCATCTAGAATTTCAATTTTGTACGTTTCGCCACGTGCGTCAAACGCATCACGCGCTTCTTGCCAGCTTACGTTTTTCTTCACTACTTGATATTTAGTTTTTGCTAATTCAAGCATGCGCTTTTCAATAACATCAAGATCTTCTTGCGTTAAAGATTGCTCTAAATCGATATCGTAGTAAAAACCGTTGTCAATCGTCGGACCAATCGCCATTTTTGCTTCAGGATACAATTGCTTAATTGCATGACCTAACAAGTGTGCGCATGAGTGGCGAACGATTTCAAGACCATCAACATCATCTTTTACAGTAATGATTTCTAGGCTTGCATCATTTTCAATAAGATCACAAGCATCAACACGAACACCATCAACACGCCCTGCAATGGTTGCTTTTGCAAGACCAGGACCGATTGAAAGTGCGACGTCCATAGTTGATACAGCATCGTCGAATTGACGTTGACTACCGTCAGGAAGAGTAATAACTGGCATTTAAATATCCTTAAACAGTGGTGCCACACACCAAGTAGCACATGTTGAGTTAATAAAGCTTTTAGATAAGCTTTCTATTAATAAAAAATGTTTTTACGTTGATGCAGCAATACTGAGCTACATGCTAAGGTAAAAACAGGGGAACACTATACAAACGGTAACAAGATATTGCAAAGGATCACCCTACTTTTTTATGTTTTCTATTTTACTAGAGCGTAATTCACTACATATAACTTTTCGATACCAGGGTAAATATCGTTAATCACCGCTTTTAACTCAGGTAATGTCATATTTTCTTGTTGTGCATGGAAATCATTTAGGTCATTAAATGCAATTGGCTCAACGGTTAAAATGTTTAAACGGCAGAACCAACGCCCCTCTTCATACGTCGAGACATCAACCGTTGTATCGGGAACATAATAACTTTCCGCTTCATCACGAATAGTAATGGTTTTCTTTCCTGACAAAATATCACTTTCAAAACGTGAGAAAAATGTCATTTCCGTCGGGATTGTAGTCTTGCTCATTATGGTGTCCTTATATTACCGAATATATTTTCGGCATAGAGTAACCACAAATGTTGAAAAGTAAATGAACAATAACACTGCATTTTTAATATAAAAATAATATATCCAATAACTTCAGTGACTTAAATATTGTTAGTTTGTTGATTCGCTAAAATAGCGCCAACTTCACAGATATCTCTAAGTAAAATGAACTAAGATGTTGATAGACAAGTTTTATCTAGTCCAATTTAATGCGTGGAGGATGCTATGTGGCAGGCTATTTCTCACCAGTTGTCGGAAGTACTTGGTCGACAGTTCAAAATTAATGAACGTGAAGTGATTCAAGGTGGCGATGTTAACCAATGCTATTGTGTTAGTGATGGCGAGCAACGTTTTTTTATTAAACTTAATGATAAAGAGCAACTCACTGTTTTTAAAACAGAAGCTGAAAGTTTACGCATTCTCAACGAAGCAAATTGTATGCAAGTTCCACACTATTTTCATCTTGGTACTTGCCGAGACAAATCCTTTCTTGTTCTAAATTATCTTCCCACTAAAGCCATTGATGACGACGCGGGTTATAAACTCGGCCAACAACTGGCTCAATTGCACTTATGGGGTGAGCAAATTGAATTTGGATTTGATTTTGATAATTACATCGGTCTGACACCTCAACCAAATAAGTGGCGCCGTCGCTGGGATAAATTTTTTGCAGAACAACGTATTGAATGGCAATTACAACTTTGTGCCGAAAAAGGACTTCATTTTGGTGATATTGATACAATAACAGCCAATATCGCGCAACGTTTAAGTAATCATCAACCTAAACCTTCATTGCTCCATGGTGACTTATGGCATGGCAATACCGCATTAACCGTCTCAGGACCAATCATCTTTGATCCGGCCTCTTACTGGGGCGATCGTGAATGTGATATTGCAATGACAGAATTATTTGGCGGTTTTCCTGCCAGTTTCTATGAGGGCTATCAATCTATTTATCCATTAGACGAAGGGTATCAAGACCGTAAAGATCTTTATAATCTTTATCATATTCTTAACCACTGTAATCTGTTCGGTGGAGAATATATGGGTCAAGCACAACATATCATTGCCAACCTCATGTTATGGGACGAATAACAGTAATGATCTTATTTGCATCACACCAATACTGTCGCCACTCAGTGCTGGTGTGAGCTAACATAATTATTCATGAAATGACTAATTCATCACGAG
This sequence comes from uncultured Photobacterium sp., assembly GCF_947039875.1. Lineage (GTDB taxonomy): Bacteria > Pseudomonadota > Gammaproteobacteria > Enterobacterales > Vibrionaceae > Photobacterium. The sequence goes on from NZ_CAMRAN010000013.1 coordinate 63,600, forward strand.
GCTCTACAATAATAAACAACACAATGAATTCAACGATACATCTGATTGCTGATATTAAGGATCTGTTATGCACAAATACTCAACGCAAAACGTTAATTGTCCCCATTGCGGTCACACAATCAGTATTCCTCTTGATGCCAGTGCTGGCAGCCAAAATTTTTATGATGATTGCTCTATCTGCTGTAATCCAATTCACTTAACAATGGAAGTTGATGAGCAGCATAAGACAATTAATCTGTTTGTTGATGCTGATGACGAACAAATATTTTAAAACACTTATTTTGTTGCCATTACACGTTCAACCGTGTCTACAATTGCTTGTGTCTGTGGATCAATTTCAATATTAATCACATTATTTACGGTGCGATTTTTAAGATTCGTTCGTTGTAATGTTTCAGGGATCAGATTGACATTAAAGCAATCATTTTCAACCTCACCTATCGTTAGACTGATACCATCAATACCAATATACCCTTTAGTAAAGATATATTTCATTAATTGTGTTGGAGCAGAAAACCACATTTGATGATTATTTTCAGAGATATTCACACGACTAACTGTAGCTGTCGCCGAGATATGACCCGACATTGTATGACCACCAATTTCATCCCCAAACTTTGCAGCACGCTCAATATTGACATAATCCCCTTCTGTAAGCAGACCTAAATTAGTCACTTTTAAGGTTTCTTGCATTAAATCAAACGAAACCAATTGTTGATCAATATGAGTGACGGTCAAACAACAACCATTATGCGCGACAGAAGCCCCTAAGGTTAATCCCTGCATTAAATTTTCTGGTAACCGAATAATATGGGTTTGGAAATTCATTTTTTTATGAATTTTCACTACCTGCGCAATGCCTTGTATAATTCCAGTAAACATATCCATCCTTATTTCTAATTAACTTTAATTGACCTATTATTAAGGTCTTGGGTCACTCAGAGATATTCAATTTAGAACATTCATGCGTTTAATTACGCAACAATTTCGTCGCTATTTTTGTCATTTGCTATTTTTTTACATTAAAGTGACACTTGGCAATACTATAAGCGTATTACTTGCATGACAATAATACCGAACCAACAAATAATACGTATTAAAGGTACGCTATGACCGCTAACACCTCAGCCACTGTTTCACCGTCTTTACAGCACCAACAACCGATTTTACGAATACTACTTATTGGGTTGTTAATGGTCTTATCTGGGTATTATATTTGGGTACTTTATAAAGCTATAACACCCAATGTGAGCATCGCTTATAAGGCTTATTATATAAAAAATCAGACATTATATTGGCAACCAAAACAGCCAAACCTAGCCTTAACATTACCGACTACATTAGAAATAACAAATAATATTCCTAATTTATCTCGTGCGGGTTGGAACATTGAGACTAATAATAATATGCGTGAGCTTACTCAACAAGGTGGCTTATATTTTACGTTACCCACAGCGCCAACGGCCAATGTGAAAATTACATTTACCTTAGCAAAAGCACTGTTACAGTTAAAGCCGATAACATTCACTTTTAACCATCACCAAGGCACATTGTTACCGCAAGATCAAGGTAAAGCCTTGATTGCACAATTACCAAAGCAGCAATTTTTACCTTCGGCACAACAATTACAATCATTGATATTAAATGCACCAACCCCACTACAAGTAACATCAATTAGCATAGTACCTATAGATACCAATACATCTGACACTAATATATCAACTCTGCCACATAACACTGGCCATATTAATCAACACATTGGGAACCAAAAATGAATCAAAAGCCAAACCCACTTGATTATCGTCTATCACTTATAGTGCCAGTTTATAATGAAGAAGTGGCTATCGAACCTTTCTTAAATGCCATTAATGACAAACTGAGTAGTATTCGATCACATATAGATATTGTGTTTATCAATGACGGCAGTAAAGATAATACACAGCGCGTTATTGATAAAATCATAGAACAAGATTCAAGCATCTCATTAATCAATTTTGCCCGTAACTTTGGTAAAGAAGCGGCCATGACCGCGGGCTTAGATTATGTTCAAGGTGACGCTGCAGTTATTATGGATGTTGATTTACAAGATCCGCCAGAAGTGATCCTTGAATTTGTCAAATTATGGCTTACTGGTGACTATGATACTGTCTATGGTGTGCGTGTCGATCGCTCGCAAGATACTTATACTAAGCGATTAACTGCAGGTGGATTCTACCGTTTCTTTAATTTCTTATCCGCTGAAACAACATTACCTGAAAATGCGGGTGATTTTAGATTAATTAATCGCTGCGTAATTGAAACGGTTAAACAGTTACCAGAACGTAATCGTTTTATGAAAGGTTTACTTGCATGGTCATCTCTACGCGCTACTGGCGTTAACTTTCAGCGTCCTGAACGTCTTGTTGGTGATACAAAATTTAATTATTGGAAATTGTGGAATTTTGCCATGGATGGCATTACCAGTTTTACAGCATGGCCATTACGTGTATGGGGGTTTATCGGGTTTGGTATTTCCTTTTTATCTTTTCTCTTTTTAATGTATATAATTATTAGTGCATTAGGTTTTGGTGTGCATACACCAGGCTATGCCTCTACTATCTCAGTAGTACTTTTTCTAGGTGGAATCCAGTTAATCTCATTAGGGATTATCGGTGGATATGTCAGCCGCATCTATACTGAACTTAAACATCGACCAATTTATTTAGTTGAGGATGTATATGGTAATTATAAAAAAAATCCAACACCATCCAAACAAAAACAGAGCCCTTATACAACGTTAAATCAGTCTAACAATCATTATGAATGAGTCTTTTCTAAAACATTTTTGGCAGCTTAACCGGTTTGCCCTTGTCGGATTATTGGCTACTGCCGTGCATTTATCCGTGGTGCGGCTATACTTTTTCCAAATAGGGCATCCGTCTGAATATATAGCTAACATCCTCGGATTTAGTATCGCTTTTTTAGTGTCATATTTTGGTCATCGTCATTTTACCTTTGCTCAAAAAGGCTCATTTTTTAAATTCTTAGCGGTATCTTTATTTGGTTTTTTAATCAATAACATTATCTTGGTAACACTATTACAAACAGCCCACATAAAAGGTTGGGTTGCCGTAACAATTTCAACATTGTGCGTGCCAATTATTACATTTATTTTATCAAAATTCTGGGTCTTTAAATGAATCCCCTATCACTTGTAGACATCCGTCTTACTCGTAAAGACTGGCTAAACCTGATTTTTGCGGTCATTATTAGTCGTATTGTGATCTACGCTCTTGGTCTTTGGGGTGTGAGCATGTTCATGACTGGACATTATGCAGAACAACCATTATTACAAACTGTATGTCGTTTTGACTGTGTGTGGTTTTATCGCATTATTGATGGCGGTTATGATCTTGCTCCACAATGGCTTGAACAAAGAAACGCTGCTAATTGGGCATTTATGCCATTACAACCATTTTTAGGTTGGACATTCTCTCATTTAGCAACGTTTGAAGATCCCATAAATAATTACCGTTTTGGATTAGTCCTTACATCTAACCTTGCGTTTTTATTTAGTATTCCAATGGTATTGATGGCACTAAAACAACTAAAAATTAGTGCGGCAACACGTTCAATTATGGTATGGGTACTATGTTTCTCTCCTTACACTGTATATTCATCTGCAGGTTATACAGAGCCATTGTTTATTGCATTAGTAGCCGGAGTGTTTTTATTTAGCTATCGCCAGCAATGGTTTTGGGTTGCTATTTTAGGCATGCTGGCCGCTGTTACACGTAACTTAGGCGTATTTTTAGTTTTCCCTGTGTTAATCATTGCGATTCAACACTATGGCATACAAAGTTTTTTACGCTTTAAAACGCCGGCATTAAAAGTTTTAACGGCGATTTGGGTCATTCCAATTGGCTTTTTTGGCTTTATGACGTATCTATACTTCCATGTCGGTGATGCTCTGGCATTTGGACATATTCAAATAGCGTGGGGACGTCAGCTAACTAATCCATTCCATTGGATAATCTTTGGTTTTGAAACGGGTGGGCCTAAATTGTACCTCACCATTATGGCACTGCTGGCTTTTGCGCTTAATGTTTACTTAGTCGTTCGTAAATATTATGCCGAAGCACTATTTATGTTTATTTGTTTAATATTGCCACTGTCTTCAAGTCTTAACGCAATGCCACGTTATGCTTTTGGTCTTTATCCGACCTTCCTTGGATTAGCATTATTAATTGAACGTTACCCAAGTATTAAGACGCCAATGCTGTGTATTTTTAGTGCCGCGAGCACCTTTATTGCGATTGGTTTCTTTGGGCATCAATTCTTTACTGTTTAACTTAATACTAGAACTGTCAACTTAACCTAACGGCCTCGATGATCACCTATCGAGGCCGTTTGTTTTTATCCACATAAAATACAATTAAAATAAAATCAATACATTAACTAACAATCAAACAATTACAATTGATGGTTTAATCACTTTGTCTGTTTTAGTGTTGATATAGCCATAAAGTAAGATATTTTGAATACTTCCACTCATATTTTTACTACTGTTATGTTTAATATGAGATTGAGTGTCAAACTTATCATCGACTTGAACGGGTTGAAGTTCAAACATTGGGTAAGCGAGTTTAAAACGATTAAACAGCAACTCAAATAATCGAATAATACTCTCTTGATCAGGATTATTACCGTTTACTACTTCACTCTTAGCATAATCCCATAAATTTGAGATATTCTTCTCTTGAATACCACATGCTATCAATCCTTTTATACTACTATCTTTAAATATCCCCTCTGTTGAGAGTTTTGTTTGAGCAGAAAGACCATCATAAATATCTTTAATACGTAAATCTTCTTCAAAAGAATATCGGTAAAACACAATTTTCCGATCTTGCTCTTGATATGATTGATTAAGCGAATCAAATTCAGACTTTAAGTTTTGATACTTATAATTAACGTCAGATAAACGCTGTTGCTTTTGGGTTAAGTCAGACTTAATAGACGATAGATTCGCCTCTAATTTTAGAGTATCTTGATTTAATGTTGAGATAACATGCTTACTTTCATTTAACGCTGTTTCTTTCAAACCTAACAATGAGTTAAGCTTTTCAATGAACGCTTTCATTTTTTCATTCTCATCAGATAATTTATTTACCTTGATTTCTAAGTGCCGTTTCTCACCTTGTAATTGGTCGATTAACTCAGGACCCGCCTTAGCTAAGCCTTCAATGATTTGTATTTCTGTCGATATCGTATTTACTGGCTCAACGATGATTTGACGAATTTTTTCATTTACATCTTCATCGTCCAATAACAACAACAAACACTGCTTTAACGTTAATTTATCAAGCGAGACTTCACTCATTGCTGAGTACCTCGTTTAAATTCCCTAGTTGCCTTACGATAATAATTTTGTAGGCTGCCACTGCTCATTGTTTCTACCGCTATTATTTCTTTTTTAACTGAGTCTTTCTCTTTATTATGGCCTTCTTTAACTCTATTATCATTGGTATTCAATTTAATTTTTGGTTCACCAAAAATTTCAGGATATAAAAAAACTTGAGCATTACTTAGCTCTGAAGTATCAATGATCCCTTTCAAATCATTCGAGTTATTTTTAAACGTATCAGAAATTAACAGCTCGGGATCAACCATAAATGACTCATCATCTGAAATAATCAATAATGCCAGAGTTTCGCCATTAGCATATTCAATTTTTTCTTTAAATCGTTGCCAATACGTATCAACTGTTATCCAGTCTTCTCCTGAGAAGCGAATAACATCTAGATCACCATTGATAATTCGGCTTGTCATTACCCAATTATTTCGTACTTGAATAAAAAAATCGGCCATTTATTTACTTAGCCCCATCACTTTTTCCTCTATTTTATCAAGTGATAGTTCAGGCTCTAGTTTTTGATAAGCCTCAACCAATGCACTGCTGTGTTTATTTGTTTCATCAAGCGTTAGCTCATCATTAAGATACAAATCATAGTCATCAAGATTTAATTCCTTTTCTTTATATACCTTAATTGTTTCTATAATTTCGTTCACTTCAAGCTTTTGAGAAGCAACTATTGCCATGAATTCAGGAGTCACAGTCGCATTTAATTTTTCATTAATCCCTTTCAATGTAATAGACGCACCTATTGAAGAGCGTGCTAATAATTCTTTATCGTTAAGGCGATCAAACTTCTCTTTATCAAACAGCACATTATTTTTTAAATGATCAATGTACTCATTGATTGAATCAAAATCTTCTGATTTTTTATCACTTAATATCGCACGCTCGCCTAACTCTTCCATGGTATCTTCTGGTCGAATAATACCTAACGATATCCCAACGCCTTTAATTGCATCGGACACTTTGGCTGCCAAACTTACACCTAAGCTAACAATACTCGTAGCTACACTAGCAATACCACGGCCAATATTTGAAACCGCACGACTGATAGTGCTACACGCACTACTTACAAAACTACAAAGACTACTAAATAATCCCATCATCATTTCCTTATTTTAATTTCTTGTTGGTTGTAAATGCATCATTTTGATCAAGAGTAAAAGATACTTCATGATTTTCAGTTATATTAAAAAGAAACATAGCTAAATGCTCACTTCTCGTTTTAAATTGTTTTTTATCTTCTTTGCTCTCTCCAATCGGTTTGTAGCAAGTAGTCAAAATATATTGATGCATAAATTCAAGGCCAAAATCTTGAAGGTAATTACGCAATATACTATTGGATTTTCTATTCTTAATCGTATTAATCCAAGCTAATGTCGGATTACCTTGTAGAATGTCTTCAACAACTTCCACGGATGGTCTGGTTTCTAACAACTCTAATCCTTGAATAAGTCCTGACTTATAGTTATCCGCATAATATTGCAATGCTGATATTCTAATTTCAGCAGGTTCAACATCTGACTCTTCGGTAGTACTAATAAACTCTTTTATTTGCACTTGTAGCGGTTTAGTCATACCTGAACTGGATAAAATCACGCGCCCCGGCTCAAGGTTTGATAAGAAATCTTTTTGCTCATCCGATAATGCCATTGTATTACCCACAGCTTCTTTATCATCTTGAGCAAATAACTTATGGATAATTTTAGTATTGGTATTTTTTAGCACTTCAGGCGTAAGTTTATTTGGGATTTGATCAACAATAATCAGTGACTCTCCATATTTACGCACCTCTGCCAGCATATCGGAGAAAGTTTCAACCCCTCTCTTCTTATTCGAACTATCTCCCGCTTCATATTTAGATAACAAGCGGTGGGCCTCTTCAATTAAGGTTATATGTCTAAATTTCTCGCCACGCTTTCTATATTCTTCGTGGTTCGCTCGTACCGCTTCATTTAAATTGGCCAACACAAAGCCCATGATAAGAGATTTCTCACTTGGGTTACGGAGTTCCTCTAGTTCCAATATGACATTACGCTGCGCTAATTCTTTAAAGTTGATGGATCGTGGTGTATTCAGCATTTGGCCCTTAGATCCAATTAACAAGCCTTGCAATCGTGCTTTTATCGAACCGATGTAATCTTGTTTTAACCGGTCATCGAACCCTTGCTCTTTAACGACTTCTTCAGTCATTGCGATCAAGTCCGCTAATGTAGGAAAAGCATAAACCCCGGAGGCAAATGGGTCTTCATACTGACTATTTTTTGAATTGGAAATATTCCATCCTTTGACTTCATAGCAACGATAAATAGCTGCTTCAATTAACTGTGGGATCGCCGCTTCCATATCAAAAGCTGATTCAATACTCGCCTTGATCATATCCACTCTTGAAGTGATATTTTCATGTGGAAAGAATTCAAACGGGTTTAACCTAAATGGGGCAACATTATCATTCCCTAACGTAAAAATAAGGATATCTCTATGCTTTTTGGTTAATACTCGATATTCTGTTTTAGCTGGTTCAATCACTAAAAAAGGCATTTTCGCAGAATTTAATATTCGATGACAGGTGGTTGTTTTACCACTGCCCGTTACGCCTGCAATAAATGTATGCTTATCAAGATCACGTTTATCAATACTTATTTCCGTTTTTTGCTTCAAACCACTTTTAATCAAATTACCTAAAAATAATTTGTTATCGTCCGTCATTTTTTTAGTGATGTTCAAACCAAACTCCACTTCCTCTTTCAAGGTAAGACCTACCACCTCTTTTTGTGGTAAACCCGCAACAACACTTAATTCATTAGTGGATAACCAGTTACAGGAATACTGGTTAAATGGATTTTTAGACATCAAAAGATTAAATTGATGCGTATTTTTATCTTGGTTTGCAGTCCCTCTTAATGCTGGAAATTGAAAGTTTTTAAGCGTTGTAATTTCATGGTTCACCGTGACCTTTTTGAGTGTCAACGGTGATTTATTCGCTTCTTCACCTGAAAATATGGATCGAGCCGTATTACCTAATTTTAAAACACTGGCTTCTGAATTCGATAGCAAATAAATATTAGAAAGATATAGCCCTTTGTTTTTACCAATCTGAATACGCTTAAGCAGCACGTCATCAATATAGTTCACCCACTCTTGCACAGCTTTATCTGAAAACTCACGAGACTCACTTGATGATGTTCCCGTCTGTTTTGAGGTATTAGTTCCAATATTTTTAGCCGTCGATGTAGACTCTGAAGTGCCTTTGGTTTTTGACTCATTACCACTTCGATGATTATTATGATCCGTCTCAGAGGAACCTTGAGACGTTCCGCTATTGGAGCCAGAGCTGCTAGAACCTGAGCTAGTTCCTTTATTAGTGCCCGTAGTAAAGCTCACAGACTTACCCGTATTTGTACTAATACTCGTTCCGTCATTCTCCCCTGTAGTTTTCGTGGTACTCGACCCTTCACTTGTCCCCTTAGTGTCCGCGCTATTCTCTCCACTTTGAATACTATTTTTAGACAATGGTAGCAATTTGTCATAAATTTCATGCAACTGGCTTTCAATCTTATTCACATCAGATAAAGACAATGGATCAGCAAGCACAGCAAGACAGAATTGATCGCCACTCATAATATCAACTAAGCGATCTACCCCTTGGAATTGTTCATTATCTTCAAGAACACTAGGAACACCTTCAAGTTTAGATACTTTAGAAAAACACGCGACATCGTCCTTAACTTGTTGTCGCTCTGCTTTGCTTAGCTTCTCAATTACACTCCCTCTAAAGTTACCTTCTAAAGAGGGTTTTAATATACTCTCACCAATATCATCGACATCCAGTGATAATGTACCTTTGTAGCGCTTGTCTTTTGCGATCCCAAATAAAAACTTAACGCTCTCACCATCACCAATTAATAGATACAGAAATAGAATACCGTCAATGTGCAGCGAGTTTAATACGTTTTCAAACGCTTCTTTTCTTGGTAACTCTTCATCAAAAGTCACTTCTTTAATGTGATAAAGCGAAAATTCATGTTCAGCAAGCAGAAACGGTTTTTCTATCTCTGGTGTCGAAATAGATAACGCATTATCATTGCATTTTAATAATTCAATTAATGATTTTGACATCTTAAAAATCCTTCATCACAGCCTGTTCGATTTCTTGTGATGTCATCGATGGGTAAGCGTTATGATAAGCGTCAACTAAAATACTACTGTGCTTTTTTGACTCATCTAAAGTCAAATCACCATCAATATACGCTTCTACATCATCAGGGGTTAATCCACTTTTCGCATAGGATTTAATGATTTCTAGTATCACTTTTGAGTCGATACCTAGTTCGCCGACTTTACTTAAAAACGGTAAAGATATGTCTGTGTTTAATTCATTGCCTAACGCTTTTAAAGCAATAGAAGTACCGATAGCTTGACGAACGGTTTTATCTATTGGATCTTGGCTTAGCGTTACTTCATCAACATCGACTTCATTACGCAAGTAATCGATATAATCGTTTATTTGATCGAAATCTTCTGGCTTTTTATCTGCAGCCATTGCTTTAGCACCTAAATCTTCCACTTTATCATTTGGTTTTAGTACATTGGCAGCAAGACTAACGCCTTCCACCAATTGAATCATTTTAGGTAGATTTTCACCTAGTGTTTTAATCACAATAGGGGCATATTTTACGATCATTGGACCAAGTGTCGCAGCTGCTTTGGTAATGGCTGAAATAATCGATAGAATTAACGTTGGCGGCATAATTAACATAATTTGTCCTTAAATAATTAAAGTTCTAGACTTTGAATACTGTTTAGATAAACGTTATTTTCAATGTCATTTTCATTAGCAATAACGTATTCAATTTTCGTCGGCGAGACGATACGGATATAAACCAAAGCATCGTCATCGGTCATATCTAATTTAATCGTTTTCTTCTTAATGCTGCTGTCTGAGATAACCACATTACCTGTGCTCGATGTTGGTTGTTCGGTATAAAACAACTCAAATTTCTGATAGCCAGCATCAATAAACTCTACCCATTGGTTAAAGCCCATTTCACGGTCTATTACGGGTTTAAATTTTCCTTTACGGTTTTCACCCAAATAAAATTTAAAACGAATATCATCATCAGCAAGGTTACGATCGATAACCATAATATTGCCGCCTTCACGTGATTCAATAAGCCCAAAAGCAACTCCTGTTTTGCCTGTCGGTTTCTCTACGTCATTTTTATCCGCCCCCAATGGCGCAAACAATTCGAAGTGGCTTTGACCTGTTTGATTGCCAATGCCTTCATCTTGCAGAGCGATATGCATTTCAAACAAGGCGTTTACAAAACTGGATTGGCTTGAGTTACCTGCCAAGAAAATCTTCACCGAATCAATATCACCTAGTGATTGTTGACTATTACTGAACGCTAAGCGCAATGCATTAAAGAAGTTCTCCACTCCTCGCTCAATTCGATCAGACAGTAACTGCTTTAATTCCCCTTCATCAATATCAAGCGCGAAACCCGAATGCTGAACACCGTGAATATCCGTCAGTGTGATGCTCAACTCACCTGACGCATCGATGGTAAAATCTTCGTGCTCTTCCCAGAATGGACGCAAAGCAATACACAGCTTTTTGGTGTTGTTTCGAGCTTCTTGAGAATGGCTTAATAGTTGTTCACTCCCAGCAAACACGTCTTTTTCTGGGTGTTTTTCAAACTGAATGCCTTGTTTAAGTAATTTGCTTTTGTTTTTCTTAAATACTTCAAAAGCCAATAACTCTAATAAGTTTTCACCGCCAAGGAATTGATCACCACCCGCACCAAAGTGTTCAATCACATAATCAAAACGGCGCTCTTTTCCACCTTTTGATTCTCTGAAAATACCAAAATCAAAATCTGTCGTACCACCACCGAAATCAAATACGCTATAAAAAATACGCTCGTCGCCTTGTGGATCAAAATCATGTGATTTAAACGCCGTTAGTGCGTATGCTGCAGGCTCACTCGCCCCTTTTGTCACCGTCAGTTGGTCAATGGCTTGTGTGCCTAACTCCGCAGGCAGTGATTTTTTTAAGCCCTTTTCAAAACTAGCGATGATCTTGTCTCGAATCGGCATTTCATAAGTCACTGGGAACGACAATATGTATTCCATAAAAATGCCATTATTTAAGTTATTAATATACAAACCTAAATAATACGCATAGATTTCAATTGGGTTGAAATCATCATCCGTTAGCTCAAGAAATGGCGGCAGGTCAATAATTTTGCCTTTTTGTCCCACAATTTTAAGCTTTCTGTTTTTGTCGCCAGCCCACTGTTTTATCTCATCAAGGAAGGTATTAAATTGACTTGATTCGGTCCCCTCCATTGAATTTTTTGCGGTATGTGAAATGGTCAGATCTTGCCAACGTGTATACGGCTTATTGGCTTTGACATCATAAGCAGTAATAAAGGCTTCTAGATCTTTAAACTCCATAATGGTTGGGTTTTCATAGTGATACGCTTGAATATCGGTACTTAAATCACCCGTACCTACGCGCATTGGGTGAATATTCACGTTATCTTTTTGGTACACCACCACCGTGCTTTTGGTACCGAAATCAATACCGACCACACCATCATTAATGCTGGATTTTGGATCACGAGCAACCATAGGAACGGGTAAGCTAATTGTTTGCTCATTTGTTCCTTCTAGCTCGTCGGTCCATAACGACCAGTGGCCAAGCTCAGTGTCTTCTACAATTTTTGAATGATATGGTGCCACGTCGGCACGAATGCTGTCTTCAAGCAATAAGCTGTTGGTTATTTTTTGGGTCACCATCTGATTTAAAATATCAAAATGATTTTCCATTTCCTCAACATAAATTTTCTTTTCGTAATTTAAGGCAACAATCAGTGCTTTGTATAACGCATTGTTTTTAAGTTTTATTGGAGTAAAACCACTAAAAATCGCATTAATAAATATGCCTTTATTGCCTACATTTGAAAACTCTGCTTGAGGTAAATAAGGAAGGCAATCGCCCTCTGAGCTTCCATAAAAACATCCCGAGTCACAATTAAAACCATGAACCTCATTATTCAATTTAAATAGATAATTAGAGCTATAGGAGACTGTTCCTTCATCGATAGGGAACGGTGCATTCGATAAATTCGTCAATTTTTTTAACGTATCAAGATTAGGCACATCCCATTTATTAAACTTATCATTTAAACTGCCATTAATTATTTTTAGTAGTTCATCATAAGACTCACCAGAACAAAAAGATTCGCCTTCATTAAATGATTCAATAGTTTCTTCAGAAAGCATCCAAAAACCTTTGGCTTGTTTATCAAAATAAATATCACCATCAAAACTAACCCAACGCGCTGCATTAAACTCGCTTTCTACTTCAGAAAAACACGTATTTAATGCATTCATTAGTGGTGTCTGGTTACTTAATGTCGTTGCGCCATTAACAAAGGCAACTATCTCTTTTTGTATAGTGTCTTCTAAATTTTCCACCATCTTTTCAAATGAAGCATCAACGCCCATTTGTTGCGCTGCTACATTAGACAATTTCCATTCTTTTATTCTTTTGGTGTTCATGGTTGTTTAACCTTTAACTAACTGATTTAATTTTCATTTTAAACCAATTGTTTTTTTGTATCCTCAACATTTAGTGATGCATATCTCTCTTTTAAAATTAAGATTTAGGTTTACGGTACAACCCATCCAAATTTAACAATTATTTAACTACAAAACCCTATTAAATATCAAAAAACAATCTTTATTGTTGTTACATTGGAGATGACTTAGATAATAAACAATGTGTTACTCTCTTATTCGACTTAAAATAGAATAAAGAACACATTTATTTAACAAATAACCAAAAGTATAGATAGAATAAAAATATATTTTATCCACATAAAGTGTTAAATATTACTTGGCTTTATGCGTTTTATTTATATAATCCAGCCATCTTTAGAATGCATTAAAATAGTGTCTAACAGCTATTCATTCCTCCCCTTTTTGTTTCCTCATTTTTGGAGCTATGCTGAGTGCAAAACTACATCAAAGAAACATCACAATTACTCAAACTTGCTATACCCGTTTTAATTGCCTCAGTTGCCCAAACATCAATGGGTTTTGTCGACACGGTTATGGCAGGTGGCGTAAGTGCTACAGATATGGCAGCCGTTGCTGTTGCAGCAAGCATCTGGTTACCCTCAATTTTATTTGGTGTTGGCTTGCTGATGGCGATTGTTCCTATCGTCGCTCAACTCAGTGGTTCAGGAAAAAAAGAAAAGATACCATTTGAGATTCAAACCGCCTTCATTTTAGCGGTACTAATCTCAATACCAACCATGCTGATTTTATACAATGCAGGGATTTTGATTCACTATATGAATGTAGAACCCGTACTGGCTGAAAAGACAGTGGGTTACTTACATGCGGTACTATTTGCAGTACCTGCTTTTCTATTTTTCCAAACCTTAAAAAGCTTCTCTGAAGGTTTGTCGTTTACAATTCCTGGAATGGTGATTGGCTTTTTAGGATTATTGCTCAATATCCCTCTAAACTGGATTTTTGTTTACGGTAAATTTGGCATGCCAGCGATGGGTGGTGTCGGTTGTGGTATTGCAACGGCTATCGTGTACTGGTTTATGTTCTTTGCCATGCTCGCATTCGTATTAATTAACAAACGACTTAATAGCCTTAATGTCTTTGGTACGATCTATCCGCCTAAATTTTCTGCTATTAGCCGTTTGTTTAAGTTAGGTTTTCCTGTTGCTGCCTCATTATTTTTTGAAGTATCGCTATTTGCCGTTATTGCGTTATTAATTTCACCTCTTGGGCCAATGAAAGTCGCATCACACCAGATTGCGATGAACTTCTCATCGTTAGTATATATGTTACCAATGAGCATAGCGGCAGCCGTCAGTATTCGTGTTGGTCATAAAATGGGTCAAGAAGACATTATTGGCGCTAAAATTGCTAGTCATTGTGGGCTACTTGTTGGTACATCATTAGCATTTTGTACTGCCATTTTAACTGTGCTTTTCCGTGAGCAAATAGCCTTACTTTATACTGATAACCCTGAAGTTATTATGTTTGCCGGTCAATTATTGTTATTAGCTGCCATCTACCAATGTAGCGATGCAGTACAGGTTGTTGCAGCTGGCGCACTACGTGGCTATAAAGATATGCGTGCCATCTTCTTCTGCACCTTTATTGCTTACTGGCTATTAGGATTACCGATTGGTTATATTTTAGGTATGACAGATTGGATTGTTAGACCAATGGGGCCTGAAGGTTTTTGGATTGGCTTTATTATTGGCTTAACATCTGCTGCGATAATGCTTGGTCTGCGTATGCGTTGGGTTCACAAACTTGATACGCAAAAACAAATTGAGATGTCATTACGCTAACCGCCAATGATATCTTATTAAAAAAGCGATCTTAGGATCTAAACTAACAAAGGCGATATATGCTTAAACAACTATTAGTCATTGTAGAGTATGATGAAAAAATTATTGTTGCTCGCCATTATTTGTCTATTTTCCGTTATCGGTTGTAAAGAAAATACAACCGATGCCTTACTCGACACCTACCAGCAACGCCTTACGAATATATTAGGCGTTGAGCCTGACACTATTCCTTCCCTAGATATACCCAGTTATCCTCGAACCCATGCCCTCAAACAACCTATTACAGATATAACAATTGGACTATTAAGTGCTTATGAATTACGCCAATGTGGTTTATTTCAATTAATTGCGGAGCGTAATTCAGTATTAGGCAAAGTGCAGGATAAAACACGTCGACTACATTACGAGTTATTGTTTTTAAAACAAATTGAACATTGCCTAAATGTTCTCAATAGTACTGATCCATTGCAGCTTCAACTTAAAAATATATATCATCAAAAACAACAACAATTACCGCAAGCCATATGGAATATGGTATTTACGGGCCAAGAGTGGCGGCAACAATTTACTCTAGGGCATCAATTACTACCGTCCCAACAATTTGGCGGCTATATCGAAAATTTAGCGGCATTTGAGTATTTAGAGACATTAACAACAATGCTATCGAACCAAACCACTAAACATTCACTAACAACGAACAATATTGATCAACTACTCCACCATCAACAGCAAATTCATAATACCCAATATATTGGCTTACTGTTTTATTCTATTGCTCGTATTACAACAATAATGAATACTATTACAACGCAACTTATTACTCATGATCAAGCTGTTATGTGTGGTAAAAATATCAATCAACAACAAGCGCAATATTTACGTAATGTTTTCTATAAATATTATATCAATGATATTCAGCCATATATCAGTAAATTACATTCTCAATACCAGCAATTACGACCGCATTTAGATAACCTTTACACCACGTTAATCCAACAACATATCCACCCGCCGATAGCGATGGCATTGTATGCTCGCTATTATTTTCAGGGAGAGCTGCTCTATCAATTTCAACAAGCAACCCATGATCATGTTCGCTATTGGCAACGATTATTTAAGCGCTGCCAATTTAAGGTTGGACATCAATAAGTTGCTACCAACCTCAATTATCATTTTTGCTACTATGCGTTGATTTAGAGAATAGGTAAACTACACTACATTGTAGAGGTCAGGGAGATAAGAATGAAAAAGCATAAAAATGAAGCAAAACTTTTAAAAAAAGCCTTAGAACTGGGTTTCGCCTTTGCAAAAAAACAAGGATTTAATGATTTAGATCGCGGTGTCGGTTCGACCGATCGCGTGGAATGTATTTATCGCTTATTAGTGCAATGTAAACAAATTACGCCATTAGCCGTTGATAAAGAAGATGGCATCAATATGAAGCATAAATTGGTATTGTGGATTATTCGTCTATTACCAGAAAATCACGAATTGCTTCAATAACCCTTTTCACATAGCCACCTGTAAAATACTGGTGGCGTTCCTCACAAATAACATGCGCAATATCACATTCGTCTAATTAACCATCACCAAACTGGCTATTGTGCAAGCAAACGCACTGAATTTACTAAAAAAGCCTATTTAAACACTTGCCTAGAGGAAAGTGACTCGCTACTATGCTTATCATTCACTGATTACGATTTAATGGTAATTAAGCTGAATTTGCTCGCTTAGCTCAGTTGGTTAGAGTACTTGCATGACATGCAAGGTGTCACTGGTTCGAGTCCAGTAGCGAGCACCAT
>NZ_CAMRAN010000014.1 GCF_947039875.1 uncultured Photobacterium sp.
CCAATAAGCCATTAATTTTGTTATCTTCCATTAATTTTAGCCCTTCTGCGGCTAAAAGTTGTGGTGAAATTGTTCGTGGGTTATTTGACATCACATCGCCAATACTGGTGTTGTGAATATCAATATGATTATCCAGTAAACGGCGTAAATCACCATCAGTAAAAATACCACGTAATTGTTGGTTGTGGTCAACAATTGCCGTCATTCCTAAGCCTTTATGTGATATTTCTAATAGCGCATCTTTAATACTTGCATGTTCTTCAATCATAGGTAGTAACTCACCACTATGCATCACATCTGCAATACGCAGTAATAATTTACGCCCTAATGCGCCTCCTGGATGAGACAGGGCAAAATCGTCAGCAGTAAAACCACGAGCTTCCATTACTGCAATAGCGATGGCATCTCCCATTACTAGGGTAGCGGTTGTACTTGAGGTTGGTGCGAGATTTAATGGGCAGGCTTCTTTATCAACCGTTACTCGAAGGTTCACCTGTGCCATTTTAGCCATGCTAGATTCAGGTTTGCCTGTCATACTGATCATAGCAATGCCAAGACGTTTAATAACCGGTAATAATGCAATAATTTCAGCGGCCTCACCTGAGTTTGAAATCGCAATCACGACATCATTTTTTTTAATCATTCCTAAATCGCCATGGCTAGCTTCACCCGGATGAACAAAGAATGCTGGCGTTCCTGTGCTGGCCAATGTTGCAGCTATTTTTCGGCCAATGTGGCCTGATTTCCCCATTCCCATGACGATCACTTTACCTTGGCAATGTAGAATCAACTCACACGCAAGAGTAAAACTGTTATCAATATAATCCCGAATTTTTTCAAGTGCTTGTAATTCAGTATCGAGTACTTTTTTACCATGGCTGCAAAAATCAAATTGACCAGACATCAGAGAAAGCTCCTGTTATGAGGCGATATTAAGAAATAAAAATGCTTGATAAGCAATAAAGCAAATCACTAATATTCCACCTTCAATACGATTAATCAGGCGGCGCTTACCAAGAGCCATTAGTAGTAATAGGATTGAAATAGCCAACATAACATAAAAATCACGACTCATAGCTAGTGGGCTTAATGCTGATGGATTTATCAATCCTGGAATGCCCATTACTGCTAAAATATTAAAGATATTTGAGCCAATAATATTACCCACCGCCATATCATCTTCGCCTTTGAATACGCTCGCGACTGAGGCGGCAAGCTCAGGTAAACTGGTACCAACCGCAATAATAGTCAAACCAATCACTAAGTCACTCATTCCATAGTATTTAGCGATAGTAACTGCTGACTCTACCACCATATCGGAAGAATATAGAAGTAGCCCTAAACCAATAAACACCCAGATAATTGCTTTGGTATTACTGACTCCTGTTGGAATTTCTGCTTGCTGCTCTTCTACTAATGGATCACTTTTACTATCGCGGCTAATTTTTAGCATCGCCACTAAGAAAATAGCAAACAGTACCGCCAGAATAATCCCTTCGTGACGGCTTAAATAATTATCCCATAAAATTGCGCCCGCAATAACAGTGACACCAAGCATAATGGGTAATTCACGGCGAATAATGGTCGAACTAATACTGAGGGGTTTGATGATGGCGGTAATACCGAGAATTAATGCGATATTGGCAATGTTTGAACCCAGTACGTTACCTACCGCGGTATCTGTTTTATCAGCCAGTGCAGCGGTGGCTGAAACCATCATTTCTGGTGCAGAAGATCCCATAGCCAGAATGGTCATACCAATAACCAGTGGCGCAACACCAAAATTTTTCGCTAATGCTGCCGCACCATAGACCAGTCTATCTGCACTCCAAACGAGTAAAGCTAATCCGATACAGAGCAACACAATGGCTTCTAGCATTTTAATTCCTTTTTAGTACGACCCGCTAAAAAAAGCGATTTTTAGTTAATTGATGAAATATTTACAATTTGAGTTGCCAATTTTGACGTTAACTCATGCAAAAGGGAAGCATAAGCCAATACTAATTATTATCTTGAGGTGGTTTTGGGGGGATGGCTTGATTAACTGTTGCTGAATCAGAACCGATTAAGGTTAGAAAATAGCGCTTATCTATTTACAGCATTAAAACGATGTTTTATTTTAGGTGAATTATAATGAGTTTGATTTGCTTTAATATGAATTTGTGCTGTGAGTGTTCGGTTTTATCGTAAATATATTATTTTTGCTAAAAATTCATCATTAACGCGTGATAATACAGCGCTTAGGTTGAGTTAGCGTTTAATTCCTCCTATGATCGATGCTCTATTTTTATAATGTCTACTGATTGTTTTTAAGTTGTTTATTATTAAAGTGGCATGAAACGTTATTATGTCAAATAACATCAATATTCATCGCTTACGCAAATTAGTTAGCGAGAGGTAATGTAAACATAATGCTCAATGATGATGTACTGGTTTCGATTAAAAATCTGAGCTTTTCCCGTGGCGAACGGCGTATTTTTGATAATATTAGCCTTGATATTCCTCGTGGAAAAATTACTGCTATTATGGGGCCGTCTGGGATCGGCAAAACGACTTTATTACGTTTAATTGGTGGCCAGATTGCGCCAGATAATGGTGAGGTTTGGTTTGATCAATGGAATATACCCACATTACGTCGCAGTGAACTTTATCAAGCGCGTAAGCGAATGAGCATGCTGTTTCAATCAGGGGCATTATTTACTGATATGACGGTGTTTGATAATGTCGCTTTTCCATTGCGTGAACACACTCAGTTACCTGAAGATTTATTGCGAACCTTAGTGCTGTTGAAATTAGAAGCGGTAGGTTTACGAGGAGCGGCACAATTAATGCCGAACGAGTTATCTGGTGGTATGTCCCGTCGAGCAGCATTGGCACGTGCAATTGCACTTGATCCTGATTTGATGATGTACGATGAGCCGTTTGTTGGCCAAGATCCAATTACCATGGGTGTGTTAGTTAAGTTAATCCGCGATCTTAACCAAGCCTTAAATATTACGTCTGTGATTGTTTCGCATGATGTGCCAGAGGTAATGAGTATTGCAGATCATGTCTATATTCTTTCTGGCGCTAAGATCATAGGTTGTGGTACACCGGATCAATTACGAGCAGATACTAACCCCCAAGTGCGCCAATTTTTAGATGGTGATGCGGATGGTCCGGTACCGTTTCAATTTCCTGCACAATCATTAAGTGATGATTTATTTGGTGAGTAAGCCACATCAAGGCTGTTGCTAACATCAATAAATGACAACCGATAATATGAGCAAAAAATGATAATTAATGCTATTTCCCGATTGGGACGAGCGACGATTGAAAAGTGCCAGGCATGCGGCCGTGCAAGCTTGATGTTATATGGGGCACTCGTGTGTAAGCCTCAGCCAATAAAAATGTGGCCACTATTAATTCGGCAGCTATATTCCGTTGGCGTGTTGTCTATGGCGATTATTCTCGTGTCTGGATTATTTATCGGCATGGTATTAAGCCTGCAAGGTTATTTGGTCCTCGCAGGTTATGGTGCTGAAACTAGTCTTGGACAAATGGTGGCATTATCATTATTACGTGAATTAGGGCCAGTGGTAACTGCGTTGTTATTTGCTGGTCGTGCAGGTTCTGCGTTAACGGCTGAAATTGGGCTAATGAAAACCACCGAGCAGCTATCAAGTATGGAAATGATGGCCGTCGATCCACTACGGCGGGTGATTGCACCGCGCTTTTGGGCGGGAGTAATTTCCATGCCATTGTTAGCATTGATGTTCTCACTTATTGGTTTATGGGGCGCACAACTTGTTGGTGTTGATTGGAAAGGCATTGACTACGGTAGTTTCTGGTCAGTGATGCAATCATCGGTTGATTTCAGTACGGATATTGGTAATAGCATTATCAAATCAATCGTATTTGCTATTGTGATTACATGGATTGCAATCTTTAATGGTTATGATGCCGTACCAACGTCTGAAGGGATCAGCTGCGCAACAACTCGCACTGTAGTGAATTCATCACTGGCGGTACTCGGACTTGATTTTGTGTTAACAGCATTAATGTTTGGTAGCTAAACATTCACTTAGCCGCACGCATACGACGGCATAAATTACATGGATAAAAACAATGCAACAAAATAAACGATTAGAATTGTGGGTTGGTGTGTTTATGCTAGCCGGCATTAGTGCTTTATTAGTGTTGGCGTTTAAAGTGGCTAATATACAAAGTTTTGGTAGTGCTGAAACCTATACGTTGAAAGCCCATTTTGACAATATTGGCGGCTTAAAAGTACGCTCTCCGGTTAAGGTGGGTGGTGTTACTGTTGGTGAAGTAACCTCGATTAGTCTTGATGAACAGACGTATGTACCAATTGTTACTTTAGACGTTAATAAAAAGTTTGGTTATTTCCCTGAAACCAGTTCTGCATCTATTCTGACATCAGGTCTATTAGGTGAACAATACTTAGGTATTAATCCAGGATTTGTTGATACTGATACTGAAATGCTACATAACGGTGACTTAATTGAAGACACTAAATCTGCGTTAGTATTAGAAGATATGATTGGTCAAGTGCTGTATAGCCTTGGCGGTGATAAGAAGTAATAAGGAGAACCACCATGAAATTTATACGTGGCTTAATGTTATGTTTATTGGCTGTGCCAATGTTAGCCCAAGCAGCAACGGTTGATCAGAGCGATCCCTATAAAATGATGGATCAAGTATCGGCACATTTATTTGGTACTTTAAAAGCAGAACAAGCGAAGATTCAAGCGAATCCAGAACAATTACGGGTGATCGTGAAGCAAGAATTATTGCCGTATATTAATACCCGTTATGCTGCTTACAAAGTTTTAGGCTCTAATTTACGTAATACAACGGCTGAGCAACGTGATGCATTTACTGCTGCTTTTACTGATTATTTAGTTGCGTCATATGCTCAGGTTTTGACTCAATATACCGATCAAAAAATCGAACTTGAATCATCAAAACCAATCCCAGCGGATCGTAGTATAATTTCAGTTCGTGTTGATATTGTTGGCCCACAACGTCCACCTATTCGTCTTGATTTTAAATTACGATTGAATAAAAAAACCAAAGAATGGCAAGGATTTGACATGGTTGCTGAAGGTGTCAGTATGCTCTCTACTAAGCAAAGTGAATGGAGTGGCCAGCTACGTACCAAAGGTATTGATGCTGTGACACAAAGTTTGCGTGATTTGGCGGCAAAACCGATCCAAATTGAGAATAAATAGCCATGACTGCTGATAAGATTTGTTGGCAGGTTGTTGCTGAGGGGCAATACCGCTTGTCAGGGTCGTTAGATCGTGACACAGTGCCAGTTTTTTGGCATCAAAGAAGCGAATGGATGCCACATAATAAGCAGCTCGTGCTCGATCTTGTTGATTTATCTCGAGTAGACTCCGCTGGCATGGTGATGTTACTGCATTTGTGCCAGCACCTTAAGCAAGCTGGGAGCCACGTTATGTTGCACAATGTACCTCAACAGCTTAAAACGCTGTTTCGCTTAAGCCATATCGAACCAATGTTAACAGCTTGCATGGAGTAAGCTGTAGAGAGGATAGCTTGTGGAAATCTCTGAGATTAAACAAATTCTAGAAACGGCTTTAGACGTTGATGAAATCATCGTCAAAGGTGAGGGTAGCCACTACCAAGTGATCGCAGTGGGTACACTATTTGACGGCATGAGCCGTGTAAAGAAACAACAAACAATTTATGGTCCATTAATGGATCGTATTGCAGCAAACGACATTCACGCGTTAAGTATTAAAACATATACGCCTGAAGAGTGGGCGCGTGATAAAAAATTAATGTCGTTATAGAGAGCTAAATTATGCAAAAGTTTCGTATTCAGGGCTGTGGCCCATTAAGTGGTGAAGTCGCTATTTCTGGCGCAAAGAATGCAGCCTTACCTATTTTATTTGCAGCGTTACTTGCTGACGGTCCGGTAGAAATTGCCAATGTTCCTCAGTTACGTGATATTGATACTACGATGGAATTATTGTCACGTTTAGGCGTGAAAGTCTCGCGTAATGGTTCATCTGTTAATATTGATGCAAGTGACGTTAATGAGTTTTGTGCGCCTTATGATCTTGTGAAAACAATGCGCGCTTCTATTTGGGCATTAGGTCCACTAGTGGCTCGTTTTGGCCAAGGTCAAGTGTCATTACCTGGTGGTTGTGCTATTGGTGCTCGTCCCGTCGATTTACATATTGTTGGTCTTGAGCAGCTTGGTGCAACAATTACACTTGATGAAGGCTATGTAAAAGCCGCTGTCGATGGTCGTCTTAAAGGCGCACATATCGTGATGGATAAGGTCAGTGTTGGGGCAACAGTTACTATTATGTCGGCGGCAACCTTAGCTGAAGGCACAACAGTAATTGAAAACGCTGCTCGTGAACCTGAGATTGAAGATACGGCAGCCTTCCTTAATGCCATTGGTGCAAAAATTACTGGTGCAGGTACGGCAACTATTACTATCGAAGGTGTCGATCGTCTTGCTGGTGGTTACCATGAAGTAGTTGCTGATCGTATCGAAACTGGTACTTTCTTAGTTGCTGCTGCTGTTTCTGGTGGCAAGATTGTTTGTCACAATACTAAGCCTGAGCTTCTTGAAGCCGTATTAGCGAAACTAGAAGAAGCTGGAGCATTAGTTGAAACTGGCGATGATTGGATCAGCCTTGATATGACTGATCGTGAGCTTAAAGCTGTTA
This sequence comes from uncultured Photobacterium sp., assembly GCF_947039875.1. Lineage (GTDB taxonomy): Bacteria > Pseudomonadota > Gammaproteobacteria > Enterobacterales > Vibrionaceae > Photobacterium. The sequence goes on from NZ_CAMRAN010000014.1 coordinate 6,714, forward strand.
ATATTCGCACAGCCCCGCACCCAGGTTTCCCAACCGACATGCAAGCGCAATTTTCGCTATTAAATCTGATGGCGAAAGGTACTGGTATTATTACTGAAACAATTTTTGAAAACCGTTTTATGCATATTCCTGAATTGATTCGTATGGGTGCTCACGCTGAAATTGAAGGTAACACGGTAATTTGTGGTGATACTGATGGATTGAGTGGTACGCAAGTGATGGCGACAGATTTACGTGCATCTGCCAGTCTTGTGATTGCGGGCAGTATTGCTAAAGGCGAAACTATTGTTGATCGTATTTACCATATTGACCGTGGCTACGAGTGTATCGAACAAAAATTCAGTGCGCTAGGAATGAATATCGAACGTATATCTGAATAAGTAAGACTCGTTTCAGGATGAAATCAAAACAATAACAAAGCCTCGCACTGTGCGAGGCTTTTTTGTCACTGCTATTTGTTATTATTGAGGTGGATTCGCTATCTGAGGCCGATTGGCAACTGTAACGGGAATCATCATTGGTTTACCATTACGTAGAATCTTCACCTCAATATGGGTGCCTGGACGAATATCGGTCACTATATCACGCACACTCTGCACATTAGTGACTTCTTTTCCTGCTATCTCAATCACAATATCATTTTTCTTAAACCCTGCTTTTGAGGCCGGGCCTGTTGGATCCATGCCATCAACAATAATGCCATTTACTTTCGCTACATCATAAAGCCGTGCCATTAATGGGTTGATTTCACGTCCTTGAATGCCAATCCAGCCTCGAATAACGCGACCATCAGCAATCAGTTTTTGCATGATCTTAATCGTTAACTGGTAGGGGATCGCAAATGAAATACCATAGGTTTCAATGTCGGTAGCTTGCTGAAAAGAAGCGGTGTTAATGCCCACTAACTCGCCGTCAGTGTTCACCAGTGCTCCGCCTGAATTACCTTTATTTATCGCAGCATCTGTTTGTAAAAAGTCTTGTGGTCCATAAAAACTCATGCCAGAACGGCCAGTGGCGGAGATAATACCAAAGGTGGTTGTTTGACCAAGATTATAGGGATTACCAATTGCCAGTACCACATCACCCACAGCGGCTTTATAGTGTGAATTAACGGGAATAACGGGTAGGTTATCGGCATTGATTTTTAATACAGCCAGATCAGTTAGTTGGTCTAAGCCAATTAATTGTGCATTCAGTACTCGACCGTCTTGTAGTGCAACAATGATTTGATCAGCATGTGCTACAACATGGTAGTTAGTAACGATATAGCCTTTGTCACTCATTATGACACCCGAGCCTAGACCTTGGGTGCGTAACTCTCGTTCTTGGCTATTACTGTTGTCATAGCGACGATTATAAATATTAACCACGGCAGGAGAAGCTCGACGCACTGCATAGTTAAAAGAAAGTGGAGTTGAGTTATTATCAGGTAATGATAAGGACACTGGCGTCGTCGGACGTAAATCTGGGACTGCAATCAGAACAATAATAGCAGTGATAAGGCCGAGAAAAATAGAACGACCAAGAAATGCTAGCATTAACAGTCCTTAATTAAATGAGAAAGAAAAAGGTGCTAACAGAATAGCACCCCTCTTAGGTGAGACCAACTATTGGCATTGATGCCGTTGTTAAATTTGTCCCACAATCAGACCGTAATGCGTATAGATGCGCTAAAATTAACGAATAATAAGATACAGCACATTGTCGCCGCGTTGAATTTCAAGTGCGATCACTTTTGGTGGGTGTGCCAATGCTTTACGTAATTGACCCAGATTATTAATAGCAAGGCGGTTAAGCCCAATAATAATATCACCTTTTTGTAACCCCGAACGCGCGGCTAGTGAGCCTTTTGTTAACTGTATAACTTCAACGCCGTGCGCTTTACCATTAACTGTGGTGTTATTAAATTGCGCACCACTTAAGCTTGAGTGAAGATCATCAGCATTAACAAGATTATCAGCACTGGCACTTAACGTGACTGTAAATTGTTGTAATTTACCGTTACGCATCGCTTGTAGGGTTAAGGTTTTCCCTGCGCCCAAGGTCGCTACTTCTGCTCGTAACTCACTGAATGAACGGATAGGGTCGCCATTTACTGCGGTAATAATATCACCTGCTTTTAAGCCTGCTTTTTGCGCGGCTGAGTTAGGCATTACTTGGTTTACAAATGCACCTTGATTGGTGTCATAGCCAAATGTTTGGGCTAGTTCTGCGGTTAGTTCACGTCCTTGTACACCCAAGGTACCACGGTGAACTTGACCAAATTTAATGATTTGCGCCGTGAGGTTATTAACCATATTTGATGGAATGGCAAAACCAATGCCGACGTTACCTTTATTCGGCGCAAGGATAGCGGTATTAATACCAATCAATTCACCATTGAGATTAATCAGTGCGCCACCAGAGTTACCACTGTTAATTGCGGCATCGGTTTGAATGAAGTTTTCTATATTTTCAAGGTTTAAGCCACTACGACCTAAAGCTGAAACAATCCCTGAGGTCACTGTTTGTCCAAGACCAAAAGGATTACCAATCGCAATCGCAAAATCACCCACACGTAATTTGTCGGAATTAGCCAATTTAATTGCGGTTAATTTTTTGGGCGTGTCGATTTGCAGTAAAGCAATATCAGATGATTTATCACTACCAATCAGTTTGGCAGTAACTTCATGACCATCATAAAGTTGAACCATGATTTTATCCGCATTATTGATTACATGCTGATTTGTAACTATATAGCCTTTGTTCGCATCAATAATGACGCCAGATCCTAATCCACGAAAAGGGCGCTCTTGAACTTGCTCTGTAGGGAAATCAGGGCCGAAGAAAAAACGATAAGCATCTGGTATATGTTGCTTTGAAACTTGTTTACCTTCAATAGCAATACTGACAACGGCAGGTGTAACTTGTTCAAGCATAGGTGCAAGACTAGGTACCGATTGATTACTTACCGCGATAGGAAGTGCGGCGTTAGCGGCTAGAGGGGTCATTAGCGTACTAACTGTTAACGCTAATACACTAATAACGAAAAGGTTTTTTTTACGCATAATTTAACTCCGAGTTAACAAGTTAAAGTATGACTTGTTAACTGGAATTAAGTTCCCGTGATTATACTTTTCTTGTTAAGCCGTTGCGATGTGGATTAATATTAACTGGCTTTTGCGTGTGGTTCTGCCTGTGGAGTTTCATTCTCTTCAATGGCGGTGGGTTTACCACTAAATAGCCCTGTTGCACCATTAGCGTAATCTCGTGGTTGATGATCCATTACTTCATCTTCAATTGGCTCATTGCCTTCTACGGGCTCTAAGGTAGCTATTCGTTGTGCAAATGGATTGTCTTGGGTGGGTAAATTAGGCATAAGTTCCATTGAGGTCTTTGCCATATGCTCATAAAGTTTACTGTAATCTTTAGAAACATTGTCCAATAATTCAGCACTGCGGGCAAAATGATCAACAAGTTCTTGTCGATATTGCTCTAGTTCATATTTTGATTTATCAAGATCTTTTTTAAGTGACGAGTGCTGATTTTGGTTTTTATTGATTAAACGATTGATGATGTAACCAGCAAAGATTCCAGCAATAAAAATAGCTGTTGCAATAATCCAACTCATAGCCATGATAACTCCTTGTGATTGTAGTGTTAATACGTGTTTTTTAGTCAAGATGCTGTTTATTAGTATGTAATAACATTATTACTATACCTTGAGCTAGTTGTGCATGGTACTTATTCAATCATATATTGTGACGACGTATACGCTGATTATTTCAGTAATCGATGAAAAGGATCTCATCATATGACGACGCTAACACCACTCAAGCAATACCATGCCGATCTGCAACATATTGATTTTTTTGCAGATCCAGCCCAAGCTAATGCCGTTATGCATCTGGATGATTTATATCATCGGTTGTTGGAACCTGTTGCACCATTACCCATTACGACACGATGGCAACGATTATCTTCTGCAACCAAAGCATTATTGCTACCGTCAGTATTGTTAACAGTAAAGACTAAAGCAGATATTGTGCCAGTTAGAGGGGTGTATTTTTGGGGGGGGGTCGGACGTGGAAAAACCTATTTAGTCGATACCTTTTTTGAGTGTTTGCCAACCCAACGAAAAATGCGAATTCATTTTCACCGTTTTATGTATCGGGTTCATCAACAGCTGCAACAACTTGCTGGTATTGAGAATCCATTAGAGCATGTGGCTGATAATTTTAAACAACAAACCGATGTTATTTGTTTTGATGAATTTTTTGTCAGTGATATTACCGATGCAATGATTCTGGCAACGTTACTTGATGCCTTGTTTAAACGCGGCATTACTTTAGTCGCAACATCGAACATCGCTCCCCATGAGTTATATCGAAATGGTTTGCAACGTGCGCGATTTTTACCTGCGATTGCACTTATTGAGCAACATTGTGAGGTGGTTAATGTTGATGCGGGGATTGATTATCGCTTACGGTCATTGGCGCAAGCTGCAATATATTATTCACCATTAGGGCCGCAAGCAAATCAAAATTTAGCAGATTATTTTGAACAGCTAAGTTTTGAGCCTCGTTATAGTGAGAAAACAATTATTATTAATCAGCGTTCAATCACGGCTCAACGTGAGGCGAATGGCATCGTGCAATTTAGTTTTCATCAATTATGTCAAACTGCACGTAGTCAAAATGATTATATTGAAATTGCCCAGTTGTACCATACGGTATTAGTGGCTGATGTTCGCGTAATGACTGATCATCAAGATGCAGCTCGGCGTTTTATTGCGATGGTTGATGAGTTTTATGAACGCCATGTCACCTTAATTATCTCAGCGGAAGTGCCATTAACTGAACTTTATACTAACGGGCGATTACAGTTTGAATTTAAGCGTTGTTGTTCGCGGTTAATTGAAATGCAAAGTGAAGAATATTTAGCACGGCCTCATTTGGTCGATGAATAAGGGGAAACTCGTTTTTTAAGATTCGTTATATCTAAAGGGTAATTAACACACTTTAAATTGTGATTTATTGGCCTAATTAGCAATTAATGAGCGTCGATATGAAAAAAAAACAATTTTTTTGGGAAAAAAGGTGATTTTTTCCGCACCCTTCTCTATAATCTTGCGACCCACCGTACCTGTATGGCGAAAGCCAGGAGTGCCACCCACTCGAAGGGGTGATGACTGGGCTCTTAACAGAGGAATCATCATTTGATGGTTCTAGTAAGTGAAACTATTTAAATAATGGGTATTAATTAGCATGAAAACTTTCGTTGCTAAACCAGAAACTGTAAAACGTGACTGGTATGTTGTTGACGCTGAAGGTAAAACTCTAGGTCGTCTATCAACTGAAATCGCTTCTCGTCTACGTGGCAAGCACAAGCCGGAGTACACTCCACACGTTGACACTGGTGACTACATTGTAGTTATCAATGCTGAGAAAGTAGCAGTAACTGGTGCAAAGCGTACAGATAAAATGTACCACCACCACACTGGCTTCATCGGCGGCCTTAAGTCAATCAGCTTTGATAAGCTAATTGCTAAGAAACCAGAAATGGTTATTGAAACTGCTGTTAAAGGCATGCTTCCAAAAGGTCCTCTAGGCCGTGCTATGTTCCGTAAGCTTAAAGTTTACGCGGGTACTGAGCACAACCATGCTGCACAACAGCCTAAAGTACTAGACATCTAATTGGGAATTATGACAATGGCAGAGAATCAATACTACGGCACTGGTCGCCGTAAAAGCTCAGCAGCTCGCGTTTTCATCAAACCGGGTACTGGCAACATCGTAATCAACAAGCGTAGCATCGAAGAATACTTCAGCCGCCCAACAGCGCGCATGGTTGTTCTTCAGCCTCTTGAGCTTGTAGGTATGACTGAGAATTTTGACCTATACATCACTGTTAAAGGTGGTGGTATCACTGGTCAATCTGGTGCTATCCGTCACGGTATCACTCGTGCTCTTATGGAATACGATGAAACTCTACGTCCTGCTCTACGTGCAGCTGGCTACGTTACTCGCGACGCTCGTTGCGTTGAGCGTAAGAAAGTTGGTCTACGTAAAGCACGTCGTCGTCCACAGTTCTCTAAGCGTTAATATTACGCTTCCAGATTTTATATCTGGTTTACTGTGTACAGAAAAGCTCAGCCTTCGGGTTGGGCTTTTTTTTTAGTTATTTTTTAGAAAGTATTACTCATCACTATCGATGATATATTTTTTCGCACCTCGCACCTCGCACCTCGCACCTCGCACCTGCTGTTTTACTATAAGCGCCAATGCATAATAACGAAAAAGACCTCATATCCAACATTTGTTGCTAAACAAGGGCTTGAACTTGTGAATATGTTGACCTTTACTTATTCTTTAGATGTTGGCGATAATTTAAAACTGTAGCAAAATTGTTGCTGTGTTCTTTTTTGGTTAGGCCTCAAGTTAAAGGTTAGGGATATAAAAAATAAACAATCCAAGCAGGAGCTATTGGAGAAAATGGATGAGCAATGTGCGAATAAATAATGGAAGGCGTCGTTTTTTAACGGCGACAACATCAGTTGTTGGCGGTATTGGTGCGGTTGCAATTGCAATCCCATTTATTAAATCATGGAACCCCAGTGAAAAAGCGAAAGCGGCTGGTGCTCCAGTTAAAGTCAACATTAGTAAATTAGCTGATGGACAAATGATTCGTGTTGAATGGCGAGGAAAGCCAGTGTGGATTGTGCGCCGCAGTAAGGCTGTCTTACAACAGCTAACCACCCATGATAACCAGCTTCGAGATCCTGATTCAGATGAACCCCAGCAACCGAATTATGCCCAAAACGTTTACCGTTCATTAAAGCCTGAAATCTTTTTAGCTGTCGGTATCTGTACTCATCTTGGGTGTTCGCCAACGTATTTGCCCAATAGCTTTAGTGATCAAGTCAGTGGTATTGCCGCTGGCTTTTTTTGTCCATGTCATGGTTCAACCTTTGATATGGCAGGGCGAGTATTTGCAGGCGTTCCAGCTCCACTTAATTTGGTGGTGCCACCACATCAATTTTTGAACGATGACACCATTTTGATTGGGCTTGATAAGGAGACTGCATAATGGCGGGCTTAGTTGATTGGATCGATAAACGATTACCTGTAACCAATGCATACCGTAAGCATTTGTCTCAATATCCAATGCCAAAGAGCTTTAATTTTTGGTATGTGTTTGGTTCTTTAGCGATGCTAGTACTGGTGAATCAGATTATTACGGGAATTTGGCTAACCATGAATTACGTACCGTCAGCCGATGGTGCATTTGCCTCCATTGAGTACATCATGCGTGACGTTGAGTATGGGTGGTTATTACGCTATATGCATTCGACCGGTGCATCTGCATTTTTTGTGGTGATCTATTTACATATGTTCCGTGGCCTAATTTATGGCTCTTATCAAAAACCACGCGAGCTATTATGGTTGTTTGGAATGTTGATCTTTTTAGTGCTAATGGCTGAAGCTTTTATGGGGTATTTGCTACCGTGGGGGCAGATGTCTTATTGGGGCGCACAGGTTATCATTTCCTTGTTTGGTGCGATCCCAGTGATCGGCGATGATCTCACTTTATGGATTCGTGGTGATTATGTTATTTCTGGCGCAACCCTTAACCGTTTCTTTGCATTGCATGTAATTGCGTTACCGTTAGTGTTGTTATTGCTGGTGGTATTACATGTGTTGGCGTTGCATGAGGTAGGCTCAAATAATCCAGATGGCATTGATACTAAGTTACCGAAAGGTAGCCAAGGCGATGATTATCAGACTCAGTTTACGTTTCATGAAGACTATACTAAAAAATACGACATTATTGATTCGATCCCCTTCCATCCGTATGGGACGGTAAAAGATTTGATTGGCGTCGCTGTATTTGCACTGTTCTTTAGTTATGTGATCTTTTTTGCACCTGAAATGGGCGGCTATTTTTTAGAAGCGCCAAATTTTGAAGCGGCTAACCCGATGAAAACGCCTGAGCATATTGCCCCTGTTTGGTACTTCACTCCGTTTTATGCCATTTTACGCGCTGTGCCTGATAAGCTACTTGGGGTTGCAGCGATGGGGGCTGCGATCATCTTTCTGTTCTTGTTACCATGGTTTGATCGTTGTCGAGTGCGCTCGTTCCGTTATCGCAGTAAATGGCATTTGATTAATTTGGCTCAGTTTACGGTGAGTTTTATTGCATTGGGTATTTTAGGGGCGTTGCCTGTTACTCCATTATTTACAGTATTAGCGCAGATGTTTAGTTTTACCTATTTTATGTTTTTTATTGTGTTGTTTTTCTACAGTAAAAATGAAGCGACTCAACCGCTACCGAAGAGGGTGAACTTCAAATGAAACAATGGATTGTAGCATTACTGCTGTGGCTGCCGACCAGTGCTATTGCTGGTGGTGGAAGCGCCAATTTACAAGCTGCAAATAATGATTTAACCGATCAAGCGTCTTTACAACGTGGTGCGCAATTGTTTATCAATTATTGTGCAGGTTGTCATTCGACTCAATACCAACGTTATGAAAGGGTTGCTACAGATTTAGGGATCCCTTTGGATCTTATGCAGCAAAATTTAATGTTTAACCCGAATGCAAAAATTGGCGATTTAATGACAAATGCAATGTCAAAACAATACGCTGCAGCTTCTTTTGGTGCACCTACACCTGATTTGACTATGGTGGCAAGGGTGCGAGGAACTGATTGGTTATATACTTATTTACATTCATTTTATGCTGATCCTGAGCGTCCGTTTGGAGTGAATAATAGCCTTTTTCCTAGTGTTGGAATGCCCCATGTATTAGAAGAATTACAAGGGGTACCGCGTAAGATTTATGAAACTCAAATGATCGATGGCAGTCCAACTCAAGTTTTGATGGGCATTGAAACCGATGGCAGTGGCCGCTTAAATTCACAACAATACGATACTGCGGTACGTGATTTGGTGAATTTTTTAGATTATTCTGCTGAGCCAATGAAGTTGGAACGACAGCGATTAGGACTGTGGGTGATGGGATTTATTGTTATATTCTTAGTATTAACTGTGTTGTTGAAGAAAGAATATTGGCGTGATGTCCACTGATAAGGTAATCTAGTGGGTTAAGAATCTCGCAATGGGGGCTCAAGCCTCCATTGCTTTTTGTGTATTAAATATACTGGAGGGGTTGATGGCTGTTGCTGCCAATAAACGCTCTGTGATGACTCTGTATTCTGATGCTTCAGACATCTACAGCCATCAGGTGCGTATCGTACTAGCTGAAAAAGGCGTTAGTGTTGAAATTGAGCTGGTTGATCCAATGAGCCTGCCGGAAGATCTGTTAGAACTGAACCCATACAGTTCAGTTCCAACATTGGTTGATCGCGAATTAGCGCTATACCAAGCTAACATTATCATGGAGTACTTGGATGAGCGTTTCCCTCACCCACCTCTAATGCCTGTTTATCCTGTTGCCCGTGGTAATAGTCGTTTAATGATGTACCGTGTTGAACGTAACTGGTACTCACTAGCGAATAAGATTAACTCAGGTACTGCTGATGAAGCCGATAAAGCACGTAAGCAATTACGTGAAGAGTTATTAGCGTTAGCACCTGTATTTGCTGAATACCCATTCTTTATGAGTGATGAATTTAGCTTAGTTGATTGCTACCTTGCTCCACTACTATGGCGTTTACCTGAAATGGGTATTGAGCTAAGTGGTACTGGTGCTAAAGAAGTGAAAGCATACATGACGCGCGTATTTGAACGTGATTCATTCCTTGCTTCTTTAACTGAAGCTGAGCGTGAAATGCGTTTAGCTGGCCAGTAATTATGGATATCGAAAATATGACGCCGCGCCGCCCTTATTTGTTGCGCGCGTTTTATGATTGGTTGGTTGATAATGACTTAACGCCACATTTAGTCGTTGATGCGACTTTACCTGGGGTTAAGGTGCCAATGGAGTTTGTGAGTGATGGTCAAATCATCCTTAACATTGCTCCAATGGCGGTGGGTAACTTAGAACTGAGCAATGAAGCGGTAAGCTTTAGTGCGCGTTTCAGTGGTCGTCCACACTCAGTTATCGTACCTATGTATGCTGTGTTGGCTATTTATGCGCGCGAAAACGGTGCAGGAACCATGTTCGAGCCAGAAGCAGCATATGATACTGATACTGCTATCTATCATGATGAGCAAGCGTTAGAAGACGAGAGCAGTGATGATGTTACTCCTTCAGTGTCACCATTTGCAGTCGTTACTGAAGCGGCTGAAGGTGATGAACCTGATGATGAGCCACCACGTCCACGTGGTCGTCCAAGCTTACGTGTTGTCAAATAATATTGGCAATCAGCTATAACAAAAAACGCAGCCAGTGGCTGCGTTTTTTTTCGCTTGATAATCAACAAGGGATTAGTGCGCTAACGGCTTTTCAAAGAGGGTAATAACATGCTCAACACCGGAGACATTACGCGCAACATTGGCTGCTATTGTTGCTTGTTCTGGAGCGACATAACCTAATAAAAATACCCGTTTATTTTCCGTGATCACCTTGATAACCACATCGGTTAGTTGCTTACTGGCAATCAGTTGCGACTTTACTTTAGTGGTTAGCCAAGCATCTTCACTGATGCTTGCCATTGTTAACAAGGGACGTACTTGGATTTGATCATAAACACGATCAACATCAGCGATATGGCGTACTTGATTAATAAATGATTGTTTAAGTGGCAGTGATGTCGCTTGACCAACCACCAATACCGTGCCATTTAATGTTATGCTATCTATACTTAATTGTTTGGTATATTCACGAGTATGGGCAATGCCTGCAATGTCCATGTCTATTTTTTGATCTTGCCAATGCTGGGTGTTATTTCGTGGATCATTGGTTGAAAAAACCGAGCATCCTGATAGCGATAGACTTGATATAACGAGCAGCGTTAATAACCACTTCATTGATTAGCCTTCGTTATGTGGAAATAAAACTTGATCAATCAAATCGCATAAACAATGAATCGTTAATAAGTGACCTTCTTGAATCCGCACCGTGCGTTGGGATGGAATACGAATTTCAACATCTTGCACGCCTAATAATCCCGCCATTTCACCGCCATCTTTACCTGTTAAGGCGATGATGTTCATATCTCGTGCGAGTGCCGCTTCCATGGCTTTGATGATATTTTTACTGTTACCACTGGTTGATAGCACTAATAAAATATCTCCCGCTTGGCCTAACGCACGAACTTGTTTTGAAAAAACTTCATCGTGGTGATAATCGTTAGCAATGGCCGTTAAAACGGTAGTATCTGCGGTTAATGCAAGGGCAGGCAGGCTTGGACGTTCAATTTCAAAACCATTGATTAAACATGAAGCAAGTTGTTGAGCATTGGCCGCAGAGCCACCATTGCCACAACTTAAAATCTTATTGCCATTTAATAAACTTTGAACCATCATTTGAGTGGCTTTTGAAATCGCATCAGGTAAGGCTTCCGCTGCTGCAATTTGGGTTTGAATACTTTCGGTAAAACTTTCTCGAATGCTATCTAGCATGACTAACCTTCAACTAATATATTAGTAAACCACTCAATATGGTGGTGGTGACCTTGGATGGCAATGACATCAAAGCGAAATTGACAATGCTCAATGGAGAAGCCATTTTTGTGCATCCAAAAAAAAGCCGCTCGCTTGAGCTTTTGTTGTTTGTGCCAATTAACGGCTTCAACTGCAGAACCATAATGAGATTGCGTTCGGTATTTTACTTCAATAAATACTAAACACTTACCTTGTTGCATGATTAAATCAATTTCACCGCCACGACAGCTAAAATTTCGAGCAATAGGGGTCAGATGATGGCGGCACAAATATTGTTCCGCCATCAGTTCATAGGCTTGGCCAATCTGACGCTTACTGGGCAGGCGTATCACCATTGATCAGATCAATGTTATCAGGTGTATCAGAGATAGTCGCTGCCGGCATTTGAGTTGTTGATAGTGGAGTAATACCTTCACTACTGAATTTACCCCAATCTATTTGTCGCTGCACAACACATTGGTTATTCACCGTTAGTTGTCCTGTTTCACCTTGAACTGCGTGGTGATGATTAGCGCGCATTACTGGTAATTGCTTAGCGAGCGCATAAGCATCCATACCAAAGGCATGTAAACGGATGCTAGTGTTACCTTGATTTGGCCATAGTTGATTAAAGCGTTCCATATAGGCTGAATGTGGGTTGATCAGTAATGGAATGTCGCTGACTTCGATACCGCGTAATTCGCGGTTGGTGTTATGGCTATCAGGGTTACTGCGAGAGCTGACATAGATCTGCGCTGGCTCACCCGTGGGTGGCATAGCCGCTTCAATGAAGGGTTTAAGCATCATCAACTCATTGCGGCTTGCAATCATGTAAATCGCATCAGCATGACTGCCTGCACCATGACCAAACGCACTTTTTATTTGTTTTGGTATTTTCGCCTTATTGCCAAAACTGACCGTTACTGCAGATTGACCATTTAGTTGTGACCATTGCTGGCTAAATGCCTGTGCGACGCGTTTGCCATAACTATTTGCTGGTGCTAATACGACAGGCTTACGATGACCTTGATCATAAATACGTTCAGCGGCTTGTTGGGCTTCTTGTTCTGGTGATAGTGCAAAATAACAAGCGTTAGGCTTATTATTACTGATGTGTGGTGGCATATTCAGCGCTAAGGTGTTGATATGTTTGTTGTTTTTTTTCTGAAATTCAGTGATAACATTTTTACGTAATGGTCCTACAACAAACTGAGTACCGTTTTGTTTTAGTTGTGCCATGATAGTAGGGATTGATTGAGCTTCAGTATCATAAATATTGAGCTCATTATTAGTATCACGGGTTTTGTCATCCATCATCGCATTGATAAAACCATCGCGAACCGCTTTACCTTGTGCAGCAAAACGGCCTGAAAGTGGCACTAACAAAGCAAGATTATCTAGTTTAACGGCTTTCATTTCGATTAACGCTTTTAAATCGGCCGGTAAATATTGATTTGCTGGATGGCTAGGGTGACGATATAACCATTGTTCAATGGCTTTTTTAAGTTGCATCGGTGGTAAGGTCGCACTATTTTTCAACATTGCGAGTTCAACCCAACCTTTGAGAACACTATCGTTATCCGTTAACTCAACACTGCCTAATTGCGCGTTAGTATAACCTGATAGGTCATGCCACACTTGCTGCCAGTTAGCTGCTTTTTGGGTGTGATCTAAATAGAAATCAAGTTTTGTACGTTCACGTGCAGCTTGGAACGGATGATTCAATTGTTCCAATAGATTGGCGCGTAGCATGTAATAACGTTGATACTGGCTTTTGGCTAGTGCCCACGAGGGCTGAAAGTTTAAACTGTTCAGAGCCTCTTCTTGTTGCCCTTGATGCTCACGCACCATTGCACGTGCAAGTTGCCATTCGGCAATTTGAGTTGGGCTCATAGATTGCTGTGATAATTTAGCTATCCATTGATCGGCTTGTTGCCATTTATTTTCGAGAATCATTGCTTTAACAGCCATGATCTCCCAGTTAGTACGCTCTGCGCCATCACTGGTATTAGCTTTACTTAAATAGGCGGTTGAGCTTTGAGCGGCTACCGCAGTGATATCCGTTAATGGCACCTGATTATCGTACAGGTTTGGCGTGCTACACCCTGCTAAAGCAACAGCAAGGGCTACAGGCGCCATCAGTCGTGATACACTTTTACGCTTATGGGTAAAATTGGGCATTGAATTTATTCAACTGTGACAAATTACTTTTGATATTAATTGCAGATGAGATCTTAGACAAATGAGTGATAGCAATTCAGGCATGGTAGATGTCGCAACTTTGTACATCGTACCAACACCTATCGGTAATCTTGCTGATATAACACAGCGCGCATTAGATGTATTAGCAAGCGTAGATTTAATTGCTGCTGAAGATACACGTCATACATCGCGATTGTTGTCCCATTTCTCTATCTCGACCCGCACCTTTGCGCTTCACGATCATAATGAACAGCAAAAAGCTGACTTTTTGATTGAGAAACTTCAGGCTGGTACTAGCATTGCACTTGTGTCCGATGCTGGTACGCCGCTGATCAGTGATCCAGGGTATCATCTTGTTAACCGCTGTCGTCATGCGAGTGTTAAAGTTGTGCCATTACCTGGTCCATGTGCTGTAATTACAGCATTGAGTGCTTCTGGTTTACCTTCTGACCGTTTTAGTTTTGAAGGTTTTCTTCCTCCGAAAAGTAAAGGTCGCCGCGATTGTTTTCAAGCATTAGCTGATGATGCGCGAACATTGATCTTTTATGAATCGCCACATCGTATTAATGATTCCCTTAATGATATGTTAGCCGTGCTTGGCCCTGATCGCCAAGTAGTATTAGCGCGTGAGTTAACAAAAACTTATGAAACTATTCATGGTGCGCCACTTGGCGAGCTGATTGATTGGATAGCGGAAGACAGTAATCGTGTTCGTGGTGAGATGGTGGTCTTAGTTGCAGGGCATCGTGCTCAGAAAGACGAATTATCAGTTGAGGTTTTACGTACACTGACCTTGCTTGCAAAAGAGTTGCCTCTTAAAAAAGCAGCTGCTCTAGCGGCTGAAATTCATGGTGGGAAGAAAAATGCATTGTATAAGTGGGGCCTTGAAAATCTAGAATAAGCCTTATATCTATAGTCTTCATTTTGTTTACAGTGTGATATAGCGTAGTTTTTATCTACGAATTAAAATCAGGTGTTGGTTTTTTGTTCAAGCTATACTTTTGGTGATTTTTTCACTGGCAACTGTGAGCGTTGTCTTATACAATTCGCCGCGGAGTTGGTCAGGTAATCGCTGCTTTGTTGGTAACCTTCGGGAAATCAATGAAGGGGAGGAAAGTCCGGGCTCCATAGGGCAGGGTGCCAGATAACGTCTGGGGGGCGTAAGCCCACGACAAGTGCAGCAGAGAGCAAACCGCCGATGGCCCATTGCTTGCAATGGTGCACAGGTAAGGGTGAAAGGGTGCGGTAAGAGCGCACCGCGCGGCTAGTAATAGTTTGTGGCAGGGTAAACTCCACCCGGAGCAAGACCAAATAGGTCCCTAATGGCGCGGCCCGCGTTGGGGACGGGTAGGTTGCTTGAGTCTGTGAGCGATTGCAGACCTAGACGAATGATTGCCGCCGCGAAAGCGGAACAAAACCCGGCTTATCGACCGACTCCCTACATTTAGAGAAGGTGGTGTTTGATTACAAGCACCACCTTTTTTCGTTTTATTTTCCAGCAAAATTACATTTCGCAATCAGGTTTATTCGACCACTGTTAGAAGTGTGTCTGAATTACAGCCAATTGCTTGACATCGTTTTTGTCTCATACGTACACTTTGTGGGGAAAAGTGGTGTTGTCTTATTATCTTTGTTGTTATTCTGCTAAAGTGAGTGATTAACGTACTCTTTTTATCGTGTAATTCAACCGAGATCCCCAAATGTTAAGAGGTGCCACTAACATTGTTATTGATGACAAAGGTCGCAGGGCAATGCCGAAGCGTTACCGGGCTGCATTAATTGAACAATGTCAGGGACACTTTGTTTGTACTATCGATCACCAGTTTTGTTGCTTGTTGCTATATCCCATCGATGAATGGGAACGAATTGAAGCTAAATTAGTACGTCTATCTAGCCTTCACCCCGCAGAGCGCCGCTTACAACGATTGTTGCTTGGCCATGCTAGCGAATGTGAACTGGATGCGCAGGGAAGGATATTAATTCCACCGACGTTAAGACAATATGCTCAGTTAGCGAATAAAATAGTGGTCGTTGGCCAGTTAAATAAATTTGAAATCTGGTCTTCGCCTTTATGGCAACAGCAAATTGAACATGATATCGACCTTCAGGCTGAGGATGCGCCGGAATGTTCCCCGCGCCTTAGTGAGCTTTCACTTTAGCTGAAATTATATTTATGTCTGAGCAATTTGAGCACGTTTCCGTTTTACTTAATGAATCAGTAGACGGGTTAGCGATTAAACCCGACGGTATCTATATCGATGGTACTTTCGGTCGCGGCGGTCATAGCCGTTTAATTCTTTCAAAACTAGGTGACAATGGTCGCCTTTACAGTATCGATCGTGATCCTCAAGCGATTACTGAAGCAAAAAAAATTGATGATCCACGCTTTGAAATTATTCATGGCCCATTCTCTGGCATGGAAAAATACATGCAAGAGCGTGATCTTATTGGTCGTGTTGATGGTGTTTTACTTGATTTAGGTGTCTCATCACCACAACTTGATGATGCTGAGCGTGGTTTTAGTTTCATGCGTGACGGCCCACTTGATATGCGTATGGATCCGACCTCTGGTATGTCAGCTGCTGAATGGCTAGCTGAAGCAGATGCTGATGATATTGCGTGGGTACTTAAAGAGTTTGGTGAAGAGCGTTTTGCTAAACGCATTGCTCGCGGTATTATTGAACATCGTGAAAACCCTGAAAAAGAGCCGCTCACACGTACACGTGAGCTTGCTAGCCTGATTGCTGAAGTGTCACCGTTTAGAGATAAGCATAAGCACCCTGCGACCCGTAGTTTTCAAGCGATTCGTATTTACATTAACAGTGAATTAGAAGAGATTGATACAGCTTTACATGGTGCAATGAACACTCTTGCATCGGGTGGGCGTTTATCTGTGATCAGTTTCCACTCTTTGGAAGATCGCATGGTAAAACGCTTTATTCGTAAGCAAAGCAAAGGGCCAGATGTTCCAGCTGGTTTACCATTAACCGAAGATCAAATTAAAGCACTGGGTTGTGCGGATATGAAACCTATCGGTAAAGCGATTAAACCATCACAAAATGAACTTGGTTATAACACGCGCGCTCGTAGTTCAGTGCTACGTTTGGCCGAGCGTCTATGAAAACGACAGAATCTTCAATGAATCTGGCTAGCCTGATCGGACGAGACCTCGTCACGGTCGGGTTGGTGCCGTTGATTCTAGCCTTCACTATCCTCATTTCTTCCTTGTCTGTTGTCTACATTACTCATGAGTCACGTCAATTAATTGCTCAGCAAGAAAAGCTATTAATGCAACGTGAAACCTATGATGTTGAATGGCGAAATCAAATACTTGAAGAAAATTCACTTGCAGAACACAGTCGCATTGAACGATTAGCTGAAACTGAGCTCAAAATGCAACGTCCATCTGTCGATAATGAAATTGTTATACATTAAAAGATGAAATTATTTAACCGTTCAAATAAAAAGACGCAGGTTAGTCCTAAGAGTAAGCCATTTCTAAAATGGCGCTTTATCGTCGTCTGTGGCTTTATTCTTTTAGGTTTCGTGGGTTTAATTGCACGTGCCGCCTATATTCAGGTTCTTGAACCAGGTCGTCTTATTCAAGAGGGGGATGCGCGTTCATTACGAGTGCAATTAATGCCTTCGGCACGAGGTATTATTTCCGATCGTAATGGTGAGCAACTTGCCGTCAGTGTGCCTGTCCAAGCTGTTTTTGCCAATCCCGTCGAAATTTTCAAACATGGTGGTTTAAGTGAAATCAACCGTTGGAACGCACTTGCCGATGTACTCGATCTTGATCGCACCAAATTATTACGACGCTTAGAAAAAAATAAGACCCGCCGTTTTATTTATCTTGCGCGTCAAGTTAGCCCACCGATGGCTAATTATGTTAAAAAACTTAAATTGCCAGGTATTGGTCTAAAAGCGGAATCGCGTCGTTTTTATCCATCCGGTGAAGTGAGCGCACAATTAATTGGTTTTACAGGTATTGATGGTCATGGACTTGATGGTATCGAAAAAACCTATGATGGTTGGCTAACGGGTGAACCGGGCCGCCGTACTGTGCGTAAAGATCGTTATGGTCGCGTTGTCGAAAATATTTCCCAGAAAAGTCGCCAACCAGGTAAACCGCTTGAGCTGAGTATTGATCAGCGTATTCAAGCAATTGCTTATCGTGCAGCGAAAGAAGGGGTGATGGATATTCCAGCTACCTCAGTCAGTATTGCGATTTCAGATGTGCGCACCGGTGAGATTTTAGCGATGGTCAATGCTCCATCATTCAATCCCAATGATCGCAATGATCGCCAGCCGTATAAAATGCGTAACCGAGTGATCACTGATACCTTTGAGCCCGGCTCAACGGTAAAGCCGTTTGTGGTATATACCGCCCTTAAAAATGGGGTTGTTAACGAACATACGCTAATTAATATTCCACAAAGTAAACATTTTCGTGTCGGTAGCAAGGTGATCACTGACGTATCACGTATTGAACCATTAGCAACCGTACAACGTATTTTACAAAAGTCGAGTAATATCGGTGTTAGTAAACTATCGTTAGCGATGCCAGTAGAAGATATTTTAGATACTTATCGCAAAGTTGGTTTTGATGAGCCATCAGGGATCAACTTGATTGGTGAAACAACGGGTCACTTTCCTAATCGTTATCGTTGGTCTGACATTGGGCGTGCTACTTTAGCGTATGGTTATGGTATTTCATTAACACCTATTCAATTACTGCATGCTTACACTACCTTGGGTGCTTATGGGATTAAACGGCCGTTATCAATTCTAAAAACAGAAAAAGTGGTGCCAGGTGAGCAAGTGCTTGATCCTAAAGTTGCAAAGAAAATTCTGTTGATGATTGAATCCGTGACCGATAAAGCGGGTGGTGGCGGTGGTTGGCGAGCGGCTATTCCAGGTTACCGAGTAGGGGTTAAAACCGGTACTGCGAAAAAGGCGATTGCAGGTGGTTATGGTAATGATTACTTCTCTTATACCGTTGGTGTGGCACCAATAAGTCATCCACGGTTAGCGATTGTAGTGATGGTTAATGAACCTAAAGGTGATAAATTCTATGGCGGCGCAATTGCTGCGCCAATTTTATCAAAAGTACTTGGTGGTGCATTACAGATTCTAAACGTGCCGCCAGATGCGGATACGCTAAAAATAGATAAATGAGTGTGATTCATGGCATTGGTTAAACAGGAAGTACAATTAGGCGCTGTGTTAGCGCCTTGGCTAACAGCCAGTAAGGTGCCAGCTGAATATTTACAGTTGGCATTAACCGCAATGACATTAGATAGTCGTCAAGTAACAGCGGGTTGCTTATTTGCTGCAGTTAAGGGACACGCCGTTGATGGGCGCCGCTTTATAGATAACGCGATTGCCGCAGGTGCTAGCGCAATTATTGCAGAAGCTGATGATGCTGCCACTGACGGTGAGATTCTATTTAACAATGGGATCATCATTATTTATTTGCACAATCTCGGTCATAAGTTATCTGCCATTGCCGGGCGCTTTTATGCTGAACCGAATAGCAAGCTTAAATTGTATGCAGTAACAGGGACTAATGGTAAAACCACCGTTAGTCAATTATTGGCACAGTGGGCTGATTTGGTTGGTTATCGTGCTGGAGTGATGGGTACGACGGGTAATGGTTTATTAACCGACTTACGTCCAGCGGCTAATACTACTGGAAGTGCGATTGAAATTCAGCAGACATTAGCTGAATTGGTTGCACAAGGTGCTAATTTTGCGGCGATGGAAGTGTCGTCACATGGCTTAGTACAAGGTCGTGTTAGTGCGCTACATTTTGTGGCGAGTATCTTTACTAACCTTAGTCGAGATCATCTTGATTATCATGGTGATATGACACATTACGCTGCGGCGAAAAAAAGTTTATTTACCGAACATGACTGTGGTGTGGCGGTTATCAATGCTGATGATGTAGTTGGTCAACAATGGCTGGCTGATTTACCTCAAGCGGTTGCAGTTGCGATGGATGCTGAAGCTGTTGCAACTCATACCGGTTCAAAGTTATGGGCGACAGCGGTCGATTTTAGTACCAAAGGCGTCACCATTAGCTTTGAATCTAGCTGGGGTAACGGCACATTTACCGCGCCATTAGTTGGCTCATTTAATGCGACTAATTTATTATTGGCATTAGCGACATTGTTAGTCAGTGGTCATTCATTACTCGAGTTATTAGCTGTCGCACCACGTTTACAAGCAGTTATTGGACGGATGGAAGTGTTTCAATCATTGCTTAGCGATAAAGCGATGATGGTGGTTGATTATGCCCATACGCCAGATGCACTAGAAAAAGCACTGCAAGCATTAAGAGTACATTGTAAAGGTAAGCTCTGGTGTTTATTTGGCTGTGGTGGTGATCGTGACACTGGCAAACGCCCAATTATGGCCGCGATTGCAGAGCAATATGCCGATCATATTATTCTTGTTGATGATAATCCTCGTAGTGAAGATCCACTGCAAATTATGTTGGATATGCAAGCCGGATTAACTGCTGCAGCGACGGCTACGGTGATTCATGATCGGGCTCAAGCATGTGCTTATGCAATTCAACAGGCAGCACCAAATGATATTATTTTAGTGGCTGGAAAAGGCCATGAAGATTACCAAATTTTGGCTGATCGCACTATTCACTATTCAGACCGCGAAACTGTGGCCGCATTATTTAGAGAACAGGCATGATAAAGGTTCAACTAAGTCATTTACAGTCAGTACTCAATGCTGAACTTATTGGCGCGGATGCTGAGATTGCAGCAGTATCAACAGATACTCGTGCCATTGATAATAATACCCTTTTTATTGCCTTAATTGGCGAACGTTTTGATGCTCATGATTTTTGTCAAAACGCCGTGGATAATGGGGCAAAAGCATTATTGGTTAATAAGCCGTTAGCTATCGATATTCCGCAATTGGTTGTTGCTGATACCCATCAAGCATTAGGTCAATTAGGGGCGTGGCTTAAAGCTAAAATGACCGCTGAGCATGGTTTGAAAACACTGGCGTTAACAGGCAGTTGTGGCAAAACCACTGTTAAAGAAATGGCGGCGGCAATTTTAGCTACTAAAGGTCAAGTTTTGGCCACTGCAGGTAATTTTAATAATGATATTGGCGTGCCGTTAACATTATTACGCTTAACTGCTGCAGATAATTATGCTGTGATTGAGCTTGGCGCTAATCATTTAGGTGAAATTGCTTATACCACAGCCTTAGTTAAACCTGATGTCGCATTAATTAATAACCTTGCAGCCGCTCACCTCGAAGGTTTCGGTTCATTAACCGGTGTTGCTAAAGCGAAAGGTGAGATTTTTGAAGGATTGACGGCGCAAGGGCAGGCGATAATTAACCTTGATTCTAATCAGCTAACAATGTGGCAACCATCACTGGCAAACCACAGTGTGAGTAACTTCTCGGCGACACAAGCCAATGCTGATTATTTTGCAGCTAATATAAATATTAATTCTCAGGGGCTGGCTTGTTTTACAATGCAAACCCCAATCGGCGCGATTGATATTAATTTAACGTTAGCGGGCACTCACAATGTTAGCAATGCACTGGCAGCCGCCGCATTGACCATGGCATTGGGGGCGACGCTTGCTGATGTAAAACAAGGGTTAGAGCATGTTGTTAATGTTAAAGGCCGTTTAGCGATCACTACGCTGCCGTCTGGGTTACGATTAATTGATGATACCTATAATGCCAGTGTTGCTTCTGTAAAAGCTGCGATTGATGTACTGCACAGCTTCAACGGTAAGCGTTACTTTATTTTGGGTGATATGGCAGAGCTAGGTGACGAAAGTGAGAGCTTACACCGTGAAGTGGGTGAATATGCACGTGATAAACAGTTTGATGGCGTGATGACATTTGGTCGCGCCAGTGCTGTAGTTAGTGAACTGAATAACGGTCAACATTTTAGTAATAAAATGGCGTTGATCGATGAACTTAAACAACAATTACACCAACAAATTAGTCAATCTCATATTCCTCAAGTGACTGTGCTTGCTAAAGGCGCGCGTAGTTCTCGTATGGAAGATATTATTATTGCATTGCAGGAAGATAAATAATGATTTACTGGTTAGCTGACCACTTTCAGTCCTCAATCCCCTTTTTCCGTCTGTTTCAATACCTGACGTTCCGCGCCATCATGAGTATTTTAACCGCGTTACTATTCTCATTATGGTTAGGTCCGCGCATGATTGCGCGTTTGCAGATGCTGCAAATTGGTCAAATTGTACGTAATGATGGCCCAGAATCACATTTTAGTAAACGCGGTACGCCAACCATGGGCGGGCTAATGATTTTAGCCGCAATTACGTTAACCGTATTATTGTGGTGTGACCTTAGTAACCCTTATGTATGGGCAGTATTGGTTGTTATGCTGGGTTATGGTGCGGTTGGTTTTGTTGATGATTACCGCAAAGTTGTGCGTAAAAATACCGATGGCTTAATTGCGCGTTGGAAATATTTTTGGCAATCAGCCATCGCACTTGTGGTGGCTTTTGTGCTTTATGCTTATGGTAAAGATACCGCAGCAACGCAATTAGTGGTGCCTTTCTTTAAAGATGTGATGCCACAACTGGGTCTGTCTTATATTGTTCTGACTTATTTTGTCATTGTTGGTACCAGTAACGCGGTTAACTTAACCGATGGTCTTGATGGCTTAGCTATTATGCCTACCGTGATGGTTGCGGCGGGCTTTGCCTTTATTGCATGGGCAACAGGTAACTATAATTACGCTGAATACTTACATATTCCTTATTTAAGCAATGCGGGTGAGTTAGTTATTCTTTGTACCGCTATTGTTGGCGCTGGTTTAGGTTTCTTATGGTTTAATACCTACCCAGCCCAAGTATTTATGGGCGATGTAGGCTCATTAGCATTAGGCGGCGCATTAGGTACGATTGCGGTGTTAGTTCGCCAAGAGTTTTTATTGGTGATCATGGGCGGCGTGTTCGTGATGGAAACAGTATCGGTTATTTTACAAGTTGGTTCGTTTAAGCTACGCGGACAACGTATTTTCCGTATGGCACCGATTCACCACCACTACGAATTAAAAGGTTGGCCAGAACCACGGGTTATTGTCCGTTTCTGGATCATTACGCTGATGCTGGTATTGATTGCATTAGCTACATTGAAGGTGCGTTAACATGAATGGCTTGGTAGGTATTAACAAGGTTGTTGTGATTGGACTTGGCATGACAGGTCTATCGGTGGTGAATCATTTAGTACGATTACCACAATTGCTGGATATTAAAGTAATTGATACCCGTGATAATCCGCCAGGCCAAGAACAATTACCTGCGGGTGTTGATGTGTGCGCGGGTCAATGGAACCTACAATGGCTACTTGATGCTGATTTAATCGTTGCCAGCCCAGGGATTGCATTAGCAACGCCTGAGTTATTGTTAGCTGCGCAATCAAATATTGAGATTGTTGGTGATATTGAATTATTTGCGCGAGCTGTTAATAAACCCGTGGTTGCGATCACTGGCTCTAACGGTAAAAGTACCGTTACCAGCTTAGTGGGTGAAATGGCTAAAGAAGCTGGTATTAATGTCGGTGTTGGTGGCAATATTGGTTTTGCGGCGTTAGATATGTTGGCTCAAAATCACGATCTTTACGTACTTGAGTTATCCAGTTTTCAGTTAGAAACTACCTCGTCGTTAGTGGTTGATGCTGCAGTGTATCTCAACTTGTCGGAAGATCATATGGATCGCTATCCTGGCGGTTTAGCTGATTACAGCAACGCTAAAATGCGTATTTTTGATCATGCCAAATTAGCTGTTTATAACCGTGATGATATTGCAACTAAGCCTGATTTTAACGGCAAAATGACCAGCTTTGGTTTTAATAATGCTGATTATGGCTTGATGATGGTTGATGGTGCGGAATGGTTAGCCATTGCAGGTGAGCCATTAATGGCTGTCAGTGAAATTGCGCTTGTTGGTCGTCATAATGTAGCTAACTGTTTAGCAGCATTAGCGTTAGCCGATGCGGTTGGTATTGACCGTAGCGCTGCTTGCCAGACCATGCGCAGTTACACCGGATTAGCTCATCGGTGTCAGTTAGCCGTAAATTGTCACGGTGTTAAATGGGTTAATGATTCAAAGGCAACCAACCTTGCCAGTACCGTTGCAGCATTAACCGGCTTGCAACTGGCAGGTAAATTACATTTATTAATGGGTGGTGACGGTAAAGGCGCTGATTTTAGTGAACTTAAACCGATTCTGGCTGACTTAAATGTACAACTTTATTGTTTTGGCCGTGATGGGCATTTATTTAGCGACTTAGTTGAAAACGCGATAAATGTCGACACCATGGGTGAAGCAATGGATCGCGCAGCAGCTACCATACAAGCTGGCGATATGGTTTTATTATCACCGGCGTGTGCCAGTTGGGATCAATTTGCCAACTTTATGGCTCGCGGCGATGCTTTCGTTGAACAAGCCATTCGGCTACAAGATTCAATCTCAGGAAAAATGTAATGTTTAAAATGGCCCGTAACGGATTATCGGTAGTTTGTGGTTGGTTTTTGAAACCAGCCAAACCGATTCTGTATGACCGCCAATTAGTGTGGATAGCAATAGCCCTGATGATGACAGGACTAGTTATGGTAACGTCAGCATCCATACCTGTCGCCACTCGTCTTACTGGTGTTCCTTTCTTCTTCGCACTTCGTCATGGCTTCTTTTTAGTCTGTTCGTTAGTGATCGCTGCATTTGTTATACGGATCCCATTAGCTAAATGGGAGAAGTACAGTGTACCAATGTTATTGACTGCAATATTTTTATTGGTTGTTGTATTAGCTATCGGCCATTCGGTCAATGGTGCTGCACGTTGGATTCCATTAGGGGTGTTTAACTTACAACCGGCAGAAGTTGCAAAATTGTCATTATTTGTGTTTCTTGCAGGCTATTTAGTTCGTCAATATAACCAAGTTCGAGGCAGTTTTATCGGTTTTGCTAAGCCATTAATTGTACTTGGTATTATGGGGTTTCTGTTGTTACAACAGCCTGACTTAGGTTCGTTCGTGGTGATGTTTGTTGGTACCATCGGGATGCTATTTATTGCTGGAGCACGGTTATGGCAATTCTTGGTCATGCTCGCAACTGCATTAGTCGGCATTGGGATGCTAATTATGTTTGAACCCTATCGCATGCGACGAGTAACCTCATTTTTAAATCCATGGCAAGATCCTTATGGTAGTGGTTATCAGCTAACCCAATCCTTAATGGCATTTGGTCGTGGTGAGTGGTTTGGACAAGGGCTGGGTAATTCGATTCAAAAACTCGCTTACTTACCAGAAGCACATACTGACTTTGTTTTTGCCGTGTTAGCCGAAGAATTAGGTCTTGCTGGGGTAATCGTTGTTTTAACGTTATTGTTTGCACTAGTGTTTAAAGCGATTGTTATTGGACGTAAATGTCTTGAAGATGGTCTATTGTTTGGTGGCTATTTGGCATTTGGTTTTGGTATTTGGTTTGCGTTTCAAACCTTGGTTAACGTTGGTGCTGCTGCTGGTATTGTACCGACTAAAGGCTTAACTTTGCCTCTGATCAGTTATGGTGGTTCAAGTCTCTTTATCATGGCTGCTGCGGTAGCGATTTTGATTCGAATTGATTTTGAACAGCGGGTTGCGGCTAAATTTGCATCAGAGCAACCAGCCGAGGTTGACGATGAAGCATTGGATAATATGGAAGTAGCAGTTGAACAAGTTTCTTTAGGTTCTCAAGTGCTTGCAACTGCTGATAATTTACAACTAGAACAAGATAAAAAGTATTCTAATGACGACAAAGAATAAACGTTTATTGGTGATGGCTGGTGGTACTGGCGGTCACGTCTTTCCTGGGCTAGCAGTGGCACGTCGATTGCAGCAACAAGGATGGGAAATTCGCTGGTTGGGTACCGCGGATCGTATGGAAGCAGATTTAGTGCCGAAACACGGTATTGATATCGATTTTATTAAAGTAAAAGGCTTACGTGGTAGCGGTGTTTTATCATTATTAGGTGCGCCATTTAAAATTATTAAAGCGATCATGCAAGCACGTAAATACATTAAAGCATGGCAACCGGATGTGGTACTTGGCATGGGGGGCTATGTTAGTGGTCCTGGCGGTGTCGCAGCATGGTCATTAGGTATTCCGGTGGTATTACATGAGCAAAATGCAGTGGCAGGTCTGACCAATCAATGGTTGGCTAAAATTGCAACCAAAGTACTGCAAGCTTTTCCGGGCGCTTTCAAAGACAAGCAAGTGGTGGGTAATCCAGTCCGTGAAGATGTAACTTTATTGCCGGCACCTAAACAACGTTTTGCTGAACGTACAGGGCCTATTCGTGTATTGGTGATGGGCGGCAGTCAAGGGGCACGTATTTTAAACCAGACCATGCCAGAAGTGGCAGGAATTCTAGGGGATAACGTCACCATTTGGCATCAAGCGGGTAAAGGCAGTCAGCAATCGACACAAGAAGCTTATGTGAAGCATTGTCAAACACCCCATAAAGTAACGGAGTTTATTGATGATGTCGCAGCCGCTTATGGTTGGGCTGATTTAGTTGTTTGTCGCTCTGGTGCGCTAACGGTATCAGAATTATCGGCGGCGGGTGTTGGCGCTATTTTTATTCCGTTTATGCACAAAGATCGCCAGCAAGCCTTAAATGCCGAACATTTAGTCGAATGTGGTGCCGCTAAAATGATCGAACAACCACAACTAACGGTTGATGGCTTAGCCCAACAAATTAATTTATTAAATCGTATTGCGCTTGAACACATGGCTTGTGCCGCGCGTAATGCTGCTATCATTGACGCAGACCAACGTGTTGCCGATGTGATTAAATCACTAGCAAAGAATTAAACAGGAACAAAGTGATGAGTAAACTGGATGACCAGCAATTAGCAAAGATTCGAACTATGGTGCCCGAGATGCGTCGAGTCGAACGAATTCACTTTGTTGGTATTGGTGGTGCTGGCATGAGCGGCATCGCAGAAGTATTGATTAACGAAGGTTACCGTATCAGTGGTTCAGATATCGCACCTAATGCCGTGACCAATCGTCTTACTGCAAAAGGTGTAGAGATCTTTTTTGGCCATGAGGCTAAAAATGTAACTGGTGCAAGTGTGGTGGTAGCATCAACGGCTATCAACAAACAAAATCCAGAATTATTAGCCGCAACAGAATTACGTATTCCTGTTGTGCGCCGTGCTGAAATGTTGGCTGAGTTAATGCGTTACCGTCATGGTATTGCGATTGCGGGAACGCATGGTAAAACCACCACTACCGCACTGACTACTCAAATTTATTCTGAAGCCGGTCTTGATCCAACATTTGTTAATGGCGGCTTAGTTAAAAGTGCAGGTACTAATGCGCGTTTAGGCTGTAGTCGTTACTTAATCGCAGAAGCCGATGAAAGCGATGCGTCGTTTTTACACTTACAACCAATGGTGTGTGTAGTCACTAACATTGAAGCTGATCATATGGATACTTATGGCGGCGACTTTGAAGTGTTAAAACAAACCTTCATTGATTTCCTCCATAACCTGCCATTTTATGGTCTAGCAGTGATGTGCATTGATGATCCTGTGGTACGTGAATTATTGCCGCGCGTGGGCCGTCCAATGTTGACTTATGGTTTTGCTGAAGATGCTGATGTACGCTTAGTAAACTATACCCAAACGGGCCAACAAGGTCACTTTACGGTATTACGTAATGATAAGCCGGCATTGAATATTGCCCTTAATATTCCCGGTAAACACAATGCGTTAAATGCAACGGCAGCGATTGCTGTAGCTACCGAAGAAGGTGTCAGTGATGATGCTATCATGCGCGCTTTAGTTGAATTTGAAGGTACAGGTCGTCGTTTTGATCTCTTAGGTGAGTTTGAAACTGGCAATGGTAACGTAATGCTAGTTGATGATTATGGCCATCATCCAAGCGAAGTCGATGTGACAATTCAAGCTGCCCGTGCAGGTTGGCCTGATAAGCGTTTAGTGATGATATTCCAGCCACACCGCTACAGTCGTACCCGTGATTTATACGATGATTTTGCCAATGTATTAGAGCAAGTCGATGTGCTGGTGATGCTAGATGTGTATACGGCAGGTGAAACACCGATTGCTGGTGCTGATAGCCGTTCATTGTGCCGAACTATTCGCTCACGTGCGAAAATTGATCCTGTTTTTGTGCCACAAGCAGAGCATTTGCCTGCAATTTTAGCCAATATTATCCAAAATGATGATTTGGTTCTAACACAAGGTGCGGGTGATGTTGGAAAAATAGCGCGCCAACTAGCCGATTTAAAGCTAAATATCACAACTATGCATCAGTATGTTTAGTTGGTATTTTTCGCTTTTGTCGATGGCATAAATAACGATCTCTGGCTGTAAAATGATAATTCCAGTGCCAGTGATCGCTATTTTTTGCGATTTTTCGATAAATAGATAAATTTATTGTCAGGTTATGCTCGGAAAACGCCTTATGAGTGTTGGAGTGGGTCGAGTTGCTCGGTATAATCGTTCAACTTTGCTCGTTATACCTGACTGAGCGCACCATCATAAAATACCTTTATGGAATGGTTTGGCTTAAATGGTAAGGTAAATAGACACGCGATGACTGAACAAGTCGTAAATAAAGAGCATATATCATCCTCTCCTCGTTGTTTGAAGCGTTGGGGCGGATTAGCGTTTTTTCTCTTTGTCATTGGTTCTACGGTTTGGTTTGTCAGTGCTACCAAAGACTGGATGACAGATGCAAACCGATTACCCTTGTCAAATTTAGTCATTCAAGGACAGCTACATTATCTCACTAAAGATGATGTTAGGCAGTCAATTTTACATCTTCACCACCTGGGTAGTTTTATGACCCAAGATGTAAATAGTATTCAAGCATCTGTCGAGGCATTGCCTTGGGTTGCTCAAGCGGCTGTACGTAAACAATGGCCTGACACAATTAAAGTGTTTTTGATTGAAAACCAGCCTGTCGCTGAATGGAATGGAACTTATTTAGTTAACCGTGAGGGGGCTGTTTTTAAAGCGCCAGCATTGCAAGTGGCAGGATTAGGGTTAACTAATCTGATTGGCCCTAAAGGCAGTAGCGAAGAAGTTTTAGCTGGACTCAAAGAAATGCGTCCGGTACTGAAAAAAGCGGGTTTTGGGATTACGTCATTATCATTTAATGAACGTCGTGCTTGGCGCGTGGTATTAACAAACGGCATTAGACTTGAATTGGGGCATGACGCTCGAATGCAACGTATAAAACGTTTTATTGAGATTTATCCTGAGTTATTAAAGCAGGGTAAACCGATTGATTATGTAGATTTGCGTTATGATACTGGCGCAGCTGTGGGTTGGAAAACTATGCCGGAGTATGATAAACATGCGCCGGATAAAAAATAAGAGCGTGCACTGATGACTAAGGCTGCAGATAAAAAACTCATCGTTGGTCTTGATATCGGCACTTCCAAAGTTTGCGCTTTGGTTGGGGAGGTTCTACCTGATGGCAATGTTAATGTCATTGGTGTGGGTAGCAGCCCATCACGCGGAATGGATAAAGGTGGGGTTAATGACCTCGAGTCAGTAGTAAAGTCAGTTCAGCGTGCTGTTGATCAGGCTGAACTTATGGCTGATTGCCAAATTGGTTCCGTGTGTTTATCGCTATCAGGTAAACATATTAGTTGCCAAACAGAAAAAGGCATGGTGCCTATTTCTGATAAAGAAGTAACTCAAGATGACGTCGATAATGTTATTCATACGGCGAAATCAGTAAAAATAAGCGATGAGCAACGTACGTTGCACGTGATTCCACAAGAATTTGCGATTGATTACCAAGAGGGCATTAAAAACCCGGTTGGTTTATCAGGTGTTCGCATGGAAGCAAGTGTTCATTTGATCACTTGTCATAATGACATGGCGCGTAACATCGTTAAAGCAGTAGAGCGTTGTGGTTTAACTGTTGATCATCTGATTTTCTCAGGATTAGCAGCAAGCCATGCTGTACTGACCCCAGATGAGCGTGAGCTCGGCGTATGCGTGGTCGATATCGGCGGCGGTACAATGGATCTTGCCATTTGGTCTGGTGGCGCATTACGTCATGCGGAAGTGATTCCCTATGCTGGTAATGTCGTGACTAGTGATATTGCTTATGCGTTTGGTACACCACCGGGTGACGCTGAAGACATTAAAGTGAAATACGGTTGTGCATTAAGTGAATTGGTGAGCAAAGATGCTAAGGTTGATGTACCGAGTGTTGGTGGTCGTCCATCTAGAAGCTTGCAAAGTCAAACACTAGCAGAAGTAATAGAGCCTCGATATAGTGAATTGCTAGGGTTAGTAAATCAAAAATTACTAACCGTACAAGATCAATTGCGAGAGGCTGGTGTTAAACACCACCTAGCAGCGGGCATCGTCCTTACCGGGGGCGCTGCACAAATGGAAGGTTTAACTGAATGTGCTGAGCGGGTTTTCCGTAATCAAGTACGTATCGGTCAGCCTCTTGATCTGAGTGGATTGACTGACTATGTTCAGGCTCCACCCTATGCTACTGCAGTAGGATTACTGCACTACGGAAAGGATAGTCAATCATTTGATGAAAATGCACAAGAACCGAAACGCTCGGTAACTGGGTTATTTTCACGAATTAGTGGTTGGTTCGAAAAGAATTTTTAAACCTGATGCGAACAGGATAACGGAGAGAACAAATGTTTGAACCGATGATGGAAATGTCTGATGAAGCTGTAATTAAGGTCATTGGCGTTGGCGGCGGCGGCGGTAATGCAGTCGATCACATGGTGCGTGAGTCTATTGAAGGCGTGCAGTTCATTAGTGTTAATACTGATGCACAAGCTCTTCGTAAAACAAGCGTAAGTACTGTTATTCAAATCGGTGGTGATATCACT
Organism: uncultured Photobacterium sp.; assembly: GCF_947039875.1. Taxonomy (GTDB): domain Bacteria; phylum Pseudomonadota; class Gammaproteobacteria; order Enterobacterales; family Vibrionaceae; genus Photobacterium. Next base: position 37,360 of record NZ_CAMRAN010000014.1, read on the forward strand.
AAAGGTTTGGGTGCTGGTGCAAACCCACAAGTGGGTCGTGATTCAGCGCTAGAAGATCGCGAAGCAATCAAGAAAGAGCTTGAAGGCTCTGATATGATCTTCATTGCAGCGGGCATGGGTGGTGGTACCGGTACTGGTGCTGCGCCAATCATTGCTGAAGTAGCGAAAGAGCTTGGTATTCTTACCGTTGCTGTTGTGACTAAACCATTTAGCTTCGAAGGTAAGAAGCGTATGGCATTTGCAGAGCAAGGTATTGACGAGCTTTCTAAGCATGTTGATTCATTAATTACTATTCCTAACGAAAAGCTACTTAAAGTACTTGGTCGTGGTATCACATTACTTGATGCCTTTGCGAAAGCAAACGACGTACTTAAGAATGCGGTTCAAGGTATTGCTGAGCTAATCACTCGCCCTGGCATGATCAACGTCGACTTTGCGGACGTACGTACCGTAATGTCTGAAATGGGTCATGCAATGATGGGTAGTGGTGTTGCTGCTGGTGATGACCGTGCTGAAGAAGCTGCTGAAATGGCAATTTCTAGCCCATTACTAGAAGATATCGATCTAGCTGGCGCACGTGGTGTTTTAGTTAACATTACTGCTGGTATGGATATGCGTCTTGACGAATTCGAAACTGTGGGTAACACAGTTAAAGCATTCGCTTCTGATAACGCTACCGTGGTTATTGGTACTTCACTTGACCCAGATATGACTGATGAACTACGTGTAACTGTAGTTGCAACAGGCATTGGTAAAGAGTGTAAGCCTGATATCACATTAGTAACGTCATCAAAGCCAGCACCTGCTGTTGCACAGGAAAAACCTGCTGCAATCGCTGAAGAAAAGCCTGTTGAGACTCAACAAGCTAAACCTCAGGGTGCGGATCATGACTACTTAGATATCCCTGCATTCTTGCGTAAGCAAGCGGACTAAAATAGCCAACATATTGATTGCGGTGGCTAATTTAGCTGAGTAAGAGTTGCATCTTTTGTTTCACCACAAAAGATGCTCTTTTGTCTTCGCAGTGAATTATTTTGGATATTTTTTAGGTTATGGTATGATAAGTGTTCAATTCACCAAGTTGGTGTTGAGAATAGTTTCTATTCACCTAATAAATTTGCAAGCAAAAGTTTGTTTAACCGTTGAGATATAAAGCAGATGATCAGACAACGTACACTTAAAAGCATTGTGCAGACGACTGGTGTGGGCCTCCACTCTGGACGTAAAGTGACGCTTATCCTGCGTCCTGCAGCCGCAAATACTGGCGTGATTTATCGCCGTACTGACCTTAATCCACCTGTGGATTTTCCTGCTAATGCAGATTCAGTGCGCGATACCATGTTATGTACTGCTCTTGTTAACGAACAAGGCGTGCGCATTTCAACTGTTGAGCACTTGAATGCCGCACTAGCCGGTATGGGTATCGATAATGTGATTATCGAAGTTGATGCGCCTGAAATTCCTATTATGGATGGTAGCGCAAGCCCATTTATTTACCTGCTTCAATCAGCGGGTATTGATACGCTAAATTCGCCAAAGCGTTTTTTACGTATTAAAAAGCCTGTTCGCATTGAAGATGGCGACAAGTGGGCGGAACTCGTGCCTTATAACGGTTTCCGTCTCGATTTTGCTATCGACTTTAACCACCCTGCGATTGATTCAGATCAGCAGCGTCTAGTGTTAGATTTTTCAAGCCAGTCTTTTGTTAAAAAGATTAGCCGTGCACGTACTTTTGGTTTCATGCGCGATATTGAATACCTTCAGTCACAAAACTTGTGTCTTGGTGGTAGCTTTGATAACGCAATTGTACTGGATGACTACCGTATTCTGAACGATGACGGTTTGCGTTTTGACAATGAACTTGTAACACATAAAGTATTGGATGCCATTGGTGACCTTTATATGTGTGGTCATAATATCATTGGTGAAATGCGTGCTTATAAATCAGGTCATGCGCTGAACAACCAACTACTGCGTGCAGTATTGGCTGACCAAGAAGCGTATGAGTGGTCAACCTTTGAAGATGAGCGTGAAGTGCCCGTCACTTTTGCTCAGCCGGGTATGGTATTGGCGTAAATCACGCAACTGCCTTGTATTAAAAAACGCCGAGCATATTTGTTCGGCGTTTTTGTATCTGCTATTTGTGATTTAGCTGGTTTTCTTTTTCGCCAACTTTGCTAACCGTTCAAGGCAAGCTTTGACTTTATTCGGCGCATTTTCAGCGGTAGCTAATAAGTGTTGTGCTGCTACATCGCTAATTGGCTTTTGAATAATATCAGGAATTTTGTCTTGTTTACGCATCGCTACTGCTGCAAGGGTTGGGTTTACTTTTACTTCAATATCTTGCAATTTAGGTAATAGTTTTTCACGTAATTTGGTTATTAATTGGTAACGTTCATAATTGAGTCGCATTGACCACGCTGCTGATGCGGTTTCAATGATCAGTATCCCTTGGCGATAATTACTGACGCGGCAATGTTCGGCACAATTGAGATGGGCTTTAACTGCGCTATCAAGTTTACTTAATGCCGCCGCTCGTTGTTGAATCGATGTTAGACCATCACTATCAAGTAGATGTGCGGCGGTTTGTGGGCGATGATCTCTCATGATTTTAGTTCCTGAATATTCAACAGAATAAAAATGTCACTTTTGCGGATATGATCTTAATTTTTCACAGATAAAAACATTTGCTGTGGCTTTTATCATAGGCGATGACACTAATATGACTTATCATATCAGACATATAGGTTAATATATGTTGAGTGATATGTCTGCTCGGCAACAGTGAGCATTGAATTTTTTGTACTGAAGGGGCAATAAATTATATTAGTTTAGCATTGAGCTTAGCGCTTTTTGCTAGGATAGTAGTGTTAGCCCTTGAAAAACGACTATCGCGACACAATATTTAATATTACACGTTTTAGGATTAACTTCTTAGTCACCGTTGTGACAATTCCTGTGGGTTAGGGATGGCTTAGATCCCCCAAGGAATGAAACCCGAATTAAGCGATTCAGCAATAGAAACGCTGATATAACAAAGAGAAAACGGCATCACCATGTTATCAAAACTACTGACTAAAGTTATCGGTAGCCGTAACGACCGCACTCTGCGTCGTATGCGCAAAATTGTTGATCAAATCAATAAGCTAGAACCTCAGTTTGAAAGCCTACAAGATCATGAGCTGCAAGCAAAAACAGCTGAATTTCGTGAGCGTTTAGATCAAGGCGAAACGCTAGATCAACTACTACCAGAAGCCTTTGCGACTGTTCGTGAAGCATCAAACCGTGTTTATGGCATGCGTCACTTTGACGTGCAGCTACTGGGTGGCATGGTTCTAAATGACTGTAAAATTGCTGAAATGCGTACAGGTGAGGGTAAAACTCTTACTGCAACATTGCCATCATACCTTAACGCTTTGACCGGTAAAGGTGTTCATATCGTAACAGTGAACGACTACCTAGCCGCGCGTGATGCCGAAACTAACCGTGAATTATTTGAATTCCTCGGTATGACTGTTGGCGTTAACGTACCGAATATGTCACCGCAAGCGAAAAAAGAAGCTTACGCTGCTGATGTACTTTACGGTACTAACAACGAATTTGGTTTTGATTACCTACGTGACAACATGGCATTCCGCCCTGAAGATCGTGTTCAACGTGAACGCTTCTTTGCGGTTGTCGATGAAGTTGACTCCATCCTAATCGATGAAGCGCGTACACCGCTGATTATCTCTGGTCCTGCTGAAGATAGCTCAGAGATGTACATTAAGATTAATCACTTAATTCCGTTGCTGGTTCGTCAAGACAAAGAAGACAGTGTTGATTACCGTGGTGAAGGTCACTACACCGTTGATGAAAAATCAAAACAAGCGCACTTTACCGAAACGGGTCAAGAATTCATCGAAGAATTGTTGATTAAAAACGATATTATGGCTGAGAACGATACGTTATATTCTCCAGCTAATATTAGTTTACTGCACCACGTTAATGCTGGTTTACGTGCACATGTGTTGTTTGAAAAAGACGTCGATTATATTGTGCAAGATGATGAAGTTATTATTGTCGATGAGCACACTGGCCGTACTATGCCAGGTCGTCGTTGGTCTGAAGGTCTTCACCAAGCTGTTGAAGCGAAAGAAGGCGTTAAGATTCAAAACGAAAACCAGACTTTGGCATCGATTACCTTCCAGAACTATTTCCGTTTATACGAAAAATTATCTGGTATGACAGGTACAGCAGATACTGAAGCATTTGAATTCCAGTCTATTTATAATCTAGATACGGTAGTGCTACCGACTAACCGTCCAATGGCGCGTATTGATAACGGCGATTTAGTCTACATGACTGAAGCCGAGAAATTCGTGGCAATCAGTAAAGATATTTCTGAGCGTGTTAAAAACGGTCAGCCATGTCTTGTCGGTACTGTTTCGATTGAAAAATCTGAGCTGTTATCAAACGCACTGAAAAAAGCCGGTATTAAGCACAACGTATTGAACGCTAAGTTCCACGAAAAAGAAGCTGACATTATCGCTGAAGCGGGTGCACCAAGTGCGGTAACTATCGCAACTAACATGGCTGGTCGTGGTACTGATATCATGTTGGGTGGTTCGTGGAAAACTGACGTTGAGAAGCTAACCGATCCAACGGATGAGCAAATCGCGAAGATCCGTGCTGATTGGCAAATTAAACACGATGCTGTATTAGCATCGGGTGGTTTACACATTCTTGGTACTGAGCGTCATGAATCACGTCGTATTGATAACCAGTTACGTGGTCGTGCGGGTCGCCAGGGTGATGCAGGTTCTTCTCGCTTCTATCTTTCAATGGAAGATGGCCTAATGCGTATCTTCGCCTCTGATCGTGTTTCAGGCATGATGAAGAAGCTGGGTATGGAAGAAGGCGAAGCAATTGAGCACCCATGGGTATCAAAAGCTATCGAAAACGCCCAACGCAAAGTTGAAGGGCGTAACTTCGATATTCGTAAGCAATTACTTGAATTCGATGATGTTGCTAACGATCAGCGTCAAGTAGTATATGAATTACGTGATGAGCTTATGAATGCTAACGATATCAGTGAAATGATTGAGCATAACCGTGAAGACGTGTTGAATGCCATCATTGATAATTACATTCCTCAGCAATCGCTAGAAGAAATGTGGGATATTGAAGGCCTAGAAGCGCGTCTAAAAGAAGACTTTGATTTAGAATTACCGATTAAACATTGGTTAGACACTGAAGATAAGCTTTATGAAGAAGCACTGCGTGAACGTATCGTAGAAAAAGCATTTGAGCTTTACCGTGAAAAAGAACAAGTTGTTGGCGCTGAAGTGCTACGTAACTTTGAAAAAACGGTAATGCTGCAAAACCTTGATACGTTATGGAAAGAGCACCTAGCGGCGATGGATCATCTACGTCAAGGTATTCATCTTCGTGGTTATGCACAAAAGAACCCTAAGCAAGAGTACAAGCGCGAGTCGTTTGAACTGTTTGAGGAAATGCTTGATAACTTAAAGAGTGATGTTGTTTCTATCTTAAGTAAGGTACGAGTACAGCAACAAGAAGAAGTTGAGCGTATGGAAGAAGAACGTCGTCAAATGGCAGAAATGCTAGCGCGTCGTCAACAATTCCAACATCAAAGTGCTGACAATCAGATTGTTGATGAATCATCTCAAGTAGAAGATGATGACCAACAAGGTACGTTTGAGCGCGAAGAGCGTAAAGTCGGCCGTAATGAGCCTTGTCCATGTGGTTCTGGTAAGAAATACAAGCAGTGTCACGGTAAGATCGATTAATATTACCGTTAAGCTGTAATAAAAAAGGTCGCTTTTGAGCGACCTTTTTTTATAGCTGTGATTTTCAGTGTAAGAAACCTACCGTCATTCCCTACAGTGAGGTTACGAACGAGATAGGGAATCTACTATTCATACGCCGTAGCGTTAATATTATTTCTGGTATTTGCTAGGCTCAAGCTCATTGTGAGTAGATCCCGAATAATTTTGTCCCTCAATTTCCGGGATGACGGAATAAATTATCCCCCATAAACCTCGATTATCTTTGCCAACACCGCCGCATTCGCCTCAGGGAATGGGTATTGCTCAAGCTCATTAATAGCGACCCACAACCCCACTTGACCTTCATTACCACGCGCTTCACCTATGAATGCTGTTATAGCAAAGAAATCAAATTGCAGTGCTTTATCGGGGTAATCATGGGCAAGGTTAATCAATGGTGTTAGTGCGGTAACTTGAATGCCAACTTCTTCCCTAAGTTCACGAATAACGGCTTGCTCTGCGGTTTCATTTTTTTCTACTTTACCGCCTGCAAATTCCCATAATCCACCTTGATGGGCATTGGCGTGACGACGCGTAATAAAGATGTGATCTTGAGTTGAATTTAAAATGATCCCTGCTGCGATCCAAACACGTTTTTTAGTAATAACTTCTTTTGACATAAGATCGTACCTACATAACATCAGACAAGAAAAATATTGTTATTAAAAAAGGGCGAGCTAATGTCGACATTGGCTCGCCCTTAATCAGTAATCCGTTGCTTTGTTGTTGAATGAAGATTTAGTAGGTATCTTCTGACCAACCATCGCTATCAGACATATCAGGTGCGCCTGCAATGGCTTTTTCTTCATCTGCCCACTCACCAAGATCAATCAATTGGCAGCGTTTACAGCAAAAAGGGCGGTATGGACTTTGTTCGCCCCATTCAACATCCGTTTTACAGGTTGGGCATTTCACCACTGTAGGTTGAGATTGTGACATAGTTACCTCAGCAAATAGCTAGTTTAAAATCGATATTATTTGCCACTGTCGAGCCTTCTTCATAAGGAGAAAAGCGAATAGAGAAGTGACTGCGATGACCTGATACTACAGGATAAACACCATAGCTTGCATCGATTTTAATGCGAAGTAAACACGATAAGCTAGCATCATTTTGGAAAAAACCATTATGCGCTGATTGTGGTTGGTATTGTGCTGACTGACGTACTAGGTGTAGCCATAGCTTGAGTGCTTCATCGACTTCAGCCAATTTATCAAGCCATGCTTGAGTGGTTTGCTGACGTTCTTCTAATGGCAATTGGCGCCAGTAATGAAGCGCTGGTAGATCGAAACTACAGGTGCCACCAGGAATTGAGAAACGTTGACGAATAGAGCTTAGAAAACGATCTTCACGTAGGCTTTGACCCAAACGAGGTGCAGCTAATAAGTTTTTCTGAGCATGACTAATGTTATCAAGTAATGATTGAATCGCGATTGGATCTACACCGTCATAATCTAACCATGCTTTTAATTTTGTACTTTGCTTATCAAGGGCTTTAGCAAGATCTATTTTAACCGGAATTTGTTCAATTAACTCTAATAGATCAAATAGAGCATTAAAGAAAATCGTATACTGCCATGGATCGCCAAGGTTGCTGCTGTCATGTAATTGTTTAAGTAAGTGTTCTAGGCGTAGATAAATACGCACCTTTTCATTGAGAGGGTGTTCATAGCAATGTATTTGCATAACGGAAACCAGTGGAAGACAAAAAATAATGAATGCGCGCTAAGCGTTATTTCGCTGCTCGCGCTAGTGAGAGATAATACTGGTGTAGTTGAGCAACTTGCGTCAACAGTGCCTGATTATCACCATTATTACAAATGATATCATCGGCAGCATCGAGCCGTTGTTGGCGCGAAGCTTGCGCTGCAAGAATATTTTTTATTTGCTCAAGCGATACATTATCTCGCTGCTGGGTACGCATTATCTGTGTTTGCTGGTCAACGTCAACCACCAGTAACCGATCGGTCATAGTTTGAAGGTTATTTTCGATCATTAATGGCACAATCAGCAGGCAATATGGCGATATAGCACGATTTATATCAGCTAACATCTTTTCATTGATCAAAGGGTGCAGCAGTTGATTGAGCCAATTTTTGAGTTGTGGATCACTAAAAATAACGGTTCTTAATTGACTGCGATTAAGGCTTCCATCACTAAGTAGTATACGGTTACCGAATTTTTCCGTGATGCGGGCTAAACCGACACTACCGACTGCCACTACTTCACGGGCAATAATATCGGCGTCAATTAAATCGATGCCGTATTTAGCAAACATATTGGCCACCGTTGTTTTTCCACTGCCAATTCCACCGGTTAAACCAATCACAATTGTCATCAATCAGAATCCTAAATAAGAGCTAACATACCAATTTAAAATTGGTTGACCCCATAGCATAGCAATCCATCCAGCGACAGCAAGGTATGGTCCAAAAGAGAACGGAGTTTGTTGATCTTCATGCTTTATGCGGAGCATAATAATGCCGCATATCGCGCCCACAAGAGATGAAAGCAGCACCACAAACGGTAATAACGACCAGCCTACCCATGCGCCAATAGCCGCCAGCAGTTTAAAATCACCGTAACCCATACCATCTTTTTTAGTCAGCAACTTAAACGCCCAGAATATGGACCACAGTGATAAATAACCTGCCATAGTACCAATAATGGAATCGGTTAATGAAATTGGGCTGATACCCATTAAGGCTAATAAAATACCTGCCCACATTAATGGTAATGTAATTTGATCGGGCAGTAGCATCTTATCAATATCAATAAAGGTCAGTGCAATCAGTGCAAAGCTTGCGCCTAATACCGCCACAGCCCACCATGTTGGCGGCAACACTAATGCGACAGTTAAGCTAATGATCGCGGTCAGAAGTTCAATCGCAGGGTAACGTTTACTGATCGGCGCATGGCACTCGCGGCATTTGCCTTTTAATACTAACCAGCTAATAAGCGGAATATTTTCTAACGCACTGATAGCATGGTTGCAGTGGGGGCAACGAGAACGGGGAACGCTGAGATTAAATGGCGTAGGATCATTTTGAAGCGGCACATTAAGTTCAGGGAAGCAATCATGGCACTCTTGACGCCATTGACGTTCCATCATGATCGGTAGCCGATAAATCACCACATTTAAAAAACTACCAATTAATAAACCAAAAATAGTGGCAAACAGCGGATATAGCCACGGGTAATAATTTAAAACAGCCATGCAATACTCTCTTAAAATGAATCTGATAATGTTAATGTCACGGCTATTGATTGGATTGTAATTATCCTATAACGCTCATTAGCGTAAAGATAGGCATGTACATCGCGACTAATAAACCACCGATAATAATACCAAGAATGATGATAATAAACGGTTCCATAATTTGACCTAGATTATCGACGGTATTATCAACATCATCCTCATATAATTGTGCCATTTTATTGAGCATATCATCAAGTGCACCCGATTCTTCACCAATCATCACCATTTGTAGCATTAATTCTGGAAAAACATCGGCTTGACGCAGAGCTAAGTATAATGGCATACCAGCAGCGGTGCTGTTATAGACTTCATCAATCGCTTGTTCAATATAAAGATTATTACTGGTTTTCCCAGCTGATTGAATGCCGGTTAATAGTGGAATACCGGCATTAAAGGTAGTGGCGAGAGTACGAGCAAAACGGGAAATGGTCGCTTTAAGTAATACTCCACCAACAAGCGGTAATTTTAGGCTCAGTTTATCGATGCGATAATGAAAACCATAATACTGGCGATAGCAATAACGGTAGATAATGATGGTAAGCACAATGCCACCGCCAAGATAATAACCATAATTAATTAAAAAATCGGAGGCTTTCATGACTTGGTGCGTAAACCACGGTAGTTCTGCGCCAAAGCCACTGAAAATAGCCGCAAACTGTGGAATAACAAACACCAGCATTAACACTGTTACTAAGATGGCGGTGATAGATACCATCGAAGGGTAGATCATCGCTTTGATGATTTTTTTACGCATTGCTTCGGCTTTTTCGCGGTACACCGCAATGCGGCCAAATACTTGCCCAAGGTGACCCGTTTGCTCACCCGTATCGACCAAGTCACAATAAAACTTATCAAACAATGGCGAGCTAGAGCGCATTGCTTTGGCTAATGATGATCCGGCTTCAACTTGGTTGGTCACTTGGATTAGGGTGGCGCGCATTTCTGCTTTGTGGTGACTGTTAGCCATTAAGGTTAATGCTTGTACTACAGGAACGCCTGATTCAACCATGGTCGATAATTGACGCGTCACCATGGTGACATCTTCGGGCTTCATTTGATTACGAAGTCGATCTAAGGTACCGGGAGAGGTGCGTTTGATCTTTTTAATATTGATCATTTGCTCGGTGAGCTGATGACGGACTTCTTGTTCTTGAAATCCCATTGTAACCCCTGAGACTTTACGTCCGGCTTGATTGATGCCCCGCCATTGGTAGTAACGAATTTTAGTGGCAGCAACCATAAGAGATCCTTTTTAAAAATACAGTGATGGGAAGTAAAGTCGAGTGATGTTATTAGAGTTGTAGTACCCGTTGTAATTCGACAAGGCTAGTAATGCCAGCAACTAATTTATCGACGCCTGATTCGCGTAGTCGTTGCATGCCTTGGCTGGCGGCAATATCTTCTAATTGTAAGCTGGTGGCGTTTTGCATTAATGCTTCAGCAATTTCACGGCTAAATTGCATCACTTCATAAATACCCACTCGACCAACATAGCCTTTGTTGCAATCATCACAGCCTTCTTTATGGGCTTGATAAACACTGGTGTTAAGTGGCAGTTTTAAGCGTTCACAAGTTAAGTCATCAAGCAGATGCGGTTGTTTACAATGACTGCATAATCGGCGTGCTAACCGCTGCGCAATAATCAAACTTAATGATGAGGCAAGGTTAAAATCTTCGACGCCCATGTTGGTTAAACGGGTAATGGTTTCCGCAGCTGAGTTGGTGTGCAGGGTTGATAACACCAAGTGCCCAGTTTGCGCCGCTTTAACCGCAATTTCGGCGGTTTCAAGGTCGCGAATTTCACCCACCATCACCACATCAGGGTCTTGACGCAAAAACGATCGCAATGCTTCGGCAAACCCCAGTCCAGCCTGATTATTGATTTGAACTTGGTTGATACCTTGGAGGTTGATCTCAACTGGATCTTCAGCGGTGGAAATATTGCGCTCGTCAGTGTTTAAAATACTTAAACCGGTATAGAGCGATACGGTTTTGCCGCTACCTGTTGGCCCCGTCATTAAAATCATCCCTTGCGGGCGTTGCAAGGCGGTTAAATAAGCCTGCTTTTGAGCATCGCTATACCCTAAAATATCAATGTTTAAGCTGGCACTGGAACTGTCTAAAATACGCAGTACTACTTTTTCACCCCACAAGGTTGGTAGGGTAGAAACCCGTAGATCAATTGCCAGTGAGTCGGATAATTTAAGCTTGATGCGGCCATCTTGTGGTTGACGACGTTCGGCAATATTGAGCTTGGACATTACCTTTAAACGGGTTGATAACCGCCGCGATAAACTGGCTGGTGGCGTTAAATGCTGATGTAAAATACCATCACAACGAAATCGAATTCGATAACTGGTTTCATAGGGTTCAAAGTGAATGTCTGACGCTTTACGGCGCAGGGCATCCATTAAGACTTGGTTGATATAACGAGTAACCGGAGCGCTGTCTTGGCTTAAATCGGTGGCTTCATCAAGTTCAAGATCGTTAATATCAATTAAGTTACCTAAATCTTCATCACTGATTTGGCGGCTGTTACCGACATCACCAATATCACTGCCGTAAACTCGGCGAATCGCTGATTCAAGTTGTTTATTATCTAATAATAGCGGTTCAACGTTCTTACCAATAGCGAAGCGAAATTCATCTTGTGCCTCGACATTGGTAGGATCGCTAAGGCCGACGAAAAGGGTGCTATTGTCTTGCGCAAGCGGCAGCACGCGATGGCGTAACACCAATTCACGTTGGTAGACACTTTGACAGCAACCTTGAAAGTCATAGTGGTGAACATCCACTCGATCGAGGTTGAACAGGTGTGATAATGAACGTGCCAGTTCATCATCCGCCATGATACCTAGACGAGTAATGGCGGTTGGGACATTGATCCCTTCCGCCGTCACCGACTCGACAATTTGCTGCTGCTGTTCGGCGCTGATTAACTCAGCTTGGAACAGGATCGAGGCGAGGTTGGTTTGCATTATTGTCCTGAACAATCGATGCTGCGGCCGTCAACAGTACAACCTGTTCCATCTAAATCCCAATTAAGAACACCACTTGTAAAGGTTGGACTCATGGTAATTGTGAGAGCGGTTCCTGCTGTATCTACTGCAGTTGTTGTCATTGATAAATCACCATCAGTAACACTTAATGCTGATATATAATTGATTGTACCAACAGCTGCTATGGCTGCTGGAATCCCGTTAGAACCAGCAGAACATCCAGTAAGTTGTCCTCGCTCTTGAGCACATAATGCAATTGCTGTTTTATAACCAGTTACAGCAGATACAGCACCTGCAACACGAGTACGCTGTGTATAATCTGAATATGCTGGTATAGCAAAAGCAGATAAAATACCAATGATCGCTACTACGATCATCAATTCAATAAGGGTAAAGCCTTGTTGCTTTTTCATATTCCATTCCTTGAAGGTTTTAAGTCGTCCAACATGGACAAAAGGGTAGTGCTGTGGAACTAGAATAAAAGGCTTAACTGCTTGATTGAATAACAGTGGTGGTATTGCTCGGCACAGGTTGAATTATTTATGCCATTGTTGCAGCAGTTGCAAAATAGGACTGGAGTTGGGGCGCAGAAAAGTGGTTGGAGTGAGTAGCGATCAGTAAGTGCTAGTTGTGCAGAAGAGGTTATTATCTGTGATCTATTTATCGTGTGATTGAACTTCAAAGATAGCAGTAAAAAAATATTAACGCTACAACGCGCTGTGAGTAGATTCCCTATCGCCCTCGCGGGCATTCACTGTAGGGAATGACGGGTTGACGTTTGAGCCTCAAATACATCAGTGAAAACACGTTAATATTATACGGCAAACATCAATGTCACAACGCGCTGATGGTAGATTCCCTATCTCGCTCGTAACCTCGCTGTAGGGAATGACGGGGTGGGCTCGGCATTCATTGTCGGCAATGACGGGTGGGTTATACAAACCGCATCGACAAATCCATTGCCCGCACATGCTTGGTTAGCGCACCGACTGAAATATAATCTACACCTGTTAATGCACATTCGCGAATATTATTCAGAGTAATATCACCAGAGTTTTCCAACGCCGCGCGGCCGGCGTTAATTTTTACCGCTTCACGCATCATCTCTAGGCTGAAGTTATCTAGCATAATAATATCTGCGCCAGCGGCAATCGCTTGTTCTAATTCGGCGAGTGATTCGGTTTCTATTTCTACCGGTTTGCCGGGGTTTAATTGCTTGGCAGTGGCGATTGCTTTTTCAATGCCACCACAAGCCATGATGTGGTTTTCTTTGATTAAATAGGCATCAAACACGCCAATGCGGTGGTTAAAACCGCCACCACAACTGACCGCGTATTTGAGGGCGCTGCGCAAGCCGGGAACGGTTTTGCGAGTGTCTAATAAACGGGTGTTGGTGCCTTGTAGTTGGTTTACATATTCGGCGGTAAGGGTGGCGCAGCCTGATAAGGTTTGAATAAAGTTCATCGCATTACGCTCACCAGTGAGCAATACCCGCGATGGGCCACTTAGGGTACATAATACTTGGTTGGGTTTGACTACCTCGCCATCGGCAACCTGCCACTCAATCACCACTTCACCGCCCAATAGGGCAAACACTTCATCGGCCCACAGCTGACCACAAAAAACGCCATATTCACGGGTAATAATAGTGGCGGTGCTGTGACTATTCGCGGCAATTAAATTAGCAGTAATGTCACGGCTAGCATCAATCTCACCACCTAAATCTTCACGCAGAGTATCAGCAACGGCGCGGGTAATTTCTAGCGGTAATTGCTGTTTAAGGTAAGTAAGGCGTGCACTGCTGTCGTGTTTCTGTTCCATAGTCGTCATGTCGTATCCATAGCAAGAGTTTGCCGGTAAGTGAATTACCGCGAGTGATAGCAAAAGCATACAGGGAAAAAAAATAGTTTTCGAGGACAGAGGTTTTAATTTTCATCTCGATATTCGATACTCGATATTATTTTTCTATAACCTGAGATTTTTATGACTCTAACAATCAACAGCGACCATTGGCTTGATAACGTAAAGCAAGTGCCATCACCATTTTACGATACTCGCCCTGATGATGATATTTCACTGCTGGTGGTACATAACATTAGTTTGCCACCGGGTGAATTTGGTGGGCCTTATATTGAACAGTTATTTACCGGGCAGCTGGATCCTAACGAGCATGCTTATTTCGCATTAATTCATCAATTTCGCGTTTCGGCTCACTGTTTGATCCGTCGTGATGGCAGTATTATTCAGTTCGTACCGTTTAATGCGCGAGCATGGCATGCGGGAGTTTCTTGTTTTGAAGGGCGTGATAAATGTAACGATTATTCGATTGGCATTGAGCTTGAAGGTTGTGACTATTTGCCTTTCACCCCTAATCAGTATGAAACATTAGCCACTCTTACCCAAAAAATAATGCTGCAGTATCCTGCTATTACGCGCCAGCGAATTACCGGGCATGAATTTATTGCGCCTGGACGTAAAACTGACCCTGGATTAGTGTTTGATTGGCATGGCTATAAAGCCCAATTGTAAGAGGTGAATTATTAATAGATTGGTTAATTTAGTACTGATAAATCATAGGCTTTTTATCTAAACCGTCTTTTACCTAGCAGCAGGATTGAATTTAGTTGGTGGCTTAGTGTTTGATTGGTTGTTATGTGGCGTGATCATATATGTTTAAGTTGTGTTAACGGATGAGAGTTCTATGATTTCAATCAAGTTGAATGTGGACTTTCATGATTATTTCTGTAAACTTTCTACGTCAGTAAATTGGTAATACCAATTACCTGTATTGTTAGTTTTGTTATGAAGCAGATTAATTATAAGAAGCATTCATCATAATGACCTATAAACGTATTCGCCAACCCAAACTTTGTGAGGCTATCGAAAAAGAGCTTGAGTGTTTGATTGTCGAAGGGACGTTATCTCCGGGACAACAACTGCCTCCTGAGCGTGAACTAGCAAAGCAATTTGATGTTTCTCGCCCGTCAGTTCGTGAGGCGATTCAGCGCTTAGAAGCCAAACATTTACTGACGCGTCGTCAAGGTGGCGGCACATTTGTAACCGAAAATTTGTGGGAAAGTTTTTCTGAGCCACTGCTCGATTTATTAGCCGCACACCCAGAAACACAATTAGATTTAGTTGAAGCGCGCCATGCGCTAGAGGGATTAGCGGCATATTATGCTGCCCTGCGTGGTAATGATGATGATTTCGATCGTATTAAAGATTGTCATGTGCGGATTCAGCAAGCACAACAACAAGGTGATTTAGCCGCAGAAGCCGCGGCAGTGATGCAATACCTTATTGCTGTCACCGAGTCGGCACATAATGTGGTGTTATTACACATTATTCGCAGCTTAGCACCGCTGTTAGAACAGAACGTATTACAGAATTTTGAATACCTTAATCGTCACCAAGCGGTGGTGGATAAGGTGAGTAAGCACAGAGCCAATATTGTTGCGGCGATTGTTTCAAAACAGCCGAAAAAGGCACGTGAAGCATCCCACGCACATTTGGCTTACATTGAGGAAACTTTGTTGGATTTATCTCGAGAAGATAGCAGGCGTCAACGCTCTCTCCGTCGAATCCAGCAACGCAAGGACGGGCTTGACTAGGGTTCTTTCATCAGCCAAAGGCCATTTGCAAGTCGCGACATTGTTAGTTTAGTTGATTATAACGAAAGGATAGATCGCATGTCTGAAGTCATGAAGAGTGACGTGGATGTACTGGAAACTCAAGATTGGTTAGAAGCTCTTGAATCAGTAGTCCGTGAAGAAGGTGTTGAGCGCGCACAGTACTTATTAGAGCAAGTATTGGATAAAGCACGTTTAGATGGTGTTGATATGGCAACAGGCATCAACACTAATTACATTAATACGATTCCTGCGACGCAAGAACCTGCGTACCCAGGTGATACTACGCTAGAGCGTCGTATCCGTTCTATTATCCGTTGGAACGCGATCATGATCGTATTGCGTGCATCGAAGAAAGATTTAGACCTAGGCGGCCACATGGCGTCTTACCAGTCTGCTTCTGCTTTCTACGAAGTATGTTTTAACCACTTCTTCCGCGCACCTAATGACGTTGATGGCGGCGATTTGGTTTATTACCAAGGTCACATCTCTCCAGGGATCTACTCTCGTGCTTTCGTTGAAGGCCGCTTAACAGCAGATCAGCTTGATAACTTCCGTCAAGAAGTTGATGGCAAAGGTATTCCTTCATACCCACACCCTAAGTTAATGCCTGAATTCTGGCAGTTCCCAACGGTATCTATGGGTCTAGGTCCTATCTCTGCGATCTACCAAGCACGTTTCCTTAAATATTTAGAAGGCCGTGGTCTTAAAGACACTTCAGCGCAACGTGTTTACGCGTTCCTAGGTGACGGCGAGATGGATGAGCCAGAATCACGTGGTGCGATTTCTTTCGCTGCGCGTGAGAAGCTAGATAACTTATGTTTCCTTATCAACTGTAACCTACAGCGTCTAGATGGTCCGGTTATGGGTAACGGTAAGATCATTCAAGAGCTAGAAGGCCTATTTAAAGGCGCAGGCTGGAATGTGGTTAAAGTGATCTGGGGTAACAACTGGGATTCACTACTCGCAAAAGACACTACTGGTAAGCTTCTTCAGTTAATGAACGAAACTATCGATGGTGATTACCAGACATTTAAATCTAAAGATGGCGCTTATGTACGTGAGCACTTCTTTGGTAAATACCCTGAGACTGCGGCACTGGTTGCTGACATGACAGATGAGCAAATCTTTGAGCTGAAACGTGGTGGTCACGATTCATCTAAGCTATTTGCTGCGTTTACTAATGCAAAAGATACTCAAGGTAAACCGACTGTTATTCTTGCTAAAACTGTTAAAGGTTACGGCATGGGTGAAGCAGCAGAAGGTAAGAACATCGCTCACGGCGTGAAGAAAATGGACATGACTCATGTTCAATACCTACGTGATCGTTTAGGTCTACAAGATCTTATCTCTGACGAAGCAATTAAATCATTGCCTTACCTAGAGCTTGAACAAGGCTCTGCAGAGTACAACTACTTACACGCTCGTCGTGAAGCACTATTAGGTTACACACCTAAGCGTAGCCCTAAGTTCACTCAAGAATTTAAAGTACCTGAGCTAGAAGAGTTTGCACCATTGCTGGTTGAGCAAAAGCGTGAAATCTCTACCACAATGGCTTACGTTCGTACGCTTAATATTCTATTGAAAGATAAGAATATTGGTAAGAATATCGTGCCAATCATTTGTGATGAAGCACGTACATTTGGTATGGAAGGTCTGTTCCGTCAAGTGGGTATCTACAACCCAGCGGGTCAAACTTACACTCCAGAAGACCGTGGCGTTGTTTCTTACTACAAAGAAGCAAACTCAGGTCAGGTACTGCAAGAAGGTATCAACGAATTAGGTTCAATGGCATCTTGGGTTGCTGCTGCAACATCATACAGCACCAACGATTTACCAATGATTCCGTTCTACATCTACTACTCAATGTTCGGCTTCCAACGTGTTGGCGACATGGCGTGGATGGCAGGTGACCAACAAGCACGTGGCTTCCTATTAGGTGCTACTGCTGGTCGCACAACCTTGAACGGTGAAGGTCTTCAGCACGAAGATGGCCATTCACACATCATGGCTAACACAGTGCCTAACTGTATCTCTTACGACCCAACGTTTGCTTACGAGCTAGCGGTTATCATGCAAGACGGTATTCGTCGCATGTACGGTGAAAACCAAGAGAACATTTATTACTACCTAACAGTAATGAATGAAAACTACGCAATGCCTGGCATGCCAGAAGGCGCGGAAGAAGGCATTCGTAAGGGTATCTACAAGTTAGAATCTTACGCTGGTAGCAACAAAGTTCAGCTAATGAGCTCTGGTACTATCATGAATGAAGTCCGTGCTGCGGCTCAAATTCTAAGTGATGATTACGGTGTTGCGTCTGATGTTTACTCAGTAACATCATTCAACGAATTGACTCGTGATGGTCAAGATGTTGAGCGTTACAACATGCTGCACCCACAAGCTGAGCAGAAAGTAGCTTACATCACAACGGTTATGGGTTCTGAGCCTGCAATCGCTGCGACTGACTACATGAAGAACTACGCAGAACAAGTTCGCGCGTTCATGCCTTCTGAGTCATTTAAAGTACTGGGTACTGATGGCTTCGGTCGTTCAGACAGCCGTGCAAACCTACGTCGTCACTTTGAAGTTAATGCTGGCTACGTTGTTGTTGCAGCACTTTCTGAATTGGCAAAACGTGGTGACATCGAGAATTCTGTAGTTGTAGATGCAATTGCTAAATTCAACATTGACGCAGACAAGATCAACCCGCTATACGCGTAAGAGGCAAATATAATGGCAATCGAAATTAATGTACCTGACATCGGTGCGGATGAGGTTGAAGTAACTGAGATTCTTGTTAGCGTTGGCGACAAGGTTGAAGAAGAGCAATCACTGATCACTGTTGAAGGCGATAAAGCATCAATGGAAGTGCCTGCTTCACAAGCGGGTATCGTTAAAGAAATTAAAATCGCGGTGGGTGATTCAGTCTCTACTGGTTCATTGATCATGATCTTTGAAGCTGAAGGCGCAGCGGTAGTAGCTCCTGTAGCAGAAGCAGCACCAGTTGCCGCACCTGTGGCAGCGGCAGCAGCTGAGCTTAAAGAAGTACATGTGCCTGATATCGGTGGTGATGAAGTTGAAGTCACTGAAATCATGGTTGCTATCGGCGACAGCATCGAAGAAGAGCAGTCACTACTTACCGTTGAAGGCGATAAAGCATCAATGGAAGTACCTGCACCGTTCGCTGGTGTACTAAAAGAAATTAAAATCGCAACGGGTGATAAAGTTTCAACTGGCTCACTAGTGATGATTTTTGAAGTTGCTGGTTCAGCGCCAGTAGCTGCTCCTGCTCAAGCAGCAGCACCTGTAGCGGCAGCACCTGCTGTTGCAGCAGCAAAAGAAGTTCATGTGCCTGATATCGGCGGTGATGAAGTTGAAGTAACTGAAATCATGGTTGCGGTTGGCGATACAGTAGAAGAAGAGCAATCTCTAATTACTGTTGAAGGCGACAAAGCATCAATGGAAGTTCCTGCACCATTTGCAGGTACTATCAAAGAAATCAAAATCGCTGCTGGCGACAAGGTTTCTACTGGTTCATTAATCATGATCTTTGACGTTGTTGGCGCAGCACCAGTTGCGGTTGCAGCAGTTCCTGCTCAAGCGGCGGCGCCTGCACCAGTTGCAGCAGCTCCTGCTCAAGCGGCACCAGCAGCAACGACGGGTGACTTTGAAGAAAACAACGATTATGCACACGCATCACCTGTTGTGCGTCGTCTAGCACGTGAGTTTGGCGTTAACCTTGCGAAAGTAAAAGGTACTGGCCGTAAGAACCGCGTTCTGAAAGAAGACGTTCAAAGCTTTGTTAAAGATGCACTTAAGCGTCTTGAGTCTGGTGCTGCAGCATCGGCTTCAGGTAAAGGCGATGGCGCAGCTCTGGGTCTACTACCTTGGCCGAAGATTGACTTCAGCAAGTTTGGTGACACAGAAGTTAAGCCTCTGTCTCGTATTAAGAAGATTTCTGGCGCTAACCTGCACCGTAACTGGGTAATGATTCCCCACGTTACACAGTGGGATAATGCAGATATCACTGAGCTTGAAGCATTCCGTAAAGACCAAAACGCTATCGAAGCGAAGAAAGACTCTGGCATGAAAATCACGCCACTGGTGTTCATTCTTAAAGCGGCTGCGAAAGCACTGGAAGCGTTCCCTTCATTCAACTCTTCGCTATCAGATGATGGCGAGAGCTTGATTTTGAAGAAATACATCAACATCGGCATCGCGGTAGATACACCGAATGGCTTGGTTGTTCCTGTATTTAAAGACGTGAACAAGAAAGGTATTTACGAGCTATCTGAAGAGCTAATGACTATCTCTAAGAAAGCACGTGCTGGTAAGCTAACTGCATCAGATATGCAAGGTGGCTGTTTCACTATCTCAAGCCTAGGTGGTTTAGGTGGTACTGCGTTCACACCAATCGTGAATGCGCCAGAAGTAGGTATCCTTGGTGTATCTAAGTCTGAAATGAAGCCAGTATGGAACGGTAAAGAGTTTGAACCGCGTCTACAACTGCCATTATCACTATCATACGATCACCGTGTGATTGATGGTGCTGAAGGTGCACGTTTCATTACTTACTTAAATGGTTGTCTATCTGACATCCGTCGTTTGGTACTATAAGGTTTCACATCCACAACACCATGCCTACCGTTTGTAGGCATGGAATTGTTGTTTAGCTCACAGGCTGCAGTAATTTATTTTTCATGTTGTTAACAGGTCTGTAAACTTGTTACTCAATTTGACGGTGAATTTAGCATTAAAAAAGTACAGCATAGCTGATAGCCTGTTAGGGATAAAAGACTTACAACGAGGTCATGATGAGCAAAGAAATTAAAGCCCAGGTAGTGGTGTTGGGTTCAGGCCCTGCTGGTTATTCTGCGGCATTCCGTTGTGCAGACTTAGGTCTAGATACGGTTCTAATCGAAAAATTTAATACTCTTGGCGGCGTATGTCTTAACGTCGGTTGTATTCCATCAAAAGCTCTGCTTCACGTAGCTAAAGTGATCGAAGAAGCAAAAGCGATGGCAGAGCATGGCGTGATTTTCGGCGAGCCACAAACCGATATCAATAAAATCCGTCTATGGAAAGATAAAGTAATTACCCAACTTACTGGCGGTCTTGGCGGAATGGCTAAGATGCGTAAAGTTAACGTGGTTAACGGTTACGGTAAATTTACTGGCCCTAATTCAATCGTTGTTGAAGGTGTTGACGGTCAAACGACAGTCACATTTGACAATGCAATTATCGCTGCGGGTTCACGCCCAATTAAACTGCCTTTCATTCCACATGAAGACCCACGTATTTGGGATTCAACAGATGCGCTAGAGCTTAAAGAAGTACCTCAAAAGTTACTGATTATGGGCGGCGGTATCATCGGTCTTGAAATGGGTACGGTTTACCACGCGCTAGGTTCTGATGTCGACGTTGTTGAGATGTTCGATCAAGTTATTCCAGCAGCTGATAAAGATATCATTAAAGTTTTCACTAAGCGTATTTCTAAGAAATTCAACCTCATGCTTGAAACGAAAGTGACAGCAGTTGAAGCGAAAGAAGACGGTATCTACGTTTCAATGGAAGGCAAAAAAGCACCCGCTGAGCCTACACGTTATGATGCAGTGCTTGTTGCTATCGGCCGTGTACCAAATGGTCAGCTAATCGATGCTGAGAAAGCGGGTATCAATGTTGATGAGCGTGGCTTTATTCACGTTGATAAGCAGATGCGTACTAACGTTGCTCACATTCATGCGATTGGTGACGTTGTTGGTCAACCAATGCTTGCTCACAAAGGTGTGCATGAAGGCCACGTAGCCGCTGAAGTTATTTCAGGGAAGAAGCACTACTTCGATCCTAAAGTTATTCCTTCAATTGCCTACACTGAGCCAGAAGTTGCGTGGGTAGGTAAGACTGAGAAAGAAGCAAAAGCTGAAGGTATTAACTACGAAGTTTCAACATTCCCATGGGCTGCATCTGGCCGTGCTATTGCATCTGATTGTGCTGATGGTATGACGAAGATGATCTTCGATAAAGACACTCACCGTGTTATCGGTGGTGCTATCGTAGGTACTAACGGTGGTGAATTATTAGGTGAAATCGGTCTAGCGATCGAGATGGGTTGTGATGCGGAAGATATCGCATTAACAATTCACGCTCACCCAACATTGCATGAATCAATTGGTCTTGCAGCAGAAGTATTTGAAGGTTCAATCACTGACCTGCCAAATGCAAAAGCAGTAAAGCGTAAGAAGTAATTCTCGCTTAATGTTCTGTAAATAAAAAAGCGCCTGATGGCGCTTTTTTGTTAGCTATAGTTTTGTTCGCTATAGTTTTGTTCGCTATAGCTTCGTAAACCAATAGCGATTTAAGGTTGATAATTACAATTTAAAGGTGCCGACCATATCATCCAAACGCTGTGAAAGTTGGCGTAATGATTGGCTAGAATCTGCCAGTTGCGCCGCTGTTTCGGCGGTTAACTGGGTGGTTTCATTGATCTCTTCAATATTGCAATTAATATCGCGCACCACAATTGATTGCTCTTCGGTTGCGGTTGCGACCTGAGTATTCATATCGGCAATTAAGCTAATGCGATCCGCAATGGAAATTAAAGCGGTGGAGGCTTGATCAGATGCTGAGACGCCATTGTCTGATAGCTGACGGCTTTGCTCTATTGCGCTAACGGCATTTGATGCCTCTTGTTGTAAGCGGTTAATCATTGTTTGAATTTCATCAGTCGAAGTTGCTGTTCGACTAGCAAGATTGCGAACTTCATCGGCAACCACGGCAAACCCGCGTCCTTGTTCTCCCGCTCGTGCCGCTTCAATAGCTGCATTTAATGCTAATAGATTTGTTTGTTCTGAAATTCCTCGAATCACATCTAAAATACTGCCAATAGATTGGGTGTTATTGGCTAATGAATCAATCACATCACTGACCTGACCGATATCGGATGACAGCTGATTAATAGTATTACGGGCTTCGCTCACCACTTGCTGACCATCATGGGTTTGCTGTTCGGCTTGTTGAGTCGATTCGGCGGCGAGAGCGGCATTACTGGCAATTTCATTAACCGTTGCTCCCATTTCATTGATTGCTGTTACAACCAATAAGGTTCTATCGCGTTGGCTATGGCTATTATCAAGGGTTAATTGAGCTTGAGAAGCCACTGATTCTGCCGCTTGACGAAGGGCGT
This sequence comes from uncultured Photobacterium sp., assembly GCF_947039875.1. Lineage (GTDB taxonomy): Bacteria > Pseudomonadota > Gammaproteobacteria > Enterobacterales > Vibrionaceae > Photobacterium. The sequence continues at coordinate 60,262 of NZ_CAMRAN010000014.1, forward strand.
TCCCCGTTTCTGCAACGTCAATCACTGAATGGTGGATCTTGCCAATAAAGCCATTAAATCCTGATGATAATTGTCCAATTTCATCATTAGCTTCAACGTTTAAACGGTGGCGTAAATCACCATCGCCTTCACCAAGATTCTTAAACATTAATGCTAGATTTTTAATTGGGCGAGTAATACTGCTGGCGAGAAAAATAGCGATAATAATAAAGATTGCAGCAATAATGGCGGTAAATAAAATAACTTGATTACGAATAGTCGTGAGGGCAGCAAAGGCTTCTTTTTTGGGAAGTTCGCCAATCACATACCAATCCATAGCGGGAATGTAACTCGCCGCTAAAAAGACACCTTCATTGTTATTTTTTGTTTCAATTACACTGAAACTTTGTTTGTTTAATAAGGTGGCGGCAATGGTTGAATCAAACAAGGTTGAAATTGAATTATGTTCCAGCATTTTATTGTTATCGCGATGGATTTTAATGGTGCCTTTACTATCGACTAAATAGACAAATCCGGTTTGTTCAATTTTAAATTGACTAATAAAACTCGCCATATCATCAAGGGATTTAGAGAGTCCCGCTAAAGTATCCCCCAGTGGTTGTTGATAGTTAACAAACAGCTTTACCTCACCGGTTTTTTCTCTAAAGATGCTGAGGCTGCGAGTGTGGTTCGCTTGAATCGCGTCAAAAAACCATTGATCTTGTTGAGGGGTCAGCTGGCGTAAAAAACCATTTTGGTTCCAGTAATCGCCGTTGTGGCGGTTAGCAATAGAGACATCTAATAACTGGTATTGATTCTGAATATTACGTAATTCTTTGACTAAGCGGGTTTTATCTTGTGGTGCTTTGGTGGCTAACACACTGTCGATAACGTAGCTGTTATTGGCCAGTTGCTCTGCGGCTGATTGTAACTGAGTGACTTCTTTTTCGACGTTATTACGAATTTGCAACAAGATCGAGGGTAATTCTAAGTCTAAGATTCGAGTGGTAATGGCTGCGCGAACTTGGCTTTGACTGAGGACACTGACTAAGGTCGTTGAAGCGAGTACCGCCATGGTGATGGCGATGATCAGTTTTGATTTGATGCTTAAATGTTTGTAATTCATAAGACGGCTTATATTTATGAGCAAATGAACAGACCATACGTGGTTACGTCATGATGGTCGGTGAAATGAAAATACAGGCTTATGTATCGGCGTATTTATGAAAAAACTTTAGTGATTTATGGCGCGCAATATGACCTAGCGCTAACTTTAGTGAGGAATATTGATACTTGTCACACGAGATTTAGTGGCAGGGTTATCAATATTGAGCGGTAATTTAGCGGTGACTGAGGCGATATTTATTAAAACTGTGAATGTTGTAAAACATCGATTTATTTTAATTTTAGGTTAAAAATGCTATGGTATTTAACAGTTTTGATCTCTAATTAGCCGTTAAGATGTCAGGTATAGATTAAATCGCAATGACTGATCAGTGAGAGATCATTTAACTTCCAAGGATGTTCGGCGTTATCGTCGAGCCAATATAAGAGGAATATGTCGTGCTTGAAGCCTACCGTAAACACGTCGAAGAGCGTGCGGCAGAAGGGGTTGTTGCTCAACCTCTCAATGCTGAACAGGTTGCCGCTCTGATTGAGCTATTAAAAACCCCACCACAAGGTGAGGAAGCGGCACTACTGGATTTATTAGAAAACCGTATTCCACCTGGAGTGGACGAAGCTGCTTATGTAAAAGCAGGTTTTCTGGCTGCAATCACTACTGGTGAAGCACAATCGCCATTAGTTGACAAAACCAAGGCCGCGCAGTTATTAGGAACCATGCAAGGTGGTTACAATATCGAACCATTGGTGTCATTACTTGATGATGCTGAACTTGCCCCTATCGCTGTTAGTGCGCTATCACATACTTTACTGATGTTTGACTCATTCTATGATGTTGAGCAAAAAGCTAAGGCTGGCAATGTTTTTGCCAAGCAAGTGATGCAATCATGGGCTGATGCTGAGTGGTTCTTATCTAAGCCAGCTCTTGCTGAGAAAATTACTCTTACCGTATTTAAAGTCAGTGGCGAAACCAATACTGATGACTTATCTCCTGCGCCTGATGCGTGGTCACGCCCTGATATTCCGTTGCATGCATTAGCGATGCTAAAAATTGAACGTGAAGGGATCACACCCGATCAAGTGGGAATGATTGGTCCGATTACGCAAATTGAGACCCTTAAACAACAAGGTCATCAATTAGTGTATGTCGGTGATGTGGTCGGAACCGGATCATCACGAAAATCAGCAACTAACTCAGTGCTATGGTTTATGGGGGATGATATTCCTTACGTACCTAATAAGCGTGCTGGTGGCTACGTGCTTGGTGGTAAGATCGCGCCGATCTTCTTTAATACTATGGAAGATGCTGGTGCGTTGCCGATTGAAGTTGATGTAACAAAACTTGCTATGGGCGATGTGATTGACGTTTATCCGTTTAAAGGTGAAGTTCGTCGTCATGATAACGATGAATTGGTCTCAACCTTTAAACTAAAAACCGAGGTCTTGATTGATGAAGTGCGTGCGGGTGGGCGAATTCCATTGATCATTGGTCGTGGCCTAACCGATCGTGCTCGTCAAGCGTTAGACTTACCTGCATCTGATGTGTTCCGTCGTCCTGTGGCCGTTAAAGATAACGGTAAAGGTTATACCTTAGCGCAGAAGATGGTCGGTAAAGCGTGTGGTGTTGAAGGGGTTCGTCCTGGCACCTATTGTGAGCCGAAGATGACTACCGTTGGTTCGCAAGATACCACCGGCCCCATGACGCGTGATGAACTGAAAGACTTAGCCTGTTTAGGTTTCTCAGCCGATTTAACCATGCAGTCTTTCTGTCATACTTCTGCTTATCCAAAACCGATTGATGTTAATACGCACCATACATTGCCTGATTTTATTATGAATCGTGGTGGAGTGGCATTACGTCCTAAAGATGGTGTTATTCACTCATGGCTTAACCGCATGTTATTGCCAGATACCGTTGGTACGGGGGGCGATTCACATACTCGTTTCCCATTAGGTATTTCATTCCCTGCGGGTTCTGGTTTAGTGGCATTTGCTGCGGCAACGGGCGTGATGCCGCTTGATATGCCGGAATCTATTCTGGTACGTTTTAAAGGTGAGATGCAAGCGGGAATCACCCTGCGAGATCTGGTTCATGCGATTCCTTATTTTGCGATTCAGCAAGGGCTATTAACGGTTGAAAAATCAGGCAAGATCAATGAATTCTCAGGTCGTGTGCTTGAGATTGAAGGGATTGAGCATTTATCGGTTGAGCAAGCGTTTGAGCTTTCTGATGCATCGGCAGAGCGAAGTGCTGCTGGCTGTACCGTTAAATTGTCGCCAGAATCGATCACTGAATATTTAAACTCAAATATTGTAATGCTGAAGTGGATGATCGCTGAAGGCTATGGTGATCGTCGTACCATTGAGCGCCGAATTACAGCGATGCAGGCATGGTTAGCAAATCCTGAACTAATGACCGCAGATAAAGATGCTGAATATGCGCATGTGATCGAGATTGATCTAGCTGACATTAAAGAGCCAATTCTGTGTGCGCCTAATGATCCTGATGATGCACGTTTATTGTCTGAGGTGGCAGGAACCGCGATTGATGAAGTATTTATCGGTTCATGTATGACTAACATTGGTCATTTCCGTGCAGCAGGTAAGTTACTTGAGAAATTTGGTGGTCAACTAGATACTCGATTATGGGTGGCACCACCGACCAAGATGGATAAAGACCAGCTTACAGAAGAAGGCTATTACGGTATTTTTGGTCGTGCAGGGGTGCGTATTGAAACACCGGGATGTTCATTGTGTATGGGTAACCAAGCACGAGTAAAAGATAACTCAACGGTGATGTCGACTTCGACCCGTAACTTCCCCAACCGTTTAGGTAATGGCGCTAACGTCTATTTATCCTCGGCTGAGTTGGCTGCGGTGGGGGCTATTCTAGGTCGTATTCCAACCATGGATGAGTACCTAACCTATGCGCAGCAAATCGATGCGACGGCGGCGGATACTTATCGTTACCTGAACTTTGATCGTATGGCTGAATACACCAATAAAGCCGATGAAGTGATTATTCAGCAACCGGTTTAATCGACATTATTGTTGATGTAACGGTTATTGAATAAAAATAAAGAGCGAAAAACGCCGCGAATAATCGCGGCGTTTTTATTGGTATTGCTTAATTATTTGTCATTCAATCAATACATTATCGGTTCAAGCAATACATTGCTGCTACATTACGGGCGGTTAATTCAATATTGATTGCTGTATTGCTAAAGGCTTGCTCAAGGCTCATCGCTGCGGTAACAACACTAAATACCGCATCGATACCATGATCATAAACCACGCCACAATCTTGGCTTAAACAACCAGCAATACCAATTACGGGTTTATGGTATTTCTTGGCTGTACGTGCGACGCCAATCGGCGTTTTACCATGAATAGTTTGGCTATCAATCCGTCCTTCACCAGTGATTACTAGATCTGCATCTTTAATTATTTCGTTTAAGTTAACCGCATCGATCACAATCTCGATCCCTGATCGTAATTGGGCGTTAAATAAGCCTAATAACGCTGCGCCCATACCGCCAGCAGCACCTGCTCCTGCTGTATCCTTAACATCGATAGCTAAATCACGTTTTATAATGGCGGCATAGTGAGCGAGATGCTGATCAAGCGCGGCAACCATTGCTGGTGTTGCTCCTTTTTGAGGGCCAAAAATATGTGATGCACCTTTTTTACCACAAAGGGGATTATCAACATCACACGCCACTTCCAGTTTTATGTTGGCAAGACGAGGATCGACCGTTGTGATATCAATCGTCGCCAGTTGTGCTAATGCTTGACCACCAAACTTAAGCGCTTGACCATTGCTATCTAATAGCTGTACGCCAAGTGCTTGCGCCATACCGATACCGCCGTCATTGGTCGCACTGCCACCGATACCAACAATAATATGTTCAACCCCGTGATCCAGTGCCGCTAGAATCAACTCGCCAGTACCATAACTCGTCGTGAGCATTGGATTGCGCAGATCAGGGCTAACAAGCTGCAAGCCGGACGCCGCCGCCATTTCAATAACCGCCGTTTTACCGTCACCCATGAGGCCAAAAAAGGCGTTAACTTGGGCTCCCAAAGGACCTGTAACTGCGTGTTCTATGATGGTGCCGTTACTGGCATCAACCAGTGATTGCACCGTGCCTTCACCGCCATCAGCCATTGGTAATTTAATGTATTCAGCCGTTGGCATCACTTGGCGAAACCCTGCTTCAATTGCTGTTGCCACTTCCATTGCGGTCAGGCTTTCTTTGTATGAGTCAGGAGCAATAATAATTTTCATAATTAATCAGCCTTGTTAAATAGTGAGAGTCAGTGAATTAAAGGGATATAACTATTTAGTTGCGAGAGATGAGTTGCATTTTAGTGAGAGATCCTGACAATGGGCGCCAAGCACATTCTGCGAGCAGTGTAGCAGTTAACAACTAAGATGATCAGAGATGGGGTACTAAAGGTATGGATTACGAATTTAAAAAAAATACCTTGGACGGTAGTTATCATGCCATTTTTTCAATGGGCCATGAGGTATTAGGCCATTGGATCATTGACGAGCTTGGCAAGGATGTCGAAAAAATAGATATGGTAATAGATCAACTTAGTGCATTGAAAAATAGCACCAAAGAATGGCGATTAGCGGGTGATGAACTGACGTTATGCTTACAAGATAACGAAGCTTTAGTTCAAGCTAACTGTCTGTTTTCTGAAGAAGATGAAGATTTTGAAGAAGATTTTCATTTTTATGATGAAGAAAGTATGTCGGTGTGTGGTTTTGAAGATTTAGCGCAAGCATTAGGAGCTTGGCGAGCATTTGTGACCCGTTTTTAATCAGGTTATTTATCAGTAGCCGTTAGATGCTATATTACAGTGAAAAGGCTGCACCTATATGGTGCGGCCTTTTTTTGTTTATGGTGATTTGTTTTTTCATTTCTTTATTAAACAGTGAGTTAAATAGTTGGCACGATGATTGTTTGTTGTTTAATCATAATGGGGAATACATTGAAAGTAAGGAGCAAATCATGAAAATAATTAATGCGATTATCAAACCCTTTAAATTAGATGATGTGCGCGAAGCATTGGCAGTTGTCGGTGTTGAAGGAATGACAGTATCAGAAGTAAAAGGATTTGGGCGTCAAAAAGGCCATACCGAATTATACCGTGGCGCTGAATACCAAGTTGATTTTCTACCTAAAGTAAAATTAGAAATCGCGACTCAGGCAGAAAATTTGGATGATATTGTTGATGCTATCAGCAAGGCTGCACAAACAGGAAAAATCGGTGATGGCAAAATATTTGTTTATGATCTTGAACATGCAGTACGTATTCGAACAGGAGAAGTAGACAGAGAAGCACTTTAGTCGCAGCATGGATATAGGATCATAAACACAGGTATAAAGGGAAGGTTACCATGGAATTATCAACGACAGTAATTGAATTACGCTACGCACTCGATACATTTTTCTTTTTGATTTCAGGTGCATTAGTGATGTGGATGGCAGCAGGTTTTGCCATGTTAGAAGCAGGTTTAGTCCGTTCAAAAAATACTACTGAAATACTCACCAAGAACTTTTGTTTATACGCCATTGCGTGTACGACATTTTTATTAGTCGGCTATAACATCATGTATGTCGATAACAGCGGCGGTGGTTGGTTACCCTCATTTGGCGCATTAATTGGTACTCAAGCTGAAGGCGCAGATCACTCTTTAGAATCCGATTTCTTTTTTCAGGTCGTCTTTGTTGCTACCGCAATGTCAGTAGTATCAGGCGCGGTTGCTGAGCGTATGAAGTTGTGGTCATTTTTATTATTTTCAGTGGTGTTAACTGGTTTTATTTATCCGGTTGAAGGTTATTGGACATGGGGCGGTGGTTTCCTTTCTGAAGCGGGTTTTAGTGACTTTGCTGGTTCTGGTATCGTTCATATGGCAGGTGCTGCTGCAGCATTAGCAGGTGTATTACTGCTTGGCGCTCGAAAGGGCAAATACGGTAAAAATGGTGAGGTACACCCGATACCGGGGTCAAACATGCCTTTAGCTACTGTCGGTACATTTATTCTATGGTTTGGTTGGTTTGGCTTTAACGGTGGTTCACAGTTAATGCTGTCTGATTTTGAGAATGCGACCGCTGTTGGACAAATATTTTTAAACACTAATGCTGCCGCTGCTGCTGGTGCGATTATTGCACTTGCGGTGTGTAAAATCTTATGGGGTAAAGCTGACCTTACTATGATTCTTAACGGCGCATTGGCCGGCTTGGTTGCCATTACTGCTGACCCATTATCACCATCACCATTAGCTGCCGTTGCGATTGGTGGTGTTGCTGGCGCATTAGTGGTGTTTAGTATTATTGGCTTTGATAAAGTAAAAGTGGATGATCCGGTGGGAGCGATTTCTGTTCATGGAGTGTGTGGTTTATTTGGCTTAATGATGGTGCCGTTAAGTAATTCAGATGCTGCATTTATGACTCAGCTATTTGGTGCTGCGGTTATCTTTAGCTGGGTATTTGGTGCAAGCTTAGTGGTATGGGGAATATTGAAATTCACTATTGGTATTCGTGTCAGTGAAGATGAAGAGCTTGAAGGTATGGATTCACATGATTGTGGTGTTGATGCTTATCCCGAGTTTGTCAGTGTAAAATAGCAATAACAACTGCATTTAAGTGCTATTAAAGTTTAAAAAACGTCATCCTTCGCGATGGCGTTTTTTTGTAATGAAGTGTTACAGCTCGATTGTGTTCAAAGATGAAAGCCGTATAATCTGCATTAATCTAAGTGAGAAACATTATCATTACATTTTGCATTAAGGGATTTAGCAATGAAAAAACTTTTAGCTACCGCTGTTTTCTTCGGTTTGACCGCACCTCAAATCGCGACAGCGGCGGAAGAAGTCAATGTCTACTCATACCGCCAGCCTTTCCTTGTTGAGCCAATGTTTAATGAGTTCACCAAAGAGACGGGTATTAAGGTTAACGTTAAGTTTGCTAAAGAAGGCATTGCTGAAAAACTCCAGCAAGAAGGTGAGTACAGTCCTGCGGATGTGGTACTGACAACCGATATTAGCCGTTTAGTGGAATTGTCGGATAAAAAGTTGGTTCAGCCTGTTGATAGCAAAGTTATTGATACGAATATTCCGGCACAATTTCGTGATAATGAAGATGAGTGGTTTGCACTAACACTGCGTTCTCGTAATGTTTATTCATCAAAAGATCGCGTCGGTAAATTACCCGCATCTTTTGATTACAGTGATTTAGCTAAGCCTGAATGGAAAGGTAAACTTTGTACGCGTTCAGGAAAGCACCCGTATAACGTTTCACTTGTTTCAGCGATGATTGCGCATAATGGTGAAGCGGCAACTAAAACTTGGCTTGAAGGTGTGAAAGCGAATTTAGCACGTAAGCCTCAAGGTAATGACCGTGGTCAAGTACAAGCGGTGAAAGAAGGTTTATGTGATATCGCCATTGGTAACAGCTACTACCTAGGCAAAATGGTTAACGATCCAAACCAAAAAGTATGGGCAGAAGCGGTTGAAATTAACTTTCCAGGCCAACAAGGTAACGGTACTCACGTTAATGTCAGCGGTATGGCAATGGCGAAGTATGCGCCAAATAAAAATAACGCGCTTAAATTAATGGAATTTTTAACGACCACCACTGCACAACAAATGTATGCTGAAGTGAACTATGAGTACCCAGTTAAAGCGGGTGTTAAGCGTTCAGAGCTAGTGGCATCATGGGGTGATTTTAAAGCTGATGATGTGTCGTTAGACCAAGTAGCGCAATATCATAAAGCGGCGATTAAATTGCTTGATGAAGTGAAGTTTGATCTGTAATTAGTTACAAAATAAATGGGGTGTAAAGCCCCATTTTTCAGTTTAACTTAGTCTCTTTTGCAATAAGTTGTGGTAGCTTCTCATGCTTACTTTCAGTGAGTGAATTTACTGATGAAGAGGCTTGATATTGCGGGCTTAAATATATTGAAAAACGTACTAAGTAGTAGTAAATGAAAGAAAAGTTTTTATTTTGGCGGGTTAACAGTTGGTTGTTTGGCTCGCTGTTAGTGTTGCCTATTATCGCTATATTTATTACCGCCATGGGTAATTCAGATCAGGTGTTTTCACACTTGATGAATACAGTGATGTCTACCTACGCGTTAAATACCCTTGGGCTGGTGGTTGGTACGGTGTTACTTACCTTAGTTTTTGGGCTTCCAAGTGCATGGTTAATGGCGATGTGCCGTTTACCGGGCGAAAAAATACTTCAATGGGCACTTATTTTACCCCTCGCAATGCCTGGTTATATCGTCGGCTACCTTTACACCCATTGGTTTGATTATGCAGGTCCAATTCAAATTTGGTTGCGTGACTTTTTTGGTTGGCAGCATGTTAGCGATTACTGGTTCCCTGACTTACGCTCATTATGGGGCGCATGTTTTGTCTTAGCGCTGGTGTTATATCCGTATGTGTATTTATTAGTCCGTGCCACGTTCATGGAGCAAAGTAATAACCTGCTTCAATCAGCACGACTATTAGGTTGTTCACCTTGGCAAAGTTTTCGTCGAATTTCATTACCACTAGCGCGTCCTGCGATTGCTGTTGGCGTGTCATTAGTAGCAATGGAAGCCTTGGGTGATTTTGGTACCGTGAGTTATTTTGCTTTAAATACCCTCACGACAGCGGTATACGATACTTGGCTTGGCTATTCTAATCTCAATGCTGCCGCTAAAATTTCTGCAATTATGTTGATGGTTATTTTTTTACTGATCAGTAGCGAGCGTTTTAGTCGTCGTAAGCAAAAAATGTTTCAACAACAATGTGGTAATGATAGCCATACTAAATATCAATTAAGTGGCTGGAAAAAATGGCTGGCTGTTGGTTGGTGCTGGGGGTTAGTTGGATGTGCCTTTATTTTACCGATGGTGCAATTAGGCTCTTACGCCATTGATTATTTCTCAGTAAGTTGGACGGCACAATTTAAAACCTACAGTTTTAATAGCTTAGTGGTGTCATTGGTGGCCGCAATAGTCGCCGTGTGTCTTGCTTTGATGGTTAATTTTTATCAACGTTTAGATGGCCGTAATATCAGTATTGTACCGATGCGATTAGCGTCATTAGGTTATGCTGTCCCCGGTACCGTATTAGCGATTGGCGTGATGATCCCTTTAACCAGCGCTGATCACTTAGTAAATGATATCGCTCGCAGTTTAGATTTGGGACGTCCAGGGCTGATTTTTTCAGGGTCAATGTTTGCGATTATTTTTGCATTTGTGGTGCGTTTTGCTGCGGTGGCTATTGGTAGTATTGAAAGTAGTTTAGTTAAAATTCCACCATCGTTAGATATGGCCGCGAAAACTATGGGTTATGCATCGACGCCAATGTTACGCAAAGTGCATTTACCTTTGATTCGTCGTGGATGTCTAATTGCGGGCTTATTAGTATTTATCGAATCAATGAAAGAGTTGAATGCGGCAATATTATTACGGCCGTTTAATTTTGAAACCTTAGCCACTTATGTGTTTAATTTCGCTTCTGACGAACAGTTAGAAGTTGCTGCTTTCCCTGCCATTTTATTAGTTATTGTTGGCTTGATTCCGCTGGTTATGGTTAACCGTTCTTTGGAGCAAAAACACTGATGAAACATGCATTATCTGTCACTGATTTAAGCTGTTGTTACCATGGGGTGCCGATATTACAAGATTTATCATTGTCAGTTGAACGGGGTGAGATCGTGTGTTTGCTTGGCGCGAGTGGTTGTGGCAAAACAACCTTATTAAAAGCCATCGCAGGACTATTACCACTTACCAATGGCTGCATGGCAATCAATGATCGTACCATTGTGGATCAGCAATTATGTTTACCTGCAGAGCAACGTAATATAGGGATGATCTTTCAAGATTATGCGTTATTTCCTCATTTAACGGTGGCGGAAAATATTGCGTTTGGCCTGCGGCATTGGGATAAACAGCGAGTGATTGCCAAGATTAAGCAGATGCTAGAATTGGTACATTTAACGGAGCTTGATGATCGTTATCCGCACCAATTATCAGGAGGTCAACAACAGCGGGTTGCGATTGCACGGGCATTAGCCAATGAACCGGATTTAATTTTATTGGATGAGCCGTTTTCTAATATTGATACTCAAGTACGTCATAGCTTGATTCGTGATATTCGCCAAATATTTAAAGATCAAGGTGTTACTGCTATTTTTGTCACTCATAGTCGCGAAGAAGCGTTTGCTTTTGCCGATAAAATGGCGGTAATGAACCACGGTGTGATTGAGCAATTTGGCACAGCGACTGAACTTTACTATCAACCAAGTAGTCGTTTTGTGGCTGAATTTTTAGGTGTCGGCTCATATCTACCAGCAACGGTGACAGTAAATCAACAATTACTGACGCCATTTGGTGAGCAAACATGCGCGGCTAAGCCACCATTGATGGCTGGTACGGATGTGGATTGGTTATTACGACCACAACATTTGACTGTGATGCCAGAAACTGAAGGTAGTGCGGTGATAATTGAACAGCAGTTCATGGGGGATAGTTGTCGTTATATCGTTGAATTTGAAGGGCATAAATTAGCGATTAATTCTAATTTATTATTAAATGTCGGTCAGCGAGTAACGGTTAATGTGACCCCACATTCTGCGGTTATATTTGCTCAAGCATAAATAAATCAAGGCTTGTGAGAGCAAGCCTTGATTGTTTGTATCAGCTATTTATTTAGTTTTTCTGGGTAAGCACTTGCAGATAAGTTTGTGCTTGTTCACGTAAAATATCTTGATCTGGGTGCTGATTTGCTTGCATGTAAATCACATAACATATGCCATGTAGCATTTTAGCTAAGTTCTCAGGGCTTTGATTTGGCGTGATTTCGCCGTTATCGATTGCTTGAGAAAAGGCATGCTGCACTTGCTTGAGGTTCTTTTTGTTACTTTCAATAAATTGAGGCCATACTTCATCACGTACGGATGTACTCCATTCAAACCATACTTTGATCCAATCTTGTTGTTCTAGTACGGTATCAATCAAGTTATTAGTGATGCAAGTTAAGCATGCATGTAGTGCTTTATTGGGGGCACCAATACATTCGGTGAGCAAGTCATTAAATTGAGTTGAAACTTCCATTAATACTTGTTCAACCAATGCTTCTCGGGTTGGAAAATAGTTAAAAACAGTCGCCACTGATACATTTGCCATTTCTGCAATATCGGCATGACCTGCGCGACCAATACCGCGACGAGAGAAAACTTCAATTGAGTAATCAAGTAGTTGTTGCTTCCTTTTTTCTGGAGATAAGCGTGTACGTGGTTTCTTGGTAATCGTATCCATAATTATTAATTCCCTAGCCTGTTTGTATTTGCTTTATTTATGTTTATTTTTTATACATAAACACTACAACAGCAACTGAGTTGATTCAAACTGAACTATCAATAAGTGTTTCGGATTTTGGACACTATTGATTAAATAACGCTTAAGATGAATGAATGCTACAATAACGACCTTTGGAATATATAGCCTTAGTCGGCTAACGCGGTCGCGTTGATGGAGAATAAAATGAAGCACACAATCGAAGTAATGATTTCTGAGCAGGACGTCCAGGAACGCATCAAAGAGCTAGGGAAGCAGATCACGGAACATTATAAAGACTCGACAGACCTAGTTATGGTTGGCTTACTACGTGGCTCATTTGTCTTTATGGCAGATTTAGCACGTGCTATTGAGATCCCCCATGAAGTTGATTTCATGACTGCATCAAGTTACGGCAATACCATGCAAAGTAATCGTGATGTGCGTATTTTGAAAGACTTAGATGACGATATCAAAGGCAAAGATGTGTTATTGGTGGAAGATATTATCGATACCGGTAATACCTTAAGTAAAGTGTGTGAAATTCTATCGTTACGTGAACCAAAATCAATCAGCATCTGTACGCTATTAGATAAACCAGAACGTCGTGAAGTTGATGTGAAAGTTGATTGGTATGGCTTTATTATTCCAGATGAATTCGTGGTGGGTGTCGGCATCGATTACGCTCAAAAATATCGCCACTTACCGTTCATTGGTAAAGTTATTCCAGCGACAGAATAAAAACAAAAAAAGCGATCACCAATTAGGTGGTCGCTTTTTTTTATGATTGTTACTTATTGTTTTCTAGTTGCGTTTGATGTAGCACTAATTGCTTTTCAAGCGGCGGTAATAAAGATGACATCGCTGCTTGATAAGTAATTTCAAGACTTTCACGACTGGTCGCTGTTACGCCCAAATCTTTTAAAATGCCGTTACTGGTACCGTAAATCCAACCATGAATTTTGACATCTTGGCCACGCTCCCATGCTTGTTGCATGATAGTGGAATTACCGAGATGATAAACCTGAGAAGCAACATTAATCTCACATAGTTTGTCATCCCACTTGTCACGCGGTAGGCTACCAAGATCTGAACGGTGTTTAAGGTACAGATCACGAATGTGTAATAACCAGTTATTGATAAGCCCTAACGGTGGATTTTCGATGGCGGCAGTGACACCACCGCAGCCATAGTGGCCACAGATGATAATATGCTTAACTTTAAGTACATCGACCGCGTACTGAACGACGGATAAGCAATTTAAATCGGTATGGATAACTTGGTTGGCAACATTACGGTGTACGAATAATTCACCGGAGGTTAAACCGGTTAGGCGTTCAGCTGGAACTCGACTGTCAGAACAGCCAATCCAAAGATATTGCGGATGTTGTGCTTCTGCGAGGTGAGAAAAAAATTCCGGATCTTCATCCTTAATGTTTTCTGACCACGAGAGATTGTTTGCGAAGAGCTGCTTTATATCTGCCATGATAATGCCTTATATTAATATGTTCCTTACTATACACAAGCTGCGCTGATAGCAAATCGGATTAGTTGTTAGTGTTTTTCCACTAACCTATAAATATTTAACAGAAAGATTGCATATAATGAACGCTTTAGAAATAAAAAATGTAAGCAAAACTTACAAAGGTGGCGTCAAGGCGCTAAAAAATATGAGTCTCAATGTCGAGCAAGGGGACTTTTTTGCTTTGCTTGGGCCGAATGGTGCAGGTAAATCAACCACCATCGGGATTATTAGCTCGCTGGTTAATAAAAGCTCGGGATCCGTGAGTATTTTTGGTTATGACTTAGATACTCAAAAAGTGGATGCTAAAAATCAGCTTGGCTTAGTGCCACAAGAATTTAATTTTAACCCTTTTGAAACCGTTGAGCAGATTGTTGTTAATCAGGCGGGTTTTTATGGGGTTGAACGGACGTTAGCAAAACAACGGGCGCAAAAATATTTAACTCAATTAGATTTATGGGGTAAACGTCATGATCGTGCCCGTAACCTTTCTGGTGGTATGAAACGTCGATTAATGATTGCACGTGCATTAATGCATGAGCCAAAATTGTTGATTTTAGATGAACCTACCGCTGGGGTTGATATTGAATTACGTCGCTCAATGTGGACGTTTTTACAACGTATTAATCGAGAAGGGGTGACGATTATTTTAACCACGCATTACCTTGAAGAAGCCGAAATGTTGTGTCGCAATATCGGTATTATTAATCATGGTGAGTTAGTTGAGCATACCTCAATGAAAGCCTTATTGAGTCAGCTTGAATTAGAAACCTTTATTTTAGATATTGATGCCACAACAGACACACCAACCCTTGCGATGGGTGAGTGTCGATTGATAGACAGTAATACTCTTGAAGTCGACCTTAATAAAGGCGATGACTTAAACCGTGTCTTTAGTGCCTTAACGGCTCAAGGTATTATGGTGCGTTCAATGCGAAATAAGAGCAACCGTTTAGAAGAGCTATTTGTAAAACTAGTTAATACAGATCGACCTTCTTCTGTGGCAGGTAATAAAGAATGAAAAAACAATATTGGATTGCATTTAAAAGTTTAATTACCAAAGAAATTCATCGATTTACTCGAATTTGGGTGCAAACGTTGGTACCGCCAGCGATTACGATGACGCTGTATTTTATTATCTTTGGTAATTTGATTGGGCAGCGCATTGGTGACATGGAAGGCTTTAGCTACATGGAATACATTGTGCCCGGACTGATTATGATGTCGGTGATCACTAACTCTTATTCTAATGTTGCCTCCTCTTTTTTTAGTGCCAAATTTCAACATAACATCG
This sequence comes from uncultured Photobacterium sp., assembly GCF_947039875.1. Taxonomy (GTDB): domain Bacteria; phylum Pseudomonadota; class Gammaproteobacteria; order Enterobacterales; family Vibrionaceae; genus Photobacterium. Next base: position 75,522 of record NZ_CAMRAN010000014.1, read on the forward strand.
AAGAGTTACTCGTTGCACCAGTACCTAACTATATCATTATTGCTGGTTATGTTGGCGGTGGTGTGCTGCGTGGTTTGGGTGTCGGTTTGATTGTTTCTGTGGTGTCATTGTTGTTTGTTTCACTCAATATTGCTCATCTATGGGTGATCATTGCAACGGTAGTGATGACATCGATTGTGTTCTCATTGGGTGGATTAATTAATGCTATTTTTGCGCGTACTTTTGATGATATCAGTATTATTCCAACCTTTGTGTTAACCCCATTAACGTATCTTGGTGGTGTGTTCTATTCAATTAATCTATTGCCTGAAGTGTGGCAAATGGTGTCAAAGGTCAATCCGATTGTGTATATGGTCAATGCCTTTAGATATGGTTTTTTAGGGGTATCTGATGTTGGTATTGGTACGTCATTTGCAGTATTAAGTGTGTTTGTTATTGCGCTTTATGGCGTGGCTTATTATCTGATTTCGCGTGGTATTGGTTTACGTTCATAAGCCGATATATCATGAACATAAGTTATCGAACAAACAAGAGTTAAAAAATACCGCCCGTTAATGGTTAACGAGCGGTATTTTTTTAGTCAGCCTTTAGCGATTAATTAGCTTCAGCGACGTCTTCTTCAACACTCACTGCAGGGGATAAGTCTACGACTTGATTGTCGATTAAACGTGCTTTACCTAATTGTGCTGACATTAGAATAACTGCTTGTTGGGTAGTGTCAGTAATCGGTAACAAAGTTACTGCATCACGAATAAAGCTTTTATCTGGTTGCAAGCCTGCAGCACGGAGTTGATCGTTAGCATCAACAATTAATTCGTCATAGTCATTACGACCACCACGCATTTGGCTGCTGATCCAACGCATTGTACGGGCTAAAACAGGTGCACGTTGGCGTTCATCAACGGT
>NZ_CAMRAN010000015.1 GCF_947039875.1 uncultured Photobacterium sp.
AACCGAGGTACACGGATTTGCAATCCGCTGCATAGCCACTCTGCCAACGCGCCATATTCCCTAACCGATGAAACGTTGTTGTTTCGCGGTATGGGGTGCATTCTACGGATTACTGTAGATGAGTCAACAGCATTTTTTAATTTTGCGTTTGTTTGATTATTTTACATACAAAACAAGCTATTCAGATCATATGATGCGCGATTATTTATCCATCTACATAATGTCACGCATTAAATTAGAAGGAATAATCGCATCTGAACATGTTGTCACTCGATGACTAAGCTTTTGTGCCAACAATAACGACTGTGAAATGGATTGTTTATTGATTCGAGCAGCAAGATAACCTGCAACAAAGGCATTATCTACTATCTGATCACCATATTGCACCGCCAGCTTGATACTCGCGACCCGTAGGAGCGTATCAGATCGAATCACTAAACTGCACACCGTACATTCCACTCTATTTGCTTGTTTAAATACAACTTCGCGACAACCCCATTTAATATAACGCTGAGTTAAATAACGTGAGCTTCCCCAAATTCTCATTTCATCATTTAAATCAACAAACGCGATATCAGCATAAGAAAATAGTTTTTCATACCAATACTGTGCTTGTTTCGTTGACCAAAGATCAGCACGAAAACTGTTATCTAAGTAAACTTTACCGCCTTCTTTCTTATGTATCTCAAGTAAACTTAATAGCAATGTTTTATCATCATCAGTCAAAGCAGCAATACTACTACCACTGATATAAATCGCTCCATAATCATTATTCGTCAGGGCTCGATTTAATAATGCAGGGCCATAAGTAAAATAATATCGCATCGCATTATCTTTATTCCAATAATGATGATGTTGCAGACCATAGCTATCTGTTTCAGTAAAACATAAATTAGGGAATTTTGTTGCTAAACATTTTACTAAGCTGGTATCAATATTTTCTCGTTGCCAGCATTGCAGCATGCTCATTGATATTTTTTCAATACCAATACATGTCGCATAACTAACACTAATAGCACGCGAACCGCCTAATCGAGCCAAATATAAGGCTCGATTAACCACATTACCACCATATGTTTGATATCGAGGTGAATGGTTAAGCTCAACTAATGCTTCCCCAAAAAAAACAATCTTCATATTTTCCCTCGCTAGAGATAGCGATAAATAATACACCGCTTAAAATTGACTCATTAAAAGCGTAATACATTCTGTTTTATCTCTATCCTTACAATATTCTAGATTTAATCTTATTTTAGCGTTAAGTTTCATTTAAAATGAAAAAATAAAACATACCTATTAATTAGTGTTTTTGCGCTATTTCATGCTAAAAAATACAGTCTGTCTTTATGATACAGATCACTCAAAACGATAATATATATTGATGGGTAATATCTAAAAACGACTTATATACTGATACGGTCAATATCGACTTAACACTTACATCTGTAATTGTTAATAATGAACTATATATGATTTCCGTACCTGCATAGGTTACAATTTCACAAGTAATAACGCTTTATGACGATGTAATATCTATCGCCCTCTAATTATTATCTGCGGAGCCTTGCTCCTGTTTTTTATTGATATGGACTGAGATATGGAAGCAGAACAAACAGAAATACTTAATTTTATCAGCCAGTACCCACCTTTCGATTTGCTACCAGAAGAACAATTGAATGAAATAGCAATTGAAATTGAAGTGGCTTATCACCGTGCAGACAGCATGATTTTAAATCTCGGTGATAGTATTAATGATTTATTTCTTATTCGTAGTGGTGCCGTTGAAGTTTATCGCCGTAAAGGGGAATTATATAACCGTCTAGATGAAGGTGATATTTTTGGGCAAATGGGATTATTAATGAATAATCGCGTAAGAATGCCAGCAAAAGCATTAGAAGACACCCTACTCTATTGCATACCCGGAACTATTTTCACAAAACTCTGTGACGATTATGATAGTTTTGCCGACTTTGTTGAAGTTGATGATGGATCTCGTCTACGCCATGCAGTATCACGTCAAAATGATGAAAATGACCTAACCACATCTAAAGTGCGCACCCTACTCACACGTGATCCTGTTATCCTTGATCAAAATGCAACCATTCAAGTCGCAGCCCAGACCATGGCTGAAGAAGGGATCTCCGCCTTGCTCATCTGTGATGAAAATATCACTGACGATGATGACGATAATGACTTAATCGTTGGCATTATTACTGATCGTGATTTGTGTACCCGCGTTTTAGCGCTTGGTGTCTCGACCGCAGAGCCCGTCTCTACTGTAATGTCAGCAGAGCCAATCACTCTTGATTATAACGCTTATGTTTTTGAAGCCATGCTAACCATGCTGCGTTCTAACATCCATCACTTACCCGTCATGCGAAATAAACATCCAGTGGGTATTATTAGTGTCTCTGACATTGTGCGCTATGAATCACAAAATAGCTTATTACTCGTCAGCAGCATTTATCAGCAACAATCAGTAGAAGAATTAGCGGTTCTCTCAACTCAAGTTAAAGATTGCTTCGTACGCATGGTTAATGAAGATGCTAACTCTCATATGATTGGTAGCGCGATGGCTGAAATCGGACGCAGCTTTAAACAACGTCTACTTGAACTTGCAGAAGAAAAATACGGCCCCCCCCCTGTGCCTTATTGTTTTCTTGCTCTCGGTTCAATGGCACGTGATGAACAACTTATTGTGACCGATCAAGATAACGCTATCATTCTTGATAACAACTTCAATTATGACAAACATAATGCTTATTTTGAGCAACTATCTAAATTTGTTTGTGATGGATTAGCTGAATGTGGCTATACCTATTGTACTGGCGATATTATGGCAACCAACCCAGAATGGCGTAAAACGCGTCAACAATGGGAAGATTGTTTCGCTGAATGGATTGATAACCCTAAGCCAGTCGCATTACTTAACAGCTCAATCTTTTTTGATCTTGGTGGCGTATGGGGCAAAACTAAATGGGCCAAACAATTAAATGGCTTCATTGTTCGTCGAGCACGAAATAGCTCTCGCTTCTTGTCCTGTCTTGCACGTAACGCTTTAAACCGCACCCCTCCATTGGGATTTTTTAAAGATTTTGTTATGGAAAAAGATGGTCGACATAATAACTCAATCAATCTAAAACGCCGTGGAACGGCACCATTAGCTGATTTAATTCGTGTCCATGCACTTGCGGTCGGTTCTCGTTCACAAAACTCACTTGAACGTCTTGATGATATTATCGATAGCGGTATTTTACCGCCAGGTCGAGCACAAGACTTACGTGATGCAATGGAATACATTTCTTTAGTGCGTATTCGCCACCAAGCATTAGATATTGAAGCAGGTATTGAGCCAGATAACAGCATTGAGCCTGAGAATATGTCTGATTTTGAACGTAGAAATTTAAAAGACGCATTCCAAATATTGAGTAAAGCGCAAAACTTTGTGAAGTTTCGCTATCAATCAGCCCGATAATAAAAAGAGCAGTTCATGTTTCATCACGGATCAAAACAACCTGCTTCTGCACACTTTACACGTAATATGCCAATACCAGATTGGCATTTACGTTTTAAAACATTAGCGCAAGAAGCACAAGATAGCCGCATTAAGTCTTATTATGAGACTGGTATTGTCTCTGAAGATACGCCACTGAGTGAGGTTCCTTTTGTTGCTCTCGACTTTGAAACAACAGGACTCAACTCAGAAATTGATGACATTGTTAGTATAGGATTAGTCCCTTTTGACTTACACCGTATTTATTGCCGTCAATCGCAACACTGGGTGGTAAAACCTAAGGTAAAATTAGAAGAAGACTCGGTTGTTATTCATGGTATTACCCACTCTGATGTACAACAAGCACCTGACTTACGCCGTATCCTTGAATCAGTGCTAGACGCTTTGGCTGGAAAAGTGGTTGTCGTTCATTATAAAAATATCGAACGCCAATTTATGGATCGTGCCTTAAACATTCGTTTAGGCGAAGGGATTCAATTTCCAGTTGTTGATACTTTAGCTATTGAAGCAACTATTCAGCAACAACAAATTAGTGGTTTGTGGAATAAATTAAAAGGTAAACGCCCAGGTTCAGTACGACTAGGAAAATGTCGTTCCCGTTATGGCCTTCCAGCCTATCAACCACATCATGCGCTAACAGATTCTTTAGCTACTGCAGAATTACTTCAAGCACAAATCGCTTATCACTTTACACCTGAGACACTTATTGGATATCTTTGGGAGTAAACAGCACCTTCTCTATTCTATTTCCATAAAAAAGCAGCCATTCAGTAAATATTCTGAATAGCTGCTTTTTTTATAATATTAATTTTATTACAACGAATGGATGAAAAGGTTATTTACGCTCAGTCCTAAAGCCCATCAATAAACTGACACACATAAGTAATAAAATAAACGTAAACGGTAATGCTGTCGAAATCGTACCGGCTTGTAATGCTTCAATGGCTTGAGTGCCACCGACCCATAATAAAGCAATAGCAATAACACCTTCAATGGCTGCCCAGAAAATACGTTGAGCAACAGGGTTATCAACTTTACCACCAGCGGTAATACTATCGATTACCAATGAACCTGAATCTGATGATGTTACAAAGAACACCAGAATTAGAATCACTGAAATGAACGATAAAATAGTACCAAATGGTAATGCGTCGTACATTTCAAACATCGCTAATGGTACTTGAGTAATACCTTTAGTACCTAATGTACCAATATGATCCATAATTTGGTGAATAGCTTGGCCACCAAATACTGACATCCAAACAATCGTTACTACTGTTGGAATAATCAATACTGCAATTAAAAATTCACGAACAGTACGGCCTTTTGAGATACGCGCAATGAATGAGCCTACAAATGGTGACCATGAAATCCACCAAGCCCAGTAAACAACCGTCCAAGCATGCATCCATTTTTCATCAGTACGATCATAAGGGTTACTTAGCGGAATAAAGTTTTCAATGTATCCCATTACTGTTTTTGGAATCGTATCAATAGAAATAGCAAAACCAACCAGTGCAACAAATATTAATAAGACAACAGCAACCATCATATTAATGTTACTGAGTAATTTAACACCTGAATCGATACCTTTCGCTACAGAAAAAATAGCGACACAAGTAACTACAATGATAATGCCAATTTGCAGTTCTAAACCGCCATGAGTACCAAATACATGATTAATACCACTTGCCGCTTGTTGTGCGCCTAAGCCTAATGACGTAGCTAAACCAAATAGTGTTGCCAATACAGCAAGAATATCGATGATGTGGCCAGCCCAACCCCAAGTGCGATCACCAAGAATAGGATAAAACACAGAGCGAATAGAAAGTGGTAGTCCCTTATTGTAAGCAAAATATGCCATTGATAAGGCAACAACACCATAAATAGCCCAAGGGTGGAGACCCCAATGGTACATGGTTGCACCCATCGCGACTTTAAATGCTTCAGGTGTTTCAGGGGTAACGTTCAAAGGTGTTGAACCGCCCCAACCTGTGAAATATGCAGCAGGTTCAGCCACACTCCAAAACATCAAGCCAATACCCATACCTGCAGCAAATAGCATTGATAACCATGATAATGTTGTATGCTCAGCTTCAGCATCTTTACCGCCGAGACGGATACGTCCATACGGTGAAACAATTAATGCTAAACAAAAGAAGACAAAGAAATTACCAGCCCAAAGAAATAAAGAGGCGAATTGGTTAACAATGGCACCTTTTACACTGTCTAATGTTGCTTTTGCGGTGGCTGGATCTGAAATTAAAATCGCAACTAAAAAAATGACTATTAATCCAGCGCTCACACCAAAAACGGCGTTATGTACATCGAATCCCCACTTTTGGACATTATCTTGGCCAATCGTGTAATCCGTATTATTTATACTATATTTATCGTGTTTACTCATTATTACGTCCTGTTAGATATCGCCCTAATCATAATATTTAGTCATGTAAATAAAAATTAAAGCGCCATTATATAACCACTAGTAGACAAGACCTGTCAATAGAGAGACAAAACAACCAAATAGCCTAAACTGGCTGATTTTCAGCCTAAAATAAAGCGATAATATTAGCCATTTTTAGTCGCAACAATGGTTTTTTCTTTCGTGCTCTAACCATCCATTGTTACAACTTTAGTTCATTTGAAATTTTTAACTACTTTTTATAAGTGATTATAGTAAATTACATTAGGTTTTATTATTTTTAATCAATGAATTAGAAATAATATTTACTAAAAGTAAAAGAAACCATTATCAATACAAAGAAACAAAGAATATGGGTGTTAACTTACTATTTCATAAAAATGAAGAAGCCAATAATAGACTCATCGCTTTTGAAGTAAATAATAAAGCTTATTGATAGAAGAAGATGACCTAAAAACAACATATATTTAATTAGTAAGTTTTCAAAAACCAATCAACACGGGTTGTTTTTTGACCAAAAAAGACATGAATAGCGACGGTTCTTAACGATTAAGCAAACTCAAGTGAGATAAAAGTACACCCATTTGAACAACCAATACCTGGTTTTTCACTCTGTTCAGGTGTAATAAGTACCAATGGCTGTCTGCATTGTTCACAAGCCACAACTTTGCCCTGCATAACTTTTTTTATCACCGCATGTTGGTCACTAAATGACTGTTTAGTTTGTTTATTTAATTGTGAAAAATCTAATTTCATCGTCTATCACTCTAATATTAACATATAAAAAGGGGAAGCATTCTTCCCCCTCCTTTTATAACTATATGATATTAGCTTTATAACTCAAAATCATCAAAGCTAGTCTTATCTACCTGACGCTCAAGAAAGGCAACCAAATCGTCATGCCCGCCAATGTAGTGACCATCTAAAATAATTTGTGGCACTGTACGTACGCTAACATTCGCAATATGCTGAATAAAATCCACCATAACGGTTTTTGTTAACTCTTGACCTAATACTAATGTTGAATACTCAGTGCCTTGCTGATCCAATAGTAATTTTGCTTTTACACAATATGGGCAATTAGGCTGAGTAATGATTACATTTTTGTATTCACTTAATTGTTCAATCGTCAAACCGTGGTCGCTATTCATAGACTTATCTATCTTCAGTATTAAAAATGGCATTAACGATAAAACAATCTACGTTACGAGTAAAATCTATAAACCGCACAATTCCAAAAACAATCAAAAAAGCACAAATATCACTCAAGTATTGCAATTTAATAACACTCAGATAGAAAACTTACAAACAGCATAAGTTTGACAAACAAGTTAACACTTTTTACTTCAGCACATATTGAATAATCAGTAAAAATAGATGATATTAATCAGATATAGAAATAAGTTATTGCCTATAAAACATTTTTTATCACTGCTAATATTTTATAAATACACGTTTTCGTCATTCATTATTTATATACGGACGTATTGATAATTCATAAGATTCAAAAAGGAGAACACTGGTGGATATTTCAGCTGTCACACATCAAACATACAATAAAGGTGAACTTACGCAGCTATTGGATATTGCCCGTGACGCCATCCGAGGTCATTTTTCAGAAAAAGCAATTTCAACGTCAGCACCTAAACTTGAACACTACACACGTAAAATGCTTCAACCTGCGGCATGCTTTGTAACATTAGAAGTCAATGGACAACTACAAGGTTGTATCGGCTCTACGATTGCAACTAAACCCTTAATATTAGAAATACACAATAAAGCCATTGGTAGCGCTTATGAAGATCGTCGTTTTATGCCTCTAGCAGAAGACCAATTTGATGATTTAAGCATTGAGGTAGAAGTACTATCGCCGTTAGTTATGCAGCCATTCAATACTGAAGCGGAATTAGCTGAGTATTTATCTCATAACAAACAAGGTGTGCTGTTAACGGATAAACATGTACAAACAGTCGTATTACCCAGTGCTTGGCGTCGAGGGTTATCAACCCCTCAATTTATACAACTACTCAAACAAAAAGCAGGTTGGTCAGCAAATTATTGGTCTGACACTATGGTGATTAAAACATTTACCACCTGCGCACTGAAAGAAAATTTTAATACTATCCGTGGTAAATATTTTTAAATCATCGTTGAAACATCTTTTGAAATAAAATGACTAAAATACTTAGTCATTTTATCATTTCCATAACATTCAACACATAAAATATGGCATACTTTACCTAATTCAACGTTACTTAAAAATACACTGCGTATTTTAGTACAACATTAATGGGGTTTTATGCGTAAGTTTTTATATCCATTTTTAACCGGCTTTATTCTATTACTAACATTAAGTGGCTGTAATAGTACTCCCAAAGAAACAGATAATGGCTGGGTTAAATTAGCGACTAAAACTGCTAATTTTCAAACAGATACAGATACTGTCACGATCAATTCGTTATTTAATTCTAGCCATTATGATTCTCTAAAATTAACCTGTACTCAAGGTTCGGTACAAATAGATGCGATTAAAGTTAATTATGCTGATGGCCATGTTCAAAAACTATCAACGTTAGGATTACTAACTAAAAATAGTTCTACACGCGCAATGCCACTTGATCGCGATCAAAATAAAATAAAATCAATTGAATTGACATATAACAGTGTCGGTAATGCAACATTAAATTTAGCGGGTGTAACCAAAAAAGCCAAGCTTGAAATTTGGGCAAAAAAATCTGCTGATACCAATAAATAATACAGTTCTGAAGTGGAACAATCGTTATTGTTCCACTTTTATTATAATAATGGCTCAGTAAGTTTTATATCTATCCAAACAAGTCGATGGTCAGATCCTGCAGTGGACTTTTCTCGCCCTTTATCATCAAGCATTAATTGTCGTAATGGATGATCTTTTTCAGGCCAAAATACGCCACTCTTTACAACAGTTAGATTAGCCGATGGCAACACATAATCTAAACGCATTCCACCTAAATGCGTCCATTCATTATTACGTCCTTTACGCCGCTGCCACGGACGATACTCACACCCTCCTCTACTTTTCGGTGTTAATGGTCCATGACTGACCTTTTGATGAATCCGAGGATGATTAAGTAATTGTTTAATAGGTGTTTTTAATCCATCGCCATCAACCACATCTGCATTCAAATCACCTAGCACAACAAAAGGTTGATCAGGTTGTAATCCACCAGCAATACCGATGTCATCCTCTAAATAATTAGTATTATCAATAATATCGCAAATAAGTTGGATTTCATCATGATTACGTTTAGCATTACGGCGTTCAGGTCCATCAAAAACAGGGGGCGTCGGATGACAACACACTAGGTTTATTACTTGTTGCTCGATTTGTATTGGTACACAAAGATGATTTTTAGACGATAACCGCAATATACTTACCGCTTCAGGACTATAAAAATCACGTGGGATCAATGCATTTGGCATAGTGTTCCACAGCAAATGTTGCCATGAACGGACATTGTTATTTTGAATAGGGTATTTAGATAATAATACAAAGCCAAAATTACCATGAAAATGACCAAACCCCATGCCATCTGCTGGCAATGAAATTATACCGTCATTATTAAGATCAACCTCTGTCAATAAACCTGTATTGGTTGCTGGGCACAAATGATATGGGTACTCAATAGGCTCCTGCCCATATTGAGAAACCGCTAAATAATTATCACAGAAGTGAGCCAAAGCACCATCGTCCCCCCCTTCTCCGAGATGATCAAACTCACACAGCAATATTACATCAGGTGCGACATGTTGAATAATAGCTGCGAGACGCTGTAAACGAGTAATATTAGGATTTGCTGTTAATGCTAATATTTTTCCCGGTTCACTGTCTGACATCGAAATATTAAACATTGCCACGCGCAGTGATTGATTACGATTAGACGCAGATTTCACTCAAAATTCTCATATACATATGCTTTATATGCCGAGCATTGTAACCGTCATTAACTATACCGCCAATAATAAACACAATATTCATAAATAGAGAAAGTTAACGATTACTCATTACTGTATTCAGTGCTAATCGAATTTGTCTAGCATCATAACGCGCTCGATGTTTAACGGGTCCTTGTCGATCAAGGGCTAATTGAAAGTATTCACGGTCAATACCATTATTCTGTTTTAGCCAACAACAGATTTCTGTCAGCATAAATGATGGCCGCATATAAGCCGCATGGTATAGCCGACCTAACCAAAACAAATCCCATTCACTATCACAAAAGACCAATTCATACTGCCCTAAAACAGCATTAAGGTGCTGACAAACCTCAATAACTTGTTTGCCATCTTGCTCTAGTTCATCGCGCGTAATGCTATGAATGTGTAATTCTGAAAAAGTATCCCAATATACCCATTCATCACTCGCTGATAACGGATTAATTAATAAGCTATTATCAATACCACTTGGTAATGAATAACCGACCTCTATTGGATAAGAAAATTCGGAGAGTCCTGATGCTTCAAAATCTAACGTCGCCCACATTCCACACTCCCGATAAGAAAAAATTATATGAATTGTCGCATTTATGATTTTTACAGTTCTTATTAATGATAACAAACTCAATACAAATTAAATATATACAGCTACATAATTATTACAAAAAAACAAGGGTATTATTTTTATGTAACTAGTAAAAAATTAAGTTTATTTAAATAAATCTCTTATATATCAATAAATACATACTGTAGATAGGTGTTCACTTTTGTTAGGTATATAATAGCAAAAGAATCAATATCAACGGGTCTCATAATGATTACATCTCCTACACCTATACTTGGTTTCGCTGGTTATAGTGGTTCAGGAAAGACGACGCTTCTTGAACAACTGATCCCTCTTCTTAAACAGCACAACTTACGAATAGGGCTACTTAAACACAGCCATCATGATATTGACCCAGACACACCAGGAAAAGACAGCTATCGCTTACGTCATGCGGGTTGTAGTCAAACCTTACTTGCCACTAAATCTCGCCACATGCTGTATTTTGAATACCCACAAGCAGAACGCCAAGATCCTGAATTAAATCATTGTCTAAGCCAACTTAATCATGATCTATTAGATCTTGTGCTAATTGAAGGCTTTCGTGATCAACCATTTCCAAAAATAGAGATTCATCGCCCAAGTTATGGCAAACCATTGCTCTACCCTAATGACAATAGTATTTTGGCCTTTGCCTGTGATCAGCCCACACCTGAAAACTGTGCATTACCAGTGCTCGATTTAAATAATCCTCAGGATATTTGCCAATTTATTATTGAATGGTTGGCAAAATAATATCGATATAAAAATACCGCCATTTAGTGTGTCTAAATAGCGGTATTTTTATATCGTATCAATTCAATAATTAATGATTTATTCGATATTATGATTGCACTTTTTCAGCATCAAAGATCATCACACCAATATAATTATCATGTCGATAAGTTAGCGCTAATTTTCCTGCAAAATATGTAAACTGAGTCACATTAGCTAACTGTTCAAAATAACGTTTTTGACGATGTATTGATAATGGGTTATCACACTGACGATTCGTAATTGCGGCATGTTGTTCTAATACATCAATAAATCCTGGTCGTAATAATGTCTTCACCGTCACGGTATAATTATTACAGTCGACCATACCAACAAAATGGCCATTGATATAACGTAAGCTAATTTTGCTGTCATCGGTTACAGGATCGCCATAACGCCAACTTTCGAGCCTCCAATCTGTGTTTGCCAATATCGCGGGAGTCAATCTTACAGTAGCTTGATGACTAGGCACTTCAATCAGTTTATTGTGATTTAAATGCCAAATATGTCGCGCAACATCTCCTGGACAACACGTAGGATCTTGTTTTCCGGCTTGAATAACATCTAAGATTATATTGTGATTTTTAATCGTTAGATCTTTAACCCGTACTCTATCACCAACATATTGAGTCGCAATATTAACTAATTTACCGTGTTGATAAGCCATTACTGCCAAATATAAAAATTGCCCACTACCACCTGGAGAATAATTTAACAACACCACCGCCATTGGAGCGCTGTAAGTATTTAATTGCCCTGTTGCTTTTAAATCACCTAATAACATCACTTGTGGCATGACGTTCCCCCCTGGTTGATAAGGCTCGCCTGCCCACAGACCTTGCTGCAAACGAATAGTACTATCAATACCATCTATTCCACGATAATAAGCCTGTTGTAATGCCACTAATGAATAATCGTATGATTGAGCCGCTGACGTTGTTAAAGGGAGAGTTTTTGAGGTCAATATTAAGCTAGGTTGTGATGATGAATTAACCTCAAGTGCTGTTGTTATCATCTCTGCAGCCATTAACGTTGAGCTAGAGATCGTTAATAAGCTTATAAATGCAGAGAGTAAACGTTTCATATGTATTCCTCATTAATGCTTCAAGTCGATATCTAACGGTATAAATATGCCGTAATACATTTCTGACATAAAACCACTGCAATAGTTCCTTAATAAATACTGATACAGTACTTATTTTAGCGATTATTAATAACAAGCCACTTAAAAAGTGTGAAATCTAATTGTATTACATTTGGAACAAGTTAAAATGCGCGCTTGTTTTTAACTATCACTGAAGTGATTTGATTTAATTATGCTCATTAAAACAACGGTTATGGTAGCGCTATTATTGACATCAGGTACTCTGTTTGCTGCGTCCTCTATATCGCCAACCACAGCAACATTTGAGCAATTAGCTCAACAGCAAGCACACAACACACCATTACAAATTATTGATTGTCGCGACAGTAATTTTTATAACGGGTGGCCTGAGCCTCAACAACAGCAAGGTGGCCATATTGTAGGTGCCGTTAATATTGATGCTAGCTGGCTAAAAACATTAAATACATCTGCATTGCAAACTCTGCTGCATGAAAAGCACCTTAAATCGATGTTACCGACTTATTTATATTGCGCGCCAGATAAAGCCCAACAACTAACCACTGCTTTACAAGCTCAAGGCTACCACTCAGTAACAACGATTAATCAGCCACTTAATCATTACCTTGGTAAACTTAGTGCTTTACCTAATTTTCAACAATTAGTATCCGCATCATGGCTGTATGCGCTCATCAATAATAAACATCCTCGTTATGCACCAAAACATGGTTATAAAGTGGTTGACGTTGAGTGGGGCCCACCTGCAAAATATTTACTCGATCATATTCCAGGTTCGTTATACGTTAATACCAATAATATTGAATCAGAACCTTGGTGGAATAAAGTCAGTAATGCGGTGTTAGCCAAAGTCATTGCAAATCTTGGTATTCGTTATGACACCACGGTTATTCTGTATGCACGCAACAATATGTCGGCAGCACGTTTTGCTAACTTCTTAATGTATGCTGGTGTTAAAGATGTGCGATTATTAAATGGCGGTTGGACAGCATGGAGTAATGCAGGTTATCCCACAGAGAACTTACCTAATTACAATCAAAAATCAGTGGCATTTGGTAAGCCTATTCCGAGTAACCCTCAATATATAATCGATACAGCCCAAGTAAAATCGTTATTAAAAATGCCAGCAGATCAACAATCTGTTGTCAGTATTCGTACTTGGCCTGAATATATTGGTGAAACCAGTGGCTATGATTATATTAAGCCTAAAGGGCGTATCGAAGGTGCTAAATGGGGACATGCAGGCTCTGATTCTTACCATATGCAAGATTTTCTTAACCCAGATCAAACCATGAAAAGCGGTAATGAAATTGCAGCACAATGGGCTAAATGGAATATTAAACCGCATCAAGATGTCACTTTTTTTTGTGGTACTGGCTGGCGAGCATCAGAAGCATTCTTCTTCGCACATGTTCTCGGCTGGAAAAATATAAGTGTATACGATGGTGGTTGGTACCAATGGAGTGCCAATAAAAATAATCCTATAGCGGATGGGACGATAACCCCAGCTAACGTGCACTAACAATACCAATGGCAGCAAGCTATCACGATGAAAATTCACGATAGCAGCTGCCATTTTTAGATTCCGTTATGGAACACCGTGACCTTTTGCAGCTACCCATACTCGATAAAACTGCTCACGTGATAATGAAAAGTCTAGAGCGGCAACCACCGATCTTACCCTGTCAATATTTCCCGAACCTATAATTGCTAACGGCTTTGATGGTAAACACCTGATCCAAGCATAAATCACTTGGTCAATGCTATCAGCACCAATTTCAGCTGCGATCTCAATCAAGGTTTCACGCACACGAATATGTTGCTCAGAGCTACCAGAGAAAATATCCCCTCCAGCTAAGCATGACCATGCCATTGGATGAATGCGCTTCATTTGTAATTGATCAAGCGTGCCGTCATGCGCTACTTCAAAATTAAGCGGATTAATTTCAACTTGATTGGTAACCAGAGGCTGCTCTAAACGGGATTGCAATAACTCAAATTGAGCAGGTGAAAAATTCGACACCCCAAAATGATTAACCTTTCCTTGTTGTTTTAACTCAGAAAAAGCAAAAGCAACCTCATCAGCATCCATCAGTAGATCTGGGCGATGAATTAATAACACGTCAATATTATCAACCTGCAAGTTTACCAATGAGTTATTTACTGACTCAACAATATGCTGCTTGCTGGTATCATAATGATTAATACGACGTTGAGGGTATTTAGCATTACACAGATTAATATCACACTTCGTCACCAACTGTAGCTGCTGACGTAGACTGGGTTTTAATGCTAACGCTTCACCAAATAACGCCTCGCATTGATAGCCACCATAAATATCAGCATGATCAACCGTCGTGATCCCTAATTCAAGATGCTGCTCTATAAAGGACAATCGTTGTTGCGCAGTCATGCCCCACTCAGCTAAACGCCAATAGCCTTGCACTAACTCTGAAAATTGTAATTGCTGTGCAACCATTGTGACTTGGCTAACCATTGAACCATCCTTTGTAAGAGTAAAACGAATTACTCACCATCCTAAGAGCCTCAAATCATTGCCGCAAATGAATTAATTAAAAACAAAGTATGCAGACTAAAAACTATGACTTAGATTGCAACTTAGCAATAAACCCCTTGGTCAACTAACGCTTTACACAAATAGCTGAGCGTACGGGCTGAAGCTTAATTGCATCCATTACTCGTTGAGGGTTGGCACTATAAGCGGTATGCAATGACTTAACAGATAACTGATGCTTTAGGTATTCGGCGTAATCGTTAAATTTATAGTGGCTATATGCTGTTGGGTACAACTTGCTACAGCTGTCATACCATGCAACATAACGTTGAAAAAACAATGTCGCTTGAGCTGGCGTCATTTTACTCATTGTCAACGCCATATCTTTGGTCAATTGAAAATGCTGATAATCAATCGGAGAATTCCAAAAGCCGCCCCAATATTGAAAACCGTTACGAGCAAAGATTGTAATTACAGTTTCAGCCATACCTCGACTATCTGGCTTACCAAACCGGTATTGGGCTCGATTTGCATAATGCGTACCTTGAGCAGGGCTAAATTTAACATTGCCATTACTGCCAAAAGTCACAAATGGATTTTGTAATGGATTGATGTCTATCGCAGCCCCATAGGCATGCAATGATAAATTGCTGCTCCCCTCAACTGAACGGTAATTAAATGCCGACGTATTATTCGCCGTCATCGAACGAGTATCATTACCGTCATACATTTCAATGGGTACCGCTTTATGGATAGGAAAGCCTTGTTTAAATAAAGCATCAAAAATATTCCCGACATAAAGTGCAACAGCATCCATCACCACCAATTGCCCATTGGAATGTACTTTCCCTGCAAAATCACGGTAATTAAAGGTAACTTTTCTCAATCGTTGACATGGCACTGGAGCTGTAGCTGAAATAACGCCAGCCTTGGTCATTACTTGGCACTCATGGGAAGATAATCCACTAATTTGAGCAGCATTAACGGGTAATCCAACAATACTCGCAGAAAACAAAAATAGAGAAACACACATGTTACGAAAAGTAATTATCATCCTAAATACTACCTATATCAAAAATAGCGATAAAAAAGACGTACGATCGCACGTCTCTATCATTTAATTCATCAGCTAAAAGCTGATTGGTTTACGTCCAGTTGCGATGTCTGCTTTATTCTCTGTTTTTACCGCTTCTTTTTTTGTTACAGAACGATTCTTACTGGTCATTGGTGCCATTTTATTTTTCTTTGTTTTTGCTGCTGGCACTTTTTTATCTTTTTTTTGCACGTTCACGACAGGCGCTACTTTGGTTACTTGTTGATCTCGAGGTACAGCTTCTTGTACTGGTTGATCACAAATAACCACAAAATACTCACCGTTAAACTCAATCACATCACCATCATAGATTTTACAACGCTTACGTAACTCAATCTCACCATTTACAGCAACATAACCATCAGAAATGGCATATTTAGCTTCACCACCACCACTGACTAAATTAGCAATCTTTAACACTTTGTATAGTTCAATCGGTTGAACTGATACTTCAACTTCCAGCGCTTCTACTTCTATTTCTTCAGACATCTTGAACACTCAAATAACAAAACAGGACTTAGTTGAATTCTACCTCACTAATAAACAGAAAGTGAAACAAATGGCAAATTCCAGTTACCTTACTATTTTTTAACAACTAATACGCTAAATATCAGTTTTGTCTATTTAGATGGACACCCCATAACAACATTGATTTAATGATTGTGGTTTCAAAATATCACTAAAATATCCTCTAATGGACTTACAATAATAAAAAACTTCGACTAATCTTGGTTTTTATCGCCGTTATTTGCTCGGATCTTCGTCAACAGGTATAGTGCCTAGGGCAAAAAGCAAGCGAATAACTATTTTATTACACATGACTATGTTCTGATTAGCACAAGTAGTGCTATAATCCGCGACCTCACATGTGACAGTAATTGTTTATAGAGAAAAACAATGACAGATTTATCTAAATACAGAAACATTGGTATTTTCGCGCACGTTGATGCGGGCAAAACTACTACAACAGAGCGTATCCTTAAGCTAACTGGCCAAATCCACAAGATTGGTGAAGTTCATGACGGTGAGTCAACAACTGACTTCATGGAACAGGAAGCTGAGCGCGGTATTACTATCCAGTCTGCAGCAGTAAGCTGTTTCTGGAAAGATCACCGTTTTAACGTTATCGATACTCCGGGACACGTTGACTTCACAGTTGAAGTTTACCGTTCTCTTAAAGTACTTGATGGCGGCATCGGTGTATTCTGTGGTTCTGGTGGTGTTGAACCACAATCAGAAACTAACTGGCGTTACGCGAACGAATCAGAAGTTGCTCGTATCATCTTCGTTAACAAACTAGACCGTATGGGCGCAGATTTCTTCCGCGTTACAGATCAAGTTAAGAAGGTACTAGGCGCTACTCCACTAATCATGACACTTCCAATCGGTCGTGAAGATGATTTCGTTGGTGTTGTTGACGTTCTATCTCGTCAAGCTTTCGTATGGGATGACTCAGGTCTTCCAGAGAACTTCGAGGTTCTACCTGTTCCTGAAGACATGGTTGACGACGTTGAAGCTTACCGTGAAGAAATGATCGAAACTGCTCTTGAGCAAGACGACGATCTTCTAGAAGCTTACATGGAAGGTGAAGAACCTTCTATCGAAGATATCAAGCGTTGTATCCGTGCTGGTACTCGTACTTGTACTTTCTTCCCAACGTTCTGTGGTTCAGCATTCAAAAACAAGGGTATGCAACTTGTTCTTGATGCGGTAATTGATTACCTACCTTCTCCAACAGAAGTAGACCCACAGCCGTTAACTGATCCAGAAACTGGCGAAGCGACTGGTGAAGTTGCAACAGTATCTGTTGACGAACCATTCAAAGCACTTGCATTCAAAATCATGGATGACCGCTTTGGTGCTCTAACATTCGTTCGTATTTACTCTGGTAAGCTAAACAAGGGTGACACAGTCCTTAACTCTGCTACAGGTAAAACTGAGCGTATCGGCCGTATGGTTGAGATGCAAGCAAACGACCGTAACGAACTTACTTCAGCACAAGCTGGTGATATCATCGCTATCGTTGGTATGAAGAACGTTCAAACTGGTCACACTCTTTGTGATATTAAGCACGAGTGTACTCTTGAGCCAATGATCTTCCCAACTCCAGTAATCTCGATTGCTGTAACGCCTAAAGATAAAGGCGGTTCTGAGAAAATGGGTATCGCGATCGGTAAAATGGTTGCAGAAGATCCATCTTTCCAAGTTGAAACTGACGAAGAAACTGGCGAAACAATCCTTAAAGGTATGGGTGAACTTCACCTAGACATTAAGGTTGATATCCTTAAGCGTACATACGGCGTAGACCTAATTGTTGGCCAACCTCAAGTAGCTTACCGTGAAACAATCACGAAGCCAGTTGAAGATAGCTACACGCATAAGAAGCAATCTGGTGGTTCTGGTCAGTTCGGTAAGATCGACTACATCATGAAACCAGGCGAAGTAGGTTCAGGCTTTACGTTCACATCATCAGTAATTGGTGGTAACGTTCCTAAAGAATTCTGGCCTGCAATCGAGAAAGGCTTCAAAGGCATGATGGATACTGGTGTTCTAGCTGGCTTCCCTGTTCTTGACGTTGAAATCGAGCTTCTTGATGGTGCATTCCACGCAGTCGATTCATCTGCAGTAGCATTTGAAATCGCAGCGAAAGGCGCATTCCGTCAATCTATGCCTAAAGCTGGTGCGCAACTTCTTGAGCCAATCATGAACGTTGACGTATTTACTCCAGAAGATCACGTTGGTGATGTTATCGGTGACCTTAACCGTCGTCGTGGCATGATCAAAGACCAGATCGCTGGCGTAACTGGTTCTCGTATTAAAGCTGACGTACCACTTTCAGAAATGTTTGGTTACATCGGTACTCTACGTACTATGACTTCTGGTCGTGGTCAGTTCTCTATGGAGTTCTCACACTACGCACCATGTCCTGCTAACGTTTCTGAAAAAGTTATCGCTGAGCAGAAAGAACGTAACGCTAAGAAGTAATTTTTAAATTACGCTAAGTGATACATTAACCCCGAGGACTTTGTTCTCGGGGTTATTTTTTACCTGTCCTTTAGACTGTTTTTATGTGTTCTCACGGCACTCTACTAATAAAATCATAAGCCACTCCATCATATTACAACTTCATCTATCCTCTGCTCTACTACACCAGTAACATGCTTTTTTGCATTATAACGATCGTAATTACCGCTAAAATAACTAGATACCCCCCCTATTTGAACGTAAAGAGTTACTTTTATTAATGACAAGATATATGAATATTATTATTGATGACTTGCAAGGACACGCCATACAAGCATTATTACAAGCACACTTGATAGATATGAATTCTACCGCTCCAGCAGAGAGCGTTCATGCCTTAGATCTAACCGAACTGAAACAACAGAGTGTGACTTTTTGGTCTATATGGCATCAAAATCAATTGGCAGGATGCGGCGCAATAAAGTGCTTAAATACAACCACAGCTGAAATAAAATCAATGCGAACTATTGATACATTTCGCGGCCAAGGTGTTGCATCACAATTACTGCAACATATTATTTCTTATGCCAAAACACAGGGCTATCAACAATTAAGTTTAGAGACAGGATCTATGGACTTCTTTGCTGCGTCACGCGCTCTTTATGCAAAGCATGGGTTTATCGAATGTCCACCCTTTGCTGATTATCAACCCGATCCTCATAGCACTTTTATGACATTAGATCTGCAGGCATAAAAAAGAACGCCGAAGCGTTCTTTTTTATTATAACGATTACATTACTAACCATTAATCATTAAGAAAAGTCGTTGCTAACGCCGCGACAGAATCATCAAACACTTGCTGTAATGGTACAACCTCAAGCCCCTCAATAGAGCCTTCTTGGGCTGCTTTCTCAAACGTTAAACATAATTGATGTAACTGCATTAACCCCATCGTACCAGCAGCACCTTTCAATGTATGAGCTTGCTTAGCGATATCCGGTAAATCATTATCAGCAATAGCTTGATGCAACATGGCAAGTGTCTTACTGGCCGAATCACCAAACAAATTAATCAGTTGTTTTACTTGCGCTTCGCCTAGTACTTGTAAATCACTGCCTAAAACAGATTCTTTCACTAATGGAAATAACTCATCATTCTCAACAAATTGCGGTTTTTCCTCACCCGCCCCTTTCTCAATAACCACGCGTTTATCTCCTTTTAAAATACTGCTTATCGTATCAATTAATTGTTGCTCAACTAAAGGCTTAGGTAAGAAACCTGCAAACCCTGCATTTAAGTAAATTTCAACTTCTTCTCTAAACACATGTGCAGAAAAGGCGACCATCGGTGTCGGCTCTTGCCAAGTATCCTTACGATGACTATCAATACGGCGTAATTGATGTAATAGCGTTACACCATCGGTATCGGGTAAATTAATATCAAGTAACGCTAAATCAAACTGTTCATTTTGATAAAACCGTTCAGCTTGAACACCGTCTTCCGCAATGACAACACTATGACCTAGCCGTTTAAGGAACCCTTCTGCAACCATGCTGTTTACAGGATTATCTTCAACTAATAGAATGTGCGCAGCAGGAACCAGCACTTGGTCAACATCCGTATTTAATCTCACTTGACCACGTTCAAGCGGTAATGAGAACCAGAAACAACTCCCAGTGCCAACAATTGAATCAACGCCTATTTCACCATCCATTGCAGCCACTATGTGTTTACTAATGGCTAAGCCTAAGCCTGTACCTTCAATTGATTTTCGCCCTGCTTCTGCTTGCTGGAAAGCACTAAATAATAATGATTGTTCGTTGCTATCAATGCCAATACCTGTATCTTGAACGGAAAATAATATTTCATCAGCCATATCAGGATGCGGCTGAACAGTGATGGTAACTTTACCTTTATCGGTAAATTTAATCGCATTACCTACCAAATTGACTAACACTTGTCGAATACGACTTTCATCACCCAACCAAATCGCATCAGCATTAGGTTCAATATAATATTCAAACCCAATCCGTTTCGCCATTGCTCGGCCTTGAAGCATATTAAATACATCAACAACCATCCGTTTTAAAGCAAAGTCGCTCGGTCTTATATCTAAGTGCCCCGCTTCGATTTTAGAGTAATCAAGAATGTCATTTAGAATATCTAATAATGTTTCACCACTACGATTAATCACATCTAAATAGCGTTTTTGTTGTGTGCTTAATGCGGTATCAGCCAATAATGATGCCGTACCTAATACGCCATTCATCGGTGTTCTAATTTCATGACTCATGGTCGCTAAGAAGGCCGATTTAGCACGGTTCGCTTTTTCAGCTTCATCACGCGCTTTATAATGGTTATACACTTCTTCGTTTAAGCGACTATTGATACTCTCTAACTCACCCGTTCGTTTAGCAACCAACCGTTCTAGACTTGCTTTGTGCTGCTGTAATTCCTGACGAATTTTAGCTTCAGCTTGCGCTAATCGATGCCGTTCACTCGCGGTATCACGTGCCACTAAAATAGCCCGACCCATTTGTGCTAATTCATCATCACCATCAACATCTAATTGAATACATAAGTCACCACGCGCCAGTGATAACAAAGCACGACTGTAGTGATTAATACGGCAAATAACGCGAACATAAACAATACGCCACATAATTAACACTAAGGCGAGTAATCCAATACCTGAAATCACAATCAGTGTATTACGAGCAACAGTCAATGTTTGATCGACCTGCTTAACGGCTTGTTGAGTATTGGTATTAGCAGCAACAATAATATTATCAACCGTGCTGTTTAATTCTTGGAACAAAACTAAGTTTTGTTGATCTAAACGTTGTACATCTTGTTTGGCGTAAATAAGCTGTTCACTCACTCCAAATAATACATTGCCGCGCTCAAGTTTCGCCGTTTCTTTCATTAGCTGCTCAGAACGACTAGGATCTTCAACAGACTTAACGCGATGACTAATAATATTGATCGCATTATTAAATCGTTTTTTTAATGCCACCAACGACTTAATATCTATAATACGTTCAGAATCATCTAACATATTAATCACTTGTAATGATAAAAAACGTAACTCAAACAAACGCTCAGATAAGTCCATATCGACTTCAACTAAGCTATCTAATGCGTTATAGACCGCAGGTTTATTATTTTCAGCTACAAGATCATAAATGCGAGACACGTTTGCGACGGCAATAGTATTCGCATTTGCCACTTGAGATTGTGACAAACTGTCAATTTGATGTGTGGCTTTGGTCATCGCTGCAATTATTTCATCGAGTTGACTTTGCAAATCGATTTGTCGACCAACAAGTAATCCAAGTAGGGCTAAATTATCAACAATGCGTTTTACATCATCTTCTAATTTCAACATTAATGGTTGATCAAAAGAATACTGCTCAAGTGCATGTAAGCTACGAGTCAAAGCCTCAATATGTACGGTTAATGCTCGCCCTTGCTGCATTCGTTCTGATTCAAGTTTCGATTTAGCAAGAACTTGAGCATTAAAGATAATACGTGAGCTTAAATCTGATAATTTTCGCGCTTCAGCTAATGAAGGTACCGCAGAATTAATCACTGTACGCTCGGTTTTAGCAACTAACGAAAAGCCTGCCACACCAATCATCACCGCAATGATCATCAAACCAGCCATGGCAGAAAAGGCTAATAACAGTTTGGCTCCGATACCTTTTCGGGTGAACGTCATAAATAGTCTCTATCTCAAAAATCTTGTTTAGAACAGTTCATAATCAGCATAAATATGCCTTGTTCGATACTGGCTATTTCACCAGACACAATAAAACGGTACTATTTTGCCAGCGATATGGCTTTAGACCTAAATAATGTTGGTAACAATGCGCATTTTATTTTTTATGTTAATGATACTCTCTGCTCAATCTGCGTTTGCGCTTGAGGTGATCTCATATAAACCCCCTTTTCAGACGGATAAAAAACCGACGAAAATTCAATATTCTTTTTTAACCTCAGTTTCCAAGCCGTGGAAAGTATGCGCAGTGTACCCACATTTAAAAGATTCTTATTGGTTATCGATCAATTATGGAATGGTTGAGCAAGCAAAAAAGCTGGGTATTACATTAAAAGTGCTTGAAGCAGGTGGCTATAGCAACCTTGATAAACAACAAAGTCAACTTATTGCTTGTCGTGATTGGGGGGCAGATGCCATCATTTTAGGCACCGTCGATGCTCAAGCTTATAACGGTAAACTATCCAAATTAATTGGTAATATTCCGGTCTTTTTGATGACCAATGACATCGATTTTTCTGATCCTGACATTGGTCAACATGTAAAAGCAAAAGTTGGTGTCGATTGGTATGAAATGGGAAAAGCCGCAGGTACTTACCTTGCAAAACACCACCCTAAAGGTTCAGGTAAAGTACGCATTGCATGGCTACCTGGACCACAGTTACGTGGTGGAACCAAACCTGTAACGAAAGGTTTTAAAGCGGCTATTGCCAATAGTGATGTCGAAATTATAACGACCTTATGGGGCGATAACAGCAAAGAACTCCAACGTAACCTATTACAGCAATTATTTACCGACTATAAAAACATTGATTATATTGTCGGTGGCGCAGTTGCCGCAGAAGTTGCCATCAGTGAATTGCGTACCAACAATATTACCGATATAAAAATAGTCTCAACCTACCTTAGTCATGGTGTTTATCGTGGTTTACGCCGCCATAAGATTTTATTTGCACCAACCGATAAAATGGCAGAACAAGCGCGGCTATCAATCGATCAAACAGTACGTTATCTAGAAAAAAAACCTGTCACACTGGATATTTCGCCATTAATTGTTGATTTAACGCCACAGTATTTACCAGCCACAGTTATTGGTGATTCTTTATCTCCGGCAGAATTTAGACCCTCATTCTATGTTAATAATCATCATATCAGTAGATAGGCTATGCCTAAATGGTGACTATAAAGATGAATATCAATAATTTATGGGTTACCACAAAATTTTAGCCTAATTTGATTTACACTATGCCTAGTCTTTGTTACTTATAAGCATCATCACCTAGTTTCATCAAGATGAATTTGAGATAAAAAGGAAGAGCATGATCACTACAACACGCAAAATGGCAGCTAAAAAAAATATCGCTTTAGTTGCTCATGATAATTGCAAAACAGCTTTACTGCGCTGGGTAAAAGAACACCAGCATAAGTTAGCAAGTCATGAACTCTATGCAACCGGTACTACTGGGCACCTACTCGCAAAAGAAACTGGCTTACCCATCAGTTGTTTAATCAGTGGCCCAATGGGTGGCGATCAACAACTAGGTGCATTAATTTCACAAAGCAAAATTGATATTATGATCTTCTTTTGGGACCCACTTAATGCAGTTCCACATGATCCTGACGTGAAAGCATTATTACGTATATCTGCTGTGTGGAATATTCCCGTTGCAACTAACCGTGCAAGTGCCAACTTTATTGTTACCTCACCGTTACTTGATAAAGAAATTGATATTGAAATTCCAGACTATGATGCCTACCTTAAAGAACGTATTGATTAAGCATCAATAGCTTTCGTTATTTTAATCACAAGCCTTCACTTATATCGAAGGCTTTTTATTATTTAAAGACGATATGTTAGGCAAAAAAAATAATTCATTATATGGTTATAAGTAGTATTTCAAGGAGTCGCCTATGCAAGCGTGGATTTTACAACAACCAGATGGGCTTCAAGCCTTATCACTCACGACTACCAATAAACCAATACCAACCGCAGATGAAATTTGCGTAAAAGTTGCTGCCGTTGGATTAAATCCTATCGATTACAAGCTAACCAACTGGGGATATGCGACGTGGAATTACCCACAAATCATCGGATTAGATGTTGCGGGTAGCATTGAAAGTGTCGGAAAAAATGTTCACCACTTTCATATCAACGATAGAGTTATGTTTTTTGCCGATCCTCGTACTGCTGGTGGATTTGCAGAATATATCTGTGTAAAAGCTATTGCGGTAAGTCGCATCCCACTCGCATTATCATTTACCGATGCTGCCGCACTCCCCTGTGCTGGCTATAGCGCATGGATAGCAGTCCACGATAAATTACGCGTTACGGCTGGACAGCATATTGCAATAACAGGCGCCGGAGGTGGTGTAGGTGGATTTGCCGCACAATTAGCCAAACTTGCAGGCGCGCATGTCTATGCCATTGCTGAACGGCAACACCATGCCCGATTACTTAATTACGGTATTGATGCGGTTATTTGTCCTCAACAAAATGTTGCACTTGAGCTAATAAACCTTACTGAAGATAGATTATTGCATGGCGTAATTGATTGTATCTCAGCTAAATCAGGCAGCATAATGAGTGCCTTGATTCGTTATAATGGCCATATTGTTATGGTTGCAAATCAGTTTGACCAAGTCCCCCTAGTCGCGACCACTAAAGCCCTCAGCATTCACGAAGTCGCCCTTCATGGCACCTATGCCCATGGCACTCTGGAACATATTACTCATCTGGCTGATATTGGTAATAATCTAAGTGATTTAGTTACTAATGGTCATTTACACAGCATGGTCGAAAAAATCGTCCCATTTGATAAGCTCGCCGTTGCGATGACTGAATTAAAAAACAATACCCATTCAGGTAAAATTGTCGTTCACGTCAGCTCATAACATAAAATTTGAATCACAAAAAGCCCTGTATTATTTATCGCTATAGTAACAAGCAATCATAAATAACAGGGCTTCTATAACTAATAATATTTACTTACTACGTTTAATTTTGTTATTAACTGGGTATTTATCTTCAATTAATTCATTAATAAACGGTGAGGTTTTATCAGGATCAGCACATACCCACACATGCTTTTTAGCGCGCGTTAATGCAACATAGAATAAACGGCGCTCTTCAGCGTCATTATATGTTTCAGTACGCAACTGCATAATAGCGGCTAGACCCGTTTCACGATCTGGTGATGGGAAAATACCTTTATTCACATCAACAATAAATACATAATCAGCCTCACGCCCCTTACTTGAGTGACACGTCATATATTCCAAGTTAAGTTGCGGCCACTGATTCTTCCATGTCTCAAATTTCTCAGGTTTTTGCTTATTATTACGTCCAAGAATAAGGACCTTTATGGTTTTCTTCTCGTAATGCTTGCTTAACCGAATTAACTCTTGTGGTAATAAATCTGTCGCCAATAAGGTAACCGCTTTTTTACTCTGCTTAGTAAAGCTGGTTAATTGCTTTTTAACTTGAAATGGATTTTGTTGAATAAAGACATTCGCCACTTCACCAATCATACTATTAAAGCGATACGTAGTTGAAAGTTCAGTAATACAGCTATTACCAAAGCGACTTTCAAAATCAGTCGTTAAATTAACATCTGCCCCTGCAAAATGGTAAATGGCTTGCCAGTCATCACCAACAGCAAATAATGTTGGGGTTGAATGACCTGCCACTTTTTGATGGCATAATGCCTCAATCAATGCTAATCGTTGTGGTGAGATATCTTGATATTCATCAACCATAATATAACGCCATGGCGAGATAAATTTACCCGCTTTAACATACTCAGTTGCCACTTCAATCATACTGTTGAAGTCAATTTGCTTCTTCACTTTTAAGTGCTGTAAATACGCCTGATAACATGGCCATAGCAATGTTAACTCACTTTTCATACGCGGTCGCATTGCTGGGTTATTATTATTTAGAATCGCCTCAAGCAGCGATTCTTTATTCATCCCTGATTGACCTAACAACTCAATATGACGCCATACCCAAGCTTGTAATTGTTCATTTTCAGCTTGTTGTTCCATTGAGTTTTCTTTACTAAACCCTGGCACTCGCCATTGTGTAAGATGACGCTGCCATTTATGTGCTGAAGTTGAATTATTCCATTGCTCAATTAACATACGCGCCAGCCATGCACTACGGGCGCGCATATCTAAAGTAATCGAGGCTACATTGGGTTTATCAAGTTCAACATCACGAATAATCTGCGACCCCAAGCTATGGAACGTCGCCACTTTGACGCGATCACTAACTTTAGCTTTCAGCCTATCAGCCATCTCATCGGCTGCTTTACGTCCAAACGATAGCATAAGAATATCTTCAGGTACCGCCGCTTGACTCGCAATTAAGTAACCAGCACGCGCGATTAAGACACTGGTTTTACCCGTACCAGCCCCAGCAAGGACCAAGTTATAATCTTGGTTAATTAAAGCAGCTAAACGTTGCGATTCATTTAGCGGTGATTTCTCAAAGCTATCAAACCATGAGCCCCATTTTTGGGTTTGTTGTGTTAACCATTGTTGGTTATGTTCTTCAACCCACGCTTGATGCTCACTAAGCCAAGGCGATATTTTCTCAAAGCTACGCGGTCTAAATGTCGCTGCAAGTTCTGGTGTTAAGTCTGAATCAGTTAAACCATCATTAAGAAACTGATGTAATTCATGATGTTCAGAATGACGTAAATACCCCGACTTATTAGAAAATAATGCTATACGTTGCAGCATTTCTGGCAACATAGCATCTAATTTATCAACACGGCTTTGCGCCCAATCTTGATAACTACGGACTAAAAATGCCGCGAAAGATTTACATTCGTGCCAAGGTAAGCCATGAACTGTCCAACAGTATTGTTGATTTGAAGACGTAAGCTCAAGCGCCCCCCATAATACACCGCGATGGATTTCAACCGAACCATCCCAATCATCAAAAGAGATAACATCAGAAGAAGTCTGACTATCTAATACCAAGCTATTACCGTCTAAAGCGATACTGTAATAATCACCTTGAACTAACCATTGTGCTAGTCGACTGGCACTTAATTGCATTATGATTCCACCAATTGTTCCATGCTTTAATTAGGCTGTAACACTCATTACTGGCTGGTAACTTTGTCACCGACCTCAATTGAATCATTACTTGTCACCCGCTTATCGGGATAATGTTGCTTAGAGTATCAATAACTCTCGTGTAGCCATAGTATTGAAACGTCTATTTGACTAAATATTATCCCACGAGCTAAAAGTTTATTTTTTTGATCGGCAATAACAAGATATCTGTTATCTTTAGTTACGTTTTTATAACGTTAAATTATTTTATCGCTTTCTCCATTCCTTATTATCAGAAGATTGTTAATATCCATGCAAACTAAAGAGTTACACGTAAAATTCCGCAAATACTGGGTTAATGACCGAATCAATTATTCAATTCGAGTATTGATTGCTTTAGTTGGCGTTGTATTACCCTGTTGGTATCTTGGTGCTAATCACGCCGTAACCCCACTTGTACTCGGTATTATTGCTGCAGCACTGGCTGAATCTGATGATAATTTAACAGGCCGTATCAAAGGCCTAACCATTACTTTAATTTGTTTTTTGATTGCCTCTCTTTCTATAGAAATTCTATTTGATTACCCCATTTTATTTGCAATCGGCTTATTTAGTTCAACCTTTGGTTTTATTATGTTGGGGGCAATGGGACCCCGTTATGCCAATATTGCTTTTGCCTCATTATTGCTCGCGGTTTACACCATGTTAGGAGCCAATAGTAGTACTGAGCTTTGGTATCAGCCAATGCTACTTTTAGCCGGTGCGTGTTGGTATGGGATCTTATCGTTGCTATGGCATGTTTTATGGCCCAATCAGCCTGTTCAACAAGGGCTGGCCAATGTATTCACTGAGTTTGGTTACTACCTTGATAATAAAAGTAAGTTATTTGAGCCTGTGGTTGATCTCACCTCGCATCCATTTCGAATTCAAGCTGCCAAACAAAATGCTAAAGTCGTTAATGCGTTAAATGCCGTTAAAATGACATTGCTACATCGTGCTGGTCGCGGACAAAGTGATAAATTCCTTAAAATTTATTTTATGGCGCAAGATATCCATGAACGTGCCAGCTCATCACATTACCGTTATCGAGAACTGGCGCTGGCCTTTCAACGCAGTGATGTCTTGTTTCGCTTTCAACGGTTATTACATGTACAAGCACAGGCTTGTCACGGCATTGCTGATGCATTAAAACAAGGTAAGGCCTATCATCATGGTTCTGATTCCATCAATGCTTTAGCTGAACTACAGCAATCGCTGAATTACCTCAAACAGCAAAACAATCCACAATGGCGTTTACTACTCAATCAATTGGATTATTTATTTAATAATTTAGCCACGGTAGAACGCCAACTGCAAAATATTAATAATCCAGATGCAGAGCACATTGAGCAACAACTTGATATTGAATTGGTTGATACTGAAGCGCACAGCATAAAAGAAATGTGGAAACGTATTAGTTGTCAACTTAATACTGATTCAATGTTATTTCGTCATGCTATTCGCTTGGGGATTGCACTGATTGTCGGGTATGGCTTTATTCAGGCACTGGATCTGCAACGAGGATACTGGATCTTATTAACAACCCTCTTTGTATGCCAGCCAAACTACAGTGCAACCCGTCAAAAACTGGTACAGCGAGTTATTGGTACATTAGGCGGTCTACTTGCTGGCATACCACTGCTGTATTTATTTCCCGGCCAAGAAGGTCAATTGGTATTAATGGTTATAATGGGCGTATTGTTCTTTGCCTTTCGAGCCGTTAAATATGACTGGGCAACGGCTTTTATCACACTATTAGTGCTGTTTTGTTTTAACCAATTAGGAGAAGGGTTTGCGGTTATTTTGCCACGTTTAGGCGATACATTACTTGGCTGTCTGTTAGCAGTATTAGCTGTTAGTTTCATCTTACCTGATTGGGAATCTAAGCGATTGCATAAAGTGATGGCCGAAGCCACATTGGCAAATAAAGATTATTTAGCGCAAATCATTGCTCAATACCGTATCGGTAAACGCGATAATATGAATTATCGTATTGCGCGTCGTGAAGCCCATAATAAAGATGCGCAGCTAAGTACGGCTATCAATAATATGCTAGCAGAGCCGGATAAATACCAAATAGATACCGACAAGAGCTTCCGTTTTTTAACATTAAACCATGCCATGTTGAGCTATATCTCAGCGCTAGGAGCGCACCGAACTCAACTGCAAGATAATCAAACACACCAGTTAGTATCAGAAGCTCATCGTATTATTCATAATCATTTAGAGTGTATATCATCACAACTCAATGGCTTTCTTATTGAAACGGCACAGCCATTAAACCTCACTCTAGAACAACGTTTAGGCCAATGGCGAGATGAAGATTGCACCTCAACACGAATGGTATTACAACAACTCCATTTGATTCATTGCATGCTACCTGAACTTCATGCGCTGGGTGATAATCTTTCACCTCAAACACATACGATTGCTGTCGCTAAATAATAAAATAATTTATAAACAATCACATACAAAAAAGCCTGCGCAAAACGCAGGCTTTTTTATTACTACAAAAGATAGAGTTTATTATCTCACACCTATTGAGCGACTTGAGATGCTGCTACTGGCGCATCTTTCGCATTGTCTTGAAGATACTTCAGTAACGTACGCTCTTCGTCTTTATTAAGCATGTAGTATTGTTGCATCGCTTTAAGACCCTGAACCCAACCATTTGCTGTTAGGTGTTTTGGATCAGGAGTAGCGTGACATTGATTACAACTTGCATCTAAGATCTCTTTACCGTAAGCCCAGATAGGCTTCATGCTTGCTAGCATATTACGCTGAGTGATCCACGCTGATACTTGCTCTTGCTGCCATGTTTGACCATCTTCAGCTTTTACTGTATTAAGAATAGTTGCTGACTTTTGTAAGTCTGCATTCAAAGAGACAGTTTGAATTTGCTTCGCCATGTCTTGTACTAACATACCTGTTGTTGAGCCTTGTTGCTGCCAACCTGTAATTTGTACTTTAATCATGTCGCCACTTGTACCTAACACTTCAACTTTTGATGCTGGGTATAATTGACCTTGTGCATCACCTGATGCAGAGTCAGTGGTATACAATTTTTTAGATGCTAACGTATAAAGTGTTTTAGCGGCAGGAGCCTCACCAGCATTAACCGTTAATTGCTTGAACGTTGCTTGGAAATCATTATTAATGTGTGGTAATTGATGCGCAATACCTTTATGGCATTCAATACAGTTCATATTTTTTGCCGCTGCGGTCGTCATTGCCGCTGCCGCTGCTGGAGATTGCTTCGCATGATCCATTGCAGTATATGAGTGACAACTCTTACATGTCGCTGAATTGGTTTCAGCCATCATACGCCACACGTTTTGAGCCATACGTAAACGGTTTGCCTCAAACTTAGCTGGAGTATCAATATCTTTACTGATAAATTCACTGTAAATATCGCCAACACCACCTAATTTTGCTTTCATAAAAGCAATCGGATCATTTTCTGGAATATGGCAATCACGACATTCAGCACGTACACCGTATGCGTTTTTGTAGTGGATGCTGGTTTTATATTCGTTATAGTTTTCTTTCATTGAGTGACATGAAGTACAAAACTCAGTAGTCGAACTAAACTTTATCGATTCGTGAAAGGTAAATACGCCTGCCAATGTTATGATCACACAGACAACTGCAATCGCTAATACTGAATAACGACTACTTGGCTTTACTAAAAAACGCCATAGTTTCTTCATGGATGGTCCAAAATGAATTAAACGTCAAAACAACGTTAAAAAAAGAGTTACGCACAAATTAACACTTGAATATTAACAGAGCAACATCATTGGTTCATATAAATAAATATTCTAAACACAACTAAAAATATAATTGTGTTACAATTTATAAAAACCTTTATTTAATTAGAGCTCTAATTATAATTACTCTGTAAATATCGTTTTTCATTAAAGATGATAACATCGTTCCAATTAAACAAAAAAACAAATAACCAATTAAAATCAACACCTTAATGACACGCAAATACAGTAAGCTATACGGTAAATCAAATTTTAGATTATTCCTATCGCGAATAGTTATCAATCCATTTTTGGTTGCAGTGCTAAGTATTTTTCTCTTTATGTAGAGCATTAAACATTACTTATTGTAGTGTCTTTTTGTGGTAACTTATTTTCCATTTAGCAACCTAATATATTTTATATTTCCGTGTAGCCTATCAAGAAATAAGTCAAATAATAGATCACTGTACCGATTAATATTAAAATGCTTATTATGTCATTTAAATGCTTACTTATTCGGTTTGTCTTCGGAATATAAACATGACCCTATCACGTCGTAACTTTTTAAAAGGTTCAGTAGCAACGGCCATCGCTGCTAACGGACTCACCCTTTTTCCTGCTGGAAAAGTATTTGCATCAGATACTATTACCATTCCATCAGCTACTCACTATGGTCCGTTTAAAGCAGTTGTTAAAAACGGTACATTAATTGGTGTTCAACCAATCAATGATGTCGACCCTTTCCCAACAGAAATGTTAACCAAAGGTGTGTTAAGCCGTACTTACAGCGACACACGTATTAAATACCCAATGGTACGTAAGTCTCTACTGGAAGATCCATTAGGTGACCATAACCCTCACCTTCGTGGTAAAGAACCTTTTGTCCGTGTCGATTGGGATACAGCGATTGCATTAACCGCTTTCTGTATTGCACGTACCGTTGAAAAACACGGTAACGAAGCGCTATTTAGTTCTTCATACGGTGGTTGGTCACATTGTGGTGTTAACCGCCCACAAACACTACAAGGTCGTTTCTTTAACCTTATTGGTGGCCAAAGTATTTGTGCTGGTGACTACTCTGCTGGCGCTTCTGAAGTTATTCTTCCGCATGTTATCGGAGATATGGAAGTATATTCGCCACAAACTGCGTGGGAAATTGTTGAAAAAAACACTGAAGTTGTTCTTTTCATCGGTTGTGATCCATGGAAAACCAACCGTGTAGAATTCCGTGTTGCTGATCACTCTATGCAAAAACACTGGGAAGCGTTTAAGGAAAAAGGGATTAAGTTTGTCTCTATAAACCCTCAACAAACCCAAACAGATAAAGCAGTTGGTAGTGAAATGATCAATATCCGTCCTAATACGGATACTGCCCTATTTACTGCAATGTCTTATCATTTATACAAAACAGGTCAACACGATAAAGCTTACATCGATAAATACACAGTTGGCTTTGATAAATACCTAGCTTACTTAATCGGTGACGAAGATGGTGTTGTAAAAACACCTGAGTGGGCTGAAGAAATCACAGGTTTACCTGCAGCTAAAATTAAAGAACTTGCTGAACTGTGTGTGACTAAACGTACCCAAATTGCAGCGGGTTGGGCACTACAACGTGCTGACCACGGTGAGATGATTCACTGGGCTATCATCAACTTTGCTGCAATCGCAGGTAAAATTGGTAAGCCAGGTGAAGGTGCAGGCTTTAGTTGGCACTATGGTAATGGCGGTATGCCTGCATCTGGTAAGCGCATGCCTATCGGTTTATCACAAGGTCGTAACCCTATCACTAAGACATGCCCTGTGGTTATGGTTTCAGATATGCTGAAAAACCCAGGTAAAGCTTATACTCGTGATGGTTCAAACCTTACGCTACCAAAAGCAAAACTTATCTATAACGCAGGTAATAACTTACTGTCTCACCAACAAGACACTAACGAATTAATCAAAGCGCTTAACGATAATATCGATACCATCATCTGTCACGAACCGTGGTGGTGTGCAACAGCGAAATATTCCGATATCGTTCTGCCAACAACCACCACACTTGAACGTGATGATATTTCATCTGGCGGTACTTACAGCAACAATAAAATCTACGCAATGCGTCAGGTTATTGAGCCTGTTGGTGAAAGTCTTGATGACTACGAAATCTTCTCACGCCTTGCTTTCATGTTTAACGTACATAAAGAATTTACCGAAGGTAAAACTATGTACCAACATGTTAAAGCCTCTTATGAAGCATCTGATGCAACGGATGATTTCAAAACATTCTGGCAAAATGGTATCGCTCACGTATCAACACCTGCGGCAGCAAATAGCTTTGTACGTCATGGTGATTTCTACGCTGATCCGATTAAGAACCCACTGCATACACCAAGTGGTAAAATCGAATTATATAGCTCAACTATTGCTGGATTTAAAGCCAATAGTTGTCCACCAATGCCACAATGGATTCCACCATTTGAATGGCTAGGTAATGCGAAGAAAGGCCAAGTACACGTATTAAGCCCACACCCATGGATGCGTTTGCACTCACAAATGGCGAATGCCGATGTAAACAGCTACGAATCTGTTGATGGTCGTCAAATCGTATTGATCAACAAGAAAGATGCTGAAGAACGTGGTGTAAAAGATGGCGATGTTGTTGAAGTTTATAATGACCGTGGTGTACTACTCGCTGGTGCCCGTATCACTGCTGAAGCAATGCCGGGTGTTATTTACATCCACGAAGGTGCATGGCTACAACTTGATAGCAAAGGTCGTTGTAACTCAGGCTCAATCAACATGCTAACAAGTAGTCAACCAACCAGTGGTTTAGCCCAAGCAACCAGTGCTAACACCTGCTTGGCTTACTTCAAGAAATGTACTGATGCCGAAACGCCAAACCAAGCGTATACGCCAGCTAAAGTTGTTAAATCAGACTTTAAAGTGGATATCTGGTCACTACAATTAGGTAAACGCTTAAAAGCCGTTGCAGCAGAGCAAGGTCCAGAGCAATCTCCTGGTGAGAAATTATTCTACGGTAGCTGTACCCTTTGTCACGCAGCACCACACCCAAGTGACTTCACTTACAAACAGTGGAAAGGTATTACTAACAGTATGTTCCCACGTGCAGGTCTAAATGCGACAGACCGTAAACTTGTACTTGATTTCCTACAAAAGAATGCTAAAAAAGGCTAATAACTCACTGTTATTATTCTCAACCTGAATACACCAAGGGGCTCTTATGAGCCCTTTTTTGTTTTAAGTATTAAAAACCGTAACACCTATTAAAAACATAATTAATTTCAAGCGCTTAACATTTTAATTAGACATTTACATTCTATCATTTACTATTTATCTAAGCCCTCATAATGAATGGATAAGTATTATGATCTCTCGTCGCCAGTTTTTATTAGCTCTATCGTCACTTGCTGTTTCCGCATGTACAACAACCACTCCCACTTTTTTCGCTCCAACATCCAATAAGACACTGCCTTTTGATGATTTGTTATCTTACGATGCACTTGGTCTTGCTAATTTAATCAAAACCAAACAAATATCTGCTGAAGAGCTATTAAATATCATCATTAAACGTATTGATTACGCTAATCCTACTCTAAATTTCATGACCAATACCGCTTATAACAGAGCGAGAAGTAACCTTATTAACGTCAATAATGATCAACTATTTACTGGTGTACCGGTTCTAGTTAAAGACATGATTGATGTGGCTGGTATGCCACGTACTGATGGTTCAATGCTATTTAAAGATCGTCAAATCACCAAAAGTGTTGATTACATTTTAGGCTTAGAAAGAGCGGGTCTTAACATTGTTGGTATGACCAACGTGCCAGAAATGGCGAGTTTTATCATCACAGATAACGAATTGTTTGGTGCAACTCATAACCCTTGGAATTTAGAATATTCGACATTCTCATCTAGTGGTGGCTCTGCGTGTGCCATTGCAGCAGGTGTTGTGCCTCTTGCTCACGGTACAGATGGTGCAGGTAGTTGCCGACTACCACCAAGCACAACAGGCTTACTTGGTATGAAACCAAGCCGTTACCGTATGTTAAGTGGTGAAGCGAACGGTGGACATGATTTAGTTAAAACTAACCAAGCTATTAGCCGCACCGTACGCGACAGTGCAGCACTGTTCTCAATGACAGAAGATAAAAGCAATGGTCATTTTTCCCCTGTTGGTTTTGTTACTACCTCACTGAAACGTAAATTAAAAGTTGGTGTGGTGCGCAATATTCCAAACAGTACACCTATCGAGCCTGAAGTAAATAAAGCCCTAGAATCTACCATGGCGCTATTAGAATCTTTAGGCCATGAACTTGTTGATGTGAATTACCCTATCATTTTTGATGTACTAATGGATTCTTACCAGAAATTCTTTGCTACCAAAGTTGGCCCATTAAAAGCCTTAGTTGAGAAAGTCTCTGGAAAATCGGTCACAGAATCAGGCTTATTAACCCACTTATTAGCACAAAATATAGAGCAGGCTTCAGGCTTATCTGAAGAAGAAATTCAACAAGGGGTTGATGCCCTAAATACACTGCCAGCGAAATTTGCTGACATGTTTAAAGCGTGTGATATCGTGATAACTCCGGTGGCAGCCTTTGCCGGTACAAGACTCGATGAAGGTAGTTATAAGGATGATTGGGACGAGGTAACAAGCACCTTCATTCTAGAGCGCTTGAAATACACTGCACCTGTTAACTTTGCTGGTAACCCTGCGATGTCGGTTCCACTATACTGGGATAAAAACAATATGCCGATTGGTAGTCAGTTTATTGCCCCACTTGGCGACGATAAGCTATTGTATGAATTAGCATATCAATTAGAAGCAGCACGTCCTTGGAGAGATAAGTGGGCTCCTTATTCACTAATGTACCCACAGCATCTAGCTTAAGATCCCGAACTATTCTAAGAGGCTAAGATCTTAACAGTCGATAAAAACGCAGTAATTTTAAACCATCTTACTCACACAAGATTGATAAAATAAGCTGCGTTTTCTTTATTGAAGAAAATCGATACTAAGCTATCGATTTATGGGTGTTCTAATAGCATTTCCATCGCTTGATGGGGAATATTAGCTTCTATAAATTCATCACCATATGGGATAAAACCTAGCTTACAGTAAAAATCGACAGCATGGGTTTGAGCACCAAGATCAACCTTCGGATAACCTTGCTGTTTAGCATATTCCACTAAAGCTCGTACTACTTTTACACCCAATCCTTGTCCACGAGCAGCCTGCATAATCGCAATACGACCAATGTGTCCATTTGCTAAAATACGCCCGGTCCCTAATGGTTGTTCACCATCAACCACCAGCACATGCACCGCTTGTGTATCTAAGCCATCAAACTCAATTTCAGGATCAATGTGTTGCTCTTGAATAAATACCAGCTCACGTACTAAACGAATACTCTCTTTATTTACTTCATCAAAAGCAACAATGTTTACGTCTACCATGAAATATCCTATTCATCTGAATTACAGACCTTTTTTATATTGTTGGCAAATAGTGCCAACAATGGTTTGCTCTAGTATTTGTCGAGCGTTGATATCACCATGGATATAGGTATCAAACAAAGAGACAACCATTGCTTTATCAGCATTCACTTCAGTTTCCGTTTTAATATCACGTAAATCAATCATAAAACCCGTAAACTTATTCTGAATTTCAGTCACAATATCCAAGTTTAAAAAGTTCTCAGGGCTATATAACGCATTATGATCACCGCGCTGTTTATCAACCACAAATGACGCTTCAGTAAGATTAATGATCGATGCTGACTTATCACATTTACGTAAGCACTTATCATCAAAACGCTTTTTCTTACAGCCTACGGTTTGATGGAATAAGCATTGACGGCTCATTAGCAACATCATCGGGTGATAAATGCTGTAATACAATTCAAACCCAGCAGGGGCTGCAATGGGTTTAATTTGTGAACGTTTGATCTCATTAGAAATAAACGCCCCGACACAACCAAACTCTTGCTGTAAGCATTCAAGGCTCAAACTGTTACTGATATTCATTTGAGGGCCAGCTACCCACGCTAAACCTAACTGATGCGCCACATAACCGACACCACTATTATTGGTTACAATACGCGATGGCTTAACTTGTTCAAGAAACGTCACAGTAGCTTGATAATTTTCGCCAATTAAAATCGCAGGGAACCAAGGAATAAGATGCGGATTGTCTTGGAACAGACTAACTAATTTTAACCCTTCCATTGCCATCGCTTCTGGCAATTGATAATACACTGCGGTATCAGGCTGACTCACAGCTTCAATATCTGCAGGATTAGCAATCAGAACTGATAATCGTGGTGTCATCTCAACAATAGGCTTACGGATAGCTTTAGGTAACTCAAATGCTTCAACTAAAGGTTGATTACCATTTAAGACGCAGGCAATCTGATCGCGCATTTGCGTTAATTCTTTAAATGGCACCACGACATCTGCTGCTAACTGACTCAAATCTATTGGTGATAATAAATACTCACCATTATTTAAACTACGGAAGCGTTTTTCAAAACAATCGCTATCAAGCACTGTATTATCTGATTGACGTAATAACGAGGTTGATGTGACTTCAAACTGTTGTAACGGTGTCGTTACTTGAATAATTAACGGCTGTCCAACCTGACCGATAATCGTCAGCTCTAATGCTAATAAACTAATGTCTAAATCTGCAATTCGTTCTTCAACGGTTTTGATAATAGTGGTTTTATCATCATATAACTTTCGTTTAACCGCTTGAATTTCTGTCTCAGATTTAGCATCAGCAATCTGTGCAAAGTGATCGACAGAGTTATCACGTGGATTGTCGATAAACATCGCTTTATTAATATCACCCATTAAATATGAGTTAGAGAAATCGCGATTAAAGACAGTATATAACTCACGTGTATCCGCTAATAATGGCTTTTGATTACAATAGTTATCTAATTGACGACTCCAATTATCGACGACGGTATAAACGTAATGTGATTTTTTGATGCGTCCTTCCACCTTCAATGAATACACCCCAGCATCCGCTAAGACTTCTAAATTTGAAAACGCAGAATTGTCTTTCATATTGAGTGGATAATCTTTACCAACGGCGGTAGTTTGGTATTGATCTCGACAAGGTTGACTACAGCGACCACGGTTACCTGAGTTACCATTTTTAGCCGAACTGATATAGCACAAACCAGAAAAACCAATACAATATGAACCATGAACAAACACTTCCATTAACACATTATGTTGATGTCCAAATTGTGCTAAGTGCTTTATTTCTTTGATATTCAGTTCACGAGATAAGTTTACACGGCTTGCATTAAGCTGCCCCATAAATAAAATTTGGCCTTCATTATGGCTATTAACTTGCGTTGAAGCATGCACATCAAGGGTTGGAAAATGCTGTTTAATAAGATGAAACAACCCTAAATCTTGTAAGATCACACCATCAATTTTAGTGTTAACTAATTTATTTAATAATCGAATAACCGCTGGAATTTCACTTTCAAGGATCATGATATTAAGCGTAAGAAAAATCTTACAATCGCGTTGATGGGCAACACGAACAATGCCATTTAAATCTTCAAAAGTAATATTGGTTGCACGATTACGGGCATTAAAATTATCTAAGCCGCAATAAATAGCATCCGCCCCCGCAACGATAGCCGCTTTAATCGACTCTATATCGCCACCTGGAGCTAACAACTCAAAATTACTTCTCATCGCGTTATTACCCATTTATAACCGTGCCTTAAAAAAACGTACCAATCTTGTGAGCGGCCATTCTACTCATGAGGGCGATTAAGTCCAATTTTGGAAGATAAATCACAGACTATAGCGCACAGATATAGCTACTTTATCCGTAAACAATTTTTGCAAATGTTCCTTATTTAAATAATTATCGATATTATGCATAACGCGTTATATTTTATGAGTTCATATCTTCTCTAAGGATAAAAATAATGACAACTCAACAACCACAACTAACAGAAGCACAAAAATCCGCCATCGAAGAAATGGTCATTAACCGCGTAAATGCAATGAACAATGATGCTGTACTGTGTGATGCAATTGATAATAAAGTTCACAATATGGAAGAGCATCTAAAAGCTTACTTTCATGAGCGTTTTCATTTCCACAGCAAGAAAGCATAATCAACGTTAGTCAAAAATAGACCAACAAAGCCTACCATTCACTGATCACATCAACGGTATTTTTTATTGTTAGTGATCAGTCCTATACCTAGCTTCATTTCCAAAAAACCATCGCTATTAACAACTCAATAACGTAAAACAGACGATTAACATACATAATCAAGTCAAAGCAGTAAAAAACACCCTCTATTGCTTGTAACTCATGGATTGGAACTATTTATTGTGTAAAATATAGACTTCTACACTATAACGTTGTTTTTACCATGATTGATTTAAATGTATTACCTCTTTACCTCACCGCTGTGATTGCTCTACTGCTCATTCCAGGACCTGACATGCTACTTATTGCCAGCTCAAGCTTAACTTACGGTCGCAAAGTCGGTATTTATGCAAGTTTAGGTAATGCAACCTCTGGTATTTTATTAACTATTTTAGCGGCTCTTGGTGTATCAGCGCTTATTGCAATGAATCCAATCGCTTTACATGTTTTACGTTTAGTTGGCGGCGCATATTTATTAAAAATGGGCTGGGATTGCATGCGCACTCACCCTGATGACGCTCCTCAAGAATTAGAGCATTCAAATAAAATGGCATCGACACTTTATCGTCGAGCTGTATTTACCAATCTACTTAATCCTAAAGCACTCATTTTCTTTGTTTTGTTTTTACCACAGTTTGTTTCAACTCATGTAGCAACATCATCAGGTGAACAAATGTTAGTACTTGGATTATTACTTAATGTCTTAGGGTTATTATTTAATTTATTCCTTATTACCACCATTGGTGTATTCGGTCAGTCATTACTTAAAAATGAAAATTTCCGTAATAACCAGCATAAATTTATGGGCTTAATCTTCTTCATACTGGCGATTTGGCTATTAGCATCGCAATTACCAACACCACCAAGCATATAATTTATTATTGATAACTATGTTTCCAACAAAAAAAACGCCATTAATATTGATGGCGTTTTAGAAATTTTTAATATTTAGATAAAAAAAACGACTAAAAATAGACTATTAGACAAAATAACTGAATACGTAATGTTTCTGCCTTATATGTAAATTATTAACCTCTAAATTTTGACTTGAATTTTACGCTAAAAAACCTCATATACTTACCTTATAGATGTGTGCGCATACTTACTTTTGCATTTCTTTTATTTAATGCGCATCACAACATTACGCCCAGTATGTAGGGCGCATTAAGGATTATTATGATTACTCATGTTGGCATTATTGATCAAGATCCAGTCCGTCTGATCACTCCATTATTAGACGAAGCCGTACCTGCCGATAAAATGGTATT
Organism: uncultured Photobacterium sp.; assembly: GCF_947039875.1. Taxonomy (GTDB): domain Bacteria; phylum Pseudomonadota; class Gammaproteobacteria; order Enterobacterales; family Vibrionaceae; genus Photobacterium. The sequence continues at coordinate 41,067 of NZ_CAMRAN010000015.1, forward strand.
TATTGGTACAGAAAAACAACAACAACAATATGATCGACTCGCTTCTATTTTAACGTCACGTAATATTATTGTTGAATTTTTCATTATTCCCGACATTATCAATGTCACCCAAATTAGACAACGTTTGAACCAACTTGCCGACCAATTAAAACAAGACAGCCGTGATGTTTGGTTTAATGCAAGCTGTGGTTTACGTCACCGTTTATTATCCGCTTATGAAGTTTTCCGCTCTTTTCATTGGCCAATCTATGTCATTGAACCATTCAGTGATGAAATGTGCTGGTTATTCCCCAATGATCGCGAACAACAACAAGTACAAGATCGTATTCAAATTTCTGATTATTTAACTATTTTTGGTGCGCGTTGTGAGCTATCTGATAATCCAATGCCAGAATCTCTTAACGATCAGTTATGGGAGCTCGGGCAACGTTGGGCGAGTTCTGCATTAGAATTAGGCCCAGGCTTAGCAACGCTTAACTACCTAGCAACTACATGTCGTAAAGAGCAAGTGCTAACTGTTGAGTTAAGTGAAAAGCAGCAAGGTTATAAAGAACTTGGTACACTTCTAACCGATCTCGAAGAAACAGGTCTTGCGACATATCACGATGGTATTTTGACATTTAAACATGAAGAAGCACGTCGATTTGCTAATGGCGAGTGGTTAGAAAGCCTTGTTCACAGTACAGTTCGTGCGATTCAAAATGAGTTACCCACTATTCAAGATCACTCTTTAGGTGTGCAGGTTTACCGTAAAATTGGTGAGCGTGAAGTACGTAATGAACTTGATGTAGCAACTATCGTCAATAATAAACTGCATATCATTGAATGTAAGACCAAAGGTATGCGTGATGATGGCGATGATACCTTGTACAAACTAGAATCCTTACGTGACTTGCTAGGTGGCCTACAAGCACGTGCAATGCTAGTGAGCTTCCGTCCTTTGCGTCACCATGATCTTGTTCGAGCTCAAGATTTAGGACTAGCGATCATTGGCCCAGATCAACTAGGAGAGTTATACACTCATCTACATGATTGGCTTAAAGGTGCTGGTGGTCAGGCACATAACCCAGCCTAAATCGCGAGCCATCTTGCATTAATAAAAAAGAATAACGATCAAAAAAGGCCTTCTTTAAGGCCTTCTTTAAGGCCTTCTTTAAGGCCTCTTTATTTCATCAAATTTTGAGAATCGCTTAATGCTGTTTGGCCTGAATTATCCAAGTCGATTAAAAACAATCCCTGCTGCTTGTGGCTTCTGTGTATGGTGCTGACCCTCATCTAAGACAAGTGTTACCGTCGTCATATTTTCCCCTACAGTTGCAATAATATCTCTTACAACAAATACATCATCTAAGTAAGCAATCTTCATCTGTAATACAGGAGAGATAGGTAATGCTATGGTCGCTTGATGTCCATTTGGAAATATAATTTTATAATCAATCATGTTTATAACTTCACTAAGCTCAACGAAATACTATCCTACAACAAAAACAATCTAATGGTTAAATTTCCTCACTGCGTCATAGTATTATCGTGTTGTTGGTATTATATCTGCATGCTGTTAACGCAAAAAAGCCGACAGTAATCTATCGGCTTTCTAACATACTTATTAAATAAATCGCGTTATTGAAAACGTATTATTTAGTTAGCATTTGACGTGCAGCTTCAACAACAATCTTAATTGAGCGCGCTTCAGTTGCTTTTAATGTTGCGTGATCAGGAATTTCTTTTTGAGTACGGTTAATAATAACACCCGCAACACAACCTGCACGTAAACCAGAACTTGCACACATAGTTAATAGTGTTGCAGATTCCATTTCAAAGTTCAGCACACCCATTTCCTGCCACTCTTTCATAGAGCCTTGGAAACGACGTACTACGCGGCCTGAGAATGTATCGTAACGCTCTTGGCCTGGGTAGAAAGTATCACTAGAAGCAGTAACGCCAGTATGCACTGTCGCACCAGCATCATCACATGCTTGCTTCATGGCTGTTGCAACAGTGAAATCAGCAACCGCTGGGAATTCCATTGGTGCAAAGTGAAGGCTTGCACCATCAAGACGTACAGAACCTGTTGTTACAATCATATCACCCGGGTTAATGTTTGGTTGAATAGCACCTGTTGTACCTACACGAAGGAAAGTATTAACACCCAGTTGTGCCAACTCTTCAACAGCGATAGATGTTGATGGACCACCAATACCAGTAGAGCAAATAACAACAGGCTTACCATCTAACTGCGCGCGGTATACAGTGTATTCACGTGCACTTGCTAGGAATTCAGGGTTTTCCATTAGGTTGGCAATTTTTTCCACACGAGCAGGATCACCAGGAATAATTGCTAACTCAGCACCGTTAAGATCCGCTTTATTAACACCTAGGTGGAACACTTTATTGTCAGACATAATGATACCCTTTAAATTTAATCGCTCTGATTGTAGGAACAGAGATGGATAATTATCGTTAATTTTTGTGTTTCTTGACAGTAAACGTAATACGCAACATAACAACAACGTCTGTCAAAATCTGATGTCAAGATAACGGAAGCTGAGACTGTTTTTAGTGAGTTAAATCACATTAACCAAAAGCAATATAATTTTTAGTTACAAATTAATTGAACAAAGATCACGGCAAAACGTTTTCCTATCGAGTTCATCACAAAAAAATCGTAACTTCAGCATAACGTTTACCGCTTTTATTGGTATTCAATAATAACCATAAATAAAAAAGCAGAATGGTGTTGAAGCCATTCTGCTCTTCGTTATTCAGCGAATAATATTATTTATTCACCCAATGATTGCTTAGGTTTAAAACGTAATAAGCGTAACGCATTTAAAGTCACTAATGCTGTTGCACCACTATCCGCTAATACCGCGACCCACAGTCCCGTTACACCCAATATCGTTGTGACAAGGAAAATACCTTTAAGCCCAAGAGCAAGACCAATGTTCTGACGAATATTATTTAAGGTTGCTCGCGATAGCTCAATCATTACTGGCAATTCAGCAAGACGATTATGCGTAATGGCTGCATCGGCTGTTTCCAGTGCAACATCAGTACCGCCGCCCATCGCAATACCGATAGTTGCAGTTTTCATTGCCGGCGCATCATTAATACCATCACCAATCATGGCAACACTATGTTCGTCATTCAATTTACGAATTTCAGTGACTTTATCAGCAGGTAATAAGCTGGCACGAAAATCAATATTGATCTCTTTCGCAATTGCAGCGGCAGCCCGAGTATTATCACCCGTTAGCATTACGGATTTAATACCAAGCTGTTTAAGTTTTTCAATCGCAACTAATGCATCGTCACGTAAATTATCTCGCCATGCAACAAGACCAACAGCTTGTGCATTACGCACCGCAACCACCAACGTTTTGCCTTCATTTTCTAACGCTGTTGCTTGTTGCTGTTGAGCCGGTGTTAAAACAATAGCCGCGGGCAAACGATCAGCGGCACATAATAAGAAATTATCGCCTTCGGTGATGCCTTGAATACCACGACCAACCAAGGTTTCTCGCTCTGTTGCTTCAACCACAGTGACCTGCTGTTGTTTCGCGCGATTAACCACGGCTTTGGCTAATGGGTGCAATGAACCCGCTTCAATAGCTGCAGCTTGACGTAATAATTTCTCGTCGTCGTTATCCCAACAAATCATATCTGTTACAACAGGTTTACCTTCAGTCAGCGTACCTGTTTTATCAAACGCAACCACTTCAATATGACCCAGTTGTTCTAACGCCGCTCCCCCTTTAATTAATGCACCACGACGTGCCGCCGTAGCCAAACCTGATGTAATCGCTGCGGGAGTAGAGATAACTAATGCACACGGACAAGCAATCAATAATAATGCTAAGCCTTTATAAATCCACTCATCCCACGATTGACCAAATACCAGTGGTGGAATAATAACCACCAGCGCAGCCAATAAAATCATACTTGGCGTATACCAACGGCTGAATTTATCCAAGAAACGTTCTAATGGTGCTTTACGTGATTCAGCATCTTCAATCATATGTAAAATACGATCGATGGCATTATCGCCTTGCGCTGAAATAATGGTTAATCGCACCACTTTATCCGATGCCATACTACCCGCCATGACTTTTTCGCCCAGTGTACGCTCAACTGGCACGGACTCCCCTGTTAATGCACTTTCATCAAAACTGGCGATAACATCCAACACTTGACCATCAGCCGGTAAACGTTCTCCCGGTACCACTTCAATCACATCACCAGGTTTTAACTCAGCAGCTGCAAGTTTGGTTTTTGTGCCATCAGCCAAAATTACCGTGGCTTCTTCTGGTACTAAATCCATCAATGCTTTAACGCCACTACGTGCACGAGAAGCCGCATAACCTTCTAGTTGTTCACCAATAAGGAACAAAAAGATAACCATGGCCGCTTCTGCCGTTTCACCAAGATATAAAGCACCAAGCGCCGCCACTGACATTAATGTTTCAATCGAAAACGGTGTTCCTGATTTGGTTAAAACAACCGCTTTTTTTAAAATAGGGAATAAACCAACAATGGTCGTCAACGTAAACGCTAACAGCCCAGCTTCTGCCGAAACCATTTTATTTAAAATAAAGGCAATCACCATCATCATTGCAATAACGATCACAGAGAGGTGTTGATGTAAAAAAGATTGAGTAGGTAAATCTGCGGTTTTTGTAGCAGTAGAAACTAAGGTAAAACCTGTCTGTTGTGATTTATTTTCGATCTCCGATTTTAGGCTTTCAATATCTGCTTGTTGATTATCATGAATATTTACAATCAGTTTTTCAGTCGCAAACATCACTTTAGCCGTGTCGACTGAAGCTAATGACATAATGGACTTTTCAAGCTTAGCGGCGCAACTAGGGCAATCCATGCCTAGTACTTTCCAGCTAAACGTTTTACCATGAGCGCTATGATCATGAACATCATGTTGGTGCACACTCGTGGCATCTACATCATGATCATGATGTGTATTATTTTTTGCAGGTTTATCACTGGCTGCAACATGTACACCAGTAATGGTAAAGCTATTTTTTTTTGTTACTGGATGGATGGTATTATGGGTTGTCGTTGAACAACAACCACCCGCCGCGGGACCTTCAGTATCATTATCACCATACCCTTCAGAATCTTTATTGGTCGAGCAGCAATCAACACTTACGCTTGAACAGCAATCAACACTTACGCTTGAACAGCAATCCGCGGTTGCAGCAACTACTGTAACAGTCGCTTTATTAGCAACCGTTGATTTTGCAGTATGAATATGGTCTTTTTTATTATTACATTGAGCACACATATCGTTCTCCTTGGGTGCTATGAGGTTTTACTGTTGATAATTATAAACCTTTGAGTTAAGTCCAAGGTCAAGAAAAATAGCGACCTATTACCATTAACACATAATAATAATTATCAAAAACCAGTAAACATCCCCTCGCACCCTCAGAGTTTAATTACCGTAAACGTCGTAAAACAGTTGTATTATCAACAATATCACCCCAAAGGGTATAATCTAATCCCATGTCAAAAATGTATTCTGTCACTAATGTTCGCACACAGTTAGTAAGCACTTCTGCATCCCATGGCTTTTCAAAGTAACTTTCAATACGGGCTTGGTTGATCGCCGCAATGGTATCTTGATGGGTCGCCTGTCCCGTTAATAACACTTTTTTGGTATGAATAAAGCGACTATCGTTTGCCACCGCAGTAAGCAATTCAACACCACTTTTTCCTGGCATAACATGATCAGAAATAATTACCCCAATAAATTGACCTTCAGCATCCAGTTCATCTATCAACGCTAATGCTTCATCGGCTGATTCACAATCTTCCAATAAAAAATATGGCTCAAATTCAGCAAGATCCTTTAATACTGCACTTAACACTTCACGTTGATCATCAACGCAAATAATAGTGATTTTTTCCATAATAACAGTCCCTTACATTATCGGTAGCTTAATTCTAAATGTCGTATATTGATGATCACTTTTAACCGCTATCGTACCACCGTAGCTATTTACAATACGTTGTACAATGGCCAGTCCCAGTCCTAGACCAAACGATAATCCCCCCTTCTTGGTGCTAAAGTTGGGATTAAATATTTTACGTCGTGTGGTTTCATCGATTATTGGTCCATTATTCGTGATCGTAACTAGCAACTTATTCTTTACACTTCGCGTTGCTATTTCAATTTGTGGACTTTCGGTGTGTTCCATTGCATCGCACGCATTCTTAATTAGGTTAACCCAAACCTGCACCAACTCAGTAACGCTTGCGGTTACTGGCGGTAAAATTGCAGGTCTAAGTACGACCTCCACCGCTCGCAAATTACTTTGTAATAACGCTAATGATTTATGAAGCGTATCATTGATATCAACATTGGGTATGCGAGCATGATCACCGCCACCAAGTTGTTTTACCGAACGTACAATACTTGCGGCATGGCGAGCCGCCAATCGAATATCACGTAAATCACGCCCCGTGTCCCAACATTCAAGTGCAGCATTAATATCTTCAAGCCAATTAGCAGGCACCTCCCCACTCGGTAGTGCCCGTGCAAGTGTACGTGCTTGTTCTCGGCTCAAATTATATTGCTGTTGTAATACCTTGGTACGCTCACGCACTTGTGCAGAACTGATTGTTTGACCGTGATCGATACCATGTTGTAAAAATGGCATCATTTGTGGCTGGTTATCACCAACAAACTGACTAATCGCGGTTTGGATATTCTCCGTTTTACTGCTAATAACACCAATAGCATTATTGAGTTCATGGGCAATACCAGCGGCTAATTGACCTAAGGTCGTCATTTGTTCAGTGGCATACAATTTTTGCAATGCTTTTTCTTTTTCTAATGCCGCAATCCCCGTTAGCATTTGTCGCATTGCCAACTCATGTACCATCACAGGCATAAATTGTTCAGCTAATGAACCATAATGTTCAGAGTCAATCGCTTGCGTTGATAAATCAATCCAAGCAATTTCACTGTCTTTTTCGGCAACAACTGTCGTTGACGCAACAAGTGTTTGTGCAAAAAAACTGTGAACGCCAAAAAACATCCCTTCCTTCACGACAAACACTTGGGCACTTAAATCATTTTCTTCGCTTTTTAAATACCCCGATAGCTCACCTTGTTTTACCCAATATAAGCGATCGTTATACCCATCTTGACGTAAAACCTCAGTGCCCGCGACAACAGCCATGGTCGTAGTAGGATCTTGAAAATAGGTATCGATGATTCGGCGCAATGCTTTTGGTTGATTCATGCCAGCATCCTTGAATTAAGTTCATTATCCTTAAATATGATCGATGACCTGTAGTCCCCAAATCATCACAAAACTCAATAACACCCCCACAACACCAATAATAACGCCAACGCGAGCCATCTGATTACTTTCAACATGCCCTGTTGCATGAGCTAACGCATTGGGAGGCGTACTTATCGGTAATGACATACCAAGCGATGCTGCAAAAGTAACCACTAAAATCAATGTCACTTCACCACCTAAAGGCGTTAACGACACCATCGATGTTCCTAATGCCGCCATAATTGGCATTAATAAGTTTGCCGTTGCGGTATGTGACATAAAGTTAGCCATCAATAAACACAATATCGCCGCCCCAAGCAAGACCACATAAGGAGAGAAAATATCAAATGGAATACTATGCACGACTAATTTTGCTAAACCGGTTTTATCCAAGGCTAAACCAAGCGCAATACCCCCTGACACCAGCCATAGAACATCCCATGATATTTTCTTAAGATCTTCTTTATTGATGATCCCCGTTAACGAGAAAATAGCCACTGGAATTAATGCAACAGTATAAGAATTCATGCCATGCATTGACCCCATTAACCATAGAATAATGGTGACAGCAAATGTCACATAAACCGTGATCGCTTTTGGCGTTTTAAGAAACTTACCTTGAATTGTCAGCTCAATCGATTGTTGAGTTGCAGGATAAAGTTTATTAATCAACCACCATGCAAATACCAATAACACCGCTACAAATGGCACACCAAAGAACATCCATTCACCAAAAGTGATCAGATTTTCTCCGGTCAGGTATTTCAACGCAATCGCATTTGGAGGAGTACCAATAGGCGTGCCAATACCACCAATGTTAGCCGCAACTGGAATACATAAAGCAAACGCTATTTTTCCCGGATCTTTGGCGCTAAACAAAGTAATAACTGGCGCTAAAATAGAGAGCATCATTGCGGTTGTGGCTGTGTTTGACATAAACATAGAGAAAATAGCCGTGATCAGCATTAAGCCAAACATGACATATTTAGGTTGGTGTCCAAATGGTTTTAATAACACTCGCGCTAAGTTGACATCTAAACGGTATTTGGTTGCCGCCATGGCTAAAAAGAAACCGCCAAGAAACAGCATAATAATCGGACTGGCAAAGGTCGCCATTATCTCGCTATAACTCATTAAACTGCCAAAATGAGGCTGTCCTTGCTCAAGCCTAAATAAATACAGGCTTTTATCTGACAGTAACAATAATTCCAACACAATGATCACAACAGATGTTGCGTAGATAGGAATAGGCTCCATCACCCAACACAATGCGGCTAATAGAAAAATAGCAATAACACGTTGCTGAATGACTGTTAACCCTTCAAGAGGAAAAGCGGAAGCTGGCAGCAATAAAATAAATAGTGGAATTAAAATCGGTATGATATAGCGAAGATTTTGACGCATAGTGCATTATTCCCTTAAACAATAAAGACGCCATCACCTTTATTTTCCTTAATATAAAGGTGAAGTGTAATGGCTAAACTAACATTACTAACGATAGCGGATAACAGCAGTCGCGATTAACATTCATCCACAAGCAAATAATTGTTAGTATTATTATTGTCGCTGGCTATAAGCCTTTTTTCATCGCGTTAGATCAATAAAGTGATGAAATAATCACTCATTAGATAAAACAATGATCACATTTCGGTAAAAATATCCCATCTTTATCAAAAATATAGTTACATATAAGCGACTTCACATAACCAATATTCTTTTAATAACTTACTTTTTGGGCTCAGCGGTAATACAGTTGTGCTCAACATCAACGCCCAATACCTCATCCAAAACATCTTCGGTTCCCATATAAGTACGTGAAGAACAAAATGGTGTAACTGGTACCGATGGGGTCAAGATGTCATTCTCATCTAGCAGTTGTTGTTCATGCGTTAGCCCCATCTTCTTGACTTGATGAATAACTAAACCAAAACCGATAATACCAAACACAACCGAACCAACGGCCTGACCCATTAACACGCCACCAGCTCCTGCCAAATGTCCGCCGATTAACACAAAAGGTATTGTCCCTAAGGTCGCTTTACCTATATTTAAAACCGTTGACCAGGTTGGTCGATTAAGGTTATTAAAGGCTGCATTTGCCACAAATAATGCACCATTAAAAATAAAGGTCACAGCAATAAAGCTACAGAATATACCGACAATTTCAGCCGCATCACCAGTGAGGCTAAACATCTCAATTAATATACCTTGCCCAAACCAAAGTAACAGCGAAACACCAACACAATAAACCGCCGTAAATAGCATCGCGTCACGCAATATTTGATTAATTCTATCCCATCGTTCTGCACCAAAATTTTGACCAATAATCGGTCCAACGGCCCCTGATAATGAGAAAACTAACGCAAAACAAACCGGCATAATGCGTCCAATAACGGCATAGCCCGCGACAAAACTTTCACCAAAATGGGCAATATTACTGGTCACGACAGCGTTACCAATTGGGGTTGCGGTGTTGGTGAGTATTGCAGGAAAAGCTATTTTAGCCACGGTCGGTAATGCCAGTTTAAAACTAGTAAGATCAGGTTTAGCAACTAATTGATGCTTATAGACTATGACATACAAGGAAAAACACATAACAGCTAATCGCGCAAACACCGATGCAATTGCCGCACCTTGCATGCCCATTGATAAGCCGAAAATGAACAAAGGATCTAAGACCGCATTAACGCCACCGCCAATGAGTGTTGCGATCATTGAACGCCGCGCATCGCCCACGCCACGTAATGCCGCCCCTGCAGACATAGACACCGCAATCAATGGTGCACTGGGCAGTAAAATCACTAAATATTGGGTAGCAGCATCAGCCACAGCCCCTTTAGCGCCAATTAAGTCAAGTAACAGTGGCAACTGCCACAACATCAAACTCACAACAACAATACTGATGATGACAGCAAAAATCATCACATTACACGCTATCATACGCGCTTGTTGACGATCATTTTTACCTAGCGCTCGTGAGACTAAGGCTCCTGCAGCAATAGATGTACCGATAGACATTGAAGTAGAGAAAAAGACTAAAGTCCCAGCAAAGCCAATCGCAGCAGCAAGTTCTATTTGTCCTAACATGCTAATAAAAAACATATCGAGCAAATCGACTAAAAACAACGCCATTAAACCAATTGCACCCGTTCCTGACATCACCACAATATGGCGCATAATAGAACCCGTTAAAAATTTAGCCTGGCTATTTTCTGCTGTATTTTCTTTGTTCACAATGTCTCCAAATAGGTATTATGGCGCCATAAAACAAGCCCATAATAATCAAAAATAAAGGCGCTCAGAGCGCCTTTTTTAATTACAAATCTACAAATATGATTATATATTGATCACAATGGATGCTTAAAGCAAGCCCCAATTTGATTACTAATTGCCGTTAACACATCACGGCGCGTTATGACCCCCACCAACCGGCCATCATCAACAACAGGATATATTTTAGGCTTTTGCCCAGTCATAGTTTCAGCTAGCACAATGATAGTGTCATCCCCAGACACGGTTAACACATCAACCCGCATACACTCACTAACAGTATGACTATCTTGACAGTGATAACCCACTTTAAGCAGTTTATGAATCATATCTTGTTCTGATATAAAACCGACTACTTGCTTATGCTCATTAATAACCGGTCCACCAATCTGTTTCGCTGTTAGCAATTTATCTAATGCTGCGGATAACGACATACTTTCAGAAAATGTAACCGGACGAATATTCATATAGTCTTTTACTTTTAATGATTCCATAGCTTCCCCCACCATACTGTATCCTGTTGTGGATAATATTTAATCCTTTGATATGTTAATTAAAATAAACCAACACCTATAACATTAAGTTAAGTCTAAATATTTAGATTTACTAAATATCAATGTTCCATTTTAAACATATTTATCAAGAAAAAGTTTAATATCATGATAATTAACACTTTATATATAAAAAACGCTTACTCAAAAAGTAAGCGTTTTATTGTTTATAATCTAAACCGACCTAAATTAAGATTATTGCAGGAATAGTGCCATCATTGCTAATGATAGTTTTTTACCAGAAGAAAATTCCAATTGATCAGCCATAATTTTCACCTGTAATTGATAATTACCATCTTGCTTAGTAACAATTTTCTGATTCACTAATACTGGTAACTTCGCGGCCAACAACGGCTCTTTAACCACTAACGCTTCAGGAATCACAATATTGATATTACCGCTCAATTGATCTGTTACAGCAATCAAATGGGTAGAAGCATGCTCTAACCCTGATTTAATTTTGAGCAGCAGTTGGGCATTAACAATTCCCTCAGGCGTCTTAACACTAAGCTGTGATAAATCAACCGTCGCACCATGAGCAATCAATAAATCTAATGCTAACATCGCTTGTTTAATTTGAGCTGGATCTTGAGTCGCTTGTGAAGACTGTTCCATCGCAGCTAACTGACTAATTGCTTTATAATTTAAACCTTTTAACGCAAGCTTAAAGGCAACATCTTGATAATGTTGACCATCAAGTGTAGTTAGTTTCGCCACTTGAATCGTATTTGTATTAGTAACTTGCAGTGTATCTTCTGTCGGTGTTTTCTCACCACTTGGCTGGCTTAACGCATTATTCATTGCAACACTAACACCATTAATGTCAATAAATTGGTGCTGATCAGCCGTTGTAAATTTGGCATGTTCTAAACTGAAGGTTTGATGTCCAATCCAAAAGTTACCTTGCATTTGACCTTTGCCTTCACCATTAATGCCTTTTACGACCATGCTTTCTTTATCTGGGGTAGCAATAGTTAATTCAGGTAGATTATAACTAAATTGACTCTTACCATTCTCAGGATCAAATTCCCCCTTCACCATTAATGTTTTGCTGATCGCTGTTACACCATCATCATGCGTATAATCCATTGGATTTATCGTCATAACAAAATGGGTTGTCCCTGTAAAACCAGAATCAGTAACGATTTGCATTGGTGCAATATTTTTACCCCAAATTTTGTTAACCAACGGTGCTAACTGTTTATCAATCACAAATTCACTGGTTGACTTGACCCCTAAAAAGCCATTATCAATATGATGGTTGACTAACCATACCGTCGGTAAGCCTTGCTCTGCAAACTCTGCTTTTAATTGATCTTTAAGTTCAATACGAGACACTGCATTTGAAGATAAATAACCGCGTTCAAAACTTTTATTGGTGATAGACAAATAAGGACTATGGTAGTTTTCAACCGCTCCCATATAGATACTCTGTCCAATTTGACCCGTTGCCAATGGACCACACGCAATAATCGCAACAGCGCCTGCACTAGCAAGAATTTTTTTCAACATATTGAATCCCAAAAATAAAGTAAGTTGCAACGAACAATCTAAATCATAACATGAACCACTTAGCCACAGCAGCATAACCATAACCGTTATTTTCGCTCGGTTACTTTGTCATACAAATGATTTGCTATTTACAACAAAGTTGTTATCTTGATCACATAATAACCGTGTAAGTTAGTCAGATATTAAGGCTTTATACTTAATAATGACTGAATAACAAATTGTGTTTTTGGAGTGATATTATGAAAATAGCTGTGTTTAGCACTAAAGGGTATGACCAAAAATCATTTACTCATACTAATAAACAATTCCATCAACAGCTCACTTATTTTGAATTTCAACTCAATCATCACACTGCAAAAATGGCTGAAGGCTTTGATGCTATTTGTGCTTTTGTTAATGACGACCTTAGCGAGCCTGTTCTCAAAATATTGGCCGAGCAAGGGGTGAAAATTATCGCAATGCGTTGCGCTGGCTTTGATCGCGTTGATCTTGACGCGGCAAAAGCATTAAATTTACAAGTCGTCACTGTTCCGGCTTATTCTCCAGAGTCTATTGCCGAGCATACTCTGGGATTAATGTTAAGCCTTAACCGCCGAATCCACCGTGCTTACCAACGGACTCGCGACGCCAATTTTTCATTAGAAGGCTTAACGGGCTACAACTTCCATGGCCGTACTGTCGGTGTTATTGGTACTGGTCGAATTGGTATTGCAACAATTCGAATTTTAAAAGGTTTAGGCATGAATATTCTTGCTTATGACCCTTATCCAAACCCTATTGCGCTAGAACTTGGTGTTACCTACTGCACCCTTGATGAAATTTACGCGCAAGCAAATGTGATCACCCTTCATTGCCCAATGAGCAAAGAAAACTATCACATGCTAAACCGTAAAGCGTTTGCAAAAATGCGTCGAGGAATGATGATAATCAATACCAGCCGTGGTGGCTTACTTAACTCAAGTGATGCCGTCGAAGCACTTAAAAGCGGTATTATTAGTGCGTTAGGTGTTGATGTTTACGAAAACGAAAAGGATTTATTCTTCCAAGATAAATCAAATGACATTATTCAAGATGATGTTTTCCGTCGTTTATCATCATGTCACAATGTACTATTTACAGGCCACCAAGCCTTTTTAACCGAAGAAGCTCTGGGCAGTATTGCGCAAACAACATTAGAAAGTCTATCTCACTTTGAAAAAGATGAGCTATCAGGTAACGAGCTTATTAAATAAAAATAAAGAATATGTTTCACCAAAAAGGCGCTTGGTGCGCCTTTTTTGATCAGTTGGGTTACTGAAGTCTAGTTATTAATCTCACTAAATAACCAATCTTTAAATGCTTTTATTTTTGGCGAAGTCTGCATCTCTTTACGGCAGACAACATAGTAACTATGTGCCGAACTCATTGTCATATCAAAAGGTGACACTAAACGGGATGTCGCTAATTGCTCTGCAACAAACGATTGTCTAGCCATTGCCACACCCATACCTGTCGTAGCGGCTTTGATGGCTAAATCAGCCCGATCAAACGTACAATTATTATCAGGTAATGCGACATTGAAATATTGAGCCCAAAATTGCCACTCATCATTTCTGCCAGCTCTCGCCCATGGCGCAGCATCATGTAACAATAAGCAATGCATTAAATTTTCAGGCTGGTTATACAATTTATTCTTTAATGCGTAATCATGACTACACACAGGAAACATGGTCTCTTCAAGTAATTTATCTACCGCAAGATTAGGATAAAGGCCATTACCAAAATAAATCGCACAATCATAACTTTCGATCTGAAAATCAACTAAATCATTTCTTGTACGTAAATGAATGCGTAGGTTTGGATATTTTTCAATAAAAGACGTCAAACGAGGCACTAACCATGTTTGAGCGAAAGTCGGAGGAGCTGAAACGGTTAAATCACCACATAGCTCCGTACTTTTTAAATCACGAATTTCATGAATAATATTGCCGAAATTAGATGCTAAAACTAGCTTTAAACGCTGACCTTCGTCGGTCAAGACTAACTTACGATGTTGTCGAATAAATAACTGAACATCTAAGACATCTTCAAGGTTTTTAATCTTATGACTGACCGCACTTTGTGTTAAACACAAAATCTCAGCAGCTCGAGTAAAACTCATTTGATCTGCTGCAATCAAAAAACAATGTAATCCAGAAAGAACAGAACCTGATAACTTAGATAATTGCATACTTTAGCCACAACAACATAATTGCTACCAGCATAGCAAAAAAATCACAGCTTCTCAGCTACATCATCTTATATAGGCTTACATTATCAATTAGCTAGTCTTTATTAATGTGTTTGTTGGCGATATTCATCAAGTAATTGTTGTTTGTGATCTTCACTTAATAACTGCCAATGCCCCCCCTGAATAGCACCAGCAAATATCCATAACAGTTTATGATCTAATTCTTGGCCATTATGTTCGCACACACGCCTAAAGACATTAACGGCACCCGCATTCAAAAAAGTATCTACATCCAAAACACCAGCTTTTTTTACCATTCGCTCTAATGTTAAGCGCATATTCGGTAAATCACGCAAACGACGATTTGATTCAGAAGATCTAAAATGTTTATCACGACAAGAAAAAGCAATTGATTCTTCGACAAATGAATCACATTGAGATTGATCCGTTAAAAATAGGGTTTTAATTTCATAATAATTAACGGTAGCTGTTTTACTTTTTTTTATATGTCTAAACTTTTCGCAGCCAGAACGAATTAATTTTTCATCAAGTTCATTCCCTCCACGAATATACATTGAGGTCGGCGTTACAATAGCAAACATAGCACTATTAATAAAAATGCCGGTACCACCAAACATAGATCTTTTTTCTTGTTGGCCAAATTTAGATAAATAATTCAAGTAATCATCTTTTATTGACGTCATAGCTTATGCTCCAGATATTATCCATAACAACTAAAAACACACCAAATATTTACCATTAGTAATGTCAATCATTTGACGAGCTATTTTATGCTCATTGCAACAGCATATGATACATCGAGCATTCGAATATGAGATTGCTCCCATATTTTTAGTCGAAAATTTATGAAACAAATTAACAATTAGCCACTTTTTATACTTGCCCTCAATTAAATATATCGTGCTAGCCTTATAAAGTTTCTTGTAAGAGGTGTAAAGACGACAAGGATAAACTATGAATACCATCGCATTATTACCTCATAATGGACATTTATTACCCGGAGGACGGTTAAAAATTATTATTTCAAGAGTCTGTGATATTCGAATGGTAACCGAGGCAATCGCAAATAATGAGGCATTCGCCTTAGGGATGATAGACTCAAATTATTGTTGCTATCAATACCAGAAATAAGCCAACGTTGGCTAGAAATATTACCTATAGAAATAAAACAAAAACAAGCACTCATCCACCAACCCACTGCAGATATTACAATTAACTTCCTATTGCAGCAGCTGCAAGATCATAACTTAATTAATAATCTAAAATAATGGTATAATTCAGCAATCCAAGCGTTAACTGCGTCAAAAAAATAGCAGCTTACACTTTGTACATTACGCAACAATGCGTACACTCATAACACCGCTTACCACTGTAATATTTTGATGTCACATTTATCTTTTTTTTGGCTAGAAGCTAATAACCAACATTATATTCGCGCTATTCAGTCGAATCTTTGCTATTCAATAAAAAAGGCAGCACGCTATAACAGGTTAACCTTACCATCCATTCCAGATACACTACTAACCTTGAATATACTGTGCGAAGATCCTGAAACAACCGTGCATGATGTCGCGACCTTATTAATTGATGATCCTGTATTAACTGCCAACATTATTCGAACCGCAAACTCGACTATATTTAACCGCCGCAATATTATTTGCAACGATATTTTCACAGCAGTATCGCGCTTAGGTATTATTCGAATAAGAGACATTATTACAGCTCAAATCATTCATTCTTTAAAAAACACATCTATTGAAAATATTGAATGTAATTCATTACTTAAAAATAGTGCATTCCATTCACGTCAATTTGCAGCCACGATGGCACTCATTTGTCAAAAAATGCATGTCTACAGTAATAAGCCCTTTAAACTTGAACCAGAAAAAGCATTATTGACAGGTCTATTAGCTGATATCGGTTTATTTGGACTCATCAATGAATATTCGCAATTTATTAAACAAGGCAATTATCTTGATTTTAATATTGCTAAATATATCTTCCGAGATAACTGTGCATTAACCAGTAAAGTGGTACTCAAGCAATGGGGCTTTGATGAGGATTATATCGCAGTTGCAACCAATACAATAACAACGCATCACGATAGTGAGATCTCTTATTTAACGATCGCACGTATGGCACATCACTTTTTACTCTTCAAAACAAATGATACAAGTATCAATGAACATGAAATTGAATTAGATCTTACTGGCGCAGAAGTAATGTATGAATTAGCCAATATGTCAGAACTTGAATTTGAGAAACAACTGCAACAAATTATTCATAGCTGTGGTATTTGATTTAATCGCCTAAATATTTAAACATCTCTCTACGTTCGTCTATAACCTCCCCATTAGGCGATACGTTCTGATACATATGCATGCAGATTAACATTGTTCGATTCAGTTCTTTCCTGTTGATAGATATACTCTTTCTGTTTTTTTATGTTATATTCATCACAAAGTTAACGCTTAATCTTTAATCACTTATTATTATGTTGTTACAGCAACATTGTATTAAGATATTCACAATGTCATTTTCAGCGTAATTTATACATATAAGGATAAATATGTTATCGGGGATCTTACTCATTTTTTTACCATTGGTATTGGGATACTTAATTCCTATAAAAAAAGCCAATATTATTGAGTTTATTAATACACAAACAAGCCGTTTAGTATTAGCGATTCTCGCATTAATGGGATTAAGTTTAGCTGGGCTTGATAACCTCAGTCAGAATTTAGGCCAAATTCTACTTTATACCTTTACTTTTTTTATCTCCATCTCAGTGTGTAATCTACTTGCACTGCCAGTGCTAGATCGTTTATGGCCCACACCAACATCTCACATACATAAAAAATTACCACTAGCAAAAATGATACTAGAATCTGCGAAGTTAGTCCTTGTGGTCGCACTAGGGCTAATTATTGGGTTATTACTAAATATTGATCTAGCATGGGTAGAACAAGCCAGTGAACATATTTTATTGTTACTGCTATTTTTTGTGGGTATTCAGCTTCGTAATAGCGGTATGACTCTGAGACAAATCATCCTTAGTAAAAAAGGCGTTATCATTGCAGCAGTAATTCTAATAACGTCATTATTAGGCGGTATTATCGCAGCGCTGTTACTTGGTATCCCCATAAATAATGGCTTAGCAATGGCGTCAGGCTTTGGTTGGTATTCATTAGCAGGGATTTTAATTGGTGATGGTTTAGGCAGTATTTATGGTGGCGCGGCATTCTTAAATGAATTATTACGTGAAATGCTAGCACTAATAATGATTCCATTACTTATTAACCGTTATCCAAATACCGCAATTGGCTATGCGGGCGCGACAGCAATGGATTTTACCTTACCTGTCATTCAAAACTGTGGCGGTATTCGTTGTGTGCCAATAGCCATTGTAAGTGGCTTTATTCTAAGCATGTTAGTACCTATTTTAATCCTCTTTTTCTTATCATTATAAAAAGTAAAAACCTCAACTTATTTCAAGTTGAGGTTTTTTATCTGAGTGTGAATAATCCATCAGCTTAATATTACGTAAGCTTATTTTTTACCAAACAAGCTTGCTGCCATATTGAACAAACCAGAAATACCACCCACGGAATTTAATAATTCACCAGCAATCTCACCAGCAGGACTAGCATTATCAACCATAGCTGGAAGTGCCTCACTTAGGCCAGCTTTAGCATCTTGTTCTGGAATATTCAATTCATTCGCAAAATCAGATAGCTGAGAACCTGAAAAAATCTTACTAATATCATCAGTAGAGATCGCACTGTTCTCACCTTTTCCAAGCCAGCTCTGTAATACATTCGCAAAGCCTGCACCATCAATAGATGACAATAGTTGCTTTAAATTCACACCCTTACCGTTCTCATCTCCCCCAAGCAAACGAGACAGTGCTGAGACAATAGAACCTTGGCTTAAGCCACCTGTATTTGCTTGTGACTGACTAAATAACTGTGCGCCAATTTCTAATATTTTTGCAATATCCATAATATCCTCGTTTACTTTATTAATGTGGGTGATTAAAAATTACGCCTAAATTATATCTGAGTAATACGCAGCTTTTGTCCAGCGAAAATCAAATCTGGGTTTCGAATAACTTCTTTGTTTTCTTCAAAAATTAATTCGTACTTAGTGCCATTACCTAGTGTTTTCTCAGCGATCTTCCACAAACTATCACCTTCTTCAACAATGTAATAAGTCACAGCACTTGTCTCTTCTGGCGCTGCAATATTATCCACAACACTTGCAATTCCATGAGTATTGCCCGCCATTAGAATTGCTTTCTCACGTGCTGCCGCTGAATCAGCAGAACCAGATAAAGTCGCAATACCGTCTTCAACGCTCACCTGTAACTCACTGATACCTGGGTTATTATCTTCAATATGTTGAGTAATTTTCACTGGTGCTTCATCTTCATTAGAAAACAATTTATGACCAATACCACGAGCAAAATCTAATAAACCCATATTCTTCTTCCTTTTATTAACTGCTTTATTTTTAATGCATATTATTTGCACACACCCTAAAAGAGTAGTGAGCCAGCCAATTAAAAGATAGCACTCAGTAGTGAAAACTATCTTTCCAATAATGGAATCAATACTGTATTTAATAAATAAATGGCATTTTTTGCTATAAAATCATACATAAACGACAAATAAAGTATGATATTAACCCAAAAAAAAGCCACAACAATAAATGCAAAAATATAAAACACTGTTTAAATAAAGAGACAAAAATGGCTCAAAAAACAACCAACATTAAATGTAACAATTTTACTGTGTCTATAGTAATAGACAAAAAAACGTAAAAAAAAGCCACAGCATTATGCTGTGGCTTTCATATTTATGATGATAACTTAATCCAATACTACTGTCGTATGGTTAGTACGATCATGCCAAGGTAAATGTGAGAAAGCTAAATATTGAGCCCCACAATAAAGTGGATATAACCCCAACGTTGCTACACAAAGGTAAATTTTATTAAACTCACGCTTTAAGTAACGCTGCTTCGTCAATGATTGATCATCTGTTGTTACTACCTGAACGCTTAATAAGTAACGTGATAATGACGTACCCAATAAACGATAGCAGATCCATTGATAGCCCATAAAGGCACCAATAAATAGCAACATTAGTCCCATAAACAATAGCAATAATGCAGGCAATGCCATGATATCGTTTAACGAAAGCGTCGCGCCAGTACCATTAGAGAGATAAGCAATAATGCCAAGGTAGATATCGCGACCAACCATCGCAAACATCTGCACAATTGCCATATCAATCATGAAGGTACCAATACGTCGGTATTTCAGTTTAAAGCTCATTAGCGTTCTTACTTACCTAGCTTCGCGTTAATCTGTGCTTTAAAGCCAGCAGCTTGTGCACCATAGATAGCTTGAATGCCTGTATTACCAATCTTCACTAGACCTTTCGCACCTAAATGCTCAGTCCAATATTGATTGTCTTTTACTAAGTCACCGTCTTTAACAGTAATACGTAAACGTGTAATACATGCATCAACATCAACGATATTATCTTTACCGCCAAGTGCTTCAATCATCTCATCGGCTTGAGCGTCATTTGCGCCACCAGCAGCTTTTGATGCGTGGTAATCTTGCTTGCGAACAACCGCTACCGCACTACCCTTACGACCTGGTGTTTTCACATCAAACTTCAAAATGAACCAACGGAACAAGAAGAAGTAAACAGGACCATAAATTAGACCAAGTAGTGGAATGTAGTACCAATGGTTTTCAGTACCCGTAAGGCCTGGCAACATACCAAATAAAGCGAAGTCAATGAAACCACCACTGAATGTCATACCCACTTTAACCTGTAGCAAGTCCATGATCATAAATGATAGGCCGGCTAGTGGCACGTGGATGAAGTAGTAAAGTGGTGCAGATAAGAATAGGAATGTAAATTCGATTGGCTCAGTAATACCGGTTAGGAACGCTGTTAGCGCAACAGAGAATAATAGACCACCCACCGCGGTTTTATTTTCTTTATCTGCAACAGTGTACATAGCGTAAGCTGCGGCTGGCAAACCAAACATCATGAATGGGAATTTACCCGTCATAAAGTTAGTTGAAGAGAACTGTGAATAATCACCATTCGCTAAAGAACCAAAGAAAATGTTTTGCGTACCCTTAAATACTTGACCTGCGATTTCAGCCGTACCACCAATTTCTGTCTGCCATAATGGAAGATAGAACACATGGTGTAGACCAACAGGAATCAATGCACGCTCGATAATACCGAAAATAAACGAAGCAATGTAACCGTGACCTGAAGCAGTCATCTCACCGAGCATTGCACCGATAGAACCAAATGCAGCGCCGATATATGGCCAGATAAAGACTAGTGCAATACCATAAAATAATGCAGAGAATGCACTAATAATCGGAACGAAACGTGCGCCACCAAAGAAGCCTAAGAATTCAGGTAACTTAATAGCGTGGTATTTATTGTGAAGCACAACAGTAATGCCACCAGCAATAAGACCACCGAAGACACCCATACTTAGTGTATTGTGAATACCAAGCACATCAGCTAGTACACCAGCATAGTGGGTGCCCATTAATATCACTGTGTTGTTGGTGGTATCAACCATACCTGCAACAGTCAGTGTTTTTGCAATCGCAACGTTCATTACAAGGTATGCAATGGTAGCAGCCAGTGCCGCAGCACCTTTTTCTGCACGTGCAAAACCGATAGCAATAGCGAGTGCGAACATAAGTGGTAAGTTTGCGAAGACGATACCGCCAGCAGCGGTCATAACCTGTAAGAAACTATTTAAAAGTGTTCCGTCTTGCAAAATACCGATTTGGTACGCTTCAATCATACTTTGGTTAGTAAAACTACCACCAAGCCCCAGCATAATACCAGCAGCTGGTAGCAAGGCTATCGGTAGCATTACTGCTTGAGATAACTTACTGAAAAAGGCTTTCATTACCTTGTCTCCTCGAGATGGACTCTACACTTGTCGATGAAATAAATATGAGACTTTAATTACGCCTCTTTTTCTAAATCATTTTCAAAAACAAATAAGCAGGTGGTGAACACTTTCGCAGTTAGAGACCAGCTCAAATTACCAAGGGTAATTGCGTTAGTGAACATTGTTTGCTCCTGAGTATATTTATATTGAAATAACACTAAGCACTAGCGACATACCCCCGTAGTCATTTGCTAATACTTATTCCGTACTATTTCAAGCATTAGTATAAAATGCGTCGAATAATATAACTTGATGACTATCAAAATTACTAATAAGCAATAAAGTATAATTTCAAACTATAATACAGATCACAATGAAACAAATGCAATTAAACGCCACCATCAAGTCATAACACAATGAATTTAAAGACTAAAAATTATCAAAAAACGCATTTTTTAACGAAAACAATCCTCTCAAATAAGTAACCTTTGTAACCTATGTAACATGAATAACAAGTAATATTTGTTAAAAGTTTGTCACATATCTGGCTTTTTAACTGCCACATAATAATTCATATAAAACCAACAACGCATTTATAAATTATATAACGCACATAATTTTGCACTCCAATTTACCAACTTCTCGTTTTTAATAATTTATAAATAAAAAAATCCCGCGACTTTCATCGCGGGATTTTCATAGAGAGGTGAATGAATATACCCCTCTGTTGATTAATAGTACAAAGAGTAGCTAATCGTAATTAGCCCTATTCTTTATGCTCTGCTTTTTCTTCTGCAGTACGATAATCAAACAGGAAGATCAATACCATTGGCACAACAAAAGCAACCGCGATTGATACTGCGTAAATCCACATTGGGTGGAACACAGGAATCGTTAATAGTGACGTAAATGCAAACGCTTGAGTTTTAACACTGCCGTACATAGAGCTAAGAACAGCTAGCGTTACACCCCCAGCTAAACAACCAGCAAGTAAACGTGGGTATACTTTCTTAAAGCGTAAGTGAATACCGTATAGTGATGGCTCTGAAATACCACCAAATAGACCGGCAGCTAACGCACCAGAAGCTGTTTGACGCATGGTTGCATCTTTTTCACGAAGAGAAATCAGTAATACACCCGCTGTCGCGCCGAAACATGCAAAGTTCCACACACCCATAGGGCCTTGAATGAAGTCATAACCTAATGTTTGAATATTCATTAACATTAGTGCATTTAGCGGCCAGTGTAGACCCAATGGAACAAGGAATGGGTACAATAGCGGGATTAAAATCGCGAACACAAACGGTGCATTCGTATTTAGCCAAGCTAAACCAAGACCTAAGTAAGTACCAATCCATACACCTAGAGGACCAATCAAGAACGCTGTTAGCGGGATCATGATGATCAAAGAAAGGAATGGTACAAATACCATGTGTAGATTGTCAGGAATGATTTTCTTTAAGAAGCGATATACAAGTGCTAATACAGCAACCATGATCAACGGAACGAACACGTTACCAGAGTAATCATTAAGCTGCATTGGTAAACCAAACACGTGTGCAACGTGAGAGACAGTGCCTAAAGTTGCATCTTTAATAGACGTTGTTGACGCTAATGATGTTAGCTTTTGGAAATCAGGCGTCATTAATGCGCCCATGATTGCCGCACCTAACCAAGGATCAACTTTAAGTTTTTTAGATGCATTATAAGCAACCATAATTGGCAAGAAGTAGAATACAGAATGCCACATTGAATCGACAAAGATCCAACCCGCAGACTTATCACCCCTAAAATCAACAATGTGTAGGGCATCTAATACTGCACATAATGCAATAATTAACGATGCACCTAGTAAAATACCTAAAATGGGACGGAACGAATCTGAAAGGTATTCAAAGAAACCATCAACCCAAGCAACTTTACCTCGAACACCACTAGAGCGTAGTGATGCTTTCACATCATCATTAGATGCAGCAGCAACTTTAGTTTCAGTATCACTTGCGCTATCACCACTATTCGCTTGTTTTTCAATTAACAGTTGCAGTGCGCTATGCATCGTCGCAACACCGCCACCAACAACAATTTGGTAGCGCTCGCCACTTTGAGGAACACAACCCATTACATCAGGAATAGCATCTAATGCGGCTTTATCTACAATTGAGTTATCGTTTAATTCAAAACGTAAACGCGTTGCACAGCACGTTAAAAACTTAATGTTAGCAGCACCACCAATCCCTTCAAGGATTCTCTCTGCTGATGATTTATTGCCATTCGACATGATTTTTACCTTTTATATCCAAACTAATACCAATGACAGATTGTATCCCTCACTAGCACGTACGTAATAAATCATTAATTTTATTGGTATAATTAATGGTTCTATACAATATTTATCTACTTTAATAAATTTAGCTTTAACTCTTAATAAGAATAAATTGATTAAAGCATTCCTAGCAAGAATAACCAAATGGTGATATTGCTCGTTTTTGACCGATATTTCCAGAATATACTTAAATAAGATACAAAATATAAAACATGGATCACACTGGTCACACTACGAGCTGTAAATTACTGATAATAAAACCAAAAAAACGCAATCCTAATAAAAATTTTATTACACAAATGAAACATAAATAACACAATGTAACAATGATACAAAAAAGTGATAATGCTATATTCAACATAGTAAAAAAGACGCACTGCTCTTTTCTTATTAATTAGAAGCTATTCAAGATGGGTAATATCAGACTTAGGAATGATTAAAAAACAGCCGTGATAATTAGTAACAGCGTAAAGATAATGGCAATATTTAGACGAGAAAGCGTTATTAATGCCCAAATCCCCTCCGTCGTTTCAGGCACTGAATGTCCGCGAGGGCGATAGGGAATCTAATCACCGCGCGTCGTAGAGTTATTGTGGTTGTATTATTAGATTTTAGGCTTTTTTAGATTCCTCCCCTGTTGGTTCAATTTAAGTCAGTTCCTTTGAATGGTTCAATAGTAGTGGTTTCTTAAATACCGCAATGCAGGTTGAGGGGTAATGTAAACCGGTTTTGTTAGGGTATACCTGAAATGACTCGTAATTATATAAACATATTTATGACCCAAAACAATTCAGGATAAAGCTCATATTGTCTATATCACAGGAGTTTCCAATACTTTTGTTGCCTACAAGTGAAAACCCACACTCAAATTAATATTACGTATTGGTTTTGATTATTTTTAGCTAGTAATTCACTACAATCAATTATCAATAATATGTAAAGTATGTATCATATGATTATTATTTAAACCGAATATACCACTTGGTTAATTCTCTCATGCTATTAGATAAAAAATACAGCAAGCTTTTACCTACAAAAAATTTCCTTACAGATGAAGTAATCCTTCTAAATGCTTGGAAAAAATCTCATCAACACATAAGAGGCGTTAACTGGTATGTTGATTGTTTCGACCTAGATCGCTCAGCTTTAGAGTTAGACATCAGGGTTTCTGAATTATCTAGAACACTAAAATCTAAAAACCTTTCTTTGTCTCCTCTCCAACTTATACCGGTACCTAAGTCGCATCAATGGCAGTTTAAATCACCTTCGGATATTGGAGCCTCAGCGCTGAAGTGGTTACCGCAAGTACAAGAAAATCAAGAACAAGATAGTGATGTACCACTCTTACCTATGCGTCCATTAGCTCATGTATCTATCAATGACCAAATGCTTTTTACCGCTATTATGATGCTATTAGCGAACAAGGTTGAAAGTTTACAGGGCGATCCTTTAACACCTTTTGATAAAATACATAAAAACGGTGTTATCAACTACGGAAATAGACTTCATTGTAAATATATTGATCTTGATGCTTACTATTCTTGGGGGAATAGCAATACTTACAGTAAGTTCTTTCAAGATTACCAGCAATTCTTAGCTCGCCCTATCTATTTTGGTCGTGAAGCTAAACGGATTAAAACAAGTAAAGAAGAGATCTATGAGATCCATTTAGACTTTTCTAAATTCTATGACTCTATTGATAGAAGTATACTGAACGAAAAGATTTTTAAGTTAATTGAAGATATCACAGGTAGAGAACCTGATGAATGCATCCAATATGCTTTAGAACAGTTTGAAAACTGGGATTGGACACCTAGCTCTCATGCCCTTTATAAAGATGTTTGCCGAAATAAACACATTCAATCTTTAGAACACAAAAAAGGAATTCCACAGGGGTTAGTTGCAGGTGGTTTTTTTGCAAACATTTACATGCTCGCTTTTGATAATCAACTCGCTGACTTAATAGGACATTATTTAGACGACGAAGAAAATGTTTTATTAATTGATGCATGTCGTTATGTAGATGACCTGCGGTTAATTATTAAAACAGACAAAGCAAAAGATACAGAAACGAAGCTTCGTGAACTTATAACAAAAAAACTAGAGTCATATGTATCTGACTTAGGGTTAATCCTTCAACCTAAAAAGACAAAGGTAAAGAAATTCAGTTCAAAAGAAGGTGCTCTTTCGGCAAAACTTGCAGGTATCCAAAGTAAATTGAGTGGTCCCATGCCACTACATGAACTTAGTGAACAATTAGGTCACCTTGAAGGTCTGATAGAGCTTTCTGATAACTTAGAAAGTGAATCCTTAGATGAACAAGAATGGAATAATGACTTTGTCAGTGAGTTAGCTTTTATTGATAAAACATTTAACGATGTTCGTAAAGATACTCTTCTTCGTTTCACAGCAAATAAAATTCATATTTTACTCCGTCAAAAACGTAACATGATTTCACAAGAAGTTAGCAATACTGGAATACCTATCGCAGGGGAATGGGACTATTTGCAAGAGAGGATGGCTCGCAAACTCATTTCAAAATGGACAAAAGATCCTTCGCTTTTACTGCTACTAAAAAAAGGGATCGAGTTATTCCCACATGAACAATTATTGCGACCAATATTACGAAATTTGGATGAGGTGCGAAAGCAAGATAAACCAGAGCTAATAATTTTTGCTGAGTATTGTATCAGTGAGATATTCCGTCATTCAGCAACAGCAATCCATACAAAAGATAGATGGGCATTTCCTGCCCACTCACATCCTGAAGGCTACTTTGAGTACCTCGAAAACTATGCATTTAATAAATTAGATGGACTTGATAGTTTTAGTGAAGCGTTAAGGGAACAAATTTTATTCTTTTGTCTTATTCGCAATGATTCTGCTCTAAAAGAATCAGTCAATAAAGAACCATTCGATCTAATTACTCAACTTTTAAACGGATTTCGTAATGTAAATCTTCAAGTGAAACCGAAGGATTTCACTACTGCAATTTTGCTTGCTAACCAAATTGCTTTAGATAAACGCAAAGTACTTCGTTCTATTTCGAGTGCTTTGGAGGCAATCTATAACCGTCATCCGCCAAAACAACGTCAAACTTTCTCCAAGTCAAAACAACCTGCAAGGCCAAGAGTAAGACTTCTTCATAGAGGAAATCTTTGGAAAATATGTGAGAGGGTTATGCTGAATAATCCTGAGCTGTTCGAAACATTATATACGATTGCAAGATCGTTGAATCTTAAGTGGATCAACAGAGTTAATGATTTAGCCACTTATCTTGGAATAAATGATTATGCAAAAATCAAAGGGAACCTTTCATTTTACAATAATAAGTCAATATCTCTATTGTCTGTTTTACGAGCAGATCCCAATCCATTTACACATGAGAACGGCATACTAAAACTACTCCAAACAACACTAGGTATGCTTGATAAACTCAACTTCTCAAAACCAATTGATATCGCCAACACAAAAATTTGCTGTACTAATTGGGATGATTTACTTCGTTTGAAGTCTTCTTGTAAATTAACTATTGACCTAGAATATTTTGAAGACGAACAGAAATTATTTCACTCACCTCCAAACTGGTTAACTCAAGAGCATAAGCCACTATATTTTATTGGGATGTTTATACGAAGCTGTCTTTTAGGTTCTGTAGATTGGAGTAGCACAATCATTAACTCAAGTGATCGCCCTGCATATCGTGGGATAAAGTCCAATATATTAAAAAGACAAATTGGTATGATGCATTCGCCTGAAGCTTTTGGTGATAGTAAGTCTCCTATGAGTGATTGGCTCTCCACTTTACTATTTAAACTTCTCCAATGGCCGGGAGTTGAAAGCAGTGATAGCACATACTCTTGGCCTAGAGTATGGGATCTGAATGAACTAGAAAAGTGCATAAATCGTCGAGTGGTGGTACAAGCGCTTTCTTTTTGTAATCTATCGAACATTCCAACTTATACTGAAAAAGTTAAACTCGGTTGGAATCATAATAAAAAGCATTTAAATGTAATTATGGTTCAGCCACTTCTACCTTTAGTGAAGGAT
The DNA here is from genome assembly GCF_947039875.1 of uncultured Photobacterium sp. Taxonomy (GTDB): domain Bacteria; phylum Pseudomonadota; class Gammaproteobacteria; order Enterobacterales; family Vibrionaceae; genus Photobacterium. Next base: position 69,261 of record NZ_CAMRAN010000015.1, read on the forward strand.
TTTGATAAAGAAGGACTAAAGCTAGATACCCCTAAATATAGAGCTAAGCACAGACGGCATGTTGCGTCTGTCTCTGAATTGATCTTACATAAAATAGCTAGTGTCGATAGTATAAATGATATACCAAACCTTAAAGGAAAGGCTGATTTAATTGTATGGCCTGAATTGTCAGTTTCACCCGACGATCTAGATATATTAGAGAGACTGTCAGATAAAACAGGCGCTATTATTTTTGCAGGTATTGGATTTAGCCATATCCACAACATACATGAGCTAAATAATGCAGCCATTTGGATTATCCCAAATAAGGGTTCCTCTGGACGTCGATTTGTTAAACGCTTACAAGGCAAACAAAATATGACATCTGAAGAAAAAGGGGAAATTTCCTCTTGGAGGCCTTACCAACTAATAATTGAATTGCTTCACCCTGCATTACAAGATCAAGAAGGTTTTAAGCTAACGGGTTCAATTTGTTATGACGCTACAGATATTAAGTTAAGTGCTGACCTTAAAGACAAGTCACACGCATATATCGTATCGGCTATGAATAAAGATATATCAACATTTGACAGTATGGTGGATGCTCTTTTTTATCATATGTATCAGCATGTAGTACTAGTAAATAGCGGAGAATTTGGAGGATCTGTAGCTAAGGCCCCTTATAAAGAAAGGTTCCATAAGTTAATAACCCATACTCATGGTTCTCACCAAGTTTCTATATCAACTTTTGAAATGAACATGTTTGATTTTAGAGAATGTGGTCAATCTATGAAGTCTAATAAAGAAGTAAAAACACCTCCAGCAGGAAATATTAAATGATTTGCTTAGATACTAATATTGCTCAGCTACTAACTTTTGAATTCTGGAATGATAGAGCTGACATTATAATGACTTTAATAGCAGGCATCGCTTTACTATTTACAATCATACAATTGAGATCAGGTCGTAAAGAATCAAGAAGGGCTACAGCATACTCAACTTATCAAGAATATTTAAAGCTTTGCTTTGATAACGTGGTACTCGCTTATGGAAACAAAAATGAAATCATTAAAAATGGTGAAATCACGAAGGAATACCCATGGTTTGTATCCCAAATGCTCTTTGCATTTGAGCAAATACTAGAAAATGACAATTCTGACGAGCAATGGAAAGTTTCCATTAAGTCTCAATTAAAACGCCATGCTTGGTATATGAAAAGGTCGAATACAGCGAATCGTGACGAGTGGAATCATGAACTTAGAATAATAATAAACGAAGTTATAGCTGAAGATAAATGAACTGGTTCATAGTCCCTCAAAAAAATAATGAGCACTACTTGATTTTTATTGGTACTGCCTAAATCCAGCCTTTAAACTATTTATTTCTTATTTTGACCTCAAGAGCTAGAAGATAATTTCTAGCTCGTTTTTTATAACCAATATCAGACTATTTCGACGAGCTTCCCCACCAATTTCACATAACATCTGTAATGACTACCGACGTTGTAAGTTGATGAATATCGCTATTTTTTTGTGATTAGTCTGCAAATCGAGTTCAAAGTAATAATTTAGGATCGGGTAACATCATTAACAAAATAACAACATCATATTGAGACTTATTTAAGGTGACTTTCTTAGATAAAATGAGCTGTTTCAAGGGGAATTATCACGAACGCTGATCGCGAAGTACGTGATAGATGGATACTGTTAAATAGAGCCGTTTTTAGCAAAAAGTAATACTAGCTATCGAGTGGTGGGGTTTTATGGATTTAAAATCAATTCTAGGGGGGATTTGACGGGTATTTAGGTTTGATGTGCAATGTCTAAAAATTTTCACCCTCCTATGTGAGGAAATTTTCAAAATGGTTGTATATCTATTTTATATAGTTTAATCATTTACTTGTTTATAATCTTTAATTCCATGATAAAATAGATACATAGCTTGTTTAGGTCAGCTATCACTGAGGTTACAATCGGTTCTGTTGTTATTGGCCCTTACATTGCACTTCCTTGTTTTTTATTTTTAATCACTATCGCGCATTCAACTTTCGTGTTTTTAACAAATAAATTTAATAAGGAGACTAATATGGAAAAACCAAACACTCTGTTTTTATATCTATCTTCAGCGCTAATTGGAGCACTTGGAGGTGTAGTTGCCAACACAATGGAATGGTTGACCTAAGCAAGCTATTATCCATCTATAAAGAACTTTAAGAACCGTCCATCGTGACGGTTTTTTCGTATCTGGACGTTACCACGTATCTGTCTCTGTTCGGATCGCTTTTGATGCATACTGTTAAATAGGGCTGTTTTCGTAGGAAAGTAATACCTATTGTCGAGTGATATGAGCTTGTGGTCTTAAAATCGTTTACAGGGGCTCTTTGACGGATATTTGGGTTGCATCATATTGATACATATAACAGCCTGATTAAAAGTATATTTACACAAATGTGAGCAAAGCATTTTTTTGCGTTGTCACAGTGTGTATATTGCTTTTTTAAATTTTATTGTAGGTTGTTATGAGTCGTATTATTGCATTTATTTTTTTAGTTCTATTGATGCAGGGATGTTCATCTTTTGAAGTTGTTACAACTAAGAGTATTCCCGTAGAAAAAGTTATTTATATTAAAGGTGAGGCTCAAAATTCACTTTTTGTTAAAGCTAATAATTGGATGGTTAATAACTTTAAAAATGCTAAATCAGTTGTTCAATTTACAGATAAAGAATCTGGCAATGTTTCTGGTAGATACTTGCTTGGCATGGTGATGCCAGCTAGTGATTATGCGCCAGCTAGTTATGCCTATGCGATAATTAACATTAAAGTTAAAGATGGAGCGGCTAAAATAAGTATCACTCCTGAATCATTTGTCTATGTTAAAAATAATATGTTTACGTATTACACAGAAGAACAATCTCAGAAAGATGTAAATTCTTTAATAGATTCTTTTTCAACGTCAATAAAAATTGCTGAAGATAATAATTGGTAATTAAGTTATTTAAGTCGACCGTCCATTGAGGCGGTCTTTTTTTCTGGTTGTTACAGCGTGTCAGATTGCATGATCAAATGCCAACATTTCAAACTGAATCAGATAAGAATGATATTTAATATGGGATATTAAACAATGAAAATATTTGCAACAAATAACGATCAAATTATTGATTTAGAAAGAGTTATATCAATAGAGATATCTTCCACATGCAACTTCTTCATTGTTGAATACACGTTTATAAATGGAAAGGTTATAAAAAGCATCAATGCAGAATCTGAATTAGCATCAAAAGAAAAATGGGCAGCAGTTGAGTTAATGACTAAGTAGGCGTGATGTTAAAAGGTCACCGATTAAGGCGATCTTTTTCTTCTCGTGTTGTCGAGTATTGTTTTTCTTTAAATTTATAAATAAGGTGTAACATGATTTATAAATTCTTACCGCAGGAAAGAATTGATGTTTTGCAACATTTAAAAATAAGATATACGCCATTAACATCGTTAAATGATCCATTTGAATCTATCCCTTTATTTAAACTTGATGATTTAAGATATAAGTACATAAAAAAAACATTATCTAAATTTAACCTTTCAGAAGATGAAACGATAAAATTGGTAGATGATAAAATTAAAGTAATGCCAGACAATATAAGAAAAAAAATCATATCAGGTTTAGGTGATAGCTTTGGTGTTTTGTCATTATCTAGATCAAGACATAATTTATTAATGTGGTCTCATTACGCTCAATCTCATACTGGTTTTGTAATTGGTTTTGATGAAACACATAAATTTTCCTGATTCCCACTATTTAACAGCTACTGTTAAATTATCTCCTATACTTTAAGATA